>NZ_JWLD01000044.1:88539-241779 GCF_000813725.1 Leisingera sp. ANG-Vp
CCTCGATGCCATCGGCATCCGCGCGCAGCACAGCTACAGCCTGCCCCTGCGGCTGCGGTGCAGCAGGTTCGCCAGCCAATGCCGGGTCTTGTGCAGCCGGTTCGGCCCCGGCGGCGTCCGCAGCATCCTGTGACGGGGCAACGGCTTCTGCTGCTTCCGTCTCAACGGAGGCCGCGCTCTCCTCCACGGCAGCGGGCGTGCTTTCAGACTGGTCCGCCGCCGGGCTGTCCGCAGGCTCCGAAACGGCAGCAAGTTCTTCGCCTGCAGCAGGCTGTTCTGCCCCGGCAGCAACGTCTTCCTGAACCGCTCCGGCTGCAGCTGGCGCATCCGGTTCGGCTGTTTCAGCCGCAGCCGTTTCGGCAGGCTGTTCCTCGGGCACGGCCGCAACCGGGCTCACCGGCGCCAGAATAAACGACGCGCCTGACGTGCTTTTCTGCCCGTCGTGTTCAGCCAGCAGCGAGACCACCCGGGCCTCGGCACTTGCCGGGATATTGGTCAGTGAGACAAACTCTCCCCCGGCGGGCACCTCAACCTGTTCCAGAACTTCACCGTCAAGAAGCACCGAGATCCGCACGCCTTCCTGGGCGCGGCCAGCGATCACCGCCGCTCCTTCGCTGTCGACCCGCACCAGATCCAGTTCCGGCGCCTCAAGAACAAAAATGTCCTCTTTGGCTTCAGGCTCCTGCAGCGCGGGCTCTGCAACCGCTTCGGTCTCTCCGGCAGTTTCGGCCAGGGCAATCTGCTCCCCGGCTTCCACTGAGGCAGCCTCATCCTGAGCTGTTTCCGTTTCATTTCCGCCGGTTAAAGTCTGTTCTTCAGCCACGGCGGCAGAGTCCGTCCCAGCAGGTTCTTCCGCCTCCGGGTCAACTTCTGCCGCTCCGGTTTCTTCCGGCTGGGCTTCCGTGCTTGCAGTTTCAGCCGCCTCCGGCTGTTCCGGCGCCTCCGCAGCCGCGGCAATGTCCGCATCTGCTTCTCCGGACTGGCTCAAGCCGTTGTTTTGCAACGGCTGCCCGGACTCGTCGCCGTCACCGGTAAACCCGCCGTCATTTGCGGCAGTTTGGCTGCCGCCCTGGCTGCCATCCGCCGCGCCGGGCTCCGGCTCCCCCGAGCCCAATATCCCCAGCTGAAACAGCACTACGCCGCCCAGCACCACGGCTGTTCCGGCAATACCGCCAAGTGTGAGGGCCCCCAGACCCCCGCTTCCAGATGCATCCGCCATTGCGATCCCTTCAAGAGTTGCGGAATGTGGCCTTCCGCTTAGTTGAGCAAACCTAGCAATCCCGCTATCACGGGTCAAAACACCAATTGCGTTTCACCTTGAAATTCCACGGAAAGGCTGGCCGATGAGCATCAAATCCGTCTGTGTCTATTGCGGATCCCGCGCCGGCGCGCAGCCCGCTTATGCCGAAGATGCGCGCGCGTTCGGCGCCCTTCTCGCCGAAAACGGCATGCGGCTGGTCTATGGCGCCGGGGATGTCGGTCTGATGGGCGAGGTTGCCCGCGCGGCGCAATCAGCCGGGGCCGAGACCTTCGGCGTGATCCCCAGCCACCTGGAGCGGCGCGAGGTCGGCAAATCCGACCTTACATCTTATGTGGTCACCGAGACCATGCACGAGCGCAAGAAGGTGATGCTGTGGAACGCTGATGCGGTGGTGGTTCTGCCCGGCGGCGCAGGCTCGCTGGACGAGCTGTTCGAGGCCCTCACCTGGCGCCAGCTGGGTCTGCATGGCAAGCCGATCGTGATCCTGAACACCGCAGGCTACTGGGACAAGCTGCGCGATCTGCTGTCACAAGTGGTCAGCGAAGGCTTTGCCGGCCAGGAGACCGCGGATCACCTGATCTGGGCCGACACGCCGGTGGCCGCAATCGCCGCTCTGCGCGACGCCCGCTCCTGACGCAGCGCCGAGACCGAAAACACCGCCACCGCGCTCCAGATAAGGGCAAATGCGATGCCATGCCACTGGGTAAAGGGTTCGGCGAAGACCAGCACAGCAACCATGAACTGCAGTGTCGGGTTCAAATACTGCAGCACCCCCACCGTGCCCAGCCGCACCCTCTTGGCTGCATAGCTGAACAGGATCAGCGGCAGGCCGGTCAGGATACCGGAAAACGCCAGCATGGCGGCATCCTGCGGACCCCCCATGAACCCGGCCCCGCCGGTCGTCCAGATCACCGCCAGGGCCACAGGTAGGATCAGCAGCACCTCTGCCGTCACCGAGACCACCGGCCCCAGCGGCAGTTTTTTCTTGGCGACGCCATAAAGGGCAAAGCTCACGCCAAGGACCAGCGCAATCCAGGGCGCAACTCCCAGCCCAAAGGCCAGAACCGCAACCGCCAATGCGGCCAGCCCAATGGCCGCGCCCTGCGCGCGGGTCAGCAACTCGCCAAAGACCAGCCGCCCCAGAAGCACGCTGAGCAGCGGAAAGATGTAGTAGCCGAGGCTCGCCTCAGTTGCATGCCCCGTCTGTACTGACGAGATGAATACAAACCAGTTGAGAGAGATCATCGCGGTCGCACAGATCAGAAGCAAGGCATGGCGCCAGCTGCTCAGGGCAGCAATCAAGGCATCAATCCGCCCCTGGGCCAGCAAAACTCCTGCAAAAAACAGGAAGGACCACAGCACACGGTGCGACAGCACCTGTTCGGGCGGCACATGCGACAGCGCCTTGTAATAGATCCCGGACAGCCCCCAGACCACGCAGGCTGCAATCATTGCCAGGATGCCTTTGGCCGACTCATTCATGGACTGCCCTCCCCGCCAACGCATGAGCGCCGCGCGGGCCGGTTGCAAGCCTCAATCGTGCCTGCCCCATTGGAAAGGCGCGTTAATCCCTGGCCCGCTCAACCACCGCCGCCAGGCGTAAGACCTGATTGTGCACCGCATCCAGATCCCCGGCGGCCAGCGCCTGGAAGTGGCTCTTGTCCACCTCGCCCACCTTGTCCATTACCTGCTCGGCCAGCACCTGCCCGGCCCCGGTCATCCGGACAATCCGGCTGCGCCCGTCCTGCGGGTTCGGCACCCGCTCCACCGCGCCGCGCCGCTCCAATTCAATCAGCACCTTGGTCATTCCGCCCGAAGTCAGCAGCGCCGACCGGTACAGCTCTGTCGGCGTCATTTGCCGCGGCGGTTCGTAGGCTCTCAGCGTCACCAAAACCTCAAAGGCGGCGGGGGTCAGGTTGAATTCCGCCAGCACCTGGTCAGTGCGGGCCCGGATCAGCTCTCCAATCCGGATCAGCGCAATTGCCATCCGGGATTGCGCACAGGCCGCCTCCGGCCAATGCGCCCCGATCCGGTCCAGCAGGTCTTGTACAGGATATGCGTCAGTCATAGGCCCTCCTGCCGTCACCGTAGATTTACCTTTCCAGAAAGGCAATTCCGCTTTATATCTTTCCAGAAAGATAAAAGGAGCTGCCATGACCGCCCTCGCCAATGCCCTGATCGACACCCTGCCCAAAGCCGAACTGCATCTGCACATCGAAGGCACCCTGGAACCTGAAATGATGCTGGCGCTTGCCAGGCGTAACAAGGTTGAGCTGCCTTACAAAGATGTCGAAGAAATTCGCAAAGCATATGATTTCAACTGCCTGCAGGACTTTCTTGACCTCTACTACCAGGGCATGTCGGTGCTGCTGACCGAGCAGGACTTCTACGACCTCACCTGGGCCTACCTTCTGCGGGTCCAGGCCGACGGCCTGACACATGTCGAGATGTTCTTTGACCCACAGGCGCATACCGGCCGCGGCGTCGCCTTTGAAACCGTACTCGGCGGCATCACTTCCGCGCTGGAGGATGCCCGCAAGGAGATGGGCATCACTTCCAAGCTGATCATGTGCTTCCTGCGCCATCTGCCCGAGGACGAGGCCTTTGACGCCCTTTCCTGCGCCTGCAAGCACAAGGACCATATCTTTGGTGTCGGGCTCGACAGCACCGAACAGGGCCATCCGCCCGCCAAGTTCGCCCGCGTGTTCGAGGCTGCCCGCAACGAAGGCTTCACCCCGGTTGCCCATGTTGGAGAGGAAGGCACTGCCGAAAACGTCCGCGAAGCACTGGATATCCTGAAAATCGACCGGGTCGACCACGGCAACCATGCACTGGACGACCCTGCCGTAACCCGCCGCCTGGCAGAGCAGCAGACCCCGCTCACCATGTGCCCGATCTCCAACTGGCGGCTGAAGGGCATCCCCTCCCTGTCTGCCAGTCCGGTAAAAAAGGCCTTGGACGCGGGCCTTCTGGTCACCGTGAACTCGGATGACCCTTCCTATTTCGGCGGCTACCTGAATGACAACTACCGCGCCGTGCACCAGCATCTGGACCTGAGCGAACAGGAGATCGTGACGCTGGCCAGAAATTCCTTTGCCGGCTCTTTCCTGACAGACGCCGAGAAACAGGCCCAGCTCGACAAGATCGACGCCCAATGCGGGACTTTGAAAAACCGCCTCTGAAATGCAAAACGCCCGGCCAAACGGCCGGGCGTTTCAAATTCCATGATCCCAGGATTACATCCGCGAAGCGACGTTCTCCCAGTTCACCAGGTTGTCCAGGAAGTTGGTCAGGTAAGCCGGGCGCTTGTTGCGGAAATCGATGTAGTAGGAGTGCTCCCACACGTCGCAGCCCAGCAGTGCGGTCTGGCCAAAGCACAGCGGGTTCACGCCGTTTTCGGTCTTGGTCACGGCCAGCGAGCCGTCTGCGTTCTTGACCAGCCAAGCCCAGCCGGAGCCGAACTGGCCCGCGCCTGCAGCGGAGAACTGCGACTTGAATTCGTCAACCGAGCCGAAGGATTCCACCAGGGCCTTCTCCAGCTCACCCGGCATCGCGCTCTCGCCCGGGCCCATCATTTCCCAGAACTGGTTGTGGTTCCACAGCTGGGAGATGTTGTTGAAGATGCCGTTCTGGGCAACCGCGCTGGCGTCGTATGTGCCGGTGATGATCTCTTCCAGCGATTTGCCTTCCCACTCGGTGCCGGCGATCAGCTTGTTGCCGTTGTCGACATAGGCCTTGTGGTGCAGGTCGTGGTGGTATTCCAGGGTCTCGGCCGACATGCCTTTGGCAGCCAGAGCGTCATGTGCATAAGGAAGATCGGGAAGTTCAAAAGCCATTTGGGCCCCCTGTGAAATAAGTTTGCGTTCCTGCGCAGATACATGCTGTGTGTGCGCTATCAGGTCAAGGGCCAAGACAGCAAATCCGCACAAGGTCTATGTGCATATTTCAACCATTCCGGAAAGTCCGGTTCGGCAGAGAGCCAGCCGCTTTTTCTGCCTTGGGTCAGATCCGATGATTACCGTTTCCGCTTTCCGGATACTGACTGACCACAGATGATGTGGCCGCCTTGCCGGGTATCCGAAAACACGGCCACGGCCGCATGAATTCGGCCTTTGCCCGATTCCGGATCAAAATCTGCCCGGTAGGAAGCTGCAGTCCTTCGTCCACTAGAGGTCGGCAGGTTCAGCCGCCATCTAAACCTCAGCATTCCATTTCTTCGCTGCTTCACCGGGACCACCACCGGGCCGCCTTCGCTTTCCCAGATATAGGGATCAGAGACCTCGACGTTTTCAAAACTGTCTAGAAACGTCAGGGAAGTCTTGCGGGGCACCCAGTTGCCGTATCCGTAAGTGTCAATCTTGCAGTTGAAAACCTCACCAAGCTCTGCAGCCCGGCTTTTTTCTGCCAACCCAGCCGTCAGTAGCAAAGACACCCCTAAGATCGGGAAAACAAGTTTCAACAATATGCGTCTTTCTTTTTCATATCTGTTTTGACGATAACGCTCTATTTGCGACTCGCGTCTGCGAAACGTCGGCGCTCGCCCCTGTGGTTATCCCTTGTGTCACCTTGCATTTGCCGCGCCCGCGCGGAGCGTTGCGGAACTCTGCTAGATGCGCGCGGACTGACAGTGTCTGGGTCTGCTTGTTCAGAACCCCGTAATACTGCGCTTTTGCAGTCGTGTTCACATTGCCGACAGGGATGCCGTCGACATACCAGGCCAAATCAACTGCCTTTTCGCTGCGCGGCGTTACTTTCCCGGCAATCGGCTCACCATACACCGTGTGAATGATGCCATCGTATACTTCGACAACCTGTTCCTGGCTGTCGAGCGAAACTATGATCCGGGGCGCAATCCAGCCATTGTTTGTAAACACTTTGATATCGCAATCAAATGTAGTTGTGCCGTCGCCGGCAAATGCTGCGGTCACGGAGGACAGCACCAGGGATGCCGCCAGAAAAATACGCTTCATGAGTTATTTCCGTCGTTCTATATCAACGTTTTGATGTAATAAGCAGTCGCCCAGTGCAAGAGCTAATTGCCCTCTAGCCGTTCTGGCCGCCCCATCCCTATCAGCCTGCGTCGATCCGCGCCAGCTGCGACATGGTACGCTGCATTCGGCAGCTTCCTGAACCGCGCGGCAGCTGGGCATCCGCAGCGGTCAGCACCGACTGAATGCTCATTTTCCGGTTGGCCGTGTTCAGCACCGCCCGGAACCGCGGCTCAGCCCGGCTTTCGCCGGGGGAAACCGCCAGCCCGGGCAGCGACCAGCTAAGCCCATAAGATGTGGCGCTGCGTTTCACCACCCTGGCGGGAGCAGACACGCCAAAGGCTGCATCTTCTACATCAGCCGTCGAAAAATCCTCAGAGAAATGAACGGTGATCCGGGCCGGGATCCAAGACGCCCCGGAGAGCGGTTTCAGGTCGCAGCTATAGCTGGTTCCTGCCAGCGCGCCCGTGCCGGCAAGCGTTAAAACCAATGCCAGCGCCCCGCAGTTCGGCACACTCATCAGATGCCCCCCAAAACCCTCTCACACGGCCGCGCCCCGAACCGGGAAACGGCTAAAAATCAATCTGTTGCAATCACTGCAAAGGTCGTTTTCCAGAGTCTGTTCCAGCGGAAATTGCGGCGCTCCGGATGTCTTTCAGCCACCGTAAATGACGCGCCATGGCGTCACAAGCAAAAAGCGAGTGACAATTTTATTAAACACCCGTGTCATATTCCGGGCTCGCAGCGCCGAAGCAAAGCAGTTGCCTGCCCCTTGGGACGACCGGACCGGGGCGGTTAAAGTCCGGTCCGGCAGACGACAGCCCTTAGCCTTCGCTAAGACTGCATTCCCCGATTCCGCGCGGCTGTGCCACATCCATGCCGTTGTACAAGACACTCATGTGCAGCTTCTTTTTCTTTACGTTGAACAGCGCTCTGAAATGGCCGTCGATCGTATGGACGCCATTGGACAAAGGAACATTGTTCACCGTCCAGGTCAGTTCGAAGATCCGCGCGTTGCGCTGGCTGACAGACGCAGCGATGGGTTCGCCATAGACCTCATGAATGATGCCGTCATACACATGCGCGCCCTCACGGCCGTCGCCCATGATCACGGCAACTTTGGGGGATATCCAGCCGATTGTCGTGTAAGGCGTCATATCGCAGATGAATGTTTCTTTTGCTTGCGCGGCAGAGGCTCCAATCGCAAAAGCCGCAACTGAAGCCAGAGTTTTTAGTATCTTCCGCATTCTTTAGCTCACCTCATTCCGCAAAAAAATTCTGCGCTTCCAGCTGGAGAAAGCCAGCTCGCTATTGATTAATGGCAGCCCACGGCTGCTTTATTCGAAATCAGAGAATTTCACCTGGCCCGGTTCAATTCAAGCTTGTACTTCATCCGGTTCTGATTTTTTGACCAATTACTGAGCTGCATCAGGTGTCCGTCAGTTTGCACTTGCCGATACCGCGCGGTTCAGGCCCGTGCATTCCCGGGAACAGCACATCCATGAACAGCTTGTTCTTCTTGAAGTTAAACATTGCCTCGTAAAACACATTGCCACGATGGGTGTTCTTCCAGCGCGGGACGTCTTCCAGTGTCCAGAAAAGCTTCACTGTTGCAGCAGAGCGAGGTTTCACAGTTACGTTTATTTGCCCGCCGTAGCGTTTGCCGATCAACCGGTCGTGAACCTTCGCCGTGGCCCGGCTGTCCCCGAACTCAACCGTAATGGTCTCAGGGATCCACTGCTCAAGCAGCGGCGCATATGTTGTCACGTCGCAAACGAATGTTTCTTTTGCCTGCGCGGCCTGCGCTCCAATCGCAAGAGATGCTGCGCTCAGCTATGCTGCAAATGTTCTTGTCATGATATTCTCTATTCTGCCCGCCTGGCAGGCAGCCCAGGTTCAATTCACAAAAAAAACGCCCCCTGCGCAGCAAGGGGCGTTCAAACAGCTAACTTCAAGTCAGGGTTTAGTAAACACCGACTTTCGACTGCGGGTGGGCGGCGGTGCTCAGCAGCTTGAACACATACTCGCCAACCGAACGGAAGCACACGATGTAGAAGCTTCCGTCCTCGTTCAGCCAGAAGGCGCCGGCCACCTGAGCCAGGCGCGAGCGGCGGAACTGGCCGGGCACAAAGGCTGCGGCGTCAAAGTCCACCGGGCTCACTTTGCCCAGCACTTCGCGCGCGCCTTCACCGGACAGGCGGAAGAAGGCACGGGCGTCGGAAACGTTCACCGCCAGCGCGTGCTCGCCCTTCAGTGCCTCAGCCACTTCAGCGGTTTTGGCAACCGCGTCCTCGTAAGGCACCAGAAGCAGCAGCTCGTCAGTGGACATCCAGGCGACAGCGCCGTTTTTGGCAACATTGACAGAGCCCTGAGCCGGAACCTCGGCGCCGGTGGCGGCTTTGACAGCCGCCTTCAGCGCTTTGGAACCCAGATCGCCGCGCAGGGTGATCATGCCCTGCAGGCCCGCGTCCTCGACTTTGGCGATCCCGGTATACTGGGCGCCATTCAGTACGGAAACAGCCTTAGACATTCTGCTTTTCCCCTTCCTTGTCGTAGAAGACCGGGTCAACGATCTTGGCTTTGTAGGTCTTGCCGTCGGTGCCCGGGAATTCGATCACTTCGCCCATCCGCTTGGGACCGTGCTTGACCAGGCCCATGGCGATGCCCTTGTTCAGGGTGGCGGAGAAGTAGGTCGAGGTGACCCGGCCGATCATATTGCGCTGGCCGTTGGCGTTGACGCCTTCACCCACCGCATAGGCGCCGTCGGGCAGCACGGAACCGTCGACGGTTTCCAGGCCAACCAGCTGCCAGCGCTCCGGATCAACCATGTGGGAACGGGCTTGCGCGCGTTTGCCCAAATAGTCTTCCTTCTTCTTCGAAAGCGCCCAATGCAGACCCAGATCCTGCGGGATCACGGTGCCATCGGTCTCGTCGCCGATCATGATGAAGCCCTTCTCGGCCCGCAGGATGTGCAGGGTCTCGGTGCCGTAAGGCATGACGCCGAATTCCTTGCCTGCCTCATACAGCGCATCCCAGAACGCCTGGCCTTCTGAGGCCGCAACCGCGATCTCATAAGACAGCTCGCCCGAGAAGGAGATCCGGTAAGCACGGGCGTCAAACCCGCCGATCTTGCCGTCACGCCATTCCATGAAGGGCAGCGCCTCTTTCGAGACATCCATGCCGCCGCCTGCAGCCGCGTTCAGCTTTTCCAGCACCTTGCGGGCGTTGGGGCCGACCACAGCAACCTGCGCGTACTGCTCGGTCACGTTGGCAACATAGACTTTCCAGTCCCACCATTCGGTCTGCAGCCATTCTTCCATCCAGCCGTGGATGCGCTCGGCACCGCCGGTGGTGGTGTGGCACAGCCAGGTGTCCTCGTCGATGCGGGCAACCACACCGTCGTCCATCAGGAAGCCGTTCTCGGTGCACATCAGGCCATAGCGGCATTTGCCGATTTTCAGCGTCGACATCATGTTGGTGTACATCATGTCCAGGAACTTGCCTGCGTCGGGGCCCTTGACCACCAGCTTGCCGAGGGTCGAGGCATCCAGCAGGCCGAGGTTCTCGCGGGTGTTTTTCACCTCGCGGTTCACCGCGGCATGACGGTCCTCGCCCGGGCGGGTAATGGCAAACGGACGGCGCCACTGGCCAACCGGTTCCCAATCCGCGCCGTTCCGGTCCATCCAGTCGGCGATCGGTGTCTTGCGCACCGGCTGGAAGATCTCGGCCCGTGCCTCACCGGCGATCGCGCCCAGCGAGATCGGGTGGTAAGGCGGGCGGAAGGTGGTGGTGCCCACCTGCGGGATTTCCGAGTTCAGGCTGTCGGCCAGAATGGCCAGGCCGTTGATGTTGGACAGCTTGCCCTGGTCGGTCGCCATGCCCAGCGTGGTGTAACGCTTGGTGTGTTCGACGCTTTCATAGCCTTCGCGGGCCGCCAGCTGCACGTCCGACACTTTCACGTCGTTCTGATAGTCCAGCCAGGACTTCATGCGCAGCTTGATGTCCGCCTTAGCCGGCATCAGCCAGACCGCTTCCATCTGCACTTCCGCCTCGGACTCGCCTTTGGCAGCCGCCACGGTTTTCGCCGGGAAGCCAGCCTCTTCAGCTGCCTTGGAACCAGCTGCCGCTGCGTCTTCCAGCAGCGCGCCCAGGCCGAATTCGCCGTTTGCGGCACCGGCGGGAACCACAAAGCCGGTTCCGTCATGGCCCAGCGGCGGACGGGAAGCATCGGGGCGGAAGTTGGCGTTCTTCTCGTCCCAGATCAGCTTGCCGCCGCAGTGGGACCACAGGTGCACCACCGGCGACCAGCCGCCGGACATGGCAACTGCGTCGGCTTGCACGGTTTCACGCGCGCCGCCTTCGCCGTTCTGGGCGCAAATGGAGACCTCGGTCACGCATTTGCCGTCCTTAACCTTGGCGATGGCACGGCCCAACTCAACGCGGATGCCCTTTTCGCGGACCGCTTCCATCAGCGCGCCGCCGCCGGTTTCGCGGGTGTCGACCACGCGGACCACTTCGACGCCTGCGTCATGCAGCACCAGCGCGGTGCGGTAGGCGTCGTCGTTGTTGGTGGCAACCACGACTTTCTGGCCCGGGTTGATGCCCCAGTTGACCACATAGTCGCGCATCGAGGCTGCCAGCATGACGCCGGGAACATCGTTGCCTGCAAAGGACAGCGGACGCTCGATCGCACCGGTTGCGGTGACGATGCGGGTCGCGCGGATCCGCCACAGACGGTGGCGCGGGCCGCCCTGGCCCGGCACGTGGTCGGTCAGGCGCTCATAGCCCAGGGCATAGCCGTGGTCATAGACGCCGGAGCCCATGCAGCGGTCGCGCAGGGTGACATTGTCCATGCCGCGCAGTTCTTCCAGAGTCTTTTCGATCCAGGCATCCGGCGCTTCACCGTCAATGGTGCCGCCGTCGACCGGCGCACGGCCGCCCCAGTGGCTGTTCTGCTCCAGCACCAGAACCTTGGCGCCGGTTGCCGCAGCCGCCTTGGCCGCCTGCAGGCCGGCAACACCGCCGCCGATGACCAGCACATCTGCAAAGAAGTAGAAGTGCTCGTAGGTGTCGGCGTCCTTCAGTTCCTTGTCGGGGGCTGCGCCCAGACCGGCGGACTTCCGGATGATCGGCTCGTAGACGTGCTTCCACAGCGGACGCGGATGGATGAACATCTTGTAGTAGAAACCGGCCGTCAGGAAGCGCGACAGCTTGTTGTTCACCGACAGGACGTCGAACTCCAGGCTCGGCCAGTGGTTCTGCGACTGCGCAGTCAGCCCCGAGAACAGCTCGGTGGTGGTGGCGCGCTGGTTCGGCTCGTAACGGTCGCCCACGCCCAGCTGCATCAGCGCATTGGGCTCTTCCGACCCCGACGCCACAACGCCGCGCGGACGGTGGTATTTGAACGACCGGCCCATCATCACCTGGCCGTTGGCCAGCAGTGCGGATGCCAGGGTATCGCCGGCATAGCCCTTCATGGACTTGCCGTTGAAGGTGAAGTCGATCTGTTTGGAGCGGTCGATCAGCCGGCCCTGATTGGCGAGACGCGTGCTCATGTGCTCAGACCTTTCAAAAGAAAAGCGGGTGTTTCAGTCAGGCGGAGGATCATTTCTTCCCGTCCGCAAATTCACGCCAGGTCCAGCCCGGGCGTTTGGCAGCGATCTTGTCCTGGATCTCCTGCGTCGGCACCGAGGTCTGGGCCGTGTAGGTGCCAAAGACCTCCAGCGTCATGGTGCAGCGCGCGGCATGGAACCACTTGCCGCAGCCATTGGCATGGCGCCAGCGTTCAAAGTGAACGCCTTTGGGGTTTTCGCGCATGAACAGGTAGTCATGGAACTCATCATCCGAGGAGCCGGGGCCAAAGCGCTTCAGATGCGCTTCGCCGCCCGCGGCCAGTTCGGTTTCTTCGGCTTTGACGCCGCAGTAGGGACATTCAAGGATCAGCATTTTGCATCTCCGCCAGTGTGTTTACTGAGCTCCTCCAGAAAGTCAGCACGGGACATGCGGACCTCGTCGGAGCCATCATTGAAAGTGGCATAGACCGCCACCTCGTCATTTTCCGGGATGTACTCAAATCCCAGTGTGTTCGTTTCAAAGCTGGCCTTGCGCCCTGCATCCCATCCCTTGCTGAGCGGGACGGCAATCTGCGAAAAACGCGTTCTGCCGTCCTGGAGCAATTCAATGTGCATAGCCTGAAAACGGCCAGCTTCGGCACCACTCATCAGTGAGCAACCCCTGCGGCGACGCTCTCGTCGATGAACTTGCCTTCTTTGAAGCGGTTGATCGAGAACTCCTCGGTCAGCGGCGAGTGGCCGGTGGCCATCAGCTCTGCCATCGCCCAGCCCGAACCCGGGATCGACTTAAAGCCGCCGGTGCCCCAGCCGCAGTTGATGAAGCAGTTCTGAACCGGGGTCTTGGAGATGATCGGCGAGCGGTCGCCGGTCACATCCACGATGCCGCCCCACTGGCGCAGCATCTTCAGGCGGCTGACCATCGGGAAGGTTTCGACCAGGGCGCGCACGGTTTCCTCGATATGGTGGAAGCTGCCGCGCTGGGTGTAGTTGTTGAAGCCGTCGGTGCCGCCGCCGATGACCATCTCGCCCTTATCGGACTGGGACATGTAGCCGTGCACGGTGTTGGCCATCACAACCACGTCCATGCAGGGTTTGATCGGCTCGGAGACCATCGCCTGCAGGGCCACGGATTCCATCGGCAGACGGAAGCCCGCCATTTCCGACAGAACAGACGCGTTGCCGGCAACGATCATGCCGATCTTGTCGCAGTCGATCGGGCCTTTGGTGGTGTCGACACCCACGGTGCGGCCGTTCTCGGTGCGCACACCGGTGACTTCGCACTTCTGGATGATGTCCATGCCCATGTCGGAGCACGCACGCGCATAGCCCCAGGCCACAGCATCATGGCGAGCGGTGCCGCCGCGTTCCTGCCACAAGCCGCCCAGCACGGGGTAACGGGGGCCGTGCAGGTTGATGATCGGCACCAGCTCCTTGACGCGCTCCGGGGTAATCCACTCGGTCTGCACACCTTGCTGCTGGTTGGCATGCGCGGTGCGCTTGTAGCCGCGGATCTCATGCTCGGTCTGGGCCAGCATGATCACGCCGCGCGGGCTGAACATCACGTTGTAGTTCAGGTCCTGCGACATGGTCTCATAGAGGCTGCGCGCCTTTTCATAGATCGCAGCCGAAGGATCCTGCAGGTAGTTCGAGCGGATGATGGTGGTGTTCCGGCCGGTGTTGCCGCCGCCAAGCCAGCCTTTCTCGATAATTGCGACATTGGTGATGCCGAAGTTTTTACCCAGGTAGTAGGCAGTGGCGAGGCCATGCCCGCCCGCACCCACGATGACGACATCGTAGTGGCGTTTGGGTTCCGGCGAGCGCCAGGCGCGCTCCCATCCGGTGTGATAGCGCAGGGCTTCCCGCGCAACAGCAAAGACTGAATAGCGTTTCATGAGCGAATCCGATGGTTCGTGTCTGGTAGCGGGTATGCCCTAAACGCATGACTGACCCGTGCCGTTTATCGTCCCCTTTCTGCGTTATTGCGACATATCTTAATGACGCATTGCGGCATGCCGCGCGCCGGCGCGGCAGTTTGGCCCTTTTGTTCAGCCCGCCCCGCATATAGATGAAATCCAAACTACGGAGACACTATGGTTTTCTGGATAGTCACCGCATTCATCGCGTTTTCAGCTGCCCTGCTGCTGGCAATGATCATCATCCGCGCCCGCGAGCAAGGCGAACCCGCGGCGGCCTACGACCTGCGCGTCTACCGCCAGCAGCTGCGCGAAGTGGACAAGGACCTGGCCCGCGGCGTCATTGTCGAGGCCGACGCCGAGCGCATCCGCACCGAGATTTCCCGCCGCATCCTGGCCGCCGACGCCCAGCTGCAAAAGCGCAAGACAGGCCCGGCCCAGCCGCAAAGCGTGTCTTTGGTCTTTGCCGGCGTGACAGCGCTGCTGGTGATCGGCGGCACTCTTGGCCTTTACTGGCAGCTTGGCGCACCGGGCTACGGCGACTTTGGTCTTGAGGACCGAATCCGTCTGGCCGGCGAGCGCGCCGAAAACCGCCCCTCGCAATCCGAGGCAGAAGCCGAAGTGCCGGCGCTGCCCAAACCGCAGGTGGAAGAAGGCTACCTCCAGCTGGTCGAACAACTGCGCAAAACCGCGGGTGAACGGGAAGATGATCCCCAGGGCCAGGCCCTGCTGGCCCAGCACGAGGCCAACCTCGGCAATTTCCAGGCTGCCTATCAAGCCAAGGAAAACTACATCCGCCTGGCAGAAGGCCAGGTCAACGCCCGCGATTTCACCGAACTGGCCGAGCTTCGGATCATGGCGACCGGCGGCTACGTCTCCCCGGAAGCCCAGACCGACCTGCAAAAGGCCCTCGCAATTGACCCCGCGCACGGCCCCGCGCGGTACTACTGGGGCCTGATGCTGGGCCAGATCGGCCGCCCGGATCTCGCCTACCGTGAATGGGCCGCAGCCCTGCGCGCAGGCCCGGCGGAGGCGCCGTGGATCCAAGGCATCCAGGGCCAGATCGAGGAAATGGCCTTCCGCGCCGGCGTCCAGCACAACCCGATCACCCCCGGCGGCGGCACCGCTCCCGCCCTGCCCGGCCCCAGCGCTGAGGAAATGGAAGGCGCAGCTGAGCTCTCGCCCGAGGAACAGCAGGAGATGATCCGCGGCATGGTCACCCGCCTGTCGGACCGTCTGGCATCCGAGGGCGGCAGCGCCGAAGAATGGGCCCGCCTGATCGGCGCCCTTTCGGTTCTGGGCGACACCGACCGGGCCCGCACCATCTATGACGAGGCGCGCAATGTCTTCTCTGCCGACGCAGAGTCGCTCGCCCTGATCGACACCATCGCCGCCCAGGCAGGACTTGCAGAATGATCCACGACGCTTTCGAAGACTTCGCCGCTGCCCTGCCGCCGATGAACGCGCTGATGGGGCTGGACCTGGGCACCAAGACTATCGGCGTTGCCGTCTCCGACCGCATCGGTGCCGTGGCGACACCCTTGGAAACCGTGAGGCGTAAGAAATTCACCCTGGATGCCGCACGGCTTCTGGAGATCCAAAAGGAACGCGACATCAGCGGCATCCTGCTGGGCCTGCCCCGCAATATGGACGGGTCTGAAGGCCCCCGCTGCCAATCCACCCGCGCCTTTGCCCGCAACCTCGCCCGGCTCACCGATCTGCCGATCGGTTTCTGGGACGAGCGCCTCAGCACCGTGGCGGCAGAAAAAGCGCTTCTTGAAGCAGATACGACACGCAAACGCCGCGCAGAGGTTATCGACCACGTTGCGGCTTCCTATATTCTCCAAGGCGCACTGGACCGGATGCGGCATTTGAAGAACGGGTGAATGATGACTGACGACGTTTGGAAACGGGACGAGATCCAGTCCCCCTGCATCAAGATCTGCGTCGTCCACCCCGAGGCGCGCATCTGCACCGGCTGCTACCGCTCCATCGACGAGATCCGCGACTGGTCCAAGATGACCAATGACGAGCGCGCCGGCATCATGAACGACCTCCCTGCCCGCGCCAGCAAACTGGTCAAGCGCCGCGGCGGCCGCGGCGCAAGATTAAAGCGCAGCTAACGCGGCGCACGGCTGGGTAAGGCTCTGTAAATCATGCGGAATAGGCGCTGACCTTTTGTTTCGCGCGCGAAACATTGGGGCGGAAGTACAGACCTATCCGCAGAGGGCAAGCACCTGCCCGCGGGCTAGCGCCTCGACCGGGGGAAGTGGCAGTTTTTCCCTGCAAACCACATCCCAGGCCGCCGGGCTGCACGACCCTTACCAAAGCGCCAGCCCTCCGGTACGGACAGCCGTTTGCAAGGCGCCTGCTGCTTGTTCCGGGCGGTTTGCCGGATTAGTAATGAGCACAGTTATTTATCCGAAGAGATTTCGAGAGTACGAATGAGAAAGAAGTTCAAAGACAGACCAATTTACTTCTGGATTTCCTGCGTGCTTTTGGTCTTTCTAACATGGCTCATGTGGGAAAAGGACGTGGGACTATCCGGGAAAGATGTTTCTATTCTCTCGGTTCTGGTGTTTTTCGGGGCTATGGATTTCGCACGGATTTTTGTTTTCAACTCGAAAAAGCGCGACTGAACACCCATTTAAGCTCCGGCTCCAGGGCAACTAACGTTTACTTGCTTGCCCCGGCCCCTATTAACAACACTAAAATGGACCGGCCGTTAGACGTACCTTAGCCCGGAACAAGGCGCGTAGCGCCGCCAGGCAGAGCCCGCCCGCCCCGCCAAACCGAAGGTTTGCCTACGACAAAATGGGCGGGCTCTTTTGCAAGCACCGCTCAGTGGTTCAATGTCACAGTGGCAGGAAAAACAAACTGCCAAACATACCCAGCTGAAACGCCCACCCGAGGACGGGCCTGGCCCGGCTCTGTTTCAGCCTATCCCTCCGCCAGCCAGCCTTTGGTCCATTCCGCCAGCTCCGGTCGGAAATAGGCGATCATACGCCCTTCTTCCGGTGCTGATGCGCCCTCACCCCAGGGCGCAACCCCGTGCAGGCAGAGGCGATGCATCAGATAGGACTCGCCGGGCTTGGCGTGCACCATGATCCGCGGGCAGGTCTCGAACACTTCGGCGCGGGCCGCCGTATAGGCATCGGTCACATCCACATCCGCCCAGTCCGACTGCGGCACGCCCTCGAATGCGGCGGCAAAGGCGCGGCGCATGATGCGGTGGCTGCCCTCCCAGATCACCAGAGGCGAGGCATCCGGGCTGCTTTCATTCAGAGGGATCCCCAGCACCCAGGCATGCGGCTCCTCCACCTTGCGGCGGCGGTGCTCGCCGTACATTTTCACCCCGTCCACATGCGCCGCATCGCGTTTGATACGGTAGCGGAAGGCGGCCTCGCCCTCACCTGGGCGCGGACGCGGATAGCCGGGGAAGACCGAGGACACCTGCGCCCGGTGCAGCTCCGGGACCGGGCCAAGATTTCGGGTGATGAAGTCCACTGGCGCCCCGGCCAGCGGCGGCCCTTCGGGCAAGCGGCCCGTTGCATCATTCGGCAAAGCATCGACGCCGATGAACCAGGTGCGCTCGCATTGGAACCACTCGGCGCAGGCCGGATCGTCCAGCGACCGGATCCCATGCTGCAGCGCATCCGCCGCCCATTCCGCGATCTTCGGATCATGGGCAAAGCGAACCCAGCCTTTGTCCTGAAACCGTTCGAACTGCTTGTTCATTTTCTTAGTATCCCAGCGCTTTACGCAGCATATTGAGCGCCACCAGCACCAGGAACGCGCCGAAAACCCGTTTCAGCGGCTTGGGGTCCATCGCATGGGCCAGCTTCACGCCGTAAGGCGCAGTGATCAGAGTCATGGCAATCACAATGAAAAACGCCACCAGGTTGACCGCGCCGATGGTGAACGGCGGCCGAGTGGCCGGATCGATATCCAGCAGCAGAAAGCCCGCGACTGAGGGCACCGCAATGATCACGCCAAAGCCCGCAGCAGTTGCCACCGCCCGGTGCACTGCCACCCCGTGCAAGGTCATCAGCGGCACCCCGAAGCTGCCGCCGCCAATGCCCATCAGCACCGACAGGAAGCCAACCGAAGGCGAGAGCGCGGCACGTTTTCCGCCCTTGGGCATGGCTTCGGCAAGCCGCCATTCGGACCTGCCCAGCCCCAGGTAAAACCCGATAACCAGCGCCAGGATGCCGAACACACCTTGCAACACCGTGGAACGCAAAGAGGAAGCCGCCAGCACGCCGATGATGGCGCCAAAGGCAATGCCAATGCCCCAGCTGCGCAGGATTTCCCAGTCAACCGCCCCCTTCTTGTTGTGGCTCATGACAGAGCGCACAGAGGTCACGATGATTGTCGCCAGCGAGGTTGCCAGGCAGATCTGCATCAGCTGATCGCCGCCATAGCCCAGCGTCTGGAAAGCATAGAAAAAGGCCGGCACCAGCACGATGCCGCCGCCAACCCCCAGGAGGCCCGCCAGCACGCCGGCAAAAGCGCCGATCACAACCAGCAGCCCGGCCATCTGCATCAGCAGGGCTGGCTCCGGCCACAGGGCGGCTGTCACAGCGGGATCAGTCATGCGGGGCACCTCGTGGCTTGGCTTTGCCGGCAAAGGGTTAGCCGCCGCCGCAGGCCAGCACAAGGCAATTGCGTGTGAGGCCGCTGCGTCAGGCCGCCGCCTGCCCCGCCACCTGCGCCAGGGCCTGTTCCACCAGCTCCGGCCCTGCCCCCGCG
Organism: Leisingera sp. ANG-Vp; assembly: GCF_000813725.1. GTDB lineage: Bacteria > Pseudomonadota > Alphaproteobacteria > Rhodobacterales > Rhodobacteraceae > Leisingera. The sequence continues at coordinate 107,027 of NZ_JWLD01000044.1, forward strand.
CGGCACGCCCCCTCGGACAGGCTGCGCCGCCATTGCCGCGCTCCCGGCTTGCCGGCAAACAGCCCCAGCATATGCCGGGTGATCTGATTGAGTTTGGCGCCTTCACTCAGCCGCGCCTCGATGTACGGCAGCATCTTCTGAACCGCGGCAACCGGGTCGCTGGCGGCACCGGTGCCATAAATCTCCGGGTCCGCAGCACAAAGGACATCCGCGGGCTGGTGATAGGCCGCACGGCCCACCATCACACCGTCAAGGCCCCGGTCCAGATGCGCCTTCGCCTCTGCCAGCGTGGCAATGCCGCCGTTGATCGAGATATGCAGATCCGGAAACGCCGCCTTCATCCGATGCACCAGATCATAATCCAGCGGCGGGATGTCCCGGTTTTCCTTGGGCGACAGCCCCTGCAGCCAGGCTTTGCGGGCATGGATGGTCACGCGCCGGCAGCCCGCCGCACGGATTTTCTCCAGGAAATCCGGAAGCACCTCTTCCGGCTCCTGCTCATCCACGCCGATGCGGCATTTGACTGTGACCTCAACTTCAACCGCCTCGCGCATGGCAGCCACGCAATCCGCCACCAGCTCCGGCGTCTGCATCAGCACCGCGCCAAAGGCACCGGATTGCACCCGGTCGCTGGGGCAGCCGCAGTTGAGGTTGATCTCGTCATACCCCGCCAGCGCGCCCAAACGCGCCGCCTCTGCCAGCTCTGCCGGGTCGGAGCCGCCCAGTTGCAGGGCAACCGGATGCTCTTCTTCATTGAAATCCAGAAGATGCAGCGCCCCGCCCCGCACCAGGGCCGGCGCGGTGACCATCTCGGTGTACAGCAGCGTCTCCCGGCTCAGCAGCCGGTGCAGATAGCGGCAGTTCCGGTCGGTCCAATCCATCATCGGCGCAACGGACAGGCGCGCGGCTTGGTGCAAGGGGGCAAAATCTTTCATGCCGCGCCATATAGGCCCTGCGCGCGCGCCTGCCAAGCGGATCTGCCTTGGCAAGGCCTATACGCCCTTCCCACCCCGCTACCCGGCCAAGGACGGCAGGTAGAGAACGATCCCCGGGAAGGCGACCAGAAGCGCAATGGTCACGCCATCTGCAATGAAGAACGGGGTCACGCCGCGGAACACATCCTGCACGGACAGATCATCGCGCACGCCCGCCACCACAAAGCAGTTGAGGCCGATGGGCGGGGTGATCAGGCAGAACTCGGCCATTTTCACCACCAGGATACCGAACCAGATCGCACACATGGTGCCGCTCATGCCGAAGGCACTGTCGGCCGCCGCGACGCTATCGCCGCCATTAAGCGCCATCACGGCGGGATAGACGACCGGCAGCGTCAAGAGCAGCATGCCGATCGCGTCCATGAACATCCCCAAAACCGCATAGGCCAGAAGGATGCAGATCAGGATCAGCATCGGGCTCATCTCCAGCGAGGTGATCCAATCCGAGAATGCCCCCGGGAGATCTGCAAAACCTAGGAACCGCACATAGATCAGCACGCCCCAGATGATGGTGAAGATCATCACCGTGAGCTTGGCGGTTTCCAGAAGCGCGGATTTCAGTTCCGCCCATTTCATGCCTTTGAAAACGGCCATGCAGAAAACCACAAAGGCCCCCAAGGCGCCGCCCTCGGTTGGCGTCCCCCAGGCGTCGCCGCCAAAGGGGTTGTAGACAAAGCAGATGATGATCACGACGACAAAGATTATCGGCAGCGCACCGGGCAAGGAGGCAAACCGCTGGCCCCATGTGAACCCCTTCACTGGCGGACCGACGGATTTGAAGATCACTGCGATACCAACGATCAGCAGCCCGTAGATCACAGCCGAGAACGCACCGGGGATGAAGCCTGCCAGCAAGAGCTTGCCCACGTCCTGCTCAACAATGATGGCGTAAATCACCAGGATCGCCGAGGGCGGGATCAGCGAGGCCAGTGTGCCGCCTGCAGCCACCACGCCGGCCGCGAATTGCTTATTGTAACCGATCTTCAGCATCTCGGGGATGGCGATACGGGCAAAGACGGCGGAGGTGGCCACAGAGGCGCCGGACACGGCGGCAAAACCTGCAGTGGCAAAGACAGTGGAGACCGCCAGCCCGCCCGGCAGCCACGCAATCCAGCGTTTTGCTGCCTCAAACAGCGCCCGGGTGAGGCCTGCGTAATAGGCGAGATAGCCGATCAGGATGAAGGTCGGAATAAGGCTGAGCGCCTGGCTTGAGACCTTGGAGTGCGGTACCTGGCCTGCGATCTTGACGGAGACGGTCAGCGCCTTGCCAAACCGCGCCGGGTCATAGCCGAACTTGGCCCAGAATATCCAAATGAGGCCGATGAGGCCTGCAAGGCCTGCCGCAAAGGCCACCCGCATGCCCAGCACCACCATCAGCAGAAGGCCGCCCGTGACCCACAGGCCGATTTCAATGGGTTCCATGCGTCCTACCCCTGCCTGCTGCCATTGCTGTCGTGGCCTTCCAGCTGCTCAGCCTCTGCGGCCGCCTGTTCAGCTGCACTCTGGATCAGCGGCACCGCAACTGGCGCCTCCAGCCCCAGCACAAAGGCGCGGCCATAGCCCCAGACTTGCAGCAGCAGCCGCAGCCCAAGCACGGCAAAGGCCACGGGCACCAGCAGCTTGGCAGGCCAGATAGGCAAGCCGATATCGATCGAGCTGTCGCGGCTCCACAGCGGCGCGGCAAAGTCGAAGGAGCGCAGGAAATGCGACCAGCTGCCCCAAACCAGCGCGGTGATCAGCAGGAAGATCAAGAGGACAGAGATCAGTTCAAACAGCCAGAGCGCCCGGCCCTTCAGGGCGCCGATGAAGATATCCATGCGGATGTGGGCGCCGTCGCGCTGCACGAAGGCAATGCCCATGAAGGCGATCAGCGGCATGATCTGCTCGATCCAGTCGACATAGCCTGGCAGCGGCGCATTGGCCGCGTTGCGTCCGCCAACCGAGATCACCGCCAAGATCATCAGCGAGAACACTGCCAATCCGCTCAAAAGCGCCAGCAGGCGTTCCGCCTTCAATAAACCCCGGTCCAGCCTGCTGATCAGGCTGCCGTCTTCCAGGACTGCTGCACCTGCCGCCATGCCCTGCCCCCATCTTTCCGTTGGTCAAAGACAGAAGGGGCCGGAACTGATCAAGCCCGGCCCCTTCAGCGTCAAATCAGGCTCAGCTGCCCGAGCGGTGATCGCTCAGTGTTTTTTGAACCAGATCATACAGCTCCTGTGCGGGCAGGCCCTGGGCGGACATGTCCTCGATCCACTGGGCGCGGATCGGGTCGGCGGCCACTTTGCGGAACTCGGCCAGCTGGTCGTCGGAAATGGTCACTTTCTCCACGCCCTTCTCGGCCAGAACGCTGTCCCATTTCGCCAGCAGCTCGCCGTAGTTGGCCAGATAGTGATCAATCGCCTCCGCAATCGAGCTGTCCAGAGCCTCGCGCTCAGCATCGCTGAGGGCATCATAGGCATCCGTGTTGACGACCACCGGGCAGTTCACGGTGCCGGGGTTCAGGTTTGCGGTCCACCAGTCGGCACGGTTGATGGTGCCAAAGGCCAGATGCGCGTGCTGGGCAAAGGCCACGGTATCGACCACGCCCGATTCCATCGCGTTATAGGCCTCGGTTGCGGTCACAGATGTCGGCACCGCACCCACGGCTGAGAACGCCTTGCCGATACCGCCGGTGGCGCGCACCCGCATATCCTTGAACTCAGCCAGTTCATCGCGCGGCTCGCCAGTACCAACGATATTATACTGCGGCATCGGCGAGGTCATCAGCAGCTTGGCATTCCAGCGCGCCAGATCCGCCTGCACCGCCGGATGCGCATAGACCGCATTGGCCACCGCCACTTCTTCCTCCAGCGTGTTCACACCCAGGAACGGCAGCTCCAGCACGGTGATCGAGGGGTTCTTGTCGCGGTGGTAGCCCGCGCAGAACTGTGCCATCTCGAAGGCGCCGATGGAGATGCCGTCGAGGTTTTCCTTGTTCTTGCTAAGGCCGCCATAGCTGATGTTCAGGGTGAACTCGCCGCCGGTTTTCTCAGAGACCAGCTCAGCCAGCTTCTCCACATGCTCGGTAAAGGCGCGGCGCTTGCCCCAGAGGGACACGTTCCACTCGGTGGCCGCAGCCTCGCCTGCCAGTGCAACGCCTGCAGTTGCCGCAATGGCGGCAGTCAGAAATTTATTCATGATGTAACTCTCCCGAATTGCGCCCTTTTCCGCTGTGGCGGGTGCCACTGGCGGGCGCTTGCGCGTCAGGCTAACGGCTTGCCCGCGTGCTGCCAACCCCCAGGGCGGAAAGGTTACGCAGCGACTCGCGCCTGGCGCGCAGCCGCAGGTCTTGCGCTCCTGTTTAAGCGGCAGGTGTCACAATATGCCGCAGTGCGGAATCTGCATGTTTCCGCAAACGGCACCTGCCCGGCGCCATGCGGTCCCGTCAGCCCCCGTAAAGCTGCTGTAAATACGTTTACATGCAAGCCTCTGTTTTTCCGTATTCTGAAAATTGAAATCGGCAAAAAATTTACAGAAAGTTACACACCAGGGAAATTCGTTCACAAGCAAATGCTTAAAAACCCGTCAGTTATTCACAAATTTTCAGCCTGCTCTATTATCGGGTCGCAGGAGGAAACGGTTTGACAGCCGCGGCACAGCGTTGTCGTTTGTCTTGCCAATATAATTTCTGGGAGGAAACCGCATGAACGCGCTGCACGCAGACGCTGTCTATCCGCCATCCGACGAAACCGTTGCCCGTGCGCATGTCAATGCCGCGAAATACCAGGAGATGTATGACGCCTCTCTGTCCGATCCGGAAGCATTCTGGGGCGAACAGGGCAAGCGCATCGACTGGATCAAGCCCTTCACCCAGGTGAAGGACGTGAACTATAACTTCGGCAATGTCTCGATCAACTGGTACGGCGACGGCACTCTGAACGTTTCCGCCAACTGCATCGACCGCCACCTGGAAACCCGCGGCGATCAGACCGCGATCATCTGGGAGCCGGACAGCCCCGAGGATGAGGCGCAGCATATCTCCTATAAGGAGCTGCACCGCCGCACCTGCCGGATGGCCAACATCCTGGAGTCGATGGGCGTGCGCAAGGGCGACCGGGTGGTGATTTATCTGCCGATGATCCCCGAAGCGGCCTATGCCATGCTGGCCTGCGCCCGCATCGGCGCCATTCATTCCATTGTCTTTGCCGGCTTCTCCCCTGACGCGCTGGCGGCCCGGATCAACGGCTGCGACGCCAAGGTGCTGATCACCGCGGACGAGGCGCCGCGCGGCGGCCGCAACACGCCGCTGAAATCCAACGCCGACGCCGCTCTGCTGCACACCAAGGACACGGTGAAATGCCTGGTGGTCAAGCGCACCGGCGGCCAGACCACCTGGGTGGACGGGCGCGACCACGACTACAACGAGATGGCGCTGGAAGCGGATGACTACTGCGCGCCGGCAGAGATGAACGCCGAGGATCCGCTGTTCATCCTCTACACCTCGGGCTCCACCGGCCAGCCCAAGGGCGTGGTGCACACCACCGGCGGCTATATCACCTATGCCGCGATGACCCATGAGATCACCTTTGATTACCATGACGGCGACATCTATTGGTGCACCGCCGACGTGGGCTGGGTGACCGGCCATAGCTATATCGTCTACGGGCCCCTGGCCAATGGCGCCACCACGCTGATGTTCGAGGGCGTGCCGACCTACCCCGATGCCTCCCGCTTCTGGCAGGTCTGCGAAAAGCACAAGGTGAACCAGTTCTACACCGCCCCCACCGCCATCCGCGCGCTGATGGGCCAGGGTCCGGAATTTGTCGAGAAATGCGACCTGTCCGCATTGCGCACCCTGGGCACCGTGGGCGAGCCGATCAACCCGGAAGCCTGGACCTGGTACAACGAGGTTGTCGGCAAGGGCAAATGCCCGATCGTCGACACCTGGTGGCAGACCGAGACCGGCGGCCATCTGATGACCCCGCTGCCGGGCGCCCATGCGATGAAACCGGGTGCTGCGATGAAGCCCTTCTTCGGCATCCAGCCGGTGGTTCTCGACCCGCAATCCGGTGTCGAGATCGAGGGCAACGGTGTTGAAGGCGTCCTGTGCATCAAGGACAGCTGGCCGGGCCAGATGCGCACCGTCTGGGGCGACCATGAGCGGTTCGAGAAAACCTATTTCTCGGACTACAAGGGTTACTACTTCACCGGCGACGGCTGCCGCCGCGACGAGGATGGCGATTACTGGATCACCGGCCGCGTCGACGACGTAATCAACGTCTCAGGCCACCGCATGGGCACCGCCGAGGTCGAAAGCGCGCTGGTGGCGCATGCTGCCGTGGCCGAGGCCGCCGTGGTCGGCTACCCGCATGAGATCAAGGGCCAGGGCATCTACTGCTATGTAACCCTGATGAACGACCGGGAGCCGTCCGAGGAATTGCGCAAGGAACTGCGCACCTGGGTCCGCACCGAGATCGGCCCGATCGCCTCGCCGGACGTGATCCAATGGGCGCCGGGCCTGCCGAAAACCCGTTCGGGCAAGATCATGCGCCGCATCCTGCGCAAGATCGCCGAGAACGATTTCGGCAGCTTGGGCGACACCTCGACCCTCGCCGATCCGTCGGTGGTCGAAGACCTGATCGAAAACCGCGCGAACAAGGGGTGATTGACTGATGAATATGGCAGTACTCACCCGTCCCGCCGTGCTGATCCTGCTGGGGCCTCCGGGCGCCGGCAAAGGCACCCAAGCGCGGATGCTGGAGGAAAAATTCGGCTATGTGCAGCTGTCAACCGGCGATCTGCTCCGCGAGGCGGTTGCCGCTGGCACACCTGCGGGCCTTGCCGCCAAGGCGGTGATGGAAGCAGGCCAGCTGGTCAGCGACGAGATCGTGATCAACATCCTGCGCGACCGCCTGGCAGAGCCGGATTGCACCAAGGGCGTGATCCTCGACGGCTTCCCCCGCACCACCGTGCAGGCCGAGGCATTGGACGATCTGCTGGCGGAGACCAGCCAGAAGATCAACGCTGCGATCAGCCTGGAGGTGGACGACGCCGCCATGGTCGAGCGCATCTCCGGCCGCTACACCTGCGGAGGCTGCGGCGAAGGCTACCACGACAGCTTCAAACAGCCCGCCGAGGCTGGCAAATGCGACAAATGCGGCAGCACCGAGATGAAGCGCCGCGCCGATGACAACGCCGAAACCGTTGCCAGCCGGCTGGAGGCCTATCACGCGCAGACCGCGCCGCTGATCACCTACTACGGCGGCAAGGACGTACTGAAGACAACAAATGCCATGGGCGAAATCTCTGATATCGCCCAGGACATGGCGGCCATCGTGACCGAGGCCACCAGCTAACCAACAAGAAACGGGGCCTGCGCCAAAACCGCAGGACCCCGTCTCCCGGACATTGGAATACCCGACGGCACCGCCTTGGCGGACCGGCGGAGTCATGCCTGCACGCCCGTGAACCCGGAGGCAGGCAAACGGAGAGAGTCTGCCTGGTGAACCGCATAGGCAGGCATGGAGGAAGAAGGAGGAGCCGCCATGGCGGATCAAACCACAAACGCCGCAAAGGCCGCCGAAGCCGATAAGGGCTATTGGGCGGCCAACGTGCGCATCATCATTGTCAGCCTGGTGATCTGGGCTGTTGTTTCATTCGGCTTTGGCATCCTGCTGCGCCCGCTGCTTTCGGGCATCCAGGTCGGCGGCAGCGATCTGGGCTTCTGGTTCGCCCAGCAAGGCTCGATCCTGGTGTTCCTGGGGCTGATCTTTTTCTACGCGGTCCGCATGAACAAGCTGGACCGTGAATACGGCGTGGAGGAAGAATAAGATGGACCAGTTTACCATCAACCTGCTGTTTGTGGGCGCCTCCTTTGCGCTTTACATCGGCATCGCAATCTGGGCCCGTGCGGGTTCCACTTCTGAGTTCTATGCGGCCGGCCGGGGCGTTCACCCCGTCACCAACGGCATGGCCACCGCGGCTGACTGGATGTCGGCGGCGTCTTTCATTTCGATGGCGGGCCTCATCGCCTTTACCGGCTATGACAACTCCACCTTCCTGATGGGCTGGACCGGCGGCTATGTGCTGCTGGCGCTGCTGCTGGCGCCCTACCTGCGCAAATTCGGCAAGTACACCGTGTCCGAGTTCATCGGCGACCGTTTCTATTCCCCGACCGCGCGGGTGGTGGCTGTGATCTGCCTGATCGTTGCTTCGACCACCTACGTGATCGGCCAGATGACCGGTGTGGGCGTGGCCTTTGGCCGCTTCCTCGAGGTCTCCAACACCGCGGGGCTGTTGATCGGTGCCTGTGTTGTGTTCGCCTACGCGGTGTTCGGAGGCATGAAGGGCGTGACCTACACCCAGGTGGCCCAGTACTGCGTTCTGATCACCGCCTACACCATCCCGGCGATCTTCATCTCGCTGCAGCTGACCGGCAACCCGGTCCCGGCCCTGGGCCTGTTCGGCGACCACGCTGCCTCTGGCGAGCCGCTCCTGGCCAAGCTGGACGCGATTGTGACTGAGCTGGGCTTCAAGGAGTACACGCTGCATCACGCTGATACCTTCAACATGGTTCTGTTCACCCTGTCGCTGATGATCGGCACCGCGGGCCTGCCCCACGTGATCATGCGTTTCTTCACCGTGCCGCGCGTGGCTGACGCCCGCTGGTCGGCCGGCTGGACCCTGGTGTTCATCGCCCTGCTGTACCTGACAGCTCCGGCTGTTGGCGCCATGGCCCGTCTGAACATCACCGAGATGATGTGGCCCAATGGCGGCATCGAAGGCGGCGCCGTGACCGTGCAGCAGATCGAAAACGATCCGCAGTACGACTGGATGGCCACCTGGCAGAAAACCGGACTGCTGGCCTGGGAAGACAAGAACGGCGACGGTGCGATCCAGTACTACAACGACAAGAACCCCGATCTGCAGGAAACCGCAGCAGCCAACGGCTGGGCCGGCAATGAGCTGACCAAGTTCAACCGCGACATCCTGGTGCTGGCCAACCCTGAGATTGCCAACCTTCCGGGCTGGGTGATCGGCCTGGTGGCGGCTGGCGGCCTGGCGGCAGCACTGTCCACTGCGGCGGGTTTGCTGCTGGCGATCTCCTCAGCCGTGTCGCACGACCTGATCAAGGGCTCGATCAACCCGAACATCTCGGAAAAAGGCGAACTGCTGTCAGCCCGTATCGCCATGGCCGTGGCCATCGCGGTGGCAACCTACCTGGGCCTGAACCCGCCGGGCTTTGCCGCACAGACCGTGGCGCTGGCCTTTGGCCTGGCAGCCGCCTCGATCTTCCCGGCGCTGATGATGGGCATCTTCACCAAGGTGAACAACAAGGGCGCCGTGGCCGGCATGCTGGCAGGCCTGATCGTCACCCTGATCTACATCTTCCTGCACAAGGGCTGGCTGTTCATCCCGGGCACCAACTCCTTCACCGACGCAGACCCGCTGCTGGGCACCGTCAAATCCACCTCCTTCGGTGCGATCGGTGCGATGGTGAACTTTGCGGTGGCCTACTTCGTCTCCAAGTCGAGCGAAGCCATCCCCGCCGAGATCGAAGAGCTGGTGGAAAGCGTCCGCATCCCGCGCGGTGCCGGCGCCGCACAGGACCACTAACCTCCCCTGGGCGGGCCGCCCTCTGGCGGCCCGCCACCTCCCTGATGGTCCCGTCCGGCACTTTCGCTGGCGGGACCATTTTTCTGATTTCAAAGGTGCCGCCATGTCCCTTGATGAAACCGGCCTGATCCGCTTCCTGTCCTCGGTGCATCCCTACGACAGCCTGGAGCCTGCGCTGCTGAACGCCCTTGCCCCGAAGTTCCGCCAGATCCAGGCTGCAGCCGGTGATCCGGTCTACGCGCTGAACGAGGAACTGGAGGGGCTTTATCTGGTCCATTCCGGCGAAGTCGAGGTGACCGATGAGAACGGCATCCTAGTTTCGATCCTCGGCCCCCGCAATTCCTTTGGCGAGCGCGGGCTGACCCGCAGCGGCCGTGCGGTGACCTCGGCCCAGGCAACCGCAGACACCCTGCTGCTCTTGCTGCCCAAAGCCGACTTCCATGCCCTGATGGCAGAGCATGCACAGATCGCAAAATTCTTCGACCGCCGACGCCCCGGCAGCCGCGAAGGCAGCAGCCTGGCCACCACCCGCGTCGAAGCCATCATGGCACGCGACCCGGTCACCTGCGCAGGCACCCTCACCTGCCAAAGCGCGGCGCAGCTGATGCGCAACCATTTCATCTCCTCGGTCTGCGTCACCGATGGAGACCGCCTGCAGGGCATCCTCACCACCCGCGACCTGACCGGCAAAATCCTGGCAGCAGGCAAGCCCATCTCCACCCCGGTCTGCAACGTGATGACCCCCGAGCCGCTGACGCTGGCACCCTCCGCCATCGGCTCTGACGTTCTGCACATGATGATGGAGCACGGCATCGGCCATATCCCGGTGACCGAAGGCGGCAAGCTGGTGGGGATTGTGACCCAGACAGACCTGACCCGGTTCCAGGCCGTGAGTTCCGGCGAGATGGTCTCGGCCATCGCCAGCGCGGACACGGCCGCGGATATGGCCAAGGTCACCAGCGAAATTCCCCGCCTGCTGGTGCAATTGGTGGCAAGCGGCAACCGGCACGAAGTGGTCACCCGTCTGATCACCGACATTGCCGATACCGCCACCCGCCGCCTGCTGGCGCTGGCCGAGGAGAAACTCGGTCCGCCGCCAGTGCCCTACCTGTGGCTGGCCTGCGGCTCGCAGGGGCGGCGCGAGCAGACAGGGGTATCCGATCAGGACAATTGCCTGATCCTCTCGGATCAGCTGGCGCCAGGGGATGAAGCCTATTTCGAGCAGCTGGCCGGTTTTGTCTGCGACGGGCTCAACACCTGCGGCTATGTCTATTGCCCCGGGGAGATGATGGCCTCCAACCCGCGCTGGCGGCAGCCGCTGGGTGTCTGGCGCGAGTATTTCCGCGGCTGGATCGCCAAGCCGAACCCGGAGGCGCAGATGCTGGCCTCGGTGATGTTCGACCTGCGCCCCATCGGCGGCGATGCCGCCTTTTTTGAGGATTTGCAGCGGGAAACCCTGGCAGCCGCCCGTGCAAACTCCATTTTCACCGCGCATATGATCTCCAACTCGCTGAAGCACACGCCGCCGCTGGGATTGCTGCGCGGACTGGCCACCATCCGTTCCGGCGAGCACCGCAACACGCTGGACATGAAGCACAACGGCGTGGTGCCGGTGGTGGATCTGGGCCGGATCTATGCGTTGCAGGGGGAACTGGCTGATGTGAACACCCGCGCCCGGCTGGAAGCGGCGGAGGCGTCCGGTGTTCTCAGCCATACCGGTGCGCAGGACCTTCTGGACGCCTATGACCTGATTGCCCAGACCCGGCTGGAGCATCAGGCAGCGCAGATCCGAGCCGGTCAGGCACCGGACAATTACCTGGCGCCCTCCAGCCTGTCGGACTTTGAGCGAAGTCATCTGCGCGACGCCTTTGTTGTGGTAAAAACAATGCAATCGGCGGTTGGGCACGGCAAAGGTATGCTGGGCTGAGGGCAGCGCCGGCCGCCAGTGCGGGAGCCTCCGGCGGGAGTATTTGGACAAAGAAGAAGAGGCTTGAGGCCTTCGGGGAGATCGGATGTTTCTGGAACTTATTGCGGTGATCTTTGCGGGCATGGCTGCCGCAGGCGTGGTAATGCTGCTGAACCGGACACTCAAGGGCCGGCTTCCGCGCTGGATGGCGCCGGTGGCGGCGGGGCTGGCTATGATCGGCGTGACAATTGCGTCGGAGTACGGCTGGTATTCCCGCACCGTCGCAGCATTGCCCGAGGGGCTGACAGTGACGGAGACGGTGGAGAACCGCAGTTTCTACCGTCCCTGGACCTATGCCGTGCCTTACATCGACCGCTTTGCAGCTGTCGACACGGCCACGATGAAAAGCCACGCGGACCACCCGCAGATACATCTGGCCGATATCTACTTCTTCGGCCGTTGGGCTGCCGTGACCAAACTGCCAGTCTGGCTTGACTGCAGTGCCGGGCGGCGGGCGCTGTCTTCCGGCACCGCGGAGTTCAGCGGCGGGCTGCCGGAGGGGCTGAACTGGATTGAACCGGGCGCCGGTGATGCGATCCTGGCCACTGTTTGCGGAGGATAGCGATGCTTACCCGGCTCAGCCTGCGTTTGCGGATTTTCCTTTTCTTCTGCCTGCTGGCGCTTGGCGGCATTGCGGTGACCGGCGGCGCGCTGTGGCTGGGCTACAACCGCGCGGGGCAGCCGGGGCTTTCAGATGCGTTTTTGTTTTCCGGACTGCTGAGCACATTTGCCATTCTCGGCCTCTGCGCCGGGGTTTGGCTGCTGTTTGATGAAAACGTCGCCAAGCCGATCGAGCGGCTGGCCGCCGATATGCGGGCCCGCGCCCATGCCGGGGTGACCGGCAAGATGGACACCCATGGCGCCCGCTATCTGGGCGACCTGGCTGCTGCGGCGGAAGGGCTGGCGGGCCAGCTGGGGGAAAGCGCGCTGGGGGCTGCCGAAGCCATCGCCCGCGAAACCGAGCATCTGGAGGCGGAGAAAACCCGCCTGGCGGCACTGCTGACCGACATCCCCATCGCCACCGTCATGGCCAGCCCGTCGCATCAAATTGTGCTTTACGACGGGCAGGCCGCCTCGGTGCTGGCGCAGGAGGCCCCGCCCCGGCTGAATGCACCCCTGTCCGGCTACCTGGACATGAACGGGCTTGAGGCGGCTTACGGCCGGATGGCGCGCAGCGGCAAGGAGGTGCAGGCCGAAGTTAAAAGCCTCAGCGGCACCCAGGTGTTTGATCTGCGGCTGAAACCGCTGGGCGGCGCGCCGGGCTACATCATCCTGTTCGAAGGCACCCACGCAGGGCTTGCCCCAGACGAGCCGCGGCCTCTGGTCTATGACTTTGCTTTGCTGAACAGCGGGGCGCCGCCAGAGGATGACCGCGCGCTGTCCAGCTTCAGCTACGCCGTATTTGACACGGAGACCACGGGGCTGTTGCCGCACAAGGACGAAATCGTGCAAATCGGCGCCCTGCGGGTGGTGCGGGGCCGGATCATCGAGGAAGAGCAGTTCGAGACGCTGGTGGATCCGGGACTTCCGATCCCGGCCGCCTCGACCCGGGTGCATGGGGTGACGGACGCCATGGTGCAAGGCGCCCCGGCCATTGCCGAGGCGGCGCGGGAGTTCCACCGCTTTGCCTCGGATGCGGTGATTGTTGCCCATAACGCGCCGTTTGACATGGCTTTTCTGCACCGGCACGCCAAGCAGGCCGGTGTCAGCTGGGAGCAGCCTGTCCTCGACACCGTACTGCTGAGCGCTGTGCTGTTCGGCGCCTCGCAGAATCACACGCTGGATGCGCTCTGCGAACGGCTGGGGGTCACCATCCCCCCGGCCCTGCGCCACACCGCCATGGGAGACGCCCGCGCCACTGCCGAAGTCTTCTGCAAGATGCTGCCCATGCTGGAAGCGCGCGGTCTTTCGACCTTTGGGGCTGTTCTGAAGGAAACCCGCAAGCATGGCCGCCTCATTGAGGACATGAACTAGGTAGACAATCGTTTCCATGCGTGGCAGGTCACTGCCCGGAACGAACAAAAGGCGCGCGACATGGCCGAAACCAGCTTTATTCCCGGGCCCGATACCGCCCGGGCCTACCGCGATGCGCTTGGCAGCTTCGGCACCGGGGTGACCGTCGTCACCACGCAGACCGAGCGCGGCCCTCTGGCCATTACCGTCAACAGCTTCACGTCTGTTTCTCTGGAGCCGCCGCTTTTGCTGTGGTGCCCGGCGCGGGCGTCACTGCGCCATGATGCCTTTGTTTCAGCCGCAAACTTCGCCATTCATGTGATGGCCGAGGACCAACTGGGCCTGGCCAAGCATTTCGCCGCCAACGGCGAAGATTTCAGTGCCGCCGCCTGGCAGCCGAACGCCTTGGGTGCTCCAGCGCTGGAGGGGGTTCTGGCGCGCTTTGACTGCTGCGAATTTGCAGCCCATCCGGCAGGCGACCACACCATCGTGATCGGCGAGGTCGCAAGTGTCACCACCCGTCCGGGCAAGGGGCTGATCTTCAAACGCGGCCAGTACGGCGGATTTCTGGAACAAACCTGACGACTCCGGCGAAAAGGCCGGGAAAGCCTGGCTGCTTGCCGCCTAGTTCTGCAGCCCGCCGGCCTCTTCCGGTTCCCCGCGGCTGCTGCCCTCCCAGCGGGTCAGAAGCTGCGGCAGCACCGCCGAGGCGGACAAATCCATGCCGGCCTCCATGTGCAGCGCCCGTTGCGGGCAGATCGTGATGCACAGGCCGCATTGCGAGCAAAGCGATTCCACAAGGCTCAGTTCACCGCCGTTTTCAGTGAGCCCCAGCGCATCCGACGGGCAGACCCAGACACAGCTGCTGCACTTGTTGCACAGGCTTTCATCCAGACTGACCGTTCCGTAAGGCGCCTTGTCCGGCAGCCCGATATGGTCAATGGCCGGCGGCAACAGGGCCGCAGCACTGGCGCGGGCGGTGTCCCGGCGGCTGCCAACTGCCAGGATCTCCGGCGCGACCGAGGGAAAGGGCAGGATACCGGCCGCAAGCCGCCGCTCCAGGGCAGTCTCCCTATCAAACAGCATGATCCGCCCCAGCCCGCCAAGTTCCCGGACCAGCTCAACCTCATTGTCCTGCGCTTGCCGGACAGAGGGTCTGGGACAGGTCTGCAAGTGGATGACATCAAAACCGCTGGCCAGCGCATGCAGCAGATCCGCATGGCCAATTCTGGTCAGGCAGCAGAGCGACACCGGGATCACATCGTTCAGCCGGGCCTCTGCCGCGGCCAGCCCGGCGGGTTCCGTCTCATAGAGCACCAGAACCTGCGCCCGGCCGCTTTCCAGCTTGCGTGCATGCGCCTCTTGGCAAAGGTCCATCAGAGGCAGCCTGCTGCTGCGGCTGGACACGTCGCGCAGAACGCTCCGCGCCTGCGCCGCATGCCGTGAATGGCATCCTGTATGATCCTGCTGAGGGCAAAGGCAAAGGTATTTCGGCGGATGTCCCGCTTGCTTTTGACCTTCAGGGATATGAGCCCGCATCTCTCCCATAGGGGAAGGCTAACACAAAAAAACTCATCTCAGACTTGTGTTTAAAAAGAGAAGGCAATTTTTTGCTTTTTTAACAAATCTGCTTAAAATTTAGGCAAAAATGCCGCCGAAGAGCTCTTCTCCGGCGGCATCTTCCGCTCAACTTACGGGTGCAGCGGCTTATTTAAGGGCCGCATCAGTGATGGCATGGGTCCAAGCGCCCTCCGGGGACTTGGTGATCACCGGATCGGAACCGCCGCCCATCAGGGTAGCCACCGTGCGTTCGTAGTCCGCGGGGTCCAGCGCGCCGTTGCTGCCTGCAGTCAGCTTGGCAATCTCACCCATCATACGTTTCTGGTGGGTTTCGGTCTGGGCGCCGGAGGCGTCGTTGTCGAGCACGATCTCCGCCGCCTCGTCCGGATGCTCCTCGGCGTATTTCCAGCCCTTCATGGAAGCGCGCACAAAGCGTTCCATCTTGCCGGTGAATTCCGGGTCGCTCAGCTTGTCCTCCAGCACATAAAGACCGTCCTCCAGCGTTGCGACGCCCTGGTCCTCATACTTGAAGGTGATCAGCTCATCCGCGCCTACACCGGCGTCGATGACCTGCCAGTACTCATTGTAGGTCATGGTCGAAATGCAGTCGGCCTGACGCTGCAGCAGCGGGTCGACGTTGAAGCCTTGCTTCAGCACTTCCACACCGCTGTCGCTCTTGCCTTCGGTGGAGATGCCCAGCTGGCTCATCCAGCTCATGAAGGGGAACTCATTGCCGAAGAACCAGACGCCAAGGGTCCGGTTGGCCAGGTCAGCCGGCGCCGCAATGCCGGTGTCCTTCCAGCAGGTCAGCATCATGCCGGAGGATTTGAACGGCTGGGCGATATTGACCAGCGGCAGGCCTTTCTCGCGCGCGGCCAGCGCGGCCGGCATCCATTCCACCGTCACATCGGCACCGCCGCCGGCAATCACCTGGGTCGGTGCAATATCCGGGCCGCCCGGCAGGATGGTGACGTTCAGGTCCTCTTCCTCATAGAACCCCTTGTCCAGCGCCACGTAGTAGCCTGCGAACTGTGCCTGTGTCACCCATTTCAGCTGCAGCGTCACATCATCCGCCGCCTGGGCTGCGCCTGCTGCCCCCAGAGCAAATGCCGCTGCTGTCATAATGTGCTTCATTGGTAAGTTCTCCCTATTGGTTTTGATTTTACCTGTTGGTGTTATTTGTTTTTCACTTTCCCGTATGTGCTGTGCCTGCTCAACCTCTTTGTGACGGATGCCAGAAGGTAAAGCTCTTCTCGATCAGCGCCACCAACCCGTAGAAGGCCGAGCCTGCAAGCGCTGCCACCACGATCTCGGCCCAGACCATGTCCAGCGCCAGCTGGCCGACGCTGGTGGAGATCCGGAAGCCCATGCCAACGGTGGGCGAGCCGAAGAACTCCGCCACAATCGCGCCGATCAGCGCCAGGGTGGTAGAGATCTTGAGGCCATTGAAGACAAAGGGCAGTGCTGCCGGCAGCCGCAATTTGAAGAAACTCTGCCAGTAGCCGGCGGCATAGGTCTGCATCAGGTCGCGCTGCATCTGGTCGGTCTCGCGCAGGCCCGCCACGGTGTTCACCAGCATCGGGAAGAACACCATGACCACAACCACCGCGGCCTTGGAGTGCCAGTCGAATCCGAACCACATCACCAGGATCGGCGCGGTGCCGACAATCGGCAGCGCCGCCACGAAGTTCCCCACCGGCAAAAGCCCGCGGCGCAGGAAATCGCTGCGGTCCACCAGGATCGCCGTCAGAAACGCCGCGCCGCAACCGATCACATAGCCGCCAAGCGCGCCTTTCAGGATGGTCTGGGCAAAGTCTTCCCAGAGGATCGGAATGCTGGAGGCAAAGCGTTCAGCAATCACGGAAGGCGCAGGCAGGATCACCAGCGACACTTCCAGCCCGCGCACCAGCAGCTCCCAGACCACCAGCACGGTGACGCCAAAGATCGCAGGCACCAGCAATTGAACTCCGCGTGTCGCCGCCGCCGGGCTGTTGGCCAGGCGGCTGTTCAGCCACCAGCCCAGACACCAGACGAGAATAGCAAGGATAACCATCACCATGACGCACCCTCCTGCTTCTTTCTGGGCCAAATACCCCGGGTGAGCCGCGCAGCGGCGAGGGCAGAGCCCTCCTTCCAACGCTCAATCATGCCCGCACCCCCATCCGGTTCAGCACCAGCTTTTCAATCAGCCCCAGCAGCGCCACCAGCGCCGCCGCCAGGATGGCAGCCGCAAACAGTGCCGACCAGATCTGCACGGTCTGCCCATAGTAGCTGCCCGCCAAGAGCCGCGCGCCAAGACCCGCAACCGCGCCAGTCGGCAGCTCACCCACGATGGCGCCCACCAGCGAGGCGGCAATACCGATCTTCAGCGAGGCAAACAGATACGGCATCGAGGACGGCAGCCGCAATTTCCAGAACCCCTGGGAGGTCGACGCGCTATAGGTTTTCAGCAGATCCAGCTGCATCGAATCCGGCGCCCGCAGCCCCTTCACCATGCCGACAACGACAGGGAAGAAACTGAGGTAGGCAGAGATCACCGCCTTGGGAATGATCCCCTGCACCCCGATCGAATAGAGCACCACGATGATCATCGGCGCCAATGCAATGATCGGGATGGTCTGGCTGACAATCGCCCAGGGCATCACTGACATATCCATGACGCGGCTGTGCACGATACCGACTGCCAAAAGGATGCCAAGGCCGGTGCCGATGGCAAAGCCCAGGAGCGTCGCGCTCAGGGTTACTTGCGCGTGGTAGATCAGGCTGCGTTTCGAAGTGATCTTCTTCTCCACCGTGGTCTTCCACAGTTCCACCGCCACCTGATGCGGCGCCGGCAGCCGCGGGCGCTCCTGCACCCAGGTGTCGCCAATGGCAAAGGTGTTCTTTGCCACCAGCCCGATTTCGCTCATGTCCCGGCGCGCCTTGGGTGTGGCCGGGGTGACTTCGGCCCCTGCCCGCTCAGCACCATCCAGAACGCCTTTGATGTTCATCGGCACGCAAGCCGCGTACCAAAGGGTAATGATGGCAGCGAGGACGGTTAGAACAGCTATCACACTTTTCATACCTGCCACTCCATCCGAATTTCCGGCAGCTGGTTGGGCGGCCCGGCATCATATGGGCCAGCCTCAACAAAGCCCTCCCGCTTATAAAACCTCTGCGCAGGCAGATTGCATTCCTGAGTGGTCAGCCACAGAGACCCGCGCCCGGCTTTCACTTGATCCAACAAGGCCTTGCCAACGCCCTTGCCACGCTCGCTGCAATAGAGCATGCCAATCCTCTGCGCCTTGGGATCAAACGACAAATATCCTTTGACCGGCTCGCCCGACACCCAGATTTCCCGGTCCGGCATCACCGTCCGGATGAAGTCTTCCGACTCCTTCAGGCTGTAAGTATCCGGCACCCAATCAGTTGCGGTTTCCCAATCAAAAATGATCTGCGCCATTGCGGGGATGTCGGCCTCCGTTGCCCTTCTGACTGGCGTATCAGTCATCGCCATGCCCCGCCCTGAGGCCTTCGCGCACCCGGTGGGCAATCTCGATGAACTCCGGGCTGTCGCGGATATCGAGCGGCCGCTCCTTGGGCAGCGTGCTGTCGATCACATCATGGATGCGGCCCGGCCGCGGCGACATCACAACGATCTTGGTCGAGAGATACACTGCCTCCGGGATCGAGTGGGTGACAAAGCCAATGGTCTTGTTGGTGCGCGCCCAGAGCTTCAAGAGCTGTTCGTTCAGGTGATCGCGCACGATCTCGTCCAGCGCGCCGAAGGGTTCGTCCATCAACAGGATGTCAGCATCGAACGCCAGCGCCCGCGCGATGGAAGCCCGCTGCTGCATGCCGCCCGACAGCTGCCAGGGAAACTTGCCGCCAAAGCCCGACAATTCAACAAGTTCAAGCACTTGGCTAACGCGCTTCTCCTGCTCCGCCTTGGAGTATCCCATGATCTCCAGCGGCAGCTTGATATTCTTGGCAATGGTCCGCCACGGGTAGAGCCCCGCGGCCTGAAACACATAGCCATAAGCCCGGTTGCGGCGCGCCTCATCCGGGGTCATGCCGTTCACGGAAAGGCTGCCGCCGGTCGGTGTCTCCAGCGCAGCAATACAGCGCAGAAACGTTGTTTTGCCGCAGCCGGACGGGCCGATGAAGGAGACAAAATCGCCCTTGTTGATCTCCAGGCTCACATCTTTCAGCGCGTGCACCGGGCCGTCATTGGTCTCAAACGTCAGATCCAGGTTCTTTGCCTCGATCACGCAGTCTGCGGGACCTGTTGCGGAAGCGGCGGCCTCGGGACGGATTGCCTGGGTGGTCGTTTCCATATTCATATCTTCGCCTTGATTTCACACAGGAAAACGGGCCGCCGATACCGGCAGCCCGCTCCTGAATTACACGCCTGTCGCCGGGATGCCGCTGCGCTCCACCGGACGCGGCGCGGTCAGCTCTTTCCAGGTCGACAGCGCCCTGTTCACCGTAGTGTTGGCCTCGCGCTCGACAAACTTGCCGTGGCCCTCCTGGCAGCGGATCTCGCCGTCATGCACCGCCACATGGCCGCGGGTCAGGGTAAAGCGTGGCAGGCCCTTCACCTCATGCCCCTCGAACACATTGTAGTCGATCGAGGACTGCTGAGTGCCTGCCGAGATGGTCTTGGTCTTGGCCGGATCCCAGACCACCAGATCGGCATCGGCGCCTACCAGAACGGCACCCTTTTTCGGATAGCAATTCAGGATCTTGGCGATGTTGGTCGAGGTTACAGCCACAAACTCATTAGGAGTCAGGCGGCCGGTTTCAACACCGTGGGTCCACAGCATCGGCATCCGGTCCTCAAGGCCGCCGGTACCATTGGGGATCTTGGTGAAATCGCCGACGCCATAGCGCTTCTGCTCCGTCGTAAAGGCGCAATGGTCCGTCGCCACCACCGACAGCGAGCCCGATTGCAGGCCGGCCCACAAGCTGTCCTGATGCTGCTTGTTGCGGAACGGCGGCGACATCACCCGGCGGGCTGCGTGGTCCCAGTCCTTGTTGAAATATTCGCTCTCATCCAGAGTCAGATGCTGGATCAAGGGCTCGCCCCAGACCCGCTTGCCCTGCATGCGTGCGCGGCGGATGGCCTCGTGGCTGTCCTCGCAGGAAGTATGCACCACATACAGCGGCACACCCGCCATATCGGCAATCATGATGGCTCGGTTGGTGGCCTCGCCCTCCACCTGCGGCGGGCGGGAATAGGCGTGTGCTTCGGGGCCGTTGTTGCCCTCGGCCAGAAGCTTCGCCGACAGTTCTGCCACCACATCGCCGTTTTCCGCATGCACCATGGCGATGCCGCCCAGCTCTGCCAGGCGCTGGAAGGAGGCATAAAGCTCATCATCGTTCACCATCAAGGCACCCTTGTAGGCCATGAAGTGCTTGAAGGTGTTGATGCCGCGCTCCTGCACCACGGTCTTCATATCGTCAAAGACCTGCTCGCCCCACCAGGTTACCGCCATGTGGAAGGAGTAGTCGCAATTGGCACGGGTCGATTTGTTGTCCCAGCGCTTCAGCGCATCCAGCAGGCTCTCGCCAGGGTTGGGCAGCGCAAAATCCACCACCATCGTGGTGCCGCCTGCCAGGCCCGCACGGGTGCCGCTTTCAAAATCGTCAGAGCTGTACGTGCCCATGAAGGGCATCTCCAGGTGGGTATGCGGGTCAATCCCGCCCGGCATCACATAGCAGCCGGTGGCGTCGAGCTCCTCATCGCCTTTCAGACCCTGGCCGATCTGTGTGATCACGCCGTTTTCGATCAGAACATCCGCCTTATAAGTCAGATCGGCGGTTACGATAGTGCCGTTCCGGATGACTTTACTCATGATTGCAACTCCCTGAATTGGGGCGTCTTTTCACGCCTCCGCTTGTCTCTTTCGCTGTCTGGCGCAGCTCTTTCATCTTGCTGGAAATACTCCGGGGAGCGGCCCCGCGGGCCGCAGGGGCAGCGCCCCTTATCCCACGATTTCCGCAGTTTCGACCACTGCATGGAACAGCACGTTGGCGCCCGCTTCGGCCCATTCCTTGCTGATCTCCTCCGCCTCATTGTGGCTGAGGCCGTCGACACAGGGGCACATCACCATGGCGGTCGGTGCCACCCGGTTGATCCAGCAGGCATCATGGCCTGCGCCGGAAATGATATCGAGATGCGAATAACCCAGCCGCTCTGCTGCGCTGCGCACTGCGGTGACACAACCCTCGTCAAAGGCAACGGGATCAAAGCCGCCAACTTTCTCGAACTCGATTTCCACCCCCATCGCCTCGGCGATTTCGCTGGCCTTTTCGCGCAGGCGGTTCTCCATATCGGTAATCACGTCCAATTCCGGGCTTCGGAAATCAACGGTAAAGACCGCCTTGCCCGGGATCACATTGCGCGAGTTCGGATAAACGTCGATATGGCCGGCCGCGCCAACCGCGTGCGGCGCATGGCTCCAGGCAATCTCGTCTACAGTTTCCAGAATACGTGCCATCGCAAGGCCAGCATTGCGGCGCATCGGCATCGGTGTGGAGCCGGTATGGGCATCCTTGCCGGTGATCGTCACCTGCGTCCAGCTGAGACCCTGTCCATGTGTCACCACGCCGATGTCCTTGCCTTCGGCCTCGAGGATCGGCCCCTGTTCGATGTGCAGCTCGAAGAAGGCATGCATCCTGCGGGCACCGGTTTCCTCGTCGCCCCGCCAGCCGATGCGGCTCAGCTCATCGCCGAATTTCTTGCCCTCGGCATCCTCCCGGTCATAGGCCCAGTCCTGGGTGTGAATGCCGGCAAAGACACCGGAGGACAGCATGGCCGGGGCAAAGCGCGTCCCTTCCTCGTTGGTGAAATTGGTCACCACAATCGGATGCTTGGTCTTGATGTTCATATCGTTGAGCGAGCGGATCAGCTCCAGCCCGCCCAGCACGCCCAAGACACCGTCGTATTTTCCGCCGGTCGGCTGGGTGTCCAGATGCGAGCCCACGTAGACAGGCAGCGCGTCCGGATCGGTGCCTTCACGCCGCGCAAACATGTTGCCCATCTGGTCCAGACCCATGGTGCAGCCTTCAGCCTTGCACCATTTCTCAAACAGAGCCCGGCCCTCGCCATCCTCGTCCGTCAGCGTCTGGCGGTTGTTGCCGCCAGCAATCCCGGGGCCGATTTTGGCCATCTCCATCAGGCTGTCCCACAGCCTGTCGCCATTGATTTTCAGATTCTGTCCAAGCGACGTCATCTCGAGCTTCCTTCCCTGTTCACCTGTCTTTGCAGGTTTCGGCCGGCGTTCTCGCCGTTTCCGGTGGCTTTGAGTGCTGGCCTTTCACCGAGCCGGTCCGCCTGGATCCGGCCAATGATTTGACCAACTGGTCAAACTCACGCTATCACGGGTTCACACTCAGTCAAGAAATTGCCGCGCCCCTCTTGAAAAAATCGGCCCTTTTGCCGGAAATAGGTGAAATTCCGCGCTTCAGCTGGCAGGTGCGGCAAAACAGACAAGGACGGACATGCCCGCAGACCGCGCGCCCACCCGAATTCAGAAGAAGAATCGCGCCGCAATTCTGGAGGCCGCTCTGGATGTGTTTTCCAGCCACGGCTTCCGCGGCTCCACCGTGGATCAGATCGCCAAGGCGGCGGGGTTGTCGAAACCGAACCTGCTCTATTACTTCCCTTCCAAGGAAGCGATTTTCAATGAGCTGATGGCCGGGCTTCTGGACACCTGGCTGGATCCGCTCAGAGCGCTTAATCCGGAGGGGGATCCGCTGGAGGAAATCCTCGCTTACGTGCAGCGCAAACTGCAGATGAGCCGGGATTTCCCAAGGGAGAGCCGACTGTATGCCAATGAGATCGTGCAGGGCGCGCCGCGTTTGCATGATGTCATCGCAAGCGATCTGAATGTGCTGGTTGAGGAAAAGGCCCGGCTTCTGCAGGGCTGGATGGATGCCGGCCGGATCAACCAGGCGCATCCCAAGCACCTCTTGTTTTCGATCTGGTCGCTGACACAGCACTATGCGGATTTCGACGCCCAGGTACGCACGCTGATGGGCACTGAAGACCCCTTTGACGCGGCGCCGCAATACTTGGAAACTCTTTACCGCCGGATGCTTACGCCGCAAAACTGATGCCAAGATCAGTTTTCGCATTCCCGCAATGGAAACTCTCCCGCGCCCGCAGGTGCCATCAGCTATGCTGATGCCCCCTTGGCGGCCTTGGGCCCGGCGCCGCGCTTTGCGCGGCGCCGGGCCCAACGGGAGACGGTCTCCTGCCAAGGAGGCCGGCGACGGGCGGGAGGACACCCGAAGCCGGCCGCCTCAGCAATGTTATTCCGCTGCTGTGGCGGAGGGGTTGTTGGGATGGGTGGTCCAGTTGGCGTAGTCGCCCGAAACCACCTCGCCGGTGCGTTCGTCGATCTGCCCTGCTGCGACCTCCTCCATGGTGATGCAGCCCTCAACCGGGCAGACATTCACACAAAGGTTGCAGGCAACGCATTCGTCGTCCTTCACCGTGAAAACCCGGTCTTCGCTCATCGCAATTGCCTGATGCGAGGTATCTTCGCAGGCCGCATAGCAGCGTCCGCATTTGATGCAGTCGTCCTGATTGATCTTCGCCTTGGTCACAAAGTTCAGATCAAGATACTGCCAGTCGGTCACATTCGGCACTGCCATGCCGATGAAATCCTGGGTGGAGGTATAGCCCTTCTCATCCATCCAGTTGGACAGGCCGGAGATCATCTCCTTCACCACGTTGAAGCCATAGGTCATGGCCGCGGTGCAGACCTGCACGTTGCCTGCGCCCATCGCCATGAATTCCGCCGCATCGCGCCAGGTGGTCACGCCGCCAATGGCAGAGATCGGCAGCCCGCGGGTCTGCGCATCCCGGGCGATTTCCGCCACCATATTCAGCGCAATCGGCTTTACCGCCGGGCCGCAATAGCCGCCATGGGTGCCCTTGCCGCCAATGGTCGGCTCCGGCGCCATGCTGTCGAGATCCACCGAAGTGATCGAGTTGATGGTGTTGATCAGGCTGACCGCATCGGCATTGCCCGCATTTGCAGCCCGCGCCGGGTGGCGGATGTCAGTGATGTTCGGGGTCAGCTTCACGATCACAGGCTTGGAGTAGTACTTCTTGCACCACTCGGTGACCATCTGGATGTATTCCGGCACCTGCCCCACGGCGGAACCCATGCCGCGTTCGGCCATGCCATGCGGGCAGCCGAAGTTCAGCTCAATCCCGTCGGCACCGGTGGCCTCGACCTGGGGCAGGATGTCCTTCCAGGCCTGCTCCTCGCAGGGCACCATGATCGAGACGATGACGGCGCGGTCCGGGTAGTCTTTCTTGACCCGGGTGATTTCCTCGAGGTTGGTCTGCAGCGGGCGGTCGGTGATCAGCTCAATGTTGTTGAGGCCCAGGAGGCGCCGGTCAGCCCCCCAGATCGCGCCATAGCGCGGGCCATTTACATTGACCACCGGCGGACCTTCAGCGCCCAGCGTTTTCCAGACCACACCGCCCCAGCCGGCCTCAAAGGCGCGGCGGACGTTGTATTCCTTATCGGTTGGCGGCGCAGAGGCCAGCCAGAACGGGTTGGGGGATTTGATCCCCAGAAATTCTGTTGTCAGATCAGCCATTTGATCTCTCCTCTTAAGGCTCGCTTGGCGCCGCCGGTGCGCGCCCAAGCTGGCTCAGCCCATCAGGCTGGAGTGAATGTCCATTGCGGCATCGCGGCCCTCGGCCACGGCGGTCACGGTGAGATCCTCGCCGCCCGAGGCGCAGTCGCCCCCGGCCCAGACCCCGGCCACCGAAGTGCGCCCGGTTTCCGTGACCTTGATCTTTCGGCCCTCAAGCTCCAGCGCATCCGGCTGGCCTTCCAGCGTCTGGCCGATGGCTTTGAAGACCTGATCGGCGGCCAGCCGCACGGTCTCGCCGGTGCCGGAGACTTTGCCGTCGGCAACCGCAGTATACTCCAATTCGATCTCGGCTGCCGAACCATTGCCATGCACCGCCTTGGGCATGACGTTGAACATCAGCTTGACGCCCTTGGAGGCCGCGAGATCCTGTTCGAACCGGCTGGCGCCCATGTCATCGCGGCTGCGCCGGTAGGCGATGGTGACGTTTTCTGCCCCCAGCAGTTTCGACTGCACCGCGGCGTCCACCGCGGTCATGCCGCCGCCGATCACCACCACATTGCGGCCCACCGGCAGCGCGGTCAGATCATCCGCCTGGCGCAGTTCGGCAATAAATTCCACCGCGTCACGGACACCGTCCTTGTCCTCGCCCGGTGCGCGCAGGGCGTTGACGCCTGCCAAACCGATGGACAGGAACACAGCATCATTATCCGCCTTCAGAGCGTCCAGGGAAAGCTCCGCGCCCAGCTTCTTACCGTAATCCATTGTAATGCCGCCGATTTGCAGCAGCCACTCCACTTCCCGCGCGGCAAAGTCGTTGGTGGACTTATAGGCGGCAATGCCGAATTCGTTGAGACCGCCCGCCTTGGATTTGGCGTCATAGATCACCACGTCATGACCTAGCATGGCCAGCCGGTGCGCGGCCGCCAGGCCTGCGGGGCCGGCGCCAACCACGGCAACTTTCTTGCCGGATGCGGCTGCGCGGGTGAAGGGGTGTTCGCCCTTCTCCATCAGCGTGTCGGTCGCATAGCGCTGCAGGCGGCCGATCTCCACAGGCTTGCCTTCAGCAGTCTCCCGCACGCAGGCCTCTTCGCAGAGCGTCTCAGTCGGGCAGACCCTGGCGCACATGCCGCCAAGGATGTTCTGCTCCAGAATGGTGCGGGCGGCGCTTTCAGCGTGGCCCGCCTGGATCTCCCGGATGAACTGGGGAATGTCGATGCTGGTCGGACAGGCCGTCATGCAGGGCGCGTCATAGCAGAAGTAGCAGCGGTCCGCTGCCACCGCTGCCTCATGCGCGTCATAAGCCGGGTGCAGGTCCGAGAAATTTTCGGCGATCCCCGCAGCGTCAAGCCGCGCTGCCTGAATGCCGGATGCCTGATGGCTGGTCGCCATTGGGTGTCTCCCTGATTTTGCGTTTTTCTTGCCTTCCAGAGTGCCACAGTCTGATTTTTTATCAACTGGTAAAATTTTGATCAGGGCAAAAAATAAGCTGCTCCGGCAGGAACAGCTTGCAAATCACTGATTTGACGAGAGAAGTCTGAAAGCGGTCTAAGCGGTCAATTGCGCAAGATGGCCGGTTTTCATCCAGATTTTGGCGCCTTCTGCGCCTGCGACAGCGTCAAACCGGCTGCCCGGCGGCAGCCTCAGCCAGTCCCAGCGGGTGAACTCTTCGCCGCTTTCCAGGTAGCTGCCAGCCACCACAAAGACTTCCATCCCGGCGGGAACTTCCAGGCTGACCGCCTGCCCCGGCGCCCAGTTCTGAAGCGTCACGGTCTCCACCGCATCCCGGAACAGCTCCTGCTCTGCAGCGCCGCCGCTGGTGCCTACGGTCACCTCGGTGCGGTCGTCCGGATCGAACTGGTGCAGTTTCACCAGGATCACCGCCCCCTCTGCCGCGGCCGGGGTGTGGCTGGTGGTTGGCGGGTTGCGGACATAGGTGCCGGCCGGGAAGTCGCCGTGCTCATCCTGAAAAACGCCGTCGAGAACCAGGAATTCCTCGCCGCCGTCGTGGACATGCGGGGCAAAGGCGGACCCTGGCGCAAACCGGACGATCGTGGTGGCGCGCGCCACCTCTTCGCCGATCCGGTCGAGCATCTTGCGCTCCACCCCCGGTGCCGGGCTGGCCACCCAAGGCGTCTCGTCAAAATGCACCGCGGCGCGTTTGGTGAAGTCGGCATTGATCCGCATATCGCTCTCCCTGGCTGCGCCAGCAATGTGGCGGCTGGAGGCGGCTGGGAAAAGAGTGCTCACGAAACCGTGTGAGCCTTGCCTCAGGCAGGCAGCACGGCGGTGGCTTCGATTTCCACTTTGGCTTCATCCTCAACCAGGGCAGAAACCACCACCATGGTCATTGCCGGGAAATGATACCCCATTACCGCGCGGTAGGCTTTGCCCACTTCGGACTGATGGGCGAGGTATTCCGCCTTGTCTGTCACATACCAGGTCAGCCGGGTGACATCCTGCGCCGTGCCGCCCGCGGCCTCGACCACGTCCAGGATATTGCGCAGAGCCTGGCTCATCTGGCCGGTAAAATCATGCGCCTCAAACACCTGGTCCGCTGTCCAGCCGATCTGGCCGCCGACAAACAGCAGCTTGCCTTCTGCCACCATGCCATTGGCATAGCCTTTGGCGGGCTTCCACCCTTCGGGATGCACGCTGATGGCCGGCATGGCATGGCTCCTTTGCTGATAACGCCTGCGGTCGACAATAGCGCGGCAGCCAGATTTATTTCAAGCTTAAAACTTATGAGCATAAAGCAGGCCGGCCGGTGGTTGCCATGAAGACCTCAGCCCGCCCGGTCCTTCCGCGTCAGAAGAGAGTCACTATCCTCTGGCGCAATACCAGCGCCGGGTTCATCCAATCCGCAGCCCGGAATTGAACACCTGCGCATACACGCCGGACGCAGAACGCAGCTGATCCTGCAAACTATTTTCTTGCGCTCCAACGCCCCGCTCCGCAGTCACCTGCTGTGAAACCAGTCACGATGCTTCTGCATGAAGTTTTTTCAGCGCAGCTCTGAACTATCCTGAACAGCAGCAGGACTAGTGGAGTTGAAAATCTGCCGCGACCCGCTCTAGGACCAGTCCCAAATGCATGGGCGGAAATTGGTGGAGATTATCCGACTAGTATCAACGGGATAGATTCCCGCCCGCCAAATTTGCCCAACGCAGGCACGATCAAGGCAAAAGGGCCCCAAGAGGGGAACCGCACCAATCTTTCACAAGAGGTATTCCGGGCAGTTTCGCCCGTTTGAAAGGCTGAGGTTTACACTCAAAACCATCTTCGGCGGCCTTCGGCCGAGCCTGTCCAAACCGGCGCCGCGGCGGAAATGCCCGCCTGGCGCCGGAGATTTCGCTTGCAGGGCAGAAGGCCCCGCGGGCTCACATGCCCAACGCTTCCTTGTACATTTCCAGCACCGCCTCTTCCTCAGCGATGTCGTCCTGGTCGCGTTTGCGCAGGGCAATGATCTTACGCATCACCTTGGTGTCGTAACCGCGCGCCTTGGCTTCGGCCATCACCTCTTTCTGCTGCTCGGCGATGGTCTTCTTCTCTTCATCCAGCCGCTCGAAGCGCTCGATGAACTGGCGCAGTTCGCCGGCAGTCACGCGGTAGTTTTCGCTTTTTTCGTCTTCGGTGATATCCATCCCGGGCTCCGTCGGCAGGTGCTGAGTTGTTGTCGTCGGAGCAAGGGGATAGCGCCCCGCCCGCCGCGCCGCAAGCGGGGAAAGGCGAACCCGGCCGCCAGGCAGCAAAAACCGGCACGTATGCCTGCACAGCTTGCACCGGGCGCCAGGATCAGCTAGGCGCGGCTGAGCGAAAATCCCGCAGGAGCACGCATATGTTCGATCTTATCGTCTGGACCGGAGCTGCAGTGTCCGTCGCAGGTCTGCTGGGTCTGATCTGGTGCATTATCAAGGTCGCCAAGGCCCGCCGCCAGAATCTGGACGACGAGGCCCTGCGCGCCGCTGTGCAATCGGTGCTGCCCTATAATCTGGGCGCCCTGCTGCTGTCGGTCCTGGGTCTGATGCTGGTAATGGTGGGCATCTTCCTGGGCTGAAGCCCCGGGGTCCGCCCGCGCAGCCCCGTCAGACGGGCATGTTGTCAAACATTTCCTCTACTGCTTCTTCGCAAAGCGCCGCTTCCAAGCGGCGGAACCGTCCGGGGACCTCTTCCCCTTTCTTGCGCATGTAGTCGAGCAGGCGGATGAATTCCGGACGCATCGCCAGCCGTTCAGCGCCAGTCTCTCCCAGGATCCGGGTCTCCAGCGCTTCGACGGTATGCAGCAGTTCTTCCTTGGTCATGAGCAGTCCTCCCTACGTCATGCGATTGTGCCAGTATTTCGCAACAGGAATACGAAAACCCGCGAAAATTGAGCTTCGCGCCTCAAATTTGCGCAGATTTACCGGCCCGCTGACGGTTTCGCGGGCAAATGCTGCTGCGCAGCTAGGATACCGCGATGCAGCATCGGCCTGCATTGACACAAATCAGGCCGCGGGATGATTTTAACGCGCTGCCGGTCCTTGCGCTGCCCGGCCTGAATACATATTCTTAAATCAATATATGAACTCACGGCTCTAAGCCGGAGCACAAGGGAGAGTAACAGATGACCCCCGCCGTCAAAGCCTTCTTCGACGAAGCAACCAACACAGTGTCATACGTGGTGCGCGAGCCGGAAGGCTCGGCCTGTGCCATCATCGATTCCGTGCTGGATTACGATCAGGCGGCCGGGCGCACCTGCACTGCCTCGGCGGATGAGATCATCGCCTGGGTCAAGGCCGAAGGACTGCGGGTGGAATGGGTGCTGGAAAGCCATGTTCACGCCGATCACCTGTCGGCAGCGCCTTATCTGCAGCAGGAATTGGGCGGCAAGATTGGCATCGGCGACCAGATCACCGTGATTCAGGACACCTTCGGCAAGATTTTCAACGAGGGAACAGAGTTTCAGCGCGACGGCAGCCAGTTCGACCAGCTGTTCCGCGAGGGCGATGCCTTCATGATCGGCCAGATGCGGGGCGAGGTGCTGCACACGCCGGGCCACACGCCTGCCTGCCTGACTTACGTGATTGGCGATGCAGCCTTTGTCGGCGACACGCTGTTCATGCCCGATTTCGGCACCGCCCGCTGCGACTTCCCCGGCGGTTCGTCAGAAGATCTTTATAACTCGATCCAGAAGATCCTGGCACTGCCTGATGAGACCCGCATTTTTGTCGGCCATGACTACAAGGCGCCGGGCCGCGACGAATACGCCTGGGAGACCACCGTGGGCGAGCAGAAGGCGCTGAATGTGCATATCGGCGAAGGCCGCAGCATCGAGGAGTTCACCGAGATGCGCGATGCCCGCGACGCGACCCTGGGCATGCCCCGGCTGATCCTGCCGTCGCTGCAGGTGAACATGCGGGCGGGCCAGATGCCGGAACCCGACGCGCAGGGCGATGTGTTTCTGAAGATCCCGGTCAACAAGATCTGACCGGAGCCAGCGGAGAGCAAACATGGAAGCGGATTGGATTCGGGCGCTCGCCGGCGGCGGGCTGATCGGGCTTGGCGGCGCGGTTTACCTGCTGGGCAATGGCCGCATCATGGGAGCCAGCGGCATCCTGGGCGGGCTGGCAGACCGCAGCGGCTGGGGCACAGCGGCTGAGCGGCTGGCCTTCATCGCCGGAGTGATTCTGATGCCGCTGCTGATCGGGCTTGCGGCTGGCAGCACACCGGACACGCATGCCACTGGCAACGCTGCGGTTCTGATCATTGCCGGGCTTCTGGTGGGTGCCGGAACAAGGATCGGCAGCGGCTGCACATCCGGCCACGGGGTCTGCGGCATCTCCCGCCTGTCGCTGCGGAGCATCTCGGCAACTTTGGCTTTCATGCTGGCAGGCATTCTTACCCTGGCTGTGCTGCGCCGGCTGCTGGGGGTGATCTGATGCTGCGTCTTGGTTTTTCCCTGATCTCCGGCAGCCTGTTCGGCGCCGGGCTGATGCTGTCCGGCATGACCGACACCGCAAAAGTGCAGGGCTTTCTGGACATTTTTGGCGCCTGGGATCCGTCTCTGGCCTTTGTGATGGGCGGAGCCTTGCTGCCGATGGCTATAGCCTGGCGCCTGACGCAGGGGCGCGCGCCCGCCGCAGGCGGCAGCTTCCCTGCCCCGCCGCAGAAGCAGCTGGACCGGCGGCTGTTCCTGGGGGCGGTTCTGTTCGGGACGGGCTGGGGGCTGGCCGGTTTCTGCCCCGGCCCGGCGATGGCCTCGCTCAGCTACAATGGCTGGCAGGGGGTTCTGTTCCTGGCAGCGATGATCTGCGGCATGATGGCCGCCCCTGGGCTCAGCCGGCATCTGGACCGGCGCGCCGCAAACGCGTAAAGGGATTGGCATGGATGCACGCGTAATCACCCCCCGCTATTCGGTCTCGCCGCAGATCTCGGCTGAGGACCTGCCCGCCATTGCCGCTGCCGGCTTCAAGACGGTGATCTGCAACCGTCCGGACGAAGAAGTGCCGCCCAGCCACCAGGCTGAAGCGATCCGCGCGGCTGCCGAAGCCGAGGGGCTGCGCTTTGAGGTTCTGCCGCTGACACACCAGACCATGACCCCCGAGAACGTGGCGCTGCAGCGAGAGCTTTACGAGGGCTGCGAAGGTCCGGTGCTGGCCTATTGCGCCTCTGGAACCCGCTGTTCGGTGGTATGGGCGCTCAGCCAGGCCTGCGATATGTGCGCCGACGATATCCTCGAGAAAACCAGTGCAGCTGGTTACCAGCTGGACGGGCTGCGCCCTGCGCTGGATTCGCTGGCAGACAGCTGACCGGCGGGAAATCAGCCGGGCTGGCCAGGAAAGACGACTGTTTCAGCCCGGCCTGTTTCTGATGCAGCCTGCTTTGCAGAAGGCAAGCATCCCGCAAACGCTGCGTTGGCAGAGACAGCCTGTATGCGGCAGTGCTTCTGACGCCGTAGCCGATTGAAACGGCTTCACTTCACATTGCGCCCGCAGCGTGCAGAAGGCAGGCCGGCGCCTGCTTTGGCCGTACAGCGGCCTGCAGCTTCGCCGGGCCACAACTGTGTCCAAAGCTTCAGCTCTGCCGTGCTTTTCGAATGATACAGGGTCTTGCCGTTGGCGTTTCGGGCCTGACGCTGAACCTGTTTGCACCGGCTAAGGAGCCGGATCACGCAGCGGTCAGCAGCAGTTCTGCTGCCTCAGCCGCCGTCCGGCAGGGCGCCGTCCAGCCCGGCCAGCTGCGAAATTTCTGCCGCTGCATCGCCTGGATCAAAATCGCCGAGCCCGCCGCCCGGCAGGTCTGGCAGATCGGGCAGTCCGCCCTCAAGCCCATCCATGCCAAGGGCCCCTTCGCCGCCGAGGCCGCCTAGATCCATGGCACCATCCAAGCCATCGCCCAGACCGCCATCGAGGCCGCCGTCCAGCCCCCCCATGAGGTCGCCGGCGCCGCCTTCCAAGTCGAAGCCGCCGCCATCCAACGCCGGGGCTGCTTCCAGCGCGGGCAGACCCATGTCATCCATCGGCTCCTGAAGGCCTTGAGCGGTGATGCCCATGTCGATGGCCGGCGGCATCGCCGCCGCGGGATCGGCGCCTGTGCCATCCGAGAAACCCATTGCATCAGACCCGGCATCTGCAACCAGCTTAGTCTTGTTCTGGTTCAGCCGGACCGCACGCGCACCGTTCATCTGTCCCAGGCGGCCCTGTGCCACAGACTGGCCGCCGATGGTCAAAAGATCCGTTTCATAAAGAAATGCCTGATCCAGCTGCAGAGTGTCTCCAACCTTCAAATTTGCAAATTCGTTCAGCGGCACCCGCATTTTGCACAGGACCGCAGACAGTTCAGCCCGGATTGAGCTCATATTGCTGCCTAGCGAAGGCCCTTGGGCGCCGCCGCCCTGGCTGTCCTGCAGCTCTTCGGCTGTGGGCTCAGGCAGAATCAGTTTCATCACACCCTGCATGGCTCCGCAGGCCAGATCGAGGTTCAGCTCGATTACCCGGTAATCCTCAGCCTCCATTCCCAGTACCAGGCTGCGCACATTTTCAACCTGTGCGCCGAACCGGTAGCCCGAAAAGAAGGCCTGATCCGCGTGCCCCTCCAGCATTGCCACCACTTTGGCGAATGTACGTTCAAGAAACTCCGAGGTCATCGCCGCATCGGTGGGCGTGTAATTGCGCTCGTCCGGGGCCTTGCCGATGACTGCCCCGATGGTCTGCTGCTGGATCAGCGCCGTCACGGTGGCCGCGTCCATGCTGGCCGCGCCCATGCGGCCATGCGGGCAATCCAACACCACCAGCAAGTCCTTGTCCGACAGGTTCTGGGCCAGATCTTCGGGGATACGGTTGGCCTGGCGCGCAGCCAGCACCGCCATCGGAAGGTCGCATAGATCCGCAGCCGCACGCGCAACCGAGCGGCGCAAAGCCTTCAGCGTCAGGGAACTGCTAAGCGCCCCGACGCCTTCCTTTGTCGCTGCCAGCTTGCGTGCAAGCACACTCTGCTTGCCGCTGCCCGCCTCTGCTGCTTCTGTTTCAGACATAGGCTGTTTGACCTGCCTTATTTAGCGCCCCGTTTTCACGGTTTTACCTGAAAGGAGGTTAACAACTTCTGTACTTTGCAGCCTCTTACGCCGCCTTTTCGCCGGCGGATGGTAAGGAAACCCGGAAAGCACCGCCGCGGTGCCCGGACAGATAGGAAATATCGCCGCCCAACCGCTGCATAACCTCGCGGCAAATCGCCAGGCCAAGCCCGGCGCCGCCTGCGCGCTCCGGGCTAACCCGCGAGAATTTCTCGAAAATCATTTGCTGGCAATCAGCAGGCACCCCGCTGCCATTGTCGGTGAAGTCTATCTGCAGCCGACCGCCTGCGGCAGCGGCGGAAATGGTCAGCTCCGGCGCTTCGGCATCGCAGTATTTCTGTGCATTTGCGATCAGATTGATGAAAACCTGCGCCAGCCGGTCCAGGTCGGATGATATCCGGAATGCCTCCGCCTCCGGGGTGCGGTGCACCTTGAGCCCGTTGTCCGATCCGGCCAGTGCAGCGGACACAGCATGATCCAGCACCTCACCCAGGGTTCCGGCCGTCATGTTGAGGCTCACCTGGCCGTTTTCCAGCACGCTGAGATCCAAAAGGTCGTTGAGCAGCCGGGTCAGCCGCAGGGTTTCGTCGTGGATGATGCCGGCATAGTGCTGCTGTTCCTGCGGGCTCAACTGGCCATCATCGCGCAGGATCTCCGAAAACGCCCGGATTGAGGTCATCGGGGTGCGCAGCTCATGGCTCACCTGGCTGAGGAACGCATCCTTCTGCTTGGAGAGCTGGGTGAGTTTTTCGTTTGTTTCTCTCAATTTACGGGCAGTTGCTGACAGCTCGGCCGATTGCGCTTCCAGGCGGCTGGAGTATTCCAGCATCTGCGCGGTTTCATCCGCCACAGCCAAAAGATCCTGCACCGAAACCGAAGATCCGCCGACGATCTGCCCGATCATCGCATGTGCCGCAGCGGCACCGATGGAGGCACTGAGTTCACGCTCAAGCCGTTCCAGAAAGGCCGGTGTAGGCTCCGGCAGCGGGCCGCGTCCGCCCTGGCGCATCCGTTCCCGCTGGAAGAAGGCCTGCGCCTCGTGCGCCCCCAGAATACGCTGCGACATGACCATCAGGTCCTCGCATTGCGCTACCGAGCCGGTCCAGCCGCGCGGGCCTGCGGAGTGTTCGAAGACATTGACGAACTGCGCGCCTTGCAGCCGTTCGATCGGGCTTGGGAAGCTCATCAGCGACACCAGGCAGAAGGCCAGCGCATTCAAGCTCATCGACCACATCACCGCATGCACAGTGGGGTCCAGCCCTTCGATGCCGAACAGAGCCTGCGGGCGCAGCCAGCTGAGGCCGAACAGGCCATCTCGCAGGATGTGGTCCGGCAACAGCCCGCCCCCCAGTGCCGGCAGCAGCATGGTGTAAAGCCAGATGGCAAAGCCAACCGTGAGGCCCGCCAGAGCGCCGCTGCGGGTGGCGCCGCGCCAGAACAGCCCGCCGACCAGAGCCGGCAGGATTTGCGCCACCCCTGCAAAGGAAATCAGACCAATGGCCGCCAGCGCCGCGGCACCGCCTGAGAGGTGATAATAGAAGTATCCCAGCGCCATGATCACTGCGATCGACACCCGGCGGGAAAACAGCACGACATCACGCACGTCACCGGAAACCGAGGCCTGACGGTTTTGCAGCCGCAGCCAGACGGGCATCACGATGTGGTTCGACACCATGGTCGACAGCGCCATCGCTGCAACGATCACCATCGAGGTGGCTGAGGAAAAGCCGCCAAGGAACGACAGCACCGCCAGCCCCTGCTGGCCCTGCTGCAGCGGCACCGTCAGCACAAACATGTCCGGGTTGGCGCCCGCGGGCAGCAGCTCCAGACCGACCACCGCGATGGGCACAACAAACATCGAGATCAGCAGCAGGTACAGCGGAAAGGCCCAGGAGGCGATGCGCAGGTGGCGCTCGTCCTCGTTTTCGACCACCATCACCTGGAACATCCGCGGCAAGCAGACAAAGGCCGCCGCTGCCAGGAAGGTGATCGTCGCCCAGCGGCTGCCGTCCACGTTCCACTGGCCGATCTGCGAAGCATCAATACGCTGCAGCGTTTCGCCCACACCGCCGGCCACACCCCAGACCACAAACACACCCACTGCCAGCAAAGCTGCAAGCTTGACGATGGCCTCCAGCGCCACGGCGGTGACCACGCCATGGTGGCGCTCATTGGCATTGAGGTTGCGGGTGCCGAACAGGATCGCAAAGACCGCAAGCCCCACCGCCACCCAGAGGACGGTGGAAGATTCATTGTAGCTGCGCAGCGGATCGGCCTCGGCAAAAATGGCAAAGGACAGCGTAATCGACTGGAGTTGCAGGGAAATATAGGGCGTGACGCCAATCACCGCGAGGATGGTCACGCCGGTCGCCAGGAGATTCGACTTGCCGTAGCGCGAGGACAAGAGGTCGGCGATGGAGGTAATCCGCTGGCTGCGCCCGATCCGCACCAGCTTGCGCAAGCCCCACCACCAGCCGATCATTACCAGCGAGGGGCCAAGGTAGATGGTCACAAACTCCAGACCCGAGCGCGCCGCATAGCCGACGGCTCCGTAAAAGGTCCAGCCGGTGCAGTAGATCGACAGCGACAGCGTGTAGATCAGCGGCGAGCGCATCCAGGCCGCGCTTTTGCCGCGCGAGGCCAACCGGTCAGCCCAGAAGGCAATGAAGAACAGGAAGGCCACATAGCCCAGGCAGACAAAGGCAAGAACGTTGAGGGAGGCCATCAGCTGTCCTCCGCCTCACCGGGCAGCCCTGCCCCGTCCGGCCCGCCGCCGGTCCAGTGATCCGCCCACCGCTGCACCGCCAGGCTGAAGGCGAAACAGGCGCCGATCAGGCCAATCCAGACCGCAAAGATATAGATAATGGCAGTGGACATGCTGACCCCGCCCCGGGCTGCCGGATGGGTCGAGGCCTCGGGCCACAGCAGCGGCAGCGCCAGCAGCAAGGCACCCAGCACAGGCAGCAGCCGGGCGATGTCCATCAGCCTGCGGCGGCGGTAAGTCTGGCGTTCCGCGCGGGTGCCTGTTTGCTCCTCGCTGCTGCCCCGGCTCATCCCTGGCTGGCCTGGGCGTGCAGATCGCGCACCGCCGTCAGCACCTCAGCGTTCGAGAAAGGTTTGGTCATGAAGCGCGTGACACCGGCTTTTTCCGCCATCTCCCGGTCACGCATCTGGCCGCGGGCGGTCAGCATCAGCACGGGCAGCGCCTGCATGTCTTCCTTGGCGCGCAGTTCGCGAATGATCTCTAGCCCGCTTTTGCCAGGCAGCATCAGGTCCAGAATCACCAGATCCGGATTGGCGTCCTGAATCACCTGCACCGCTGTTGCGCCGTCGGTGTGCGCATCCACGCTCCAGCCGTCGCGCGTCAGCAGAAACCGGATGGCCTCGGTGATATTCGGCTCATCCTCGATCAGAACAACATGCCTGCCCATCAGCAGAATTTCCTCCCGGCGCTGCCCTCCGGCTCTGAACTTCAACAAGCCGGCCCGGACACGCATTCAATTTCACGCAGGTTAGCCGCGCGGCCTTGGTGCTGTCAAAACTCTTCCTTCAGGATCGACGGCTCGCGCCGTGCCGGACAGCCTTGGCGCGGACAGATCCGGCAGCTGGCGCCGACCGGCTGTGCATCCGATACCTCCTTGCCGCCCGGCAGGATCAGCATCACCGCACGGTACATCGGATCATGCCCGAAATCCGGCATCTCCTGCGGCCAGGACACTGCCATGCAGTCGAACGCGGCCGCATTGCGCCCATGCTGCACGACGTTGCGCCGCACCGGCACATGCGGATGCACCAGCGCGGTGTAAAGCGGCCACAGGGGACAGGACGCCCCGAACCGCGGCATCGCAAAGCCGGTTACGGGCTTGCGGAACAGCAGCGTGCCGGAGGCGTCGCAGATCACCAGCCCGGCCTCCTGTCCCAGCACATCCTCCGGCAGCGCGGCCAACCGCCGCAGCACCTGGGGCATGGTGCAGCTGAAGTGCCGCGCCAGCACGGCCGGAGCCATCCCGTTGCCGGCAAGCTGCTTCTCCAGCTCCTTCAGCGGCAAGGCCCGGGCATCAGCCTGGTATTGCTCCAAAGCCGCCCGCGCCAAGCTGCGCGCGGCGTCGCTGACCAGCATTGATGCATCTTGCAGCAGATCCTCAGGCTGGGCAGTGCCGTCTTCCAGCGCAGGAAAATGAAAGGCATTCTCCTGGAAAAACGCCTCCGCCTCTTCCTGCGGCATGCCGCGGCGGTCTTCGCCGGTGCCGCCTTCATCCAGAAAATTCACCAGCTCCCGGCTGCTTTCTGCCAGCCGCAGCGAATCCTCGTTGAGGTTCTTGTGGAAGCGGTCCAGCCATTCCGCCTCCAGCTCCCCGGTCTCAGCCAGGATCGAGGCGGTGGAGCGAATGGCAGCAGCGGTCGACAGCACCTCATGCACCGAGGCCGCCAGATTGGGGTCATGGGTCAGCCGGTCCGACAGCGTCTCCACCGTGCGCTCCAGTGTGGCGATGCGGCGGTGGCCGGCCGCCAGCACCTCGGCCCAGCCCGGGAACCGGCCCGCGAATTCATCCACCCGGTCCAGCTCCGCCACCGGCACGCCGCTGTCTGCGGCGGCTTCGCGCAGGGTGGAAATCAGCGCTGCCTCCGCCCCCTCGCTCAGCATCGAGGGCTCCACCCCCAGCACCCCGGCAATATCAACCAGAAGCTTGCCGCCGATTCTGCGCCGGTTGTGCTCAATCAGGTTGAGGTAGGAGGCCGAGATCCCCGCCTCCCGCGCCAATTCGGCCTGGCGCAGTCCAAGGATGAGCCGCCGCTCGCGGATCCGGCTGCCGGTCAGGGTGTCGCGTGCCATATCGCTGGCTCTCCCAAAACACTTCCAATTCAAGGGCTTTCTGCAGCGCAATATAAGTTTGTTTACAGAATGCCACAGGATACTGTTCAGTTCTTTACAGGATTTTCAAGCATTAAAAGGGTTTTATTGCCTGAATTTACATGACCCCCTCATACTGATTTTGCACAAAATGTGCTGGTGCCGCGCAGAAGTGAGGAGCTGCAAGGGACCAATCATATTAGGGAGGAATACATGTCTAAACTCGACGTTTCGCGCCGTGGTCTTTTGCGGACCGGTGCCGTAGCAGGCGCAGGACTTGCGCTGCCGACAATCTTTACAGCGCAAAGCGCGCATGCATTTACCAATGAACCCACCGGCGGCACCGTTACCCTCGGTTTCAACGTGCCCCAGACCGGCCCCTATGCCGACGAAGGCGCCGACGAGCTGCGTGCCTATGAGCTGGCGGTCGAGCATCTGAACGGCGGCGGCGACGGCGGCATGATGAACACCTTCAGCTCCAAGGCGCTGCAGGGCAACGGCATCCTGGGCAAGAAGGTTCAGTATGTCACCGGCGACACCCAGACCAAATCCGACGCTGCCCGCGCCTCCGCCAAGTCGATGATCGAAAAGGACGGCGCCATCATGATCACCGGCGGCTCGTCCTCAGGCGTGGCTGTGGCCGTGCAGGCGCTCTGCCAGGAAGCCGGCGTGATCTTCATGGCCGGTCTCACCCACTCCAACGACACCACCGGCAAGGACAAGCGCGCCAACGGCTTCCGCCACTTCTTCAACTCCTACATGTCCGGTGCCGCACTGGCGCCGGTGCTGGCAGGCGCCTATGGCACCGACCGCAAGGCCTATCACCTGACCGCGGACTACAACTGGGGCTACACCACCGAAGAAGCGGTCAAATCCTCGACCGAAGCCATGGGCTGGGACACTGTCGCCGCAGTGAAAACCCCGCTGACCCAGACCGATTTCTCGTCCTACATCGCTCCGGTTCTGCAGTCCGGCGCCGACACGCTGGTTCTGAACCACTACGGCGGCAACATGGTGAACTCGCTGACCAACGCAGTGCAGTTCGGCCTGCGCGACAAGCAGGTGAACGGCAAGGACTTCCAGATCGTCGTGCCGCTCTACTCCCGCCTGATGGCAAAGGGCGCAGGCGCCAACGTGAAGGGCATCTTCGGCTCCACCAACTGGCACTGGACGCTGCAGGATGAAGGCTCCAAAGCATTTGTCCGCTCCTTCGGCACCAAATACGGCTTCCCGCCGAGCCAGGCCGCGCACACCACCTATGTGCAGACCCTGCTGTATGCTGACGCCGTTGAACGCGCAGGCTCCTTTGCACCCTGTGCGGTGGCCGAAGCGCTTGAAGACTATGAGTTCGACGGGCTGGGCAACGGCAAGACGCTGTACCGCGGCGCCGACCACCAGTGCTTCAAGGACGTGCTGGTCGTGAAGGGCAAAGAGAACCCGACGTCAGAGTTCGACCTGCTCGAAATCGTCGAAGTCACCCCGGTTGACCAGGTGACCTACGCACCGGATCACCCGCAGTTCTCCGGCGGCGCCCTGGGCACCTGCAACAACGGCGCATAAAGCGGCCGCTTGATCTGCACCTGAACAGACGGGCGGCGGGCTTTCCAAGCGATGGCCCCCGCCCCCTGCTGCTTGCGCAAAAGCCGCCCGGCGACGGGCCCTACCGCTTTATGCACTCACACTTTCAGAGAGTGGGACAATGGACGCCATAATCCTCCAAATCCTGAACGGGCTCGACAAGGGCTCAGCCTATGCGCTGATCGCGCTGGGCCTGACACTTATTTTCGGCACTCTGGGCGTCGTGAACTTTGCCCATGGCGCATTGTTCATGATCGGGGCCTTTTGCGCAGTGACCCTGAGCCGCATCCTGACGCTCAGCCACACAATCATTGATGAGACTCAAAAGGACTTCCTCGGCAATCCGCTGAAGGTTGAAGTCCCCTATGTGCATGACCTGTTCGGCCAGGCCACGGGCGATGCGATCATCGACTGGGCGGTGCCGCTGTCCGTCCTCTTTGCCATTCCGATCATGATCCTTGTCGGCGTGGTGATGGAGCGCGGGCTGATCAAGCATTTCTACAAGCGCCCCCATGCGGACCAGATCCTGGTGACCTTCGGCCTCGCCATCGTGCTGCAGGAAGTCATCAAGTATTTCTACGGCGCCAACCCGATCCCGACCCCGGCCCCGGCGGCCTTCAAGGGCTCGCTGGACTTTGGTGCCATGCTGGGCTTTGACCCGAACCTGATCATCTACCCTTACTGGCGGATCATCTACTTCGGCTTTGCCGCAGTGATCATCGGCGGCGTCTTTGCCTTCCTGCAGTTCACCACCTTCGGCATGGTGGTCCGCGCAGGCATGGCCGACCGCGAGACTGTCGGCCTCTTGGGCATCAACATCGACAAGCGTTTCACCATCATGTTCGGCATCGCTGCTGCCGTCGCGGGCCTGGCAGGCGTCATGTACACGCCGATCAACTCTCCAAATTACCACATGGGCATGGATTTCCTGGTTCTGAGCTTCGTGGTGGTGGTTGTCGGCGGCATGGGCTCTTTGCCGGGCGCGGTGCTGGCAGGTTTCCTGCTGGGCGTGCTGGAGAGCTTTGCCTCGATGCGCGAAGTCATCGACATCATTCCGGGCATCAACCAGATCATCATCTATCTGGTCGCCATCATCATTCTGCTGACCCGCCCGCGGGGCCTGATGGGCCGCAAAGGCGTGATGGAGGACTAAGACCATGTTCAACCTGAACAAAAAAGACCTGAGCCTCCTGATCATCGTCGCGGTGCTGACCCTGTTCGCCCCCTTCATCCTGAACCCCTTCCCGGCGGGCAGCGCCATGGCGCAGTTCAACGCGGGCTATCCGGACCTGATGCAGCGGTTTGTGATCTTCGGGATCTTCGCCATCGGCTTTAACATTCTCTTCGGCCTCACCGGCTACCTGTCCTTTGGTCATGCGGCCTTCCTCGGCGTCGGCTCATATGCGGCCGTCTGGATGTTCAAGCTGCTCAGCATGAACGTGATCCCGGCGATCCTGCTGGCGGTGATCGTCTCCGGCCTGTTCTCGCTGCTGATCGGCTTTGTCTCGCTGCGCCGCTCGGGCATCTACTTCTCGATCCTGACGCTGGCCTTTGCGCAGATGATGTTCGCCCTGGCCTATTCGGTTCTGACCCCGATCACCGGCGGCGAGACCGGCCTGCAGCTGGCCCTGAATGACCCGCGGATTCTGGGCGTGAGCCAAACCGCCGAAGGCAACATCCCGGTTCCCGGCCTGTTCGGGCTGGAGATGCGCGACAGCGCGGATCTTGTCATCGGCGGCTGGGTTTTCACCTTCAACGTCGGCTACTACTTCTGTGCGCTGGTGCTTCTGGCCTCTTTCTACCTGTCGATCCGCATCTTCCGCTCCCCTTTCGGGATGATGCTGCGGGCGGTGAAATCGAACCAGCAGCGGATGAATTACACCGGCCTCAACACCCGCCCCTACACTCTGGCTGCCTTTGTGATCTCCGGCATGTATGCAGGCCTTGCAGGCGGTCTGATGGCCTCGATGGACCCGCTGGCAGGCGCTGAGCGGATGCAGTGGACCGCCTCCGGCGAGGTGGTGCTGATGACCATCCTGGGCGGTGCAGGCACGCTGATCGGCCCGGTGCTGGGCGCAGGCTTCATCAAGTACTTCGAGAACATCTTCTCCAAGATCAACGACAA
The DNA here is from genome assembly GCF_000813725.1 of Leisingera sp. ANG-Vp. Lineage (GTDB taxonomy): Bacteria > Pseudomonadota > Alphaproteobacteria > Rhodobacterales > Rhodobacteraceae > Leisingera. Next base: position 148,802 of record NZ_JWLD01000044.1, read on the forward strand.
CGTCCTGCACAGCTGGTTCAGCTTCCTGCCGGATGGTCTGGAGGACGCGGTGGTCTTCATCATCCACCCCTTCATCGGCAAGGGCTGGCACCTGACCCTGGGCATCCTGTTCATGCTGGTTGTGATCTTCCTGCCCGGCGGCCTGGTTGAAGGCGGACAGCGGATCCGGGGCTGGCTCAAGAACCGCAAGACCAAGGACAACGGTTCGGCCTCCCATGAAACCAACCCTGCGGAATAAGGAGACAGGCTGATGAGTATCCTTGAAGTCAAAAACGTGGGGAAACGGTTCGGCGGCCTGCAAGCCCTGTCCGAGGTGAACCTCAGCGTAAAGGAAAACTCGGTCCACGCGATCATCGGGCCGAACGGCGCGGGCAAGTCCACCCTGCTGAACTGCCTGGTCGGCAAGCTGATACCTGACACCGGTTCCGTCATGTTCGACGGCCAGTCGGTGCTGGGCCGCGCCCCTTACGAGATCAACCAGATGGGCATCTCCCGCGTGTTCCAGACGCCCGAAATCTTCGGCGATCTGACGGTGCTGGAGAACATGATGATCCCCTGCTTTGCCAAACGGGACGGCGCGTTTGAATTGAATGCGCTCTCCGCAGTGCTCAGCCAGAAGGACATCCTGGAGAAGGCCGAGCACATGCTGGAAGAGATGAACATGGCGGACAAGCGGCACATGCATGCCGCCGCCATGTCCCGCGGCGACAAGCGGCGGCTGGAGATCGGCATGTGCCTGAGCCAGGAGCCGCGCCTCTTGCTGCTGGACGAGCCCACCGCCGGCATGGCGCGCGCCGATACCAACAACACCATCGACCTGCTGAAGCAGATCAGCGACGAGCGGGACATCACCATCGCGATCATCGAGCACGACATGCATGTGGTGTTCAGCCTGGCCAACCGGATCACCGTGCTGGCCCAGGGCACGCCGCTGGTTGAGGACGATCCGCAGAACATCCGCGGCAACCCGAAGGTGCGCGAAGCCTATCTGGGCGAAAGCGCGTAAAGGAGAAACACCATGAATGTGAAACCCGATTTCTCCAAGAACGCCAATGTGGCCTCCACCGCGCCGGCCTTCCTGTCGGTCTGGGACGTGCACGCCTACTACGGCGAGAGCTACATCGTGCAGGGCATCAACTTCAACGTCCACGAGGGCGAGATCCTGGCGCTGCTGGGCCGCAACGGCGCCGGCAAAACCTCAACCCTGCGCTCGATCGCCCGCACCGGCTCACCCATGGTGACCCGCGGCGAGATCTGGCTGGACCACAAGCCGCTGCACAAGATGTCCTCTTACGAGGCGGCCGCCGCGGGTCTGGGCCTGGTGCCCGAAGACCGGCGCATCATCCCCGGCCTGACGGTCGAGGAAAACCTGCAGCTGGCGCAAATCGCGCCGCCCATCGGCTGGTCGCTGGAGCGGCTCTACGACCTGTTCCCCCGCCTTGGCGAGCGCCGCAAGCAGGAGGGTGTCACCCTTTCAGGCGGCGAGCAGCAGATGCTGGCGATTGCCCGGGCGCTCGCCCGCGACATCAAGGTGCTGCTCCTGGACGAACCCTACGAAGGCCTCGCCCCGGTGATCGTGGACGAGATTGAAAAGACCCTCATCCACATCAAGGAACAGGGCATGACAACCATCATTGTCGAGCAGAACGCGGTCCGCGCCCTGGAACTGGCGGACCGTGCAGTGATCCTCGATACCGGCGGCATCGTCTTTGACGGCACCGCCGCCGAGGTGCTGGAAAACGAAGAACTGCGCGCCGAATATCTGGCGATCTGAAGACTTCATCTCCGTCGTGCCGGCCACCTGCGTGCCGGCATTGGCAGACTGAGGCCGGCTCTCCCCCTGAGCCGGCCTCTTTTTGCATCCCTGCAGGCAGCCCCCGTTTTCGCGGCATAAACCCGGGTTATACGCCGCGGTTTTCCACCCGGATCCTACCTGGCGCCTATTCAGCCCTGACCTCTTTGACCCGATGTCACTGCCACGGACCGCGCTTCTCTGGTGCGGAACCATCGCAACCGCAGAAAGGACAAAGATCATGAACAATTCCCTGAAACTCCTGGCACTCGCCCTCACCCTGCCTGCCGCAGCCGCCTTTGCCTCTGGCGCCGCCCCCAGCCCGGAGACCGAAACCAAGATCCGCGACCTGCTGACCGGCCAGGGCTATGAGGTGACCGAAATCGAAGCCGAAGACGGCATGTTCGAAGCCGAAGCCACCAAGGACGGGAAGGCCTTCGAGTTCTACCTGAACGAACAGCTTGAGGTGGTGAAGATCGAAGACGACAGCGAAGACGACGACTGATCAGCCATTTGAACCGCCGCGGACGCTCCAGCAGCGTCCGCGGCCGGAAGGATAGACCATGCAAAATTCATATGTCTGGGATCCCATTGTGCGGCTGTTCCATTGGCTGCTTGCCGGCAGTTTCATTGCCAACGCGCTGTTTACCGATCCGGACGGCACCCTTCACCACAACATCGGCTACTTCATTGCCGCTCTTGTCGGCTGCCGCCTTGTCTGGGGGCTCATCGGCAGCCGCCATGCCCGGTTCTCCAGCTTTCCGCCCAGTTTCAAGGCCGCCGCACGGCAGCTCGAAGACATCGCCGTCTGGCGCAGAGGCAGCCACAAGGGCCACTCCCCTCTGGGCGCGCTGATGATCTACAATCTGCTCCTCTCCCTGCTGGGCATTGCTTTGACCGGCTGGATGCTGACGACAGAGCCGTTTCTCCATTCCGCCGGAACAGAGGCTCTGCACGAGATCCTGGTCCATTGGGCAGAGGCATCGGTCCTTCTGCATGTTGCTGCGGTGCTGTTTGAAACCCGCCGCACCAAAGTCAGGCTGGCCCGGGCGATGATCACCGGCTACAAGAACCTGCCAGACAGCTCAGCGGAGACCTGAACATGCCCTCAAACCGGCAGGGGCCGGCCAAGCCCTGGATCCTGATTGCCGTCATCGCCGTGCAGGCCCTCTGCGCGGCGGTGTTTCTGGGAGACATGTTCGCTGATCTGTCCGGCATGGAGGCTGGCGAGGCGGCGCAAGGCGAAGGGCCGCATGCCTATGTCGAAGGGCTGGCTGCCGTTGCTCTGCTGGCCGCCATCGTGATCGAGGTCCGCATCCTGATGTGGCTGCTGCGGCGCAAGGCGCATCTGGAGGACAGCCTGAGCTCGGCCCAAGCCGCGGTGCAGGATGTGATTGACGCCGAGTTCGCCAACTGGGGTCTGACTCCGGCCGAGCTGGACGTGGCAAACTTCCTGGTGAAGGGATTGCCGACCGCTGAAATCGCCGCCATGCGCGGCAGCGCCGAGGGCACCGTCAAGGCGCAGCTCAATGCCATCTACCGCAAGTCCGGCACCAGCAACCGGGCGGAACTGATGAGCCTGCTGATCGACACCATGATGGGGCAGCGGCAGACGGAACCAGCTGCAGACACTGCCGCCCGCTCCGCCTGACCGGCTGCTACAGCATCTTGCGCAGTTCGGTTTTCAGCACCTTGCCATAGTTGTTCTTGGGCAGCTCCGCGATACGCAGATAGGCTTTGGGCCGTTTGAACCGGGCGATCTGGCTGTTGCACAGTGCATCCAGCTCAGCGTCCGTCGCGTCACCGACGACAAAGGCCACCACTTCCTCGCCCCAATCCGCATGGGGCCGGCCCACCACCGAAACTTCCTGAACCTGCGGGTGCATCAGCAGCACCTCCTCGACTTCGCGCGGGTAGACGTTGGAGCCGCCGGTAATGATCAGATCCTTGGAACGGTCCTGCAGCGTCAGATAGCCGTCCTCGTCCATCACCCCCATGTCGCCGGTCATCAGCCAGCCATTGACCAGCGTCTTGGCCGTGGCCTCCGGGTTCTGCCAGTAACCGGGCATCACCGCATCGCCGCGCACCATGATCTCGCCATGGCTGCCCGCGGGCAGGAATTCTCCCTCCGGCGTGCCGATCCGCACCTCAACCACGCTCTGCGCTGTGCCGACGCTAGCCAGGCGATCTTTCCAGCGCGGATGGGTGCGGTCCTGCACATCGTGCCGGGACAAAGCGGTGATCGCCATCGGGCATTCGCCCTGCCCGTAGACCTGCACAAAGACGGGGCCGAAGTGCTCCACCGCCTCGATGATGTCGGCCACATACATCGGCCCGCCGGCATAGACCACGGTGCGCAGGCCCTCGCCCTTGCGGCCCAGCTGCTTGGCCACCGCTGTCATCCGCGTGACCATGGTTGGTGCGGCAAACATGTGGACCCGGCCGAAATGGGCAGCCAGATCGAAAATCTCCGCCTCGTCAAAGCCGCCCGACACCGGACAGACATGCGCGGCACCTGCCAAAACATGCTGGATCGCATAGATCCCGGCGCCGTGGCTCATCGGCGCCGCATAAAGCGCGTGATCTTCGCGGCTCACCTGGTCCACGTCCGAAAAATAGGCAAGAGCCATGTTCATCAGCATCCGGTGGGTGATCATCACTCCTTTGGGCCGCCCGGTGGTGCCGGAAGTGTAAAACAGCCAGGCCAGATCGTCCGGCGCACGGGACACCGGGGCCGCCACCGGTTCCGCCTGCATCGCCTGTTCATAATCCGAACCAGCAATGTCCACGCAACGGACCCCGGCCTCGGTTGCGGCAACGGCTTCCGTCAGCCCGGGCGAGGTAAACACCAGCCGCGCGCCTGAGTTCTGCAGGATGAACTCGGCCTCCTTGCCATGCAGCTTGGCATTGATCGGCACCGCCGCGGCCCCAGCGCACCAGATGCCGTAAAGCGCAACCAGATAGTCCGGGCAGTTCTTCATGAAAATGCCAACCCGGTCCCCTGGCTGAACCCCTTGCGCCTGCAGCCATCCCGCCACAGATGCCGCCCGCGCATGGAAACCTGCATAGTCCGCAACCATCACCTGCCCGTGATACAGTGCTGGCCGTGCTCCCTCTGCTGCTGCCATTCGCTGCAGCCATACTGCCAAGTTCATTTGCCCATCCTCTCCGGCTTGCCCCGCGGCGCGCAACGTGGCACGCAAGGGCAAGCCCCTTCAATTCCGAAGAAATACCCGGGTAGAAATACCATATGAGCGATCTTGCCTTTGACCACGCCCCTGTGGGCCTTGCCGTGCTGGAACGCCGCGTCATCACGCGGTGCAACCTGCAATTCGCCGCCACCTTCGGCGGTGCCCCAGGGGACTACACCGGGATGCCGGTGGCTGAGCTCTACCCCAGCCGCGAAGACTACCAGCGCATCGGCGCCGTGCTGCAGCAGCCCGAGGCGCAAAGCGGCAGCTATAATGACGAGCGTATCATGCGCCGCCGCGCTGGTGAATTGTTCTGGTGCCGGGTGCGCGGCCGCTCGGTCACGCCCGAGGCGCCGTTTCAAACCGGCGTCTGGTCCTTTGCCGACATCTCCGAGGACCGCCCGGTGGTCTCGCTCACTCCGCGCGAGCGCGAAGTGGCGATCCTGACCTGCAAGGGGCTGTCGGCCAAGGAAATCGGCAAGCAGCTTGATCTGTCCTACCGCACCGTGGAAAGCCACCGCGCGCATCTGCTGCAGAAGTTCGGCGCCCGCAAGCTGCCGGAACTTGTGGCCAAGCTGACCGGCATGCCGCTGTAGCAAGAAAAAGCGGCGGGCGATTGCAAATCCGTCAATCTGTCTCCATGTTACGCCAAGCATCGACAGCGCTTCACTTGCAGGAATGCTTGCCGTATAAGCGCGCTAATTTCCTGCCTGCCGGATCATTGTGACCCCGGAAGGCATGTCGGAACCGGCTTGAGGACAAAATGACGAACAAAACTCACGAAGCGGATGTGGCCTTCATCAAGGCGCTGGCGGAACTGCTGCGCGAAAACGATCTGACCGAGCTGCAGGTCAAACGGGAATACGGCGAGGACGACAGCCTGAATGTCTGTGTCTCCCGCCAGACCGCAGTGGCCGCCGCTCCGGTTCAGGTTGCCGTGCCTGCCGCCGCGGCCCCGGCCCCGGTTGCTGCCGCCGCCGCTCCTGCCGCTCCGGCCCCCGCAGCAGCCGCTGCCGAAGATCCGGCCAGCCACCCGGGCGCCGTGCCCTCGCCGATGGTCGGCACCGTTTACCTGCAGCCCGAGCCGGGCGCGGCCGCCTTTATTTCTGTTGGCCAGCAGGTCAGCGAAGGCGACACCCTGCTGATCATCGAGGCGATGAAGACCATGAACCACATCCCGGCGCCGAAATCCGGCACCGTGAAGCGCATCCTGGTCGAAGACGGCGCCGCCGTGGAATTCGGAACCCCCCTGGCCATCATCGAGTAAGGGTCTGCCATGTTTGACAAGATCCTGATTGCCAACCGGGGCGAGATCGCCCTGCGCGTGATCCGCGCCTGCCGGGAAATGGGCATCAAATCGGTTGCGGTGCACTCCACCGCCGACGCCGATGCAATGCACGTCCGCATGGCCGATGAATCGGTCTGCATCGGCCCGCCGTCCGGCACCCAAAGCTACCTGTCGATCCCGGCCATCATCTCGGCCTGCGAGATCACCGGCGCCCAGGCGATCCACCCGGGCTATGGCTTCCTGTCGGAAAACGCCAATTTCGTGCAGATCATCGAGGACCACGGGCTGACCTTCATCGGCCCCTCGGCCGAGCATATCCGCATCATGGGTGACAAGATCACCGCCAAGGAAACCGCCAAGAACCTCGGGATCCCCGTTGTTCCGGGCTCCGACGGCGGCGTGCCCGACGTGACCACCGCCAAGAAGGTGGCCGCGGACATGGGCTACCCGGTGATCATCAAGGCCACCGCCGGCGGCGGCGGCCGCGGCATGAAAGTGGCGCTGAACGAGGCCGAACTGGAAATCGCCTTCTCCACCGCCCGTTCCGAGGCCAAGGCTGCTTTCGGCAATGACGAAGTATATATGGAGAAATACCTCCAGAAGCCGCGTCATATCGAGGTTCAGGTCTTTGGCGACGGCAAAGAGACCGGCATCCACCTGGCCGAGCGCGACTGCTCGCTGCAGCGCCGCCACCAGAAAGTGTTCGAAGAGGCCCCCGGCCCCTGCATCACCCCGGAAGAACGCGCCAAGATTGGCAAAATCTGTGCCGATGCGATCGGCAAGATGGGCTATGCCGGCGCCGGCACCGTCGAGTTCCTGTACGAGGACGGCGAGTTCTATTTCATCGAGATGAACACCCGTCTGCAGGTGGAGCATCCGGTGACCGAGGCCATCTTTGGCGTCGACCTGGTGCGCGAGCAGATCCGGGTGGCCGAAGGGCTGCCGATGTCGTTCACCCAGGACGACCTGGAGATCAACGGCCACGCCATCGAAGTGCGGATCAACGCCGAGAAACTGCCGAACTTTGCCCCCTGCCCGGGCAAGATCACCGCATTCCACGCCCCTGGCGGCCTGGGCGTGCGGATGGATTCGGCGCTTTATGACGGCTACTCGATCCCGCCCTATTACGACTCGCTGATCGGCAAGCTGATCGTGCACGGCCGCGACCGGACCGAGGCGCTGGCGCGTCTGAACCGCGCGTTGGGCGAGCTGATCATCGACGGCATCGACACCACCGTGCCGCTGTTCCACGCACTGCTGCAGGAGCAGGACATCCACACCGGCGACTACGGCATCCACTGGCTGGAGCGCTGGCTGGAAGAAAACACACCCGGCTGAGCCTGGTATCTCAAACGGGGCGCGCCGCTGGCAGCGCCCCGTTTTACATTTCCCTGTCTTTTGCCTTTATACTGCCCGGCACCATGAGCTTGACTGCGGATCTCTTGCTGCACGCCTATTCCGCCGGTGTTTTCCCGATGGCCGAACACCGCGACGACCCCGAAGTATTCTGGGTCGACCCCAAGCGGCGGGGTATTCTGCCATTAGACGGGTTCCGCATGTCCCGTTCGCTGGCAAAACGCATCCGCAACGGCGGCTTTGAGATCACCGTGAACCGCGATTTTGCAGGCGTGGTGGACGGCTGCGCCGACCGCGCCGAAACTTGGATCAACAGCGAAATCCGCGACCGCTATCTGGATCTGCACTTGATGGGTAATGCCCATTCTCTGGAGGTCTGGCATCAGGGCGTGCTGGCAGGCGGCACCTATGGCGTCTCGCTGGGCGGGGCCTTCTTTGGCGAAAGCATGTTTTCGCGCCAGCGCGATGCTTCAAAGGTTGCATTGGCCTATCTGACCGACCGGCTGGTTCAGGCGGGCTATGTGCTTTGCGACACCCAGTTCCTGACCCCGCATCTGGCCTCGCTGGGCGGCATCGAAATCACCCGCGCCCGCTACCGCAGCCTGCTGCGCGAAGCCCTGTCAAAAAATGCGGATTTTGCGAGGCCTGCGGTGCCTGCGCCTCAGCTGCTGCTGCAGCGCATGACCCAGACGTCGTAACGGCTGTGATCCAGCGCGTTCAGCGCCGGGCTGGAGGCGATCATCCAGCCCTGGAAATGAGTTGCCCCATTGCCGGGATCCCGCACGGAAAGATAGGCAAACGCGTCGCCGGTCGGGTTTTCCGCCGGATAGCGGCAGTCGGCCACGGTCACCAGCAGGCCGAACATCTCGGCGCTGGCTCCAATGGCCACCTCAGCGTCCATCGTGTGGCCGTTGACTTTGTCCAGCGCCCGCAGAACCGCAGCGTTGCCCTGCGCCGCCTGTTCCTGCCCCCAGGCAGGCACAGCCAGCAAGGCAGCCGTCAGTGCAGCGGCAAGACGCCTCAAGACTCGTCCCCGCTGCCGGCCACAAACTTCACCAGCAGCGAGATCAGGCTGACAGCGCCCTGGGTGTCCTCGATCTCATCGCCGGCCTCAAAGGCAAAGGGCGAACCGCCCGGCATGATCTCAACAAAATTGCCTCCCAACAGGCCTTCGGAAGAGATGACAACGGCGCTGTCGTCGGGGATCTCGATGCCATCCTGCACCGCAAACCGGGTGTCGGCGCGGAAGGTCTCGGGGTTCAAATCGACGCCGGTGACGGTGCCGATCTTGACACCGGCCAGCCGCACATCGGTGCCTACGCTGACCCCTTCCAGAGAGCGGAAAGAGGCACTCAGGTCATAGGTCGCGCCTGCGCGCGACAAACCGGCGGCCTGGCCTGCGTAAACGGCAAAGCCAATGGCTGCAGCCAGCACGACACCGCCGGCAAAAACTTCAGTAGGATTGTGGGACATGTAACCAGCCTTCTGGCAGATGTTTTATTCGGGCACCCAGGCTTCGTAGTCGCTGCGCTCTTTCGGCGCGCCGCCCGCCCGGATCGAGCCCGCCGGCGCATAAGCCATCATGGTGCCGGTCAGGTTTTCCTGATGCGGCTTTTCCCAGGCCTTGTGCTTCAGCGGCTTCTCACTCGGCACCTCGTCAAAGGTCCGGTGCAGCCAGCCGTGCCAGTCCGGGCTCACCCGCGAGGCTTCGGCTTCGCCGTTGAACATCACCCAGCGCTTGCTGTCGTCCGCGTTGCGGTAGAACACGTTGCCCTGATCATCTTCGCCGACTTTGACACCCTTGCGGCGGGTATAAAGCGCAGTGTTCAGGGTGGAACCGTTCCACCAGGTCACAGCGCGCAGAAGAGAGTTCAGGATTCCCATGGGTGCCTCCGGATTTTTCCAGCTCTGATATGGCTCAATTTCCTGCCGGGGTCCAGTGGCTTGCGTCCTCTGGGACTGTCCCCGGCGGGATTCGGCAATTTTGCCTCAGCCTTGTTTCCAAGGCCCTAACAGCTTTAGCCCTCTGCCGGGGCCAGAGCCGTGACTTCGATCTCAATGCGGAATTTCGGATCGATCAGATTGCACTCGATCATTGTCGCCGCCGGCGGGTTGGCGCCAAAGGCCTCTGCCAGAACCGGCCAGCAGGGTTCGAACTCGGCCGCATCCGGCAGGTAGTAGTTGACCCGCACCACATCGGCAAAACCGGCACCCGCCTTCTCCAGCGCGGCGCCAATGGTTTCCAGCGCCGATTTGCACTGGGCCACAACATCGTCGCCCTGCCCCACGGTGCCCGCCACATGCACAAAACCGCCGGCCACAACAGCCCGGCAATAACCAATCTTGGCCTCGAATTCTCCGCCGGAAGAAATCCGCTTGATCATGTCTCTCTCCTCAACATGAAAGCGGCGCGGAAATAACCGCGCCGCTTTGATAAAACGTTCTGCCTGTCAGCCCGCAGACGCCGGCTCTTTCTCGGCGTCCGCGTGGATCATCAGCGGCTGCGCTTCCGAGGTCACCGCCTCTTCGTTCACAACCACCTTGGTCACGCTGTCCATGCCCGGCAGATCGAACATGGTGTCCAGCAGGATGTCTTCCATGATCGAGCGCAGGCCGCGCGCGCCGGTCTTGCGCTCGATGGCCTTGCGGGCAATTGCCTTCAGCGCCTCGTCGGTGAAGTCCAGCTCGGTGTCTTCCAGCTCGAACAGGCGCTGGTACTGCTTGACCAGGGCGTTCTTGGGCTGGGTCAGGATGATCACCAGCGCGTCTTCGTCCAGGTCTTCCAGTGTTGCCAGCACAGGCAGACGGCCGACAAATTCCGGGATCAGGCCGAACTTCAGCAGATCTTCCGGCTCCAGGTCCTGGAAGATCTCGCCAACACCGCGCTCATCATTGTCGCGCACATCGGCGCCAAAGCCCATTGCCGAGCCCTTGCCGCGCTGCGCGATGATCCGGTCGAGGCCGGCGAACGCGCCGCCGCAGATGAACAGGATGTTGGTGGTGTCCACCTGCAGGAATTCCTGCTGCGGATGCTTGCGGCCGCCCTGCGGCGGAACCGAAGCCACGGTGCCTTCCATCAGCTTCAGCAGCGCCTGCTGCACACCCTCGCCCGAAACATCGCGGGTGATCGAGGGGTTTTCAGACTTGCGGGTGATCTTGTCGACCTCGTCGATGTAGACGATGCCGCGCTGCGCGCGCTCGACGTTGTACTCGGACGCCTGCAGCAGTTTCAGAATGATGTTCTCGACATCCTCGCCCACGTAACCGGCTTCGGTCAGCGTGGTCGCATCCGCCATGGTGAACGGCACATCCAGGATCCGCGCCAGCGTCTGCGCCAGCAGCGTCTTGCCGCAGCCGGTCGGGCCGATCAGCAGAATGTTGGATTTCGCCAGTTCGATGTCCGAGCCTGCCTTCTGGGCGTGGTTCAGACGCTTGTAGTGGTTATGCACCGCAACCGACAGCACCCGCTTGGCGGTCGCCTGGCCGATCACATAGTCATCCAGCACCTGGCAGATGTCCTTGGGCGTCGGCACACCGTCGGTGGCCTTCAGGCCCGAAGCCTTGGTCTCTTCGCGGATAATGTCCATGCAAAGCTCTACGCATTCATCACAGATGAACACGGTGGGGCCTGCGATCAGCTTGCGCACTTCATGCTGGCTCTTGCCGCAGAAGCTGCAATAGAGGGTGTTTTTGCTGTCGCCGCCTGAATTCGTCGCCATGGTCTACCTTTCAGTCCGCTCAGTCTTCTGCGCCTGTGCTTCTGCGCCCGCGCTTTGGAGCAATCCAACTTTCGGCCAGCTTAAGCCACTGCTTAGGCCGCCACAATGTGAAAGTGTGCCCCAATTAAACTGCCGGGGCACACGGGTGTTCACAAGGTCAAGCGTTACGCTTCCTCGCCGTCGCCCTTGGCGCGGTTTTCGACGATCTCGTCGATCAGGCCGAATTCCTTGGCCTCTTCCGGCGACATGAAATTGTCGCGCTCCAGCGCGTCCACGATGGTGTCGTAGTCCTGGCCGGTGTGCTTGACGTAGATCTCGTTCAGGCGCTTTTTCAGCTTCAGGGTTTCCTCGGCGTGGATCATGATATCGGTCGCCTGTCCCTGGAACCCGCCCGAGGGCTGGTGCACCATCACGCGCGAATTCGGCAGCGAAAAGCGCATGCCCGCCTCGCCGGCGGTCAGCAGCAGCGAGCCCATCGACGCCGCCTGGCCGATCACCAGGGTCGAGACCTTGGGCTTGATGTACTGCATGGTGTCATAGATCGACAGGCCGGAGGTCACCACGCCGCCGGGGCTGTTGATGTACATCGAGATTTCCTTGGACGGGTTTTCCGCCTCAAGATGCAGCAGCTGCGCCACGATCAGCGAGCTCATCCCGTCGTGCACCGGGCCATTCAGGAAAATGATCCGCTCCTTCAGCAGGCGGGAAAAAATGTCATAGGCGCGCTCGCCCCGGCTGGTCTGCTCAACCACCATCGGGACCAGGGTATTCATGTATGTTTCTCTGGGATCAATCATCTCGACCTGCCTGCGTTGTTTATGTCCGGCACCATACCCGACAGAGTGTTACCTGAGTCTTAGTATCGCCACTTTTGACCTGCAAGAGGCGGCAGCCATTTTCACGGTGGCGCAAACCTGCATAGGGTGTCGCAATCCGCTGGAACGCTGTCGCTATTCTCTGGCTGCAGCCTGCAACAGCGCCTTAGGAAACACAACCAAGTCCGAATTCCGTGCCGGGGTCCCGCCATGACCGATGACAGTTTCGTTCAGAAAGGCGCCGCAGCCAATCTCGCCGTTCCGTTCGAAGGCGAGCCGCAGGATTTTTATTTCCTGCTTTTGCCCAAGGCGACCATGCTGCCGGTGGCCGCCGCCATCGAGCCTTTGCGCATTGCCAACCAGGTGACCGGCACCCGGCTGTACCGCTGGTTCATCATGACCGAGGACGGCGCCCCGGTGCATTGCTCCAACGGCATGGTGATCACACCGGATCAGCCGCTGCAGCCGCTGCCCTCAGATTCGCTGGGCTTTGTCTGTGCCGGGGTTGAGCCGCATAACGCGGCCAGTGAAGTCACATTGAACTGGCTGCGCCGCGAAAGCCGCTTTGGCCGCTCCATCGGCGGCGTCTGCACCGGCGCCTTTGCGCTGGCACAGGCCGGGCTGATCAAGAACCACAAGTTCACCCTGCACTGGGAAAACCAGCCCGGTTTCCTGGAAAGCTACCCCAGCCTGACCCCCTCACCCAACATCTTCGAGATCTCCGGTCCGCTGATGACCTGCGGCGGCGGCAATGCGGCCACCGACATGATGCTGCACCTGATCGAGGAGCGCCACGGCAAGCAGCTGGCGATCATCGTCGCCGACATGTGCCTGCATGTGCGTTCGGGCGGCCAGGCCGCACCGCAGAAATCGAACTATGCGGTCGCCATCGGCAGCCGCAACCAGCGCCTGCTGAACGCCCTGCAGCTGATGCAGGAATCAATTGAGGAGCCGCTGTCGATCGGCGAGCTCTGCGACAAGCTGGACATCTCCCGCCGCCAGCTGGAGCGGCTGTTCTCGCGCTACTTGAACCAAAGCCCGATGCATGTCTATTTCGACATGCGCCTCAGCCATGCCTTTGCATTGATGAACGAAACCTCGATGAGCGTCACCGAAATCGCGCTGGCCTCGGGCTTCAACTCAGCCACCCATTTCTCGCGCCAGTTCAAGCGCAAGTTCGGCGCCTCCCCGCATTTCTTCCGAAAGGGCTGGAGCTGACGGTGCCGGTTTGATCCAGCGCAAATCGCATTCGGATCAGCCGGCGTAAAGGAGCACCTCAAACACTCCTTTACGCCAGGCCCGACCGATGACCTCCAAGCGCTCCGAACTGCTGATGCCCGCGGGCAATCTGCGCAAACTGAAGATGGCCATTCTCTACGGGGCTGATGCCGTCTACCTCGGCACCCCCGATATGTCCTTGCGCACCAAATCCGAGTTCTCGCTGGAAGAGGTGATCGAAGGAGTTGAGTTCTGCCACCAGCACGGGCGGCGCGCCTATCTGACGCTGAATCTGTTCTCCCACAACAAGGACATCCCCAAGCTGGACGAGTACATCGAGACCGTCCGCAAGGTGCAGCCCGACGGGCTGATCATCGCCGACCCGGGCGTCTTCCAATATGTGAAGGAGCGCGCGCCCGAGATCCCGCTGCATGTTTCCACCCAGGCCAATATCTGTTCCTGGCTGTCGGTGAAATTCTGGCAGGACCAGGGTGCCGATCTGGTGGTTCTGGCGCGCGAAGTCTCCTATCCGGAACTGGTGGAGATCCGCGGAAAATGTCCGGATATCAAGCTCGAAGCCTTTGTGCATGGCGCCATGTGCATGACCTATTCGGGGCGCTGCCTGCTGTCCAATTTCATGGCCGAGCGCGGTGCCAACCAGGGCAACTGCGCCAATTCCTGCCGCTGGAACTACGGCGTCCGGATGCGGCTGAAGGACGGCACTGTGCAGGAGCTCGACATCAACGAGAGCAACGCCGGCATGTTCGAATTCCTGCTTGAGGAAGGCTGCCGCCCCGGCGAGCTGATGCCTATCGAAGAGGACGGGCGCGGCTCCTACATCCTCAATTCCCGCGACCTTTGCATCATGCCGAAACTGGACGACTACCTGAAAATCGGCGTCGACAGCCTCAAGGTCGAAGGGCGCGGCAAGTCGGAATATTACGCCGCCATCGTGGCCCGCGCTTACCGCATGGCGATTGACGACTACTACGCCGATCCCGAGGGCTGGGACCCCAAGCCCTACATGCGGGAGCTGGAGGCCGTTGGAAACCGCGGCTACACGCTGGCCTTCCACGACGGGCGGCTGAACAACCTGGCGCATGATTACGAACACACGGCATCACTGGCGCAGTGGGAGTATGCCGGTGTTGTGACTGAAGTGGCCGAGGATGCCTTCCACGTTCTGGTCAAGGCCAAGCTGACCGCAGGCGAGGTGCTGGAGTTTGTCTCCCCCATCGCCCGCGAAACCGTGCTGCTGCGGGTCTATGATTTTGAGGTTGCCAAAGACGGCACCCGCACGGAGGCGGTGCACGGCAGCACTCAGACCGTGATCCGCCTGCCATTCTCCCTGTTCGATCACGAGGACATCGAGGCGCTTAAGACCCGCTTCCCGGCCTTTACCGTCCTGCGCAAGGAACGCGCCCTGACCGAAGAGAAATGGAACCGCATCCGCTTTGACAAGCTAACGCAAGCCATTGAAGTATCAGGCAAAGATAACCCAAAGGCCTACGCCCGCCGCCGTGACGCGCTGGCAGACAGCATCGCGCAGGACAGTAACGAAAAGCGCTTCAAGACCAACCGCATCGGCACCGAGGGCTGCTGCGGCAAGGGCTGCAACGGCTGCCTGATCTTCTGGCAGGATCCGCAGTACGAACTGGCCCGCAAAGCGCTGCAGAAACGCAAGCAGGGCGAAATGCTCAGCCGGGCCGAAGCCTCAGAGCTGAAGCTGGCAGCAGGTGAAACCATGTGACGGGGGCGCCGGCAGCACCCCCTTTCAATCCATGATCAGCCGAACATGTCGGAGGTTATCCCGGCATACCAGCCGATGCTTTCCTCATAGGTCGCCTGGCGCAGCTCGGCATCTTCGCCGGTCTGACTGATGAAGCCGTCCACCTTGGCAATCTTCTCGTCCGTCGCCTGATAGGTCGCCCCCACCTTCACACCGTCATTGGTGCCGATCAGCGACCAGCAGGTGTTGGAGAATTTCGCCGGGAACACTTTGCTGTCCGTCAGTGCTCCGCGCACCGCCATCGCCGCCACCTTGGCCTGGGAATTGGCCGAGAAGCCGGATTTCGGCATGTCGCCCTGCGCGCAGGCATCGCCCAGCACATGGATGTTTTCATCCAGCCGGCTCTGCATCGTGTGGCCGCTGACCGGCGCCCAGTTGCCCTCGGTGATGCCGGCCATCTCGCAAATCCGCCCCGCCTTCATCGCCGGGATCACGTTGCAGGCGTCGACCTTGGTCACTTCGCCGTCAATGGTCACCGTCATCGCATCCGGATCGACCGAGACATTGCCGCCGCCGAACTCCTCGCCGATCCAGTCGATCATGCCGTCGTAATGGCTGCCCCAGCCCTCCTGGAACAGCGCCATCTTGGAGAATTTCGGTTTGGGGTCGGCAACAATGATCTTGGCGGTCGGGTTCCGCTGCTTCAGCACATGCGCCACCATCGACACCCGCTCATAAGGGCCTGGCGGGCAGCGGTAGGGGTTGGGCGGAGCGACCATCGCAAAGGTGCCGCCTTCCGGCATCGCCTCGATCTGCGCTTTCAAGAGTTCCGACTGCGAGCCTGCCTTATAGGCATGCGGCATCTTGTTCTGGGAAGTGATGTCCCAGCCCTCCACCGCGCCGTCGACAAAATCTATGCCCGGCGACAGGATCAGCCGGTCATAGGGCAGCATCCCGCCGCCCGCAAGGCTGACGGTCCTTGCATCCCGGTCAATCCCCACCGCCCAGTCATGCACCACGTTGACGCCGTACTGGCTGGCCAAAGTGCCATAGCTGTGGGCAATGCCCGCCAGCTCCTGAAAACCGCCGATATAGAGGTTGGAGAAGAAACAGGTGTAGTAGGTCCGGGTAGGCTCCACCAGGGTGACATCAATCGCACCCTTGCTGTCCTTGGCAATATAACGTGCCGCAGTTGCACCGCCTGCACCGCCGCCGACAACAACCACCCGGGGTTTGCCAGCACCCAGAACCGCCGGCGCCTGCAAGGCCGCCGCTGCGGCCGCTCCGGTGCCAAGAAACTTACGTCTGTCTACAGCCATTTTATTACCCTCCCTTTCAAAACAACAAAGCGCCGGAGCATCACTCCAGCGCGCCAAAATACGCGGCCAGGGCTGCGATCTCCTCGTCCGACAGCCGCCCCGCCATCATCTGCATCACCGGATGCGGCCGGATCTTGCGTTTGTAGGCGTGCATGGCGATGACAAAATCCTCCTTCGGCCAGCCGATGACCGAGGGGATGCCGTCGTAATCCCCATCGGTCTGGTGGCAGGTGGTGCACTCGCTCGAGAGATACTCGCCGTAGTCCCTGTCCCCCACAATGGCGAGCGTCTCAGGCGGCAATGCCACTTCAACCTTGCGCACAGTCGGCTCGGCCTCCGGTATATCCTGCGGGCTGTCCGAGAACTGGCGCAAGTAAGCCAGCACATCCCGGCGGTCCTGCGGTTCCTTGAGACCCCGGAAGGCCATCCGCGTGCCGCTCACCAGCGCCTTTGGATTTTCCAGATAGGCGTCCAGATGCTCCAAGTCCCAGACCATCCCGTCCTTGCGGGCACGCACGATGCTATTGGAATACTTGAAGTCCTCGAACTGCGCCACCTTGCGGCCGAAAATCCCGTTCAGCAGCGGCCCGTTCTTGTGGCGGGCTCCTGGCCCGACCTCATGGCAGGACGCGCATTGCTCAAACACGTTTTCGCCCCGCTCGGGATCGCCGATCGGCACGGCGCCCTCGCTGGCCTGGGCCGCGCCGGCCAGCGCAGCCCAGACCGGTATTATCAACGCCAGACGGCGCTGCATGTTACTGGGAATAGGACTTGAGATAGGCAATCACCGCCTCGATGTCCCCTTCCTTTTTCAGTCCTGCAAAGGACATCTTGGTCCCCTTCATGTATTTCTTCGGCTTGGCCAGAAAGGCCGCCAGTTCGGCTTCATCCCAGACCAGCCCGCCTTCGGCCGCCGCCTTCATCGCCTTGGAGTAGCGGAACCCCTCCACGTAGCCGGCAGGCGCACCGATAATGCCGTTCAGGATGGGCCCCGTCTTGGACTTGGCCCCGTCGCCGACCTGGTGGCAGGCCTTGCACTTCTTGAAGGTCTTTGCGCCCTTCGCCACCAGTTCCGGGTCCAGAACAGCTGCCGCTTGGACAGGCTCCTCCGCCTCTGCCTCCTCAACCGGCGCGGCATCACCCGAGGCCGCGGCGCTTTCTTCCTCCGGCGTCACGTCCAGCACCATGGCGCGCATGGTGATCTCAACGCTGTCCTTGCAGTTCTCCATGCACGGCTCCGGGTTCCAGAAGTGCTTCTCCGCCTCCAGCCGGTCATCCAGGATGAAGCCTTCCGCATTCGGCAGCTCCACATCAGCAAAAGTCCCGTCCGACAACACGAACTCGTCATCCACCAGATCGTTGGAATAGAGGATATAGGCCACAATAGCATAAACCTCGTCCGCGGTCAGAGACTGCGCGTCGCCAAACGGCATCGAGCGGTTCACATAGTCCCAGGTGGTCGACAGATACGGCCAGTAAGAGCCCACAGTTTTCAGCGGGTCATCATGGTCCAGCGTATCCTGCCCGCCTGCCAGCTTGGGCCAGTTGCCGACGCCTTCGGCAAAGTCGCCGTGGCAGACGGCGCATTTCTCGGCAAAGACCTCCTCGCCGGTGAACACATCGCCCGAGCCTGCGGGCAAGCCGGTGCCATCGGGGGCAACGTCCAGATCCCAGGCGGCGATTTCCTCCGGCAAGGCGGGGCGGCCAAGGCCGATTTTCTCAGCAACCGCCGGTGAAACAACTGCCAAAGAAAACACTGCCGCAGCAACAATGTTTCGCCCGGCGGCGACGCCGGGCAGCGCCCGTCCGCCCCCTCGGGCGGGCGCTACGCTTTCCGCCCGCGGACGGGAGCCGCCCTCAGTGGGCCTCATCAACCCGTTAAGAAACTTCGACATTTTCCGCCTCCCCGTTTGCCTTGACCCACCAGGTCTGGATGGCGTTGTTGTGATAGATCGAATTCAAGCCCCGCACCTCGCGCAGCTGCGCCTTGGTTGGCTGCACATATCCGGAAGAATCCTTGGCGCGTGCTTGCAGCAGCATTTCGGAACCGTCCCAATTGATATCCAGGTAGAACCGCGTCAGCGCCTTGTCTGTGCCTGGAGCCGCCAGCCGCGCCTCCTGCCAGCTCTTGCCGCCGTCCAGCGACACATCCACGCCGGTGATAGAACCGCGCCCCGACCAGGCCAGCCCGGTGATCACCAGCGGCCCCTTGCCATGCTTGATCGGCGCCTGCGGGCTGGGGCTGGTGACAACGGATTTCGCGTCCATCTCCCAGGTCCACTTGCGGCTGACGCCATTGGCCAGCGTGTCGGTGTATTTCGAGGTCTCCTCGCGGCTTTCCACCGGCTGGTCCATGACCTCAACCCGGCGCAGCCATTTGACCCACATATTGCCTTCCCAGCCCGGCACCACCAGCCGCACCGGATAGCCATGCTCCTTGCGCAGCGCCTCGCCGTTGGCCTTGAAGGCGACCAGCACGTCGTCCATCGCTTTCTCCAGCGGGATCGAGCGCCCGTTCGAAGACGCATCCGCGCCTTCCACGTAGACCCACTTGCCCTCGGGGCTGACGCCGGCTTCTTCCAGCAGCGTCCGCAGCGACACGCCGGAATACTCCATGTTATGGATCATGCCGTGGGTGAACTGCGCGCCGTTCAGCTGCGCACCGGCCCATTCCATGCCTGAGTTCGCGGCGCATTCGCAGAAATAAACGCGGTTTTCGCGCGGAAAGCGCTCCAGGTCTTCATAGGTGAACACCAGCGGCGTCTCGACCAGCCCGTTGATCATCAGCCGGTAGTCTTCCTTGCGCAGCTCGATGGCGCCCGAATGGTGGCGCTCAAAGGCACATCCCTGCGGCGTGATTGTGCCGTCCAGCGCGTGGATCGGGGTGAAGTTGATCGAGCTGATGGTGTCCGCCGTCAGCCACTCCACGTTGCGGCGCACCACGTCGCTCTCGAACTGGATCGGCATGCCGTAAGGCGTGGCATCCACACCCTCGCCGAGGCCTGAGGCCCATTCCTGCACTTCGGTAATCAGCGGATCGGGCGTGGCCGCCCTGGCGGCACCGGCGGCAACAGCCCCTGCCCCGGCAGCCGCCGCTCCTGTCAGGAACTGGCGGCGCGAAGGCGCCAGGCTCTTGGCGTCATCACTCATCTGTCTTTGCCTCCTTATATCGATAAATTCACTTTCGTGAATTCAACTGAGCAAAATTTTTTACGGTTCCCCGTCAGGGGAAGATTGACCTGCCCCGCCGGGGCGGGCGCCGCTTAAGCGCCTGCCACCTGCACGGAGGTGTTCGGGTTCAGGGTCACGGTGCCAAGCTTGCGGATATGGTCCTCGACCACATCCCAGATCATCGGCCCTTCGGTGCCCTCGTTCACGCTGGCCCAGCCGGCCACGACGTAGGATTTCGCCGGATCAATCGCCTCGCCTGTCTTCAGCAGCGTCATATCGGTGATCCGCTCGCCTTGCGGCTTGGTGATGTCGATCCGGTAGCCCATGCCGCCGATCCGCACCATGTCGCCGCCCTGCTGGTAATAGGGGTCCGGGTTGAAGATGTTGTCAGCCACATCCTCCAGGATCACCTTGATGAATTCCCCGGTCATCTCGGACCGGTAGGCCTGCCCGTAAGACATCGATGTCACGTTCCAGATATCCTCGCGGGTGATATTGTCTCCCGGCACCAGCGACGGTCCCCAGCGCACGCCCGGAGACATGGCAATATCCGCCTCCCGCTCGCTCAGCAGCGCATCGCAGATCAGGTCGTCCCAGGTGCCATTGAAATTGCCGCGGCGGTACAGCAGCGTATCGGTCTGGCCGATCACTTCCTCCAGCTGCGCCTTAAAGGGCGCGCGCTCGGCATCAATCAGCTGCGCCACCGCCGGGTCCGGCGCGATCACGTCCGAGAACACAGGGATCAGCTTGTGCCGCAGGCCCATCAGCTGGCCGTCGCGCACGTCCAGATCAATGCGCGAGACAAATTTTCCGTTCGATCCGGAAGCAATGATATGGGTCTTGTCCACCAGCACCGGTTCGGGCAGCGCGTCGTGGGTGTGGCCCGACAGGATCACGTCAATGCCCTGCACCTTGCCCGCCATCTTCTTGTCGACGTCAAAGCCGTTGTGGCTCAGCACCACAACCAGATCAGCGCCCGCGGCGCGGACCTCATCCACCATCGCCTGCATGTTCTCGTCACGGATGCCGAAGGAATACTCCGGGAACATCCAGCCAGGGTTGGCGATCGGCATATAAGGGAAGGCCTGGCCGATCACCGCCACCTTTGCGCCGCCGCGCTCAAAGAACTTGTAGGGTTTGAACAGCTCAGCCGGTTCATCCCATTCAGCATCAAAGATGTTCTGGCCAAGCGCCGCAAAAGGCAGGCCCTCGACGATCTCGTTCACCCGCTCGGACCCCAGCGTGAATTCCCAGTGAAAGGTCATCGCATCGGGCTTCAGCGCGTTCATTACATTGACCATGTCCTGGCCCGCCGTGTGATGGCAGGTGTAGGAGCCATGCCAGGTGTCGCCGCCGTCAAACAGCAGCGCATCGGGACGGTCGGCGCGGATGGCGTTGATGATCGTTGCCATCCGGTCCAGCCCGCCAACCCGGCCGTATCCTTTGGCGAGCGACGAGAAATCATCATAGGTCAGCGCATAGGCCGAGGGGCTGCCATCATTGATGCCATAGGCCTTGCGGAAGTCGGCGCCGGTGATATGCGGCACATGGCCCTTGTTGCCGCCGACGCCCAGATTGATCGATGGCTCGCGGAAATAGATCGGCTTCAATTGCCCATGAATATCAGTCACATGGATCAGGCTGATGTTGCCGAAGGTGTCAAACTCCAAGAGCTGGTCCTGGGTCAGCGACTGCTGGGCAGCCAGCCGCGCCCAATTGCCAAAGCCTGACGCCCCCACCATGGCCGATGCCGCCATGGAAACCTGCAGAAAATCGCGGCGCGAGATCATGTGTACCGGTATCCTGTGTGCTTGCGCGACATATTCGCACAAATGAATGTTTAAAAAGAGACACGCCCCGCGCCTGTCAACAGGCGCGGGGCGCAAAGATCAGTTGCGGACAGAGGGGGCTTCGACCGACAGCCCGTTGCCGCGCGAGGCAACATACAGCTCCAGCGCCACAAAGTCCGCCGAACCCGGCTTGTAGGTCTCGGCGCGGGTATCGCGCACGCATCCCTTGAAGCGCGCATGGGCGGTGTTCAGCTTGGTGTTTTTCAAGCGGTAGACCGGGAAGCCGTTGATCTGGCCCTGGCTCAGATGGTCGGCGCGGATCATGTTGCCATAGTTGTCTTCATGGCAGTTCGCGCAGGACAGCTCCAGCTGGCCGGTGCGGGTGTAGTACATCTCCTTGCCCTTCTCCCAGGCGGACTGGGCCGGGCCGTCGATGGCCACATTCACCGGAAGCCCGCGCGACTGGACCGAGATCAGCGCTTCCATCGCCGACATCTTGCCGCCGGTGTACTTCCACTTTTCGGCACCCATGTGGTTTTCGCGGCAGTCGTTGATCTGCATGTTCAGGGTGCGGACTTCACCGGCGGCCTCGCTCCATTTGGGATAGACCGCGCGCACGCCTTTCATGCTTTCCTCGACATCATCGTGGCAGGAAGCGCAGGACTTGCCTTCGGTTCCCTCGACGGTGTTCCAGGCATCAAGCGCCTGATCGACAAAGATCATCGCCGGGTTTTCAAAGTCGTCCATCTGCAGGGCCTGGGTTTCATCCTTGCGGAAGTGCCAGCCCGACATAATCTCATCAACCGCATCCGCAATATGTGCAGGTGCGGCGGCCTTGGTGACCATCTCGATTTCCTCGTTGACCACCAGCGTGTCGTCATCGGGGCCTGCACCTGCCGCCATCGGCAGCGCCAACACGGCGGCAATTGCTGTGATTGCCTTCTTATTCATTCCCTGTCCTCCCTTGGGTGCCTGTCCTGCCCGGCGCAAACCGGACAGAACGCGTGCCTGAGATCCGGAACGGATCAGCCGATGGCGATTTTTTTCTTGGTGTCGTAGACCGAGCCGTCGTCGTCATACCAGGTGAAGACAAATTCACCGGCTTCCGGCACGACGGCGTCGAACTCGAAATAGGGGTTGGTGGAGATCGCGGGCTCCATTGCCACGTCCAGCACCGTCTCGCCGTTGAAGGCGCAAGTGAAGCGGTTGATGATCGAGCGCGGAATCAGGTTGCCCTCTTTATCCTTGCGCTGGCCGCTTTCCATCTTGTGGCTGATCAGGGTCTTGATGGTGACCGTATCGCCGGCAGCAGCGGTTTTCGGGACCTTGACGCGGGGTTTAACACCGGATGCCATGTCTTTAATTCTCCTTAAGAATTCCGTTCAGAGAGCGGGCAGCCTCAGCCGCCGCAGCCGCCGATGGTCACTTTGACGGTGGCGCTTGCCTTGGCGAAGGAGCCATCGGCCAGCTTGGCCACCGCAACAACGTCCTGGGTGCCTGCCAGGCGGATCCGGGTCGAGGCCGACTGCTGTGCCGCACCGGGGCCGAAGTTGAAAGTTGCCACACCCGGTTCCGGGTTTCCGGTGGCCAGCACCAGGATCGCGGTGGCGCCGGGCGCCTCGACCGAGATCGGAACAGTGTTGCCGTTCTCGGCAATCTCGGGCGCGTTCAGGGTGACGCCGCCCTCGGCCATATCGGCACCGCCGGTAAAGGCGGCGATCCGGTCGTCTGCTGCGGCGTTCACCTGGAACGGCAGCACGGTTACCACGGCAGCGCCCAGGCCCAGGGCCAGGGTCTCACGGCGTGAGAACTCCATCATATCTCTCCTATTCATTCACACAGGCTGCAGCACCGGACGCGAGGCCCGGCCCGCGCCTCACTCTTCTTTCAGCGTCGCGAGGAACGCGACCACATCCTCAATCTCCTGCGCCGTCAGGATCGGCGGCAGCGGCTCGGCCCCGGCATCGCCGGTATAAGCGTCGCCCGGGCGGATGAAGCCATCGACCTTGTAGAAGGCCGGCATCATGGTGCCCTCGAATGTCATCTTGGCATTGGCCACCAGCCCGCGCAGTTCTTCCTCGCTCCAGCGGTCGCCTGCGCCGTCCAGCGACGGGCCGATCTCGCCATGGAAGGGAACATCCGCCAGCGCGCTTACTTGATGGCAGGCCACGCAGTTGCCCTTGGACTTGGTGCCTGCAATCACCGCACCGCTGGCAGCGTCGCCCGCAACCCCGGTCAGCGAGGCGGAAACTTCGCCGTATTCGCCGTACTGCACCGCTTTCGGAGCAACCTCTCCGGCCATCGCCGCGGCACCCGCCAGGCTCAGCGCCAGTGTCAGAGATGTAAGCTTCATGTATCCTCCCAATGGCTGCCGCATCTTTGTGCGGTTGCTTCGTTTCTGCATACCGTAGGCCACAGCCGGACCATTACGCAACAACAAATTCATTATTGTGAATTTTTGCAATTTGTGCGCCGGACCCCTAGTCTGCGGATCCATTATTGCGCTCTTGGATCATCCGCGCGTGGTAGCGCTGGAAATCTTCCCCGTTATCAAGCGCATACCGCTTTTCATTGACCCATGTAAACATGTCCAGCGTGGTTCCCGCGCCAAAGGCGCCCGGCATCATCGCCACCGCAGCTTCGGGGGCTGTAGCTTCTTCAGCCACCTCCTCCGGCAGGAACAGAATCGTCGGTGTGAACAGCACGCCCCATTTGCGCGCCATCTCTTTCTCCGGCAGCGCTTGGCCGTCGAAGTCGGTGACCTCCACATCGCCATAAAGGTTCAGCTGCACGACAAAGAAATTCTCTTCGATGTACTGGCTGATTTCCGGCCGGGGAAAGGTCTCCTCATGCATCTTGGTGCAATAGATGCAGCCGCGCTGCTCAAAGATCAGCGCCAGCCGTTTGCCCTCGCCATTGGCTTCGTCCAGATCCTCGCGCAGGTCCTTGAAGGTCTCCCGCATCCAGGAGGTCTTGTGCAGACCGTCATCCCCAAGCTCTGCCGCAGACAGGGGAACGGCCATGGGCACCGCCAGCACCGCCGCCATTAACACTTTCGCAAGACTTCTCAGCATGTTGACCTCCGCACTTCACTTATCCAATTGAGCTGAATCCCGGCATCCAGCGGATCATTGTCTCGGCAATCAGCCGCACCCCGCCAGTGGCGATCAGCACCGCAAACAGCACCAGCATGGCGCCCATTCCCCTTTCCACCCAGCCAAAGGCTGCGCGGTGCCGCGCCACCCACCCCAGAAACGGCTTGGCAAACAGCGCCGCCACGACAAAGGGCGCCGTCATTCCCAGCCCGTAGACCAGCAGCAGCACGCCGCCGCGCCAGATGTCGCCCATGCCCGACGCGATCATCAGGATCGAGGCCAGCGCCGGCCCCACGCAGGGTGTCCAGCCAAAGCCGAAGGCCAGCCCCATCAGATAGGCGCCCAGCACTGTTGAAGGTTCCGCCGCACTCTCCATCCGCGCCTCGCGGTACAGCAGCGGGATGTTCACAACACCCAGGAAATGCAGCCCGAACAGCAGCAAAAGCGCGGCCGCGAAATAAGACAGAACCTCCAGGTACTGCCCGAACAGCTGCCCCAGCGCCGTTGCCCCCATGCCCATCAGCATGAACACTGTGGTCACTCCGGCAGCAAAACACACCGCCGATACCAGCAGCCGCCGCTGTGCTCCGGCGTTAATTGCACCGTCTCCGCGCAGTTCCGCCATCGACAAACCGCCCATGTAAGAGAGGTAAAACGGCACCATCGGCAGAATGCAGGGGGTGAAAAAGCTCAGCAAACCTGCGATCAAAGCGCCAAACAGGGTAATCTCGAGCATTGCCTCCCCCTGGCCCACGCGAACGTTATCGGGCCCCGGCTTGTGTCATTCACATATTCGAATTACGTTGTATTATACAGACCCGTCAACATGTGGAATGACATAGATGCGCATGATCCGGCAACTGGCTGCAGCCGCTGCCATGACCCTCACGGCCCTGCCCGCCTGGGCGGCCGAGCTGGTAATGGTCGAGCAAGCGGGATGCGAATGGTGTGCCCGCTGGGACGAGGAAATCGCCCCGATCTACCCCAAGACGGCCGAAGGCAAGCACGCCCCGCTCCGCCGGGTCGACCTGCGCGATTTGCCGGGTGACCTGCAGGTGAGCCGCCGGGTCATGTTCACACCAACCTTTCTGGTGGTTGAGGACGGCAAGGAACAGGCCCGGCTCGAAGGCTACCCGGGTGAAGATTTCTTTTGGCCTTTGCTGGCAGATTTGCTAACCGCCCATACAGGGTTTGTTGATAATACGCACACTCAGGGCGGCAGCTGACGGCCCGAACGGGGCAAAAAGAGGAGTGCGGCGCCTGCGCGCCGCTCAGGAGACGACAGATGGCACTACCGCAGTTTTCCGCGGACA
The DNA here is from genome assembly GCF_000813725.1 of Leisingera sp. ANG-Vp. GTDB lineage: Bacteria > Pseudomonadota > Alphaproteobacteria > Rhodobacterales > Rhodobacteraceae > Leisingera. Next base: position 174,598 of record NZ_JWLD01000044.1, read on the forward strand.
TGGATCCGGCAGAAATGGACAAGATGGTCGACAACGCGACCAAGGCCTCCAATTTTCTCAAGGCGATCAGCCATGAGGGCCGCCTGATGATCCTGTGCCACCTGGTATCAGGCGAGAAATCGGTGACCGAGCTGGAGGAGCTCCTGTCGGCCCGCCAGGCCGCCGTCTCCCAGCAGCTCTCCCGTCTGCGCCTGGAAGGGCTGGTCATTCCCCGGCGCGAGGGCAAGGCAATCTACTACCGCCTGGCAGACGATAAACCCCGCCGGATGCTGGAAACGGTTTACGACCTCTTCTGCAACGACGGCAGCTGACCCGCCGGCTTCCATAAATGTTTGACCTCCTCTCAGAACACCAGCTGGCCGCCTGCTTCGGGTTGCTGGGCGGTGTGCTGCTTGGGCTTGCCGCGCGGCTGGGGCGCTTCTGCACCCTCGGCGCGATCGAAGACCTGCTATACGGCGGCTCGTCCCTGCGGATGCGCATGTGGGGCGTGGCCATCGGTGTCGCCGTCACCGCCAGCTTTGCCCTGATGGGCATTGGGCTGGTCGATGCCACCCAGTCCTTCTATCTCACGATCCGCTGGATGCCTGCCGCTTCGATCCTCGGCGGTTTGATGTTCGGCTACGGCATGGCGCTCAGCGGGAACTGCGGCTACGGCGCCATTGCCCGGCTTGGCGGCGGCGACCTGCGCAGCTTTGTAATTGTGCTGGTAATGGGCGTCTCGACCTATGTGGTGCTTGCAGGCCCCCTCGCCCCGCTGCGAAACTTCTTCTTTGAACAGCAGGACGTCACCACTGACATCCCGCCGGGCCTGGCCCACTACGCTGCCGCCTGGAGCGGCCTGCCTCTGGCCACAATAGGCGTCGCCGCAGGCGTTCTGATCCTGCTGGCCTCCCTCGCCAGCGCAGAAATCCGCAAGGACAAACAGGCGCTGCTCTGGTCCGCCATCGTGGGACTGGCCGTCACCTCCGGCTGGGCGGGAACCACATACGTCAACACCGAAGGGTTTGAAGCACTGCCGGTGGCCTCCCACTCTTTCTCAGCCCCCTTGGGCGAGACCATCCTCTGGACCATGACCGGCAGCTTGCGCCCCCTCTCCTTTGCCGTCGGCTCCATCGCCGGGGTCTGGACCGGCGCCTTCATCGGCTCGCTGATCAAGGGTCACTTCCGCTGGGAAGCCTGCGAAGACCCGCGCGAGCTGCGCCGCCAGATCATTGGCGCTGCCATCATGGGAGCCGGGGCGGTCATTGCCATGGGCTGCACCGTTGGCCAGGGCCTTAGCGCCTTTTCCCTGCTGGCCGTTTCTGCACCAGTCACCATGCTGGCAATCTTTGCCGGCGCTGCCATCGGCTTGCGTCAGCTGATCGAAGGCTTCCGCCCGGCAGAGTAATGTTCCGCCCCGGCGGCAGCCGGCCAGGATTTGCAGTTCTGCTCGCCGGATGTGATAGTTTGGTTATTGTGCATTAACCTTTAATCCCCTGTTACAAGCTTGCCCATGATGATCCCGGTCCGCGTATGGCCCATGGGCCAGCCGGTAGTGATTGACGAGATTTTGGAGCCCGCAATGGACCGCAAGCAGATCATCGAAGACCCGCAAACCGGCAACAAGGCAGAAGCCTATGAGGCCTTTGACGATATTCCCGCCAACCCGAACCTCAGCCGCACCATCGGCGACGTGATCACCGCCCGCTATGGCCGCCGCAAAATGCTGAAAGGCATGCTTGGCGTTTCTGCCACCGCCGCATTGTTCGGCGCCTCCGCCCTGACCGCTCCGCGCCAGGCAGGCGCCGTCGGCTCCCCGGCGGGCAGCCGGTATGCCTTTAACGAACTGGCCTGGGGCAACGATGAAACCCACCACGTGGCCGAAGGCTATGACGCAGAGATCCTCCTGCGCTGGGGCGACCCCATCACCGCAGAGGCGCCTGAGTTCGACGTGATGAACCAAAGCGCAGAAGCGCAGCTGCAGCAGTTCGGCTACAACAACGACTACATCGGCTTTCTGCCGCTGAATGATGACGGCACCCGCGGCCTGTTGTGCGTGAACCACGAATACACCAACGAAGAAGTCATGTTCCCGGGCCTCGGCCGCCAGGACAAGGCGGATTTCGCCGGCATGACCAAGGAACTGGTGGACATCGAAATGGCCGCCCATGGCGGTTCGGTTGTGGAGATCATCCGCAGCAATGACGGGAGATGGTCAGTAGTTCGGGACGGGGCATACAACCGCCGAATTTCGCCCCTGAACACTGCAATGACACTCGACGGTCCTGCTGCAGGCCATCCCCGTATGCAGACCAGCGCGGACCCGTCCGGCGCCGCAGTCACCGGCACGCTCAACAATTGCGCAGGCGGCATGACACCCTGGGGCACCTGGCTGATGGCCGAGGAAAACTTCCACGGCTATTTCTGGACGGATAAGCTGGATGAAGACGGCAAGCCGGATCTGTCGGGCCAGCCTGAAGCGGCGCAGATGAAGCGCTACGGCGCGCCGGGCGGCTGGTACGCCTGGGGCAAATACTACGACCGTTTCAACATCGACAAGGAACCCAACGAAGTGAATCGCTTCGGCTGGGTGGTTGAGGTCGATCCGCGCAACCCGGACGCCAAGCCGGTAAAACACACCGCGCTGGGGCGTTTCCGCCATGAAGGGGCTGAAACCACCACCTCAAAAGACGGCCATCTGGTGGTTTATATGGGTGACGATGCGCGCTTTGACTACCAGTACAAATACGTCTCCCGCGGCACTGTTTCAGATGATCCGGCCGCAAACGCCACACTGCTGAGCGAGGGCACGCTTTACGTCGGGCGCTTTGACGCGGACGGCTCCGTTCATTGGCTGCCGCTGGTGCACGGGCATGGGCCGCTGACAGCGGAAAACGGTTTTGCCAGCCAGGCAGATGTGCTGATCGACGCGCGCCTGGCCGCCGATGCGCTGGGGGCCACTCCGATGGACCGTCCCGAAGACGCCCAGCCCCGCGGCGACGGCACCGCATACATCATGCTGACCAACAACTCGAAACGCACAGCCGGCCAGACCGATGCCGCCAACCCGCGCGCGGACTCGAACTTCGGCCATATCATCGAGATCAAGGAAGACGGCGGCGACCACGCAGCGACCAAAGGATCCTGGACGATCCTGGTGAAATGCGGCGATCCGCAGATTGCCGAAGTGGGTGCGGAATGGAACCCGGAGACCTCGGAACACGGCTGGTTCGGCTCGCCGGACAACTGCGCCTTTGATGCAGACGGGCGCCTGTGGGTATCCACCGACCAGGGCAGCAAATGGGGCATGACCGGCAAATCGGACGGGCTTTACGGGGTTGAAACCGAAGGGGCGCTCCGCGGCCATTCCAAATTGTTCTTCCGCTGCCCGGTGGGCGGCGAGCTGTGCGGACCGTATTTTGCCCCGGACGGCGAAACCCTGTTCCTGGCGGTTCAGCATCCTGGCACCGACGGCACCAGGGATCTGAAAGGCTTCGAACGCGCCTCGACCTTTGAGGATCCGGCCACCCGTTGGCCCGATTTCGACCCAAAGATGCCGCCGCGCCCCTCGCTTGTTGCGGTGACCCGCAAAGGCGGCGGCAAGATAGCGGTCTGATCCCGCAATCCGCAGGCTTGAGCCCTGGCGGGCGGATTGCCGCCTGCCGCACGCAATTGTGAGAAGACACCGGCCCTTCTTGGCTTAGAGATGGCGTAAAATGTTGGGAGGCTTTCCATGTATTTCAAACGTCTGGCTGCCGCACTGTTCCTTGCAGCCTCCGCCGCCGCGGCAGGCGGCATCGGTCCGCGCGACGGCTGGGCGGTGCATGCAACACCCAAGACTTACGAACAGCTGATCGCAGACATCAAAGCCGCGGCCAAGGCTGAAGGCTTGGGCGTCGTGACCCAGGCCGGGCCGACCAAGGCCGCCGCCGCCCGCGGCATCACCATTCCGGGCAACCGGGTCATTGGCCTGTTCAACAACGACTTTGCGGTCAAAATCCTGGCGCTCTCCACCGCCGCGATGATCGAAGCACCGGTGCGCATGTATGTCACCGAAACGAAAGACGGAAGTGCAACACTTGCCTACAAACTGCCCTCGCACGTCTTTGCCCCCTACGCAGACGAGGGCGGAGAAGCGCTGGCTGCCCTGGCAGAGCAGCTGGACCGCCGCTTTGCACTGATCGCGCAACGGGCACTCAAATAGCCCTTCCGGCTTCTTTCTGGACTGAAATACCCCCGCCGGAGGCCTGGCGCATGAAATGCGCCAGTTTCCGCCGCAGCAATTCTCACACTGGCGTGAGAGGGCTTGCGCATATCTGAAGCCTCGGCAATCTGGCGGCAAATCAACGGATTGGACGGACAAGATGACAGAACCCTTGCGTGCGGCCGATGTGCTGGCCCGGCGGCTTTACGAGGCAGGCTGCCGCCATGCCTTTGGCATGCCCGGCGGCGAGGTGCTGACCCTGGTTGATGCACTCACCAAGGCGGGCATCGCCTTTCATCTCGCCAAGCATGAGAATTGTGCGGGTTTCATCGGTGAAGGCGTGCACCACACCGATGGCGCGCCGGTCATCCTGGTTGCAACCCTCGGCCCCGGCGCCCTCAATGGCATCAACGTGGTGGCCAACGCCCATCAGGACCGGGTGCCGATGCTCGTGCTCACGGGCTGCGTCGATGCGGCTGAGGAGCAGAGCTACACTCATCAGGTGCTCGACCACCGCGCCGTGTTCACTCCGGTCACCAAGGCCACTTTCCGGCTGGATGCCGGAGCCGCGGACCTGATTGCCGACAAGGCGGTCGCCATCGCAACCGAGCCCCGCAACGGACCGGTGCATATCGACGTGCCGATCTCAACCGCAGATGCGCCGGCCAGGGACCGCGGCATCCGCCGTGCGCCTGCAAGCCCAGCCGCGCCAAGCGGAGAAGCACTGGCACAGGCGCGTTCCTGGCTGGCGGCCTCTGCGCGCCCAGTGGCGGTGATTGGCCTTGATGCGCTGCAGGAAAATGCCGGCCTCGCAATTCGCACCTTCGTTGAAAAACACCAGGTCCCCTTTGTCACCAGCTACAAGGCCAAAGGGATCATCCCCGAGGACCACCCCCTGTGCCTGGGCGGCGCCGGCCTGTCGCCGCTGGCTGACAAACATCTTCTGCCCCTGGTGCAGGAGGCCGACCTGGTGCTCTCCATCGGGTACGACCCGATCGAGATGCGCCCCGGCTGGCGCAATGTCTGGGACGTGAAAACCCAGAACGTCATCGACATCGCGCCGGAGGCCAACACGCATTATATGCATCAGGCAGGCTTGAACTTCCTCACCGCAATTGCTCCCACGCTTGAAGCCCTGTCGGATGGCTCCGCGCCGCACAGCACTTGGAACAGCAACCGCCCCGCTCAGGTAAAAACTGCGCTGGCAGAGGCTTTCCCGCAGGACGACGATTGGGGCCCGGCAGGGGTCATCGCCGAATGCCGCGCCACCCTGCCTCCCGAAACCCTCGCCACCGCGGACAGCGGCGCACACCGCATTCTGCTGAGCCAGATGTGGGACTGCCATGAGCCGCGCGGGCTGATCCAATCCTCAGCTCTCTGCACCATGGGCTGCGCCGTGCCAATGGCGATTGGGCGCAAGCTGGCGCAGCCGGACCGGCCCGTGGTCAGCTTCTCAGGCGATGCCGGCTTCCTGATGGTGGCGGGCGAGCTGTCCACTGCGGCCGAACTGGGTGCTGCCCCCATTTTCGTGGTCTTTGCCGATGCCAGCCTTGCACTGATCGAGCTAAAACAGCGCCAGCGCCAGCTGGCCAATAGCGGCGTTGATTTTGCCGAGCATGACTTTGCCGCCATGGGCCGGGCCTTTGGCGGCAACGGGGTGACTGTCACCAGCCGCGCTGAACTGCGCGCTGCCCTGCAAGACGCGATGAAAGCACAAAAATTCACTGTCATCTCGGCAGTGATTGACCGCGGAGGCTATGATGGCCGGATCTGACCTTCTCCCCCATGGCGCGCTGAAGGGCGTCAAGGTTCTGGACCTCTCCCGCATTCTGGCAGGCCCGACCTGCACCCAGCTCCTGGGCGACCTGGGTGCCACGGTTATCAAGGTGGAAAACCCCAAAACCGGCGGCGATGACACCCGGCAATGGGGTCCTCCTTATGTGGTGGATGCGGAAGGGGAGCAATCCGACCTTTCGGCCTATTTCATGTCCGCCAACCGCAACAAGCGTTCGGTGGCCATCGACATCGCAACAGAGGAAGGCCAGCAAGCCATCCGCCGCCTGGCGGCTGAGGCCGATATCCTGATCGAGAACTTCAAACCCGGCGGGCTGGCCAAATACGGGCTGGACTACAACAGCCTCAAGGATGATCTGCCCGGTCTGATCTACTGCTCGATCTCGGGCTACGGCCAGACCGGCCCTAACAGCCACAAGCCCGGCTATGACATCATGGCGCAAGGGTTCGGCGGAATCATGTCGCTGACCGGCGAGCCTGAGGGCCAGCCGATGAAGGCAGGCGTCGGCATCGCCGACGTGATGTGCGGCATGTACGCCTGCATCGGCATCCTCTCTGCCCTGCATCACCGCGAAAAAACCGGCGAAGGGCAGCAAATCGACCTCGCTCTGGTCGACGCCCAGATCGCCTGGCTGATCAACGAAGGCGTTGCCTATCTGAACACTGGCAGCATCCCAAAACGCCGCGGCAATGAGCACCCGAGCATCATGCCCTATGGCGTTTACGAAACATCCGACGGCCATGTGATCCTGGCAGTGGGAAATGACAGCCAGTTCCAGCGCTTCATGAAATTCCTGAAGCTCGAAGGCCTGGCCGGGGATCCGCGTTTTGCCACCAACCCCGCCCGGCTGCAAAACCGTGATGCGCTGAATGCCGTCCTCATCCCCACCGTGCAGCGCTACACAACAGATGAGGTGCTGGCAGCGATGGAGGCCCGCAAGGTGCCCGCAGGCCCGGTGCAGAACCTGGAAACGCTCTTTGCCACCGATCAGGTCGCAGCCCGCGAGATGTCCATTCCGATGGAAACCGCGGCAGGCCCGGTGAAACTCCTGGGCAACCCGCTGAATTTCTCCCGCACGCCTGTAACATACCGGCACGCGCCGCCCCGCTGCGGCGAGGCGACGGACGAGATTCTGAGCTCTGACACCCCGTTCGGAAACGGCTAAGCCCCCAAAACACGGCAGCTTTCCGCCAAGTGTTACAGTTTCCGGCAAATCACCGCCAAACCGGCGGTGGTTTCGCCGCCCGTTAACCATTCCTGTTGCAGGAATTTCGACGGAAATCTTACACATCCGGCGAAATTTACAGCCAAACACACACAGGCAATCACCAAAGCGCGAGCGGGGTTCGCCCGGACCAATCTGATGATCTAATCTTCAGCAGGACACGGAAACCGCTTTTCAATTCGAAAACAAAGATTGGACTCCCATGACGCATGATATCTTCGGCCAAGACAGCAGCCTGACCGATGCCGCAGCCTTGCAGGACTGGAATGCCGTGCAGCTGGGAGTTCTGGCCCACGCCGCCGTGACGGCTGACCACCTTGGCGCGGTGCTGAAGGCGGCTCCGGAGTTTGCCCTGGCGCATGCGATCAAAGGACTGTCGCTGCTGATGCTGGGCCGCCGCGAGCTGCTGCCGACCGCACAGGAAGCCCTGCGCGATGCCAAGTCCTTTTATGAAGGCGCCCTGCCGCGCGAGCGCAAATATGTCGACGCGCTGGAAAACTGGCTGTCCGGCCGCCCCAGCCTGGCAATCCGCCGGATGGAGGAAGTGCTGGACGTGTTCCCGCAGGACACTCTGGCGATGAAACTCAGCCACGGTATCCGCTTCATCCTGGGTGACCCTGAAGGCATGCGTGCCTCGATCGAACGGGTGATGCCGGCCTATGCTCCGGACCACGCAGGCCGCGGCTACCTCCTGGGCTGCCACTCCTTTGCGCTGGAGGAAACCGGCGATTACGAACGCGCTGCCAACGCGGGCCGCCAGGCCCTGTGGATGGCGCCGGACGATGCCTGGGGCCTGCACGCCGTGGCACATGTGCATGACATGACCGGCAACGCCAAGTCCGGCCTCGAATGGCTGCACGGCCGCGAAGAGGCCTGGGCCCATTGCAACAACTTCCGCTACCACGTCTGGTGGCACAAGGCGCTGATGCATCTGGACCTGGGCCAGATGGATGAGGCCATTGCGCTTTATGATACCGAAGTGCGCAAAGACAAAACCGACGACTACCGAGACATCTCCAACGCCACCTCGCTGCTGGTCCGGCTGGAGCTGGAAGGCGTCGATGTGGGCGCCCGCTGGGAGGAGTTGTCTGAACTTTGCGCCAACCGCACCGAGGACGGCAGCCTGATCTTTGCCGACCTGCATTACCTGCTGGCGCTGACCGGCCACCGCAAGGAAGACGCCCACAAGATGGTGCAGCGCATCCATGCCGACGCCGAAAAGGGCGGCTCGGAAGCTTGCGAGCGCATGGGCAACCCCGGCTGTGCTGCTGCCGACGGGCTGGAGGCCTTTGGCGAGGGCAACTACAAATCCGCCTTCCGCCACCTGTCGTCTGCCCGCGGCACCCTGCAGCTGGCCGGCGGCAGCCACGCGCAGCGCGATGTTTTTGAACGGATTACCATTGATGCCGGCCTGCGCGCAGGACAGCTTGACGCGGTCGAGGCAATCCTGGATGACCGCCGCAGCAAACGCGGCGGCGCCGAGGACAATTACGCACTGGCCCGCCGCACCCTGATCGCCCAGGGCCGGGACAATTCCGGTGCTGCCAGCGTTCCCGCCGAATAAGACCTCAAGGACGACACCACTCATGTCCAGCGTTGCGCCCTTCCCCGGGCAACAGACAGACCAAGGCGCCGCCAACCGGGCCGCGCCGCCGCCGCAATCGGCACAGCCGCGCGTGCGCGACCCGCGGCTCGACTTCTACCGCGGCATTGCCATGTTCATCATTCTGATTGCCCATATCCCGGGCAACCGCTGGACCGGCTGGATCCCCGCGCGGTTCGGGTTCTCGGATGCAACCGAGATATTTGTGTTCTGCTCCGGCATGGCCTCAGCCATAGCCTTCGGCGGCTCATTCGCGCGCCGCGGCTGGTTTCTGGGCACTGCCCGGGTGCTGTTCCGCTGCTGGCAGGTGTTCTGGGCCCATATCGGCCTGTTTGTCTTTATCGCTGTCTCGATGGCGGCCATCGACCTCTATGGCGGGTTTGAGAAGAGCTACGTGAACTCGCTGAACCTTGGCCATTTCTTCAAGGATCCGATGACCCAGCTGGTGGGGCTGTTCACCCTCACCTATGTGCCCAACTATTTTGACATCCTGCCGATGTACCTGGTGGTGCTGCTGATGATGCCGCTGATCATGGGGCTGGAAAAGGCGGGCCTCTGGGCCGTGGGCATGGCCTCGGTGCTGATCTGGCTCACTGCCAATCCCTATATCATCGGGCTGGGACCTGACGGGCTGTCACTGCCGGCTGAGCCCTGGTCGGAGCGCGAATGGTTCTTCAACCCCTTCGGCTGGCAACTGCTGTTTTTCACCGGCTTTGCCTTCATGAAGGGCTGGCTGCCGAAACCGCCGGTCTCAAAGCTTCTGATCGTGCTGTGCGCTGCCTTCCTGATCCTGTCGGCGCCTTACGGCTCGTGGAAGGTCTTCACCTGGGTCAAGGCCGCAAGCCCCGAGCTGGCTGACCTGATCAAGCCCGGCCGCGACGCCATCGGCGAATGGCGCGAAAAGACCGATTTCGGCCTGCTGCGCTACACCCACTTCCTGGCGCTGGCCTATCTGGGCTGGGTGGCCGCGGGCGAAGGCGGCAAGCGGCTGATCGCCTCGGGCTCCTCCGCTGCGGCGCGGGTCTGGGAAGTGCTGTTGAAAATCATCACCAAGGTCGGCCAGCAGTCGCTTGCGGTGTTCGTTTTTTCGATGGCGCTGGCACGTTTTATCGGCTTTGCGCTTGACCAGACCGACCGCGCGGTTATGACCACCGCATTCGCCAATCTGGTTGGCTTTTCTTTAATCATTGGGTGCGCTTATGGCGCCGCCTGGTTCAAGTCTCAGCCTTGGAGAGCCAAGAAATGAGCTCTTTTTCCCGACGTTCCTTCCTGGCTGCCGCGCTTGGCAGCACTGCTCTGGCCGCGCTGCCCGGCTATGCCAGTGAAGCAATGCCGTTCACCCATGACTTTGTGGTGGCCAAGGCCCGCGCCTTGGCGGCCAAGGCTTACGCCGAGCGCCCCACCGTGCCGCAGGACTGGCTGAACCAGTCTTATGACGACTACAAGGCGCGCTGGTTCCGCACCTCGGACGCGCTGTGGGCGGGGACCGACCGCAGCTACAACGTCGATTTCTTCCTGCCCGGCCTCTACTTCCCGCGTGCGGTGCAGGTGCATGCGGTCACCGATGGCATGGCCGAGCATGTGCCCTTCGACATCGATCTCTTCGACAAGAACAAGAAGGCGCCGGACCTTACTACCGAGGGCCACCTCGGCTATTCCGGCCTGCGCCTGCGCACCGACCTGGGCCACCCGACCAAGAAAACCGAGTTCGCGGTTTTCCAGGGCGCCAGCTATTTCCGCGCCATCGGCATCGGCAACAACTACGGCCTGTCCGCCCGCGGCCTGGCTCTGAAAACCGCCGATCCCGAAGGGGAGGAATTCCCCGAGTTCACCGACTTCTGGCTTGAGGCCCCCGCGCCCGGCCAGCGTTCTATGGTGGTGCATGCGCTGATGGATTCGCCCTCGGTCACCGGCGCCTACCGCTTCACCATCACCCCCGGCTCCAGCGCGGTAATGGATGTGGAGGCCACTCTGTTCGCGCGTGAGGAACTGACCCACGCAGGCCTCGCGCCGCTGACCTCGATGTTCCTGTTCGACTCCACAAACCCGGGCCGTTTCGACGATTTCCGCCCGGCGGTGCACGACAGCGAAGGTCTTCTGGTCCTCAATGGCAACGGCGAAACTCTGTGGCGTCCCTTGGCCAACCCCAACCGCTTGCAAGTCTCTTCCTTTGTAGACACCAATCCGCGCGGCTTCGGCCTGATGCAGCGGGCGCGGAAACTCTCGGACTTCAACGATCTGGAAGCCTTTTATCACAAACGTCCCTCGCTCTGGGTCGAACCCAAGGAAGACTGGGGCAAAGGCGCCGTCACTCTGGTTGAGATCCCGGCAGACAAGGAAATCTACGACAATATCGTCGCCTATTGGCGCCCGCGCGAGCCCTATGCGGCTGGCTCCGAGATCAAGCTGAGCTACCGCCTCACCTGGGGCGAGGAGCCGGTTCTGTCGATGCCGCGGGTGATCAACACCGCCACCGGCGAGCGGATCTTTGGCGGCGATGGCCGGATCGTGACCATCGACTTTGAAGCGCATCCGCTGTTTGACGGCGGCCCGGACAGCCTGGACATCCATATCTCCTCGCCGCAGGCCGAAACCAGCGAGGGCGTGCTGCAGCGCAACCCGGAAACCGGCGGCATGCGGCTGGCCTTCTACTTCGACCCGGGCGAACGCACCCACGCCGAGCTGCGCGCGCAGCTGCTGAAAGACGGCAAAGCCGCCTCCGAGGTCTGGCTTTACAGGTGGACGTCATGAGCAATCTGGAGCTGATGCCCCCGGAACAGCCGCTGGAGATGCCTGCACAGGACTTCTCCGCGGATTTCCGGGATGCCGCCGCACCCGGCGGCCAGGCCCCGCGCCAGGTGGCCCTGTGGCGCATCCTTGCGTTCTCACCTGCCATGGTGGCCACGGCGGCGCTCACCTGGGTGATGCAGGGCTGGTTCATGGATGGCGGGTTCTCCGCTCTGGAACTGGTGCTGCTGGCACTGATTGCCTTCAACTTCTTCTGGATCGCTTTCACGGTTTCCACCGTGCTGTTGGGGCTTTACGGCCTCTCCCGCCGGGAAAAGACCACCGGCCGCGGCCCCGCCCGCCCGATGAAAGTGGCGCTTTTGATGCCGGTCTACAACGAGGTGCCCTGGTATGTGCTGGGCAACGCCCAGACCATGCTGCAGGAGCTGCACGGGCGCGGCGGGTTGCATGACTATGCCATGTTCATCCTCTCGGACACCCGCGACGACGCGATTGCCGAGCAAGAGCGCGCCAGCGTCGAGGCGCTGCGCAGCATGCTGCCTCCAGGGACTGAGCTTTACTACCGCCGCCGACCGGATAATGAAGGCCGCAAGGTCGGCAACATCTCCGACTGGGTGCGCCGCTGGGGCGCGGATTACGAAGCGATGCTGGTGCTGGACGCCGACAGCCTGATGACCGGCCGCGCCATTGCCCGGCTGGCCGACGCACTGGCCCGCGATCCTGGAGCCGGCCTGATCCAGAGCTACCCGCAGCTGATCGGGGCGCAATCGGTCTTTGGCCGCATGCAGCAGTTTGCCAATGGCGTCTATGGCCTGTCGCTCGCCGAGGGTCTTGCCCGCTGGGCCGGGCATGAGGGCAACTACTGGGGCCATAACGCCATCATCCGCACCCGCGCTTTTGCCGCCTGCGCCGGCCTGCCGCTGCTGCGCTCGCGCTTTGGCGGCGGCGAGAAGCTGATCATGAGCCATGATTTTGTCGAAGCGGGCCTGCTGCGGCGCGCGGGATGGTCTGTGCGCTTCCTGCCCCGCATCCGCGGCTCCTATGAGGAAACGCCCGCCACCCTGATTGACCACATCCTGCGCGACAGGCGCTGGTGCCAGGGCAACCTGCAGCACCTGAACCTGCTGGGCGCTAAAGGCTTTAGGGCAGTCTCGCGCTTTCATCTGTTCCATGGCGCCATCGGCTATCTGATGGCCCCGGTTTGGTTTGCGCTGCTGGTGCTGTGGGCGGTGATCGGCCTGGGCGAAGAGGCCTCCGTCATCAGCTATTTCAGCGAAGCCAACCCGCTGCGCCCCAGCTGGCCGGATATGACTGAGCCCAAGCATGTGCTGGTGATCCTCTTGATCTACGCCATGCTGCTGGCGCCCAAGATGCTGGCCGCCGCGGCCCTGCCAATGACCGGCAGCCGGTTCTCGGAATACGGCGGTCCGGTGCATTTTGCGCTGTCCTTCCTGTCGGAAGTTGTGCTGGCGGTCCTCTATGCGCCGATCCTGATGGTGCAGCAGATGATCGCGGTGTTCCGCACCGCGCTTGGCCTGCAGCGCGGCTGGGCGCCCCAGGCGCGCGACGGCGGCAGCTATTCCCTGCGCACGCTGATCACCTGCCACGCGCTGGAGACCGTGAGCGGCGTCGCACTCTGGGCCGGTATCCTGACCGGCACTGTGTCGCTGTGGCTGGCACCGATTGCCTTGTCCCTGGTGCTGGCGGTGCCCTTGTCGGCGCTCTCCGGCGTCAAGACGGTGAACCGCATCCGCCACTGGATGGCCACCCGGGAAGAGTTCACCGAACCGCAAATCACCCGGGCCGCCCGTGCTGCCCGTGCCGATCTAAAAGCGCTTCTGGAAGGAACCGGCGCCCGCGGCACCCCGGCCGAGTAAGCCCCCAGCCGCAACGGAAAACTCCCGCGCCCGCAGGCTGCCCCGGCTGCGCCGGGCCTGCCTTGGCGGCCTTGGGCCCGGCGCCGCGCTGACGCGCGGCGCGGGTGCACCCTCCCCTAGCCTCAGTTCCTTATACGAGAGCGAGGAAAAAAACGCCGCAGCGCGCCCGCGGGGCGCGCTGCCTGGCCCAACGCTTTGCCGGAAATCTTTGATTTACGGGCAAAGGGGCGGGAGAGCTGCCTTTGCCGCAGAGGTCCGCTTTTCAGCGCACCGCCGGCTCATCCTCAAACCAATCCGCCATCAGACCGGCCCAGCCTTTTGGCACCGAGTGGCCGCCGTCAAACAGCACCAGTTCGATCTCAGCTCCCGGCCCGCAATCCCAGCGGCGGCGGAGCTGGCCATCCTCACTCCAAGCCCTGCCCGGTGCATGGGACGCACAGCCATTGGCCTCACGCCAGGTCTCAAGCGCCGCAAAGACGTCGCCCTGCTCCCAGCGGCCGCCGCCGAGAATACGGCCCTCCAAGGGAACAACTTCGTCGCGCCAGCCATGCACCTGCAAAAGCCGCACCGGCCCTTCGCAAGCTTCCGGCTGCGGCCGCCAGAACGCACCCGAAACCGGCGCATAAGCCGCAAAGGCCGCAGGATCGCGGCACGCCAGGTAATGCACCATGAAAGCACCCGCCGAAAATCCTGCCAGCACGGTCCGAGACGAAGACGTGCCGAACCGCTGCGATGCATCCGCCAGAACCGAGGCAAAGAACGCACCCTCATCCCGCCCTTCATTGAAGGGGCCGAAGCCCCAGCTCTGCGGTCCGGTGCCATCGCGCTTGCGCCCTTCCGGCGCAACTACAGCATAGCCGCGGCCGGTCAGCCCTTCGATCAGCGCCTGGTTCCGCAGAACCTGGCCGCCGCTGCCGCCATAACCGTGCAAGAACATCACGACCGGTGCAGGCTCCAGTGCGGTTTCCGGCAGCACGATGTGATAGCTGCCGTCTGCAACCTCGCAAGCGCCGGCATCCGCACCGCATCCGGCAGAGGCCGCAGTGCCCCACAGGGCCATCAGCACAGCGGCGGCGGCGCCTGCTTGAACTCTCTTCATCATCCCTCCCATCGGGCCACCGGCAGGTTGCCGGCAATCCAGCCCGGCCCCGCGCCGGATCCCAGCATGCCTTCCGGCACATCAATCACATTCACGAACCCTGCTTCCGCCAAAGCCAGCGTCAGCCGCGCGGAACGCACTCCGCGGGCGCAAATCAGGGCAACCGGCGCAGAGGGATCCGGTCCTGCCACCGCCTGCAGCGCGTCAATGAAATCCTCGCGGCGCATATCGATCTGATGGCTGCCCACCGGCACACCCGAACTGCGCCATTCCTGCGGCGTGCGGATGTCCACCAGAACAAGCTCCCCGTCCCGCGCCGCAGCAAAGGCTTCCGCGGCGGTCAGACGCGGATGGTTGTGATCAGGAGGCTGCCTGCGCTGCCACCAGATCCCCGCAGCGGCAGCCGCCGCACCGCCGCCCAGCAGCACAAAACGCCGCGTGCGCCCGGGATGATCCGAAAATGACCCAGCCATTTCTCCTCCGCAGCAGCTTCGCGGGCCGGCCCCGGCCCGCACTTTCACTCAGCTCTAACAGGATGCGCAAATTCAATCACCCGAAACACGCCGAATCCGCCGGTCAAGTTCTTGTTATTGCGCGGCAGCTGCCCAATTATGCCCGTGAAAAGCGTATTCAATCCGCTCCAGCCTGCGGCAATATTACCCCATCCCGGGCTGCGGGGGTGGCTCTGCGCACAAAAATTGCTTAGCACTGGTTCAAAAACGACGCGCCAACCCGACAGGAGACCTGCACGTGTCCCTATTCCTGATTGCGGCCCTGCCTTTTCTTGGAGCCGTTTTCCCCGCGCTTCTGATCCGCGCGGGGCGTAATGCTGCGGCCTCAGCTGCCGGGCTGACAACCTTTCTCGCCTTCACCGGCCTGATGCTGCACATCCCTGCCATTTTCAGGGGTGAAACCGTCTTTGCCGCCGTCGACTGGCTGCCCGCCCTTGGGCTTAATGCCCATTTCTTTCTCGACGGGCTGGGCTTCCTGTTTGCGGCAATGATCCTGGGCATCGGCCTGCTGATCATCCTCTATGCGCGCTTCTACCTGTCGCGCGAGGATCCGATGGGGCAGTTCTACAGCTATCTCCTGCTGTTCCAAGGCGCCATGGTTGGCATCGTTCTGTCCGACAACATCCTGCTTTTGCTGGTGTTCTGGGAGCTTACCTCGCTCAGCTCTTTCCTCTTGATCGGGTATTGGAAGCACCTGCCCGAAGGCCGCCAGGGCGCGCGCATGGCGCTGACCATCACCGGCTCGGGCGGGCTGGCAATGATCGCGGGCATGCTGATTCTGGGCCATATCGCGGGGTCATACGACCTGAGCGTCATTCTGCAGAACAAGGAGGCGATCCAATCCTCGGACCTCTACCTGCCGGCGCTGATCCTGATCCTCTTAGGCGCTTTCACCAAATCGGCACAGTTTCCGTTCCACTTCTGGCTGCCGCACGCGATGGCGGCGCCAACACCGGTCTCGGCCTATCTGCACTCGGCCACCATGGTAAAGGCCGGCCTGTTCCTGATGGCGCGCCTGTGGCCGGTGCTGGCTGGCACGCCGGAGTGGTTCTACATCGTCGCCACCACCGGCCTGGTCACCATGCTGGTCGGCGCGGTGATTGCGCTGTTCAAGGATGACCTCAAGGCGCTGCTGGCGTTTTCCACCGTCAGCCACCTGGGCCTGATCACCATGCTGCTGGGCTTTGGCACCAAGATCGCAGCGGTGGCCGCCGTCTTCCACATCATCAACCACGCCACCTTCAAGGCGGCCCTGTTTATGACCGCAGGGATTGTCGATCATGAGGCCGGCACCCGCGACATCAAACGGCTGGGCGGCCTCCGGCATCTGATGCCGGTCACCTTCACCATCGGCATGGTTGCGGCTCTGTCGATGGCCGGCATCCCGCCGCTGAACGGCTTCCTCTCCAAGGAGATGATGCTGGAGGAAGCAGCCCACACCGTCTGGAACGGCTCGCATCTGATCGTGCCGGTGCTGGCTGGTATCGCGGCGCTGTTCTCGGCGGCCTATTCCTTCCGCTTCATCGCCCATGTGTTCCTGGGCCCCAAACGCAGCGACTATCCCGGCCACCCGCATGACCCGACACCCGGCATGTGGATCGGGCCTGCCTTCCTGGTGGTGCTTGTGGTGCTGATCGGCCTTGCCTCGGCCAAGATCGCCGGGCCTATGGTGGCCACCGCAGCCGGCGCCGTGATCGGCGGCGAGAAGCTGCCCTATTACTCGCTGAAACTGTGGCATGGTCTGACCCCGGCGCTCTATATCTCGATCTTCGCTGTTGTCGGCGGCGCCGTGCTGCTGGCCCTGCACAAGCATCTGGAGAAAATCTGGAACGCCCTGCCCCGCCCCGAGGCCAAGACCATTTTCGAGGCAGCAATCCGCGGTTTCACCCTGCTCAGCCGCGGGCTGACCGAGGGGCTGCACAACGGCATGCTGACCCGCCACGCGACAGTGATGGTCACCTTCACCGTGGCAATCTCCTACCTCGCATACCAAAGCGGCATTCTGAGCGCCGCCACCCGCGCGGTGCAGGACCCCGGCATCCTGCCGGTGGTGGGCTGGTTCGTGCTGGTGGTTGCCACGCTGTTCATCGTCGCCAAGCACCGCAACCGCCTGCTTGCGCTGGTTCTGATCGGCGCTGTTGGCCTTGTGGTGTCGCTGTCGTTCAACTACCTCTCCGCCCCGGACCTGGCCCTGACCCAGATCTCGGTTGAGGTGGTCACCATCATCCTGATGCTGCTGGCCCTGAACTTCATGCCCAAGGAAACCCCGGTCGAGACACCTGCCTTCATCCGCATGCGGGACGGTGCCCTGTCGATCATTGCGGGCCTGGGCACCGGCGGGCTGATCTATGCCCTGATGATGCGCGATTTCGCCTTCCCGACGATCTCGGACTTCCACCTCGCCAATTCCTACAAGGGCGGCGGCGGCACCAATGTGGTGAACGTGATCCTGGTCGACTTCCGCGGCTATGACACCTTTGGCGAGATCATCGTGCTGGGTATTGCTGCCGTGGTGATCTTTGCCCTGACCGAAGCGGTGCTGGGCTCCAAGGTCCGCGCCTATCTCTTGAACCGCGAACCGGACCTGCCGCAGGCGGGCGACGCCCATCCGCTGATGATGGTGGTGGTGACCCGCGTGCTGATGCCGCTGGTGCTGATGGTTGCCGCCTATATCTTCTTCCGCGGCCACAACCTGCCCGGCGGCGGCTTTATCGCGGGCCTGATCGCTGCAATTGCCATAATCATGCAGTACATGGCCTCCGGCTTCAGCTGGGCGGCGGAACGCCAGCGGTTCTTCTACCACGGCATCATCGGCTCCGGCGTACTGATCGCCGCCGCCACCGGCATCGGCGCCTGGTTCAACCGCAAGCCTTTCCTCACCAGCGACTTCGGCTATCTGCACTGGCCGCCGCTGGAGGAATTCGAGTGGGCCACCGCGGCACTCTTTGACCTGGGCGTCTTCCTGGCCGTGGTCGGCGCGGTGCTCTTGGCGCTGGAGAGCCTTTCGCGCTTTGCCTGGCAGCCGGGCATAGGCACCGAGCACGCGATGGACATCAACCCGGCCCGCGATGACGCGGCTGATAAGACCGGGACGGAGGGATAAGCATGGAACTTCTCGTCGCCTCTGCCGTCGGCATTCTGACGGCTGCCGGCATCTACCTGATCCTGCGCCGCCGCAGCTTCCCGGTGATCCTGGGGCTGTCGCTGCTGACCTACGCGGTGAACGTCTTTCTGTTCGCCACAGGGCGGCTGGTCTCGGGCGCGCCGCCGATCCTCAACAAGTATGAGGAGGTCGTCTATACCGATCCGCTGCCGCAGGCGCTGGTGCTGACCGCCATCGTGATCTCCTTCGGCATGACAGCCGTGGTGGTGATGGTGGCGCTTGGCGCCTACCTGTCCTCGCAGAATGACCGCACCAACATGCCGGCCGAGCCCGAAGGCGCAGGAGACGACGAATGAACCATCTCCTGATTGCCCCGGTGCTGCTGCCCGCGATTGTGGCGCCCTTCATCATCATGGTGGTGCGCCACCACATGGATCTCACACGCATCTTCTCGGTCGCCAGCACCGTGCTGCTGGCTGCTGTGACACTGGCGCTCTGGGCCATGGCTGCAGACGGCACCGTGCATGTCTACGAGCTGGGAGATTGGCCCGCACCCTTTGGCATCGTGCTGGTGCTGGACCGGCTGTCGGCGATGATGATCGTGCTGACATCCATTCTGGCGCTGCCGATCCTGCTCTATGCCATCGGCTCCGGCTGGGATGAGCGCGGCGCCAACTTCCATGCGCTGTTCCAGTTCCAGCTGATGGGCATCATGGGCGCCTTCCTGACCGGCGATGCCTTCAATCTGTTCGTCTTCTTCGAAGTGCTGCTTATCGCTTCCTACGGGCTGATGATCCACTCCGGCGGCGGCCGCCGCTTTCAGGCAGGCGTTCAGTATGTGGTCTATAACCTCCTGGGCTCGACCCTGTTCCTGTTTGCCCTTGGCACGCTTTATTCCGTCACCGGCACGCTGAACATGGCAGACCTGGCGGTGAAAGCGGCTGAAATGCCCGCCGATGACACCGCACTGCTGCGGGTCGGTGCGGTCATGCTCTTGCTGGTCTTTGCCATCAAGGCAGCCCTGCTGCCGCTGCATTTCTGGCTGCCCTCGGCCTATGCCAACGCGCCTGCTCCGGTGGCAGCGCTCTTTGCGATCATGACCAAGGTCGGCGCCTATGCGATCCTGCGCATGTTCACCCTGGTCTTCGGGCCTGATGTTGCGGCCACCACCGGCCTCAGCGAGGCCTGGCTGCTGCCTGCCGCCCTCCTGACCCTGATTGCCGGCGCCATCGGCGTGCTGGGATCCAAGAAGATCGGCCGGGTCGCCGCCTTTGGCGCCATCGCCTCGATGGGCACGCTGCTGATTGCCATCTCGCTGTTCACCGAGACCGCCGCAGCTGCTGCACTCTACTACCTGGTGCACTCGACCCTCGCCGCAGCGCTGTTGTTCCTGGTTGCCGACCTGGTGGTCGAGCGCCAGGGCCCCTGGATCTTCGTCAACAAGCCGATGGCCCAGACCGGGCTGATCTCCGCCCTGTTCTTTGCAGCCGCCATTGCGCTCACCGGCATGCCGCCGCTGTCGGGCTTCCTGGGCAAGCTGCTGGTGCTGGACGCCACCCGCGGCGCGGATCTGGCCGCCTGGATCTGGGGCGTGATCCTGGTCGGCTCGCTGATCACCATCATCGGCATGGCCCGGGCGGGCTCCATCCTATTCTGGAAAGGCCACGGCCTGCCGCAGGACGAGGAAGAGCCCGACGAAACAGACGGCACCGAAACTGGGGCAAAGCCCGCCCATCTGCCCTTTGTCGCCTGCTTTGCCCTGCTCGGCGGGCTGGTGGCGCTGACGGTCTTTGCCGGCCCTGCCACCAATTATGCTGAACAAACCGCGGCCCAGCTTTATGCCCCGGCGGATTACATCCAGGCCGTGCTTGGGAAGGAGGCACAATGAAACTGCTCAGGCGGCTAGTCCCGCACCCCCTTCTGACCCTGCTCTTGACCGGCACCTGGCTCCTGCTGGTCAATGGCTGGTCGCTGAATTCGCTGGTGTTCGGCTTCATGCTGGGGATCCTGATCCCCTTTGTCACCCAGCCCTACTGGCCCGACCGCCCGCGCATCAGCCGCCCGTTCAAGGCCATCGAATACGTTCTTGTGGTGCTGTGGGATATCGTTCAGGCCAATATCGTCGTGGCCCGCATCGTGCTGTTCAAACCCAATTCCGAACGGCGCCCCAACTGGATCACCATCCCGCTGGACCTGAAAACGCCCGAGGCGATCACCACCCTGGCAGGCACCATCACCATGACCCCCGGCACCCTGTCGGCAGATGTCTCGGACGAGGGTCACTGCCTGCTGGTCCACTGCCTCGACGCCCCGGACCCCGAGGCGGTGCGCGACGAAATCAAACAGCGCTACGAGCGCCGGCTGATGGAGATTTTCGAATGATTGAGACCGCGTCCCAATTTGCCTTTGGCTGCTTTGCCCTGGCGGTTCTGCTGAACCTCTGGAAAGTCGTCACCGCGCCGGAAATCGCCGACCGCATTCTGGCGCTCGACACCATGTTCATCAACGCCATCGCGCTGATGGTGCTGTACGGCATGGCGCTTGGCACCTCGATCTTTTTCGAAGGCGCAATGATCATCGCCATGCTCGGCTTTGTCTCCACCGTGGCCTACGCGCGCTTCATCCTGCGCGGCAACATCATCGAGTGAGGGACCCGAATGGAAAGCCTGTTTGAATTCCTTGTTGCCGCCTTCCTGGTCATCGCCGGGATCTTCGGCATTGTCGGCTCCTACGGGCTGATCAAGCTCAACGATCCGATGTCGCGCCTGCACGCGCCGACCAAGGCAACCACGCTGGGCGTCGGCGGGGTGCTGCTGGCCTCGCTGCTGAACGCGGCGGCCTTCGGCAAATACTTCTCGGTGCATGAACTGATGATCACCCTGTTCCTGTTCCTCACCGCCCCCATCACGGCGAATTTCATTGCCAAGGTGCACATCCACCGGCAAGAAACCCGCGAAAGCATGCCCTCGGCCGGGGAGGACCATCACTGGGCCACCCATGACACGCCTGAGGACGAAGAACAGTAAAGCGGCAGCCGCACCGGCGCGGCCCTGCAAAGGGCCCCGCCAGACCGGCACAGGCCCGCTGCAGAGGCAGATAGAGATATGGACTCCTCCCGCTTGCCGCTGACCCGAGACCTGGTGCTGGTGGGCGGCGGCCACACTCATGCGCTGGTGCTGCGCAAATGGGGCATGAGGCCTTTGCCCGGCGCCCGGCTCACCGTCATCAACCCCGGTCCCACCGCCCCCTACTCCGGCATGCTGCCCGGCTTTGTGGCCGGCCATTACGGCCGGGATGAGCTGGACATCGACCTTGTGCGCCTGGCCCGTTTTGCCGGGGCCCGGGTGGTTCTGGGCGGTGCGGAGCGTATCGACACTGCGGCGCAGCTGGTGCATGTGCCCGGCCGCCCGCCGATTGCCTATGACGCGGCCTCGGTCGATGTCGGCATCACCTCGGCGATGCCGGACCTGCCGGGCTTTGCAGATCACGGCATTCCGGCCAAGCCGCTCGGCCGATTCGCTGCCCAATGGGCTGCCTTCCGCGAGGGCGATGGCCCGGCCTATGTGGCGGTGATCGGCGGCGGCGTTGCCGGGGCAGAGCTGATCCTCGCCATGGCCTTTGCGCTGAAACAGCGCGGCCGCCTAGCCCAGGCAACCCTGATCGACAGCGATGAGGCCTTGCGCGCAATTGGGTCCCAAGCCCGCGCCAAACTCCGCCGGGCCCTGGTAGAGCATGGCGTCAGGCTGGAGGAAAACGCCCGGATAGACCGCATCGAGCGCGGTTATATCCTGCTGCAGGACGGGCGGGAGGTTCTATCGGATTTCACCACCGGCGCTGCCGGCGCCCGCCCCTACGGCTGGCTGGGAAGCAGCGGGCTGGACTTGCAGGACGGCTTCATCCGCATCCGCGAAACCCTGCAAAGCTCAGTCCCCAATGTCTTTGCCACCGGCGACTGCGCCCATATGGATTTCGCCCCGCGCCCCAAGGCCGGCGTTTATGCGGTGCGCCAGGCGCCGGTGCTGTACCACAACCTGCGCGCCCTGCTGACCGGCGACCCGCTGCGCAGGTACAAGCCGCAAAAGGACTACCTGAAACTGATCTCCATGGGTTCCAGGGAAGCGCTTGGCGAGCGTTTCGGCACCACTCTGGCAGGCCCCCTGATGTGGCGCTGGAAAAACCGCATCGACCAAGCCTTCATGGAAAAATTCCGCGATCTGCCCGCGATGGACACCCCGCCGCTGCCGCCCGAACACACGCTCGGCATGGAAGAGGCACTGGGAGACAAACCCATGTGCGGCGGCTGCGGCGCCAAGGTGGGGCGCGACGCTTTGCTTTCCACCCTCTCCGGAATGAAGGGCTCAAACCGCAAGGACATCACCCCGCTGCCTGGCGATGACGCCGCGCTGCTGACCACCGGCGGCGCCAGCCAAGTCGTCAGCACCGACCACCTGCGCAGCTTTTGCCAGGATCCGGTGATGATGGCCCGCATTGCCGCCGTGCACGCGCTTGGCGACATCTGGGCCATGGGTGCAGAGCCGCAGGCCGCCACCGCAAACCTGATCCTGCCGCGCATGGCGCCTGAGCTTCAGACCCGCACGCTGCAGGAAATCATGGGTGCTGCATCGGACGTGATGGAAGACGCCGGAGCCGTCATCATCGGCGGCCACACCTCGCTGGGGGATGAGCTGACCGTGGGCTTCACTGTCACCGGCCTCTGCTCCCGTCCTGCCATTACCCTGGCCGGCGCATTGCCCGGCGACGCGCTGATCCTGACCAAGCCGCTTGGGTCCGGCGTGCTGATGGCGGCTGAGATGGCAGGCGAGGCCAAGGGCGAATGGGTTGCCGCCGCGCTGAAACTGATGAGCCAGCCGCAAGCCGCTGCCGCCCGCATCCTGCAAAACGCCCGCGCCATGACCGATGTGACCGGTTTTGGCCTCATCGGCCATCTGCTCGGCATCTGCGAGGCCTCCGGCACTGGCGCTGAGCTGTCCGCCAGCCGCATCCCGCTGATGCCGGGCGCTGCTGCCCTGGCCGACCTTGGCATCCGCTCCTCGCTGTTCCCCGCCAATCAGGCCGCTGCCCCGGAGCTGAAAACCCGGGGCTGGCAGGACCTTCTGTTTGACCCGCAAACCGCAGGCGGCCTGCTGGCCGCGGTTTCTTTCGAGGATGCCGAAGCGCTGAGGGAACAGGTGCAAGCAGCGGGCTATCCTGCCGCCATCATTGGCCGGGTGACAGCATCCTCCGGCGCGATCACCCTCAGCCCTTAGTCGTCGAAGCCGGATTGGGGCCGGCCCCTCTTGGCCCTTCGGGCCAATTCACCCCGGGGTATTTGCAACCAGAAAGAAGCTCATGCGGTACCGCTTCTTTCTGGTGTTAAATACTCCCCGCCGGAGGCGCGCTGCGCGCCAGCGCAGCGCCAGGCCCAACGGGAGCGGTGCATCCCGGATGCACCAGCGACGGGCGGGAGTTCCGTTTACAATTCCGCCATGACCGCTGCCAGCCGGGCTGCAGCCTCGTCCAGCCCGGCCTCATCCAGTGCTGAGGCCTCCACCGTGGCCACCACCTCGGCTCCGATCGCCGCGCGTGACTTGCGGTAGGCCGGATCGTAGTGTTCGGCCATCAGCAAGGCGGTCAGCCCGGCTTTGTCACCTGCGGCAATCTTTTCAAACCAGCCATCCACCACCGCACCGGAGCGATGGGCCCGCAGAGGCCCCAGCTTCTCGCGCAGCTTTGCGGTATCCGACAGGATGTCGTCGTAGGCTTCAACCAGATAGCGGCAGCGTGCCTCTGCCGGCACCTGCAGCTCAATCCGCGGCGCGGGCTTCATGGCATCCCAGACCGCAGGCGGGATAATGCGCTGGCCGATCTTGTTTGATTCCGCCTCCACCAGCACCGGACGCGCGGGATCCAGCTGCATCAGCGCCCCTGCCACCGCCGATTCAAACCCCTTCTGCGAGGGCTGCGGCGTCGGCATATCCCCCAAAAGCGAGCCCCGGTGATTGGCCAGCCCCTCAAGATCCAGCACCTGCACGCCCAGAGCGCCGGCCCGCTTCAGAACCTCGGTCTTGGCTGAACCGGTATAGCCATCCAGTGCCACCAGCCTATGCGGCAGCCTGGTTTCATACATCGCCTTGTGCACCAGGCGGCGGTAGCTCTGATAGCCGCCCTCCACCACCTCGGCGCGCCAGCCGATCTGCTGCAGCATCCAGGTGAACGACCCCGACCGCTGGCCGCCGCGCCAGCAATAGACCAGCGGCTTCCAACCGCCCTCGTGATGGCTCAGATGCTGCTCGATGTGATTGGCGGCATTGCGGAACACCAGCGCCGCGCCCAGCTTGCGCGCCTTGAACGGGCTGTCCTGGACATAGATGGTGCCCACCTCGGCGCGCTCGTTATTGTCCAGCACCGGCAGGCTGATTGCGCCGGGCACATGGTCCTCGGCAAACTCCGCCGGGCTGCGCACGTCGATCACGGCGTCAAATCCGTGGGCATAGAACTCTTGCAGGGATGTGAACTTCAGCGCCATGCCCCTGCTGTAGCGCGCTGCATGAGCAAGGAAAAGCCGCAAATGATGCCGCCGCGGCAATAAGGCTTGCGCGCAATGCGCACGGGGCATTAATCAATCCCGGACAGACTGACCAGCCGGGGCAGAAGCCCCGCAGCGCCGCAACGGCAAGGACCCGGATGCCATGGACATCGACCCTTTGGACATACATGCGCTGCCCGGACACCTGATCCGGCGGCTGCACCAGATTTCCGTGGCCCAGTTCATGGAATGCATGGCAGCGCACGGCGTTGACCTGACCCCGGTTCAGTTCTCGGCCCTGGCCGCTATCCACCGCCATCCGGGGATCGATCAGGCCTCGGTCGCCGGGCTCATCGCCTATGACCGCGCCACGCTGGGCAAGGTGGTGGACCGGCTGGTCGAGAAGGATCTGGTGGCACGCAAAGTGTCTAGTGCCGACCGGCGCGCACGCGAGGTCAGCCTGACCCGCGCCGGCTCTGGCTTGCTGAAACGGATTTTGCCGCATGTCCGCGCCGCCCAGCCGGGCATTCTGACCGGGCTGAGCGAGGCGGAACAGGAGACCTTTGTTGCCCTGCTGCAAAAAGCCACCCTGGCCGCCAATGAGCTGAGCCGGGCGCCGCAGCGCGACCTGCCCGGCGGCCGGAGCGCCGGAAAACCCGCCCCCCAGGCCGCAGAATAACCTCAGATCAGCTGGCCGCGCGGGATATCCCCCTCCTCAAAAGGTTCGATCAGTTCAGGCCCCTCGGCGCGGTTGGAGTTCACCGCCGGATCCACCCGGTGATAGGCCAGCACACCCTCTGCCCCCGGCTGCATCAGCGCGGCGGCGCCGTGACCTTCTTCGCCCAGCCATTTGCCCCAGTCCTGCGGCTCCAGGATCAAGGGCATCCGGTGATGGATCGAGGAAAGCCCCTCGTTGGCGGCAGTTGTGACGATGGCGCAGGTTTTGACCGGGTCCGCTGCCCCCCAGTTCTGCCAGACAGCGGCAAACGCCAGAGGGGCGCCATCGCTGCGGTGGATGTACCAGGGCAGCCGGGCGCCCTCTTCCGTCTTGGTCCACTCGTAAAAGCCGGTAGCTGGTATCAGGCAGCGGCGGTTGCGGCAGGCATCTGAAAAGGCGGGTTTTTTCGCAATCGTTTCAGCGCGTGCATTGATCAGAAGCGGCCCGGCTGTTTCGCTCGCATACCAATGCGGCAGAAACCCCCAGCGCATCTGCACAAGCTGCCGCCCGGCCTCTCCTGCCTGCACCGCATGCACCGCGCTGGTCGGGCAGACATTGTAGTCGGGCACCTGCGGCAGGTCGTTTGCAGGCTGCGCCGCAAACAGCTGCGCCATAGCATCGTTTGGCAGGGTTATTGCAAATCGTCCGCACATTCCGCACTACTGGCCCGCAAATTCACATGGACGCCCCGCGGGCGCCCGCAAAAGGCTATACCGGATGCAGAAAAGCGAACAGGACCTTCTGGCAAAAATCTCTGCTCAGCTGAACGCGGGCCAGTTCGCCTCTGCGGCCAAGACAGCGCGCAGCGGAACCCAGAAATTCCCCCGCAATCCGGCTTTTGCCAATTTTGCCGGCCTCGCCCAGGCCCAGGCGGGCAAGCACCGTGACGCTGCGGTGTTTTTTGCCAAGGCCATGAAGCTGGCGCCGCGCCATGAGGAAATTGAGACCAACCTGATCCAGGCTCTGGTTTTTTCGGACCAGCAAGACAAGGCGCAAGAGCTGATCGCCCGCTGCCCCCCGCGCCCCCGCAACCCCGCCGGTCTGCACTATCTGAACGCCCAGTCCCTGAGCCGCGCCGGAGACCAAGAGGCTGCACTGGCAGCCGCAAGCGCGGCCAAGGAGGCCGGACCGGACAATCCGCGAGCCTATTACCTGCGCGCCTCGATCCTCACCGCCCTGGGCCGGCCGGGTGATGCGCTGGTAGAGTATCGGGCCCTTGCGATGCTCACTCCCCAGGACCCGCAGCCGCTTTTGGAAAGTGCCAATGCGCTGATCCGGCTGTCCCGGCTGGAAGAGGCGCGCGAGGTCTTGACCGCCGCCTTGAAGCTGGCTCCGGATGCAGTCCAGGCCCATGCGCAGCTTGGAATGCTGTCCGCCATGCTTGGAGAAAATGAAGCTGCGTCAGGTCATTACAGGGATGTTCTGAAGCGTGCCCCGGCCCATGGCAGCGCCTATTTGCAACTGGCCAAACTGCAGGAGCCAGAGGCCAATCAGGCAATGTTGCCTCAGCTTGAGGCCGCCAAGGCGCAAGCAGGCAGCAAGAGCCACGACTACGCGCTGATGTGCTTTGCCCAGGCAGCGATCTGCAAACAGGCAGGCAAAGCGGAGGACGAGGCAAGCCTGCTGAAAGCCGCGAACAGGATCGAAGCGGAGCGCCGCCCCTATGATGCGGCAGCCGCCACCCGGCAATTCCAGACGCTGACCGGCGCCATCGCGCCGGCCGCCGCAGAAGCCGAGGCCCCAGAACCCATCTTTATCCTGGGCCTGCCGCGCTCGGGCACCTCGCTGCTGGAGCATGTACTGTCGGCCTCGGGCGCGGTCTTCGGCTGCGGGGAACTGCCCGGCGGCGATGCCATCGCGGCGGCAGCCGCCGCAGATGGCGATGCAGCAGACACGGCCAAACTGGCCCGCGGCTACCGCGCCGCCCTGCCTGAGTTCCCTTCGGGCACCAGCCATTTCATCGACAAGCTGCCCGCGAATTACAAGATCATCGGCCCGCTGAAGGCTGTCTTCCCGAACGCCCGCTTCCTGCACCTGCAACGCGACCCGCGCGACGTGGCACTGTCCATGTGGCGCGCCTATTTTGCCCAGGGCGGGTTGAATTTCACCTTTGATCAGAAGGCGATGGCGCATGAGGTTAACCTGTACCGCCAGTACATGGACCACTGGCGCGGGGCCTATGCCGAAAGCATTCTGGATGTGCCCTACACCGCTCTGACCAGCGATCTTGAAACGACTGGCAAACAGGTGGCAGAATTCTGCGGCCTTTCCTGGCAGCCCGCCATGGCGCACCCGGAGAAGAACGCCGCCTCGGTCCGCACAGCCAGCGCCCAGCAGGTGCGCGAAAAGGTTCACAGCCGCTCAGTCGGCGGCTGGAAACAGCAGGAGGCCGCGCTGAAGGTCTTCCTGCGCGGCCTCAAGCCCGCCCTGTGGCCGGAACTGGATCTCTAGCACTCCTGCCTGCCATTGCATCCCCATGGCGGGATATGGCACATCCCTTACATATGCCGGACAGCTCCGCGCCGGTGCGGGTTTGCAGACAGATAGGTCTCATGACACTGAACAACGATCTCCAGGCCGCTCACGGCTTTCTGAACCAAGGCAAATTCAAACTGGCGCTGAAGCAGTCCAAGGGCGGCATGAAGCGCCACAAGAGCCACCCGGATTTCCCCAATATCGCCGGCATCTGCCTGTCAGGCCTTGGCAAGCACCGCGACGCCGTCCCCTATTTCAAAAAGGCGCTGGCCCTGGCGCCGGGCTTTCACGACGCCCGCAAGAACCTGGCACAGACGCTGCTGTTCCTGCAGCAGGGCGAAAGCGCGATGAAGCTGCTGGACCGGGTGCTGGGCGATCTGCCCGGTGATCAGGCAGCGCTCTATCTGAAAGCGCAGGCGCAGCTGGTGCTGAATGACCCCGAAGCTGCCATTGAAACCGCCAGCGGCGCTTTGGCCAAGGATGCGCGCCAGCCGCGGATGCTGCGTCTGCGGGCGATGGCCTGGAAGACGCTGGGAGACGAAAAGGCAGCGCTGGAGGATTATCAGGCCACGCTGCGGCTCAACCCCAATGACGTGGACGCGTTGGTCAACATCAGCCTGCCGCTGGCCCGCATCATGCGCCAGGACGACGCCACCGCTGCCGCGCAAAAGGCCGTGGCCCTGGACCCCGGCAACCTGGAGGCCCGCCGCCGCCTGGCAAGCCAGCTGATCTCCAACGGCGAATCCGAGGCCGCGCGCGAGCAATGCCTCGCCATCATGAAACTGGATCCCAAGGACACCCAGGTGCTGGAGATGCTGGCCCGCCTCAACAGTCGCGAACAGAATGCCGAGCTGATGCCTGTTGCCCAAAAGGCGCTGAAAGCCGCCCCGGCACGCTCGCAGGACCGCGCCAATGCGGCCTTTGCCCTGGCCCGGATCACCGATCAGGCTGGCGACAAAGACGCCTTTGCCGCCCATAACGACGAGGCCAACGCCTGTATGGCCGCGCAAAGCCCCTATGATTACGAGGGCAGCGAGCGCCAGTTCAGCCGCATCATGGCCGCCTTCCCGGACGTGATTGCCCCGGCTGAGACCGCACAGGACGGCCCCCGCCCGATCTATGTTGTGGGGATGCCGCGCTCGGGCACAACGCTGACCGAAACCGTGATCGGCTCGCACCCGCAGGTGTTTCCGCTGGGGGAGCGTGGCGTGCCCAGCTTCCTGCTGCACCCGTTTGTGGACAATGAGCAGGCGTTCACGCCCGAGGCGGCCCAGACCTTTGTCTCTGAAGACATCAGCCGCCTGCCAGACATGCCCGGCGGCACCACGGCCTATGTCGACAAAATGCCGGACAACTACCGCCTGCTGGGCCATCTGCTGACCGCCTACCCGGAGGCACGCTTTGTCCATCTTTGCCGTGATCCGCGGGACGTGGCGATGTCGATCTGGCGCGGCTATTTCTCCGGCAGCTCGCTCACCTATGCCTATGACCTCAAGGCTATGGCGCACCGGTTCAACCTCTACGGCCGGCTGATGCAGCACTGGCGCCAGGTGATGCCGGGGCGGCTCTATGATCTGCGCTACGAGGATTTGGTCGGCGATATCGAAAGCGAAAGCCGCAAGCTGGCCGAATTCTGCGGGCTGGACTGGGTCGAGGATATGGCCCACCCAGAACGCCACGAGGGCCAGGTGCTGACGCTGTCAAACACCCAGCTGCGCCAGACGGTGCACACCCGTTCGGTTGGCAAGTGGGAGAAATACGCCGATGTGCTGGCCCCCTTCATCGACGGGCTGGATCCGGAAATCTGGCCGGAAATCAAGGCCTAGGCCGGGCTACTTGGAGTAAGCCTTGCGCGCCAGCTCGATGCGGGCATCCATCATCGACATTTCTTTCAGGATCTCCTGCCGGCGGCTGCGGTCGCCGGTCTCGCGCAGCTCGGCCCGCAGCCGCTGCAATTCGCGCGAAAGGTTCACGAATTCAGGCACTCCGCCGCTTTCACGCACCAGGCGGTTGACCAGTTCGTTCTCCGGGTCATCGCATTTCGGCAGCGGCTTGCCTGCGCCTTCGAGGTTGTCAAAGGCGCCGTCCTTCTCGGCGGCTTCGATACGGGCGTTGATGAGGTCGATCAGCGGATGGTCCATGGCCGGCATTTTGCCACGGCTGCGCGGCAGGTAAAACCCTCGGCTGCAACTGCTCCGCTGGCGCGCCAGCCCAGCGGGACGGAAACTGCAGGGTGGAACCTGCCCCCTCCTACTCAGCCGCCTGCGGGGCCGGGTTGGCAATCTGCCAGGCCTCCAGCGCCTCGATCTGTGCAATCCAGCGGTTGATATTGCTGTAGCCCTGAACCGGGTACTGGCAGGGCTCGCGGTAGCACAGGATTGCCCCGACCGAGACATCGGCTGTGGTCATCTGATCTCCCACCAGCCAATCGCGCCCTTGCAAATGCCCGTCCAGCACTTTGGCGTATTTATGGAAGCCTTCAGCCGCGGCTTCCATGTCAATGTCCTCGCGGCCGAAGAAATGGCGCGAGATGAACTTGCTGCAGGCCGGGGTCCAGTGGCATCCCTCCCAGAACTGCCAGCGCATGATGTCGTAGCGCGCGTTCGAACGGGGCCACAATGGCGTATCATGGTCCGTGCACAGCCGGTTGATAATCGCATTGGATTCCCACAGCGAGCTGCCGTCGTCCTCCTCCAGCACCGGCACCTTGGCATTGGGGTTGAGGGTCAGAAGCTCCTCCTTGAACTGATCCCCGGCCTGCAGGTCAACGATGGTCTGGGGCAGATCCAGCCCCAGGAGACTATTGACCACCAGCAGTTTGCGGGAATTCGGAGAGGGTGGAAAAACATGCAGTTTCATCAAAGGCCTCCCTGGCACCATTATTTAACACAATTGTTAAATAGCAAGCCGGCCGCCTCCCGTCAACCGGTTGCCCGGACGCGTTCCAGCGATGGCTCCCCACTTTAAGAAACCCACAACAAAGCTTTCTAAAATATAAACAAATTACGTCAGCCAATATGCCCCAATGTTTCGCGCGCGAAACATTGAGGCAGCAAGTGCGACCTATTCAGACCGGCTGATCCGCCCGTCGGTGTATGGCGCATAAGCCCCTTGTTCAGCGAGGTATTCGGCCAGGACATCCGCCACATCCGGCCCGAAGTCATAGGCGTTTTTGTCATCGCCTTCGAACATCGCATAGCCATCGCCGCCGTTGCGCACATAGTCGTTTGTAACCACCAGATAGGTCTTCTGCGGATCAATCGGAACAAAGCCCCCCCCGTCGGCCACCATCACCTCGCGCACCCGTCCGGCATTGGGTGCGACCGAGGCATCCCAAGTGAACTTCATCCCCGCAACCTGCGGAAAACGCCCCTTGATATCCTCCACTTGGCTGACGCCATTCTCCAGCGCTTCAACCAGCACCTCCCCGGTGATCTCAAAGGTCGAGAGCGTGTTCTGGAACGGCAGGATGGTCAGAACCTCGCCCATGGTCACCTCGCCTGCATCCAGGCTGGCGCGGATACCGCCGGAATTGGCGATGGCAATGGTCACGCCCTGATCCTTCACCCGGTCCAGCATCGCGTCCGCCACCAGGTTGCCCATCTCGCATTCCTGAACCCGGCAAACCGAACGGTCGCCTTCGATGGGAGCCGCGGTCTCGGCCACCACCTTGTTGCGGATCTGGTCCAGCGGCTGCGCCAGTTCGGCAATCCGGTCCAGGGTGCCCGCATCCTCGGAGACGGCTGCATCCATGATCAGCGGCTCGCCCGTGGCGCTGATGACGTTGCCCGCGCCATCAAACATCACGTTCAGCTCGCCCAGGAACTTGCCATAGGCATAGGCCTGCACGATCTGCACCCCGTTCACCTCGGTGGGATACGGACCTGCAGCCTTGTCCGAGACATTGGACAGATAGGTATTGGTATGGCCGCCGACGATCACATCAACCCCGGTGGTTTCCGCTGCCACCTTCTGGTCCACGCCATAGCCCGAGTGGCTGAGCACGATGATCTTGTTAACCCCATCCGCCGTCAGCCGGTCGACTTCAGCCTGCACCGCTGCCACCGGATCGGAAAAGGTGACGTGCTCGCCCGGGCTGGCAAGCTCATGCGTGTCCTCGGGTGTCAGGCCAATGAGACCGATCCGCTCGCCGCCGCGGGTGATCACCGTGGATTTCTTCAGCACACCGGCCAAAGCAGGTTCCGCTGAAACATCCGCGTTGGACATCAGCACCGGAAAGCCCACCGCATCCATGAATCCGCGCAGCACTTCGGGGCCGTCATCAAACTCGTGGTTGCCCACGGTCATCCCGTCATAGCCCAGCTTGTTCATGAACTCGGCCGCCATCCGGCCCTTGTAATAGGTGTAAAACAGCGAGCCCTGGAACTGGTCGCCGCCATCCACCAGGATCGAATTTCCGGCCCGCGCCCGCGCCTCGGCAATGGCCGTCACCAGCCGTGCAGTGCCGCCAAAGCATTTGCCTTCGGCCTGATCTTCCGCATCGCAGGCGCTGTCGTATTTGTTGATCGGCTCGAACCGGGAATGAAAGTCGTTGGTGTGCAGGATAGTGAGTTTGTACTCCGCCGCAGCCATGCCCGACGAAAGGGCCAGCACTGCAACCGATGAAAGAATCCGCGCGATCATGAGATTTGCTCCCGTTGTTTTGGCCTGATGGTGCGCGCAATGGCCCTGCCCGTCAAAGGGGAAAAGCGGGTCTGCTGCCTCTCGCTGCGTCAACGGGCCTGCCCCGGTTCGCCTGCCAGATCCCCGGCACCGGCCAATCCCCCTTGATTCATCAGCAAACGCAGGGCATCAGGCCCTCATGCTGATTTACAAGATTTTCCGGGCGGACGAATGGGCCGCTTTGCAAGCGGCGGGCGAAACCCAGGGCGCGCCGGTTGATGTCGCTGATGGCTTTGTCCATTTCTCCACTGCAACACAGGCGGCGGAAACCGCGGCCAAGCATTTTGCCGGTGCCGAGGGGCTCACCCTCCTGGCCTGCGATGCCGGGGCGATGGGGGAAGACCTGAAGTGGGAGGTCTCCCGCGGCGGTGCCGAGTTCCCGCATCTCTACCGCAACATCCGTCTGTCGGATGTGGTCTGGTCCAAACCGCTGCCGCTGGTGGGCGGCGCACACCAGTTCCCGGAGGAGATGGTATGAAACTGACCGAGAAGCTGGCGCTGGCCGCCCTGCACAAGGTGGACCCTGAGGCTGCGCACGGGCTGTCTGTCAAGGCGTTGACCATGGGGCTGACGCCAACGCCCGGCCCGGTGACCTCCGCGCGGCTGAAAACCTCGCTGGCAGGGATTGAGCTGCCGAATCCGGTGGGTTTGGCCGCAGGCTTTGACAAGAACGCCGAGGCGCTGGCGCCGCTGTCAAAATCCGGTTTCGGCTTCATCGAGGTCGGCGCTGCAACGCCCCGCGCCCAGCCCGGCAACCCCAAGCCGCGCCTGTTCCGGCTGACCGAGGACAAGGCGGCGATCAACCGCTTCGGCTTTAACAACGAGGGCATGGAAGCCATCGGCGCCCGGCTGGCACAGCGCCCGCGCGATGCGGTGATCGGCCTGAACCTTGGCGCCAACAAGGACAGCGAGGACCGCGCTGCGGATTTTGCCAAAGTGCTGGCGCACTGCGGCGCGCATCTGGATTTTGCCACTGTCAACGTGTCGTCGCCCAACACCGAAAAACTGCGCGACCTGCAGGGCAAGGCGGCGCTGTCGGCGCTGCTGGCGGGCGTCATTGAGACCCGCGGGGGCCTCAGCCGCCGGGTGCCGGTGTTCCTGAAGATCGCCCCGGATCTGGACCGCGAGGGGATTGAGGACATTGCCGCTGTCGCCGTGGAAACCGGCATCGACGCGGTGATTGCCACCAACACCACGCTTTCGCGCGACGGGTTGCGCAGCGCCCACAAGGGCGAGGCCGGCGGGCTGTCCGGCGCGCCGCTGTTTGAGAAATCCACCCGCGTTCTGGCGCAACTGTCGGAACTGCTGGACGGCAAGGTGCCGCTGGTCGGCGTCGGCGGCATCAGCACGGCGGAACAGGCCTATGCCAAGATCTGCGCCGGTGCCTCGGCCGTACAGTTCTACACTGCCATGGTCTATGGCGGGCTGTCGCTGGCCGGAGACATCGCCCGCGGACTGGATGCGTTGCTGGCAAAGGACGGGTTTGACAACGTCGCGCAAGCGGTTGGAACAAAACGGAAGGATTGGCTGTGATCACCTATTGGCACTACCCGAAATGCTCAAAATCCCGCGCGGGCCTGGCGCTGATCGAAGAACGCGGCGCAGAGGTTCAGACCCGCGCTTATCTGGAAGACGCACCCTCGGTTGAAGAGCTGAAGGCGGTGCAGGCCGCGCTTGGTGTGTCCGCGGTGGAAATGATGCGGACCGGCGAGAAGGTCTTCAAGGAGCTGGGGCTGAGCAAAGACAGCGCCGAGGAAGATCTGCTGGCGGCAATGGCCGCGCATCCGATCCTGATCGAGCGCCCGATTGCGATCAAGGACGGCAAGGCGGTGATCGGCCGCCCGACCGAAGCGATTGAATCCCTGCTGTAAGATACGGCGGCGGGCCTATTGGCCCGCCCCGACAACTCAGGCGCCGACCTGCGCCTCCAGCCGCGGGTAGCGCAGGCCCAGGGTCACACCGCGGGCCAGATTCAGCACCATCAGCGCAGCCCAGAGCCCGTGGTTGCCAAAGGCCGGGACCAGCACCAGCAGCGCAACCACATAGGCCGCCACGGACTGGATCATCGCCCACCGCATGTCGCGGGTCCAGGTGGCGCCGATGTAGATGCCGTCGAACATGTAGCTGGCCACGCTGAGCGCGGGCATCACAACCGCCCAGATCAGGAATACACGGCCCGCTTCGCGCACGTCAGGCGAAGTGGACATCAGGTCGATCAGCCAGGGGCCGCCAGCGGCAAAAGCAATCCCCAGCAGCACCGATCCGCCCACGCCCCATTGCGCGGTGATCACCGACGCCCGGCGCACTTTTTCACGGGCCTTGGCACCAACCGCGCTGCCGACCAGCGCCTCGGCTGAGAAAGCAAACCCGTCCAACGCAAAGGCGGTGATCTCGACAAACTGCAGCAGGATCTGGTTGGCGGCGAGGTTCACGTCCCCCACTCCGGAGCCGATGAAGAGGAAGGTGGTAAAGGAGCCGGTGAGCAAGACAGACCGCACCATGATGTCGCCATTCACCTGCATCATCCGCTTGAGCCGGGCGCGGTCGAACACCCGGCCCCAATCGCGCCATTGATCGCCTGCAAAGGCGTCCCTGCAAAGATACAGGCCAAAGGCCAGCCCGGTCCATTCGGCGATCAGAGTGGCAGTGGCAACACCCTCGACGCCCCAGCCGAGGCCCAGCACAAACCACAGGTCGAGGGCGATATTCAGCCCGTTCATCCAGATTTGCAGCAGAAACACACCGCGGGTGCGCTCGACCGCGATCAGCCAGCCGGTGACAGCATAAAGCCCGATGGTGGCAGGCGCCCCCCAGATGCGGATCTCCAGGTAATCGCGGGCCAGCCCTTCGACTTCGGCACTGGCGGGCGCCAGCGCAAAGGCGCCCCAGAACACGGCCCCTTGGGCGATGATGAAGACCGCTCCGGCGGCAAAGGCCAGCAGCAGGCCGCGCATCAAAAGGGCGCCGGTTTCGGCCCAATCCCCTGCCCCGCGAGCCTGGGCCGCCAATCCGGTGGTGCCCATCCGCAGGAAGCCGAAGATCCAGTAGATCGTCGCCAGGATCACCGCGCCGATGCCAACGGCGCCGATCGGGGCGGCCTCGCCCATCTGGCCGACAACCCCGGTGTCGACGGCGCCCAGAATGGGCACCGTGGCATTCGACAGCACAATCGGCAAAGCAATCTTGAGCACCCGCTTGTGGGTGATATCCGTGTTCGCGCTGGTCATGTTTTCAGCCTTCGCCGTTCTGGTCCTGCGGCATCAGGAAATGACCGGTGGCCTGGGCAAAGAGTTTGTCCTTGTGATCCTGCCAGGCCTCCACATGAACCGAGGCATAGCGCCGCCCTGAGCGGTTCACCCGCGCCCGCGCATAAGCGTCGCGCGGCAGGCCCGAGCGCAGGTAATCCACGGTGAAGTCGATGGTCTTGGGCTGGCGCGGCAGGTTGCCCTTGGCCATTTCCGCTGGATCAAGCTCGCCGGATTCGATGCGCGGCCACAGATGCGACCAGTTGAGGGTGATCATCGCGGTGATTTCCAGGAAGGCGGCAGTCACCCCGCCGTGGATTGCAGGCAGGAAAGGATTGCCGATCAGCTTGTCGTCGAAGTTCAGCTGCGCCGTCAGCTCATCGCCGCGGCGGTCGAAGGTCACATTCAGGAAGCGGATATATGGCACCGAGTCGACCAGTGCCGACAGGGCGGCATCGCGGCGCTGCTTGACCACCTGAATGGGTTCGGGACGGGGGCGGCTCAAAACTTGCTCTCCACGGTAAAGGCGCCGGCTGCTGTGGCGACGGGGCGGTCTTCGTCCTCGTCCATGGCCACGGCGCGGACAAAGGCAACGGTGCGGGTGATCTGGTGGCAGGTGGCGCGGGTGGTGATCGTCTGCCCCGGCGTTGCGGGGCGCATGTAGTCGATGCGCAGGTCGATGGTGGCAGTGCCGCCGGGCGCCGAAGGGTGCGCCATCACCGCGGCGCCGCAGCAGGTGTCCATCAGCGCCGAGACCGCGCCGCCGTGGATCACCCCGGTGGCCGGGTCGCCCACCAGCTTCTCGTCATAACCCATGCGGATCTCGGCCGTGCCGTCGCCCAGCGCGGTCAGCTTCATGCCCAATTGCTTGGCATGAGGGATGGCTTCGATGAACTGGCGCGCGAACTCTGTCTTGTCGGCCATATGGCTGTCCCTTCGGATTGTCTGCCTCATCTTTGGCCTTGGCATGGCCCAAGCGCAAGTGTGCCGCCGCGGGAGGTTGCCATGTTCGCTGCAAGTGCATAGGTTCCCGGCAAGGGAGAAGATGGATGGCCGACAACAGATTGTCATTCAAGGAAATGTGCGCCGAGTTCGAGGTCACGCCGCGGACGCTGCGCTACTATGAATACATCGAATTGCTGCAGCCGGACCGCGAAGGCCGGTCCCGGTTTTACGGCGCGCGCGAGCGTGCCCGGATGAAGCTGATCCTGCGCGGGCGCAAGTTCGGCTTTCAGCTGGAAGAGATCCGCCAGTGGCTGCTGATCTATGAGGAAGAGGGCAACGACGCCCAGAACCATGCCTTTATGGAAATGGCCGACCGGCAGCTGGTTGAGCTGGAAAAACAGCGCGAGCAGATTAACGAGGCCATCGAAGAGCTCAGCGCGCTGCGCGAAAGCACCCGGGCGCTGCTGAAGTAGCCAGGCTCCGGATTTCGGCATTTGCAGCCCTGCCCTTGTGGCGGGGTTTTTTGTTGCGGAACAGGGGTGCCGGATTCGCCGGCAGACGGGCCGGGCACCCTGCGGGAACCGCCGGAATTGCAGCCTCAGATCCCGTTACGTTGCGTCACTTTTTGTGCGTTTTGCGAACCCCTCACGGTTTTGAAAGTGACGTGACGTATGAATTACGTAAACGTAAAGTCAGTCTTGCAAGCTGAGCCCGCTGCGCACAGCTTGTCTCTGCACCAAGCCGTAAGAGTAACGACGATGACCGAAGAAACCATGACCATCCGGGAAATGTGCGAGGCCTTTGACGTGACCCCGCGCACCCTCCGGTTCTACGAAGCCAAGGAACTGCTGTTCCCGATCCGCGAAGGCCAGAAGCGGCTGTTCACCAAGCGCGACCGCGCCCGGCTGAAGCTGATCCTGCGCGGCAAGCGGTTCGGCTTCAGCCTGGAGGAGATCCGCCAGCTGCTGGACCTCTATCATGTGGACGAGCAGCGGCTGACCCAGCTGACCAAGACCTATGAGATCGCCCAGGAGCGTCTCGCCGATATGGAACGCCAGCGCGAAGAGCTGACGGAAGCCATTGAAGACCTGAAGGAGCAGCTGGCCTGGGGCGAGAAGATGATCGCCTCGATGAAGGCCGGAGAGAAAGCCGCCGAATAGGCCGCCCTGCCCCTGCAGGAGACCTGAAACAAGAAACCCGACGAGGACCGAGATGCCAGCCTACGCAGCCCCTGCCAAAGACGCCCAGTTCATCCTGCACGACGTGCTGAAGGTCTCCGAAAGCAGCACCCCCGGCTACAGCGAGCTGGAGCGGGACTTCACCGGTGCAGTGCTGGAGGAAGCCGGCAAGGTTGCCAGCGAAGTGCTGCACCCGCTGAATGTGGTGGGCGACACCGAAGGCTGCCGGCTGGAGAACGGTGTGGTCTACACGCCCGCGGGGTTCAAGGATGCCTTCGGGCAAATGAAGGAAGGCGGCTGGCCGGGTATCGACATGCCGGAGGCCTTCGGCGGCCAGAACATGCCCTATGTGGTCGGCACGGCCGTGGGGGAGTTCTTCTCTGCCGCCAACCAGGCCTTTACCATGTACCAGGGGCTGACCCATGGCGCGGCCTCGGCGATCCTGGCGCATGGCACGGAGGAGCAGAAGGCCACCTATCTGCCCAATATGGTCAGCTGCCAGTGGACCGGCACCATGAACCTGACCGAGCCGCATTGCGGCACCGACCTGGGGCTGATGCGCACCAAGGCGGAACCGCAGGCGGGCGGCAGCTACAAGGTCTCGGGCCAGAAGATCTTCATCTCCGCCGGCGAGCACGACATGGCGGAAAACATCGTGCATCTGGTCCTGGCCAAAATCCCCGGCGGACCGGAAGGCATCAAGGGTGTCTCCCTCTTCATTGTGCCGAAGTTCCTGGTGAACGCGGATGGGTCTCTGGGGGAACGCAACGGCGTTGCCGTCGGCAAGATCGAAGAAAAGATGGGCATCCACGGCAACTCGACCTGTGTGATGAACTATGACGACGCCACCGGCTATCTCCTGGGTGAAGAGCACAAGGGCATGCGTGCCATGTTCACCATGATGAACGAGGCGCGGCTGGGCGTAGGCATGCAAGGGCTGGCACAGGCCGAGGCCGCCTATCAGAACGCAGCCGAATACGCCAAGGACCGGCTGCAGGGCCGCGACGTGACCGGCGCCAAGAACCCGGACGGCCCGGCCGATCCGCTGATCGTGCATCCGGACATCCGCCGTTCGCTGATGGATCAGAAAAGCTTTACCGAAGGCGGGCGCGCGTTCCTCCTGTGGGGCGCCACCCTGATTGACCAGGCCCACCGCGCAGGCGACAAGGACGCCGACGGTCTGATCTCGCTGATGACACCGGTGATAAAGGGCTTCCTGACCGATCAGGGCTACGACATGACCGTGCAGGCACAGCAGGTCTATGGCGGCCACGGCTACATCGAGGAATGGGGCATGTCGCAATACACCCGCGACGCCCGCATCGCGATGATCTACGAGGGCGCCAACGGCGTGCAGGCGCTGGATCTGGTCGGGCGCAAGCTGGGCCAGCATGGCGGCAAATACGTGCTGGCGTTCTTTGATCAGGTCAAAACCTTCTGCCAGGAAAACAAAGACATCTCAGAGGCTTTCACCAAGGACTTCGTTGATCCCCTGAAGGCGGCCTCCAAGGACCTGCAGGCGGCGGGCATGTTCTTCATGCAGAACGGCATGAAGGATCCCAACCACGCGCTGGCGGGCTCTTACGACTTCATGCATCTGTTCGGGCAGGTCTGCCTGGGCCTGATGTGGGCAAAGATGGGCAAGGCGGCGCAGGAAGCGCTTGACGCCGGGGCCGATGACGCGGCGTTCTATGAGACGAAACTCGCAACCGGCCGGTACTATATGGCACGGCGGCTGCCCGCGACCAAACTGCATCTCGCCCGTATCGAAAGCGGCGCAGATGCGGTGATGGCGCTGGACGCAGACGCCTTCTGACGCCATCGGGCGCCCTCCCCCGGGCGCCCGGTCCCAGCCCCGGCCGGTGCCTTTGACATTTTGAGGACCAGATATGCCGAAACGTTTCCGCCTGACCCGCCGCCTGCCGATCGCCATGACCGAGGACGGCTACCGCAGGCTCAAGCGCTTTGCCCATGAGGCCGGGCTGGATGAGGGAGAGGCGCTGTCATTCCTGTTCGAGAACTTCGACAGCGTGACAGACCATGAGAATCTGGGCCACCGGCTGCGGCTGTTCAACGCCGAGCTGGAGGCCCGCAAGAGATAAGCCCCGACGGGCACCAAGGGAGAGCCATGACCAGTACACGTTCCGCATGGATGACGGATGAGCACCAGATGCTCGCCGGGATGACAGCCCAGTTCATCAGCAATGAATGGGCGCCAAGGTTCGAGGCCTGGCGCAAGCAGGGCATGATGGACCGGGAGACCTGGACCCAGGCAGGCGGACTGGGCCTGCTCTGCCCTTCGATCCCGTCTGAATACGGCGGTGCCGGCGGCGATTTCGGCCACGAAGCAGTGATCCTGATGGAAGGCAGCCGCGCCAATCTGGCCAGCTGGGGCAACGGCATCCATTCCGGCATCGTGGCGCATTACATCCTGGCCTACGGCACCGAAGAGCAGAAACAGCGCTGGCTGCCGAAGATGGTGACCGGAGAGCTGGTCGGCGCCTTGGCGATGACCGAGCCCTCCACCGGCTCGGATGTGCAGGCGATCAAAACCAAGGCGGTGCGCGACGGCAATGCCTACCGGCTGTCTGGGCAGAAGACCTTCATCACCAATGGCCAGCACGCAAACCTGATCCTGGTGGCGGCCAAGACCGACCCGGCTGCAGGCGCCAAAGGCGTGTCGCTGGTGGCGGTGGAGACTGACGGCGCCGAGGGGTTCAGCCGCGGCCGCAACCTCGACAAGATCGGCTGCCATGCGGCGGATACGTCCGAGCTGTTCTTCAGCGATGTGGAGATTGCGCCGGAGAACATCCTGGGCGGCACCGAGGGCCAGGGCTTTTACCAGATGATGCAGCAACTGCCGCAGGAGCGGCTGATCATCGCCTGCGGCGCCGTTGGCGCGATGGAAGGCGCGGTGGACCGCACCATCGCCTATTGCAAAGAGCGCGAGGCCTTTGGCGGCCCGCTGCTGCAGTTCCAGAACACCCGCTTCAAACTGGCCGAATGCCTGACCAAAACCCGCGTTGCCCGCGCCTTTCTGGACGAATGCATCAGCGAGCACCTGCAAGGCGACCTGACCGTCGAGAAAGCGGCAATGGCGAAATACTGGCTCACTGACACCCAGGGCGAAGTGCTGGACGAATGCCTGCAGCTGCATGGCGGCTACGGATACATGCAGGAATATGCCGTGGGTGAAATGTGGGCCGACGCGCGGGTGCAGCGGATCTACGGCGGCACAAATGAGATCATGAAGGAACTGATTGCGCGGTCGCTTTAGGCGCAAGGGCGCGGCGGATCCGCGGGAAGCTAATGATGGATTTTGAGTATTTGGACAAAGAAGAAGTTCAAGGTCCACCCTGCCTCCGAACCCGGCGGCGCCAGGCCGGAAGACAGGGCTTCTCCTTTGGCGGTCATCGGCTCTCCAGCCTGTACCGCAGAACAAGTGCAACGAATTATGGTTAAAGAAGAATGAACTCGCCCCTTCTTCTTTGCCGAAAATACTCCACGGGGGTGCGGGGGTGTGAAACCCCCGCTCCAGCAGCAGATACAGGGAACACCAGATGACCATTAAACTTCATTGCTTTGGCGAAAGCGGCAACTCCTACAAGGCAGCGCTAGCGCTTGAGCTCTCGGGCCTTGCGTGGGAACCGGTCTTTGTCGATTTCTTCAGCGGCGCGGCCCGCACTCCTGAGTTCCGGGAGTTTTCCGCCATGGCCGAGGCACCCGTGCTGGTGGACGGCGATCTGACTCTCAGCCAGTCCGGCGCGATCCAGCAGTATATCACCGACAAGACCGGTAAATTCGGCGGCCGCCCGGAAGACAAATACGAGGTGCTGCGCTGGGTGCTGTGGGACAATCACAAAATGTCCAGCCAGGCTGGCATGACCCGGTTCCTGATGAATTTCCTGCCCGAAAAACACCGTTCGCCTGATGTCGCGGCCTTCATGCAGGGCCGCCTGAAGGCTGCCTATGCCACGCTGGAGCACCACCTGCAGGGCCGCGAGTGGATCGTGGGCGACGGGCTGACCAACGCAGACATCAGCTGCTGCAGCTATCTGTACTACCCCGAGCCTTTCGGCTTTGACCGTGCCGAGTGGCCCAATATCGACGCCTGGCTCACCCGCATCAGCGAGATGCCCGGCTGGAAACATCCCTACGACCTGATGCCCGGCAATCCGTCTGACCGCGCTTGATAGTTACAGGGAACACTCATGCTTGATGCACATCCCCCGGAATATGATTTCCTAGAGAAATGGTTCGAAAGGGACCTGGGAAGCATTGGTGGCGAGCCTGACAGCTATATCATGCGTGCACTCCAAGGCTGCAATACGTTTTTTGAACTGCACCCGGACACAACGGTTACCGGCTGGGGCGGGCGGCTGTACCAATGCTGGCTGTTTATGCAGTATTACACCGGAGCCCAGGGCCGACACACCGCGGATGCAACTCTTTTCATCAACGGCTGGCGCGGCGTTGATCATGTGCTGACCATCGCCCGCCTGCTTCGCATGCCTGAACTGGTTCAGCATCTTGAAGCCTTGAAGGACAAGCTTGCCGCTTATCCAGAGAGCACGCTGGATCTCTATGACAGAGACAGCAGGATCGGCATCCGGAACCGCGCAGAACCTCTGGATAAGGGCATTCGGGAAGAACTGCTGAAACTGCTGAACTTCTCCAACGACGCAGCTGTTGAAAATACCAGCTGCCAAGGGGCCGAAGGCATTCCGGTTTTTACGGAGAGCCGCCACCAGATAGACGACGAGATTGCGGCGTATCTTCACGCGATGTGGCATAGGCACCCGGCGGTGGTGGCAGAGCTAGGGGATCCGGATGACGCTCCGCGTCCCGAGCATCCGATTGAGCCGCTGGACGAGCACAGCTATGCAGTTCGCGCCGGGTTTGGCTGGTTTGATCCTCAAGCGCTTGCCTTGGATATCTGTGCTGAGGCCGGATTGTGGGTGGCCCGGGATGTGGATGTCAGCATCAGCCACCTTGTTCTTTACGACAGCCGCCTCTTTGTCCGGAAGCTCCAAACCCATTGCGGCAAGGACTTGTGCGTGGTGATGTTCCGCGATGCGGTCATGGTCGTGGACTTCAAGACCTGGACAGAAATCGGCAGCACCAAAAGCTCTCATTACGAGACGCGTGGGCGCAAGACCGCCAAATACCAGGAGGTACGGAAACTGCTCAAAAAGCTGTTAACCGGGCGTTCAAAATGGCCATCTTCCTTTGGTCAGGGGATGAATGTCTACCGGCATGCGCGCAGTGATACCCTTTCTGAACTCATCGCTGTGCTGAAACGCAAAGAGCAACCGCATTTGCTGCGCTACAAACAAAAACCTCAGTTCTGGGTGCACCCGGTAACATTGGCGATAACCCATGCCCGGAAGGGGCAGCCAATTCCGGCGCAATTGACCTATAGAAAGGACTCGAAATGAACGAAGCCTATATCTACGACGCATTGCGCACACCGCGCGGCAAAGGGCGCAAAGACGGCGCCTTGCATGAGGTGACCTCGGTGCGCTTGTCGGCGCTGACGCTGAACGCCATCAAAGCGCGCAACAATCTGGACGGCCACGCCGTCGAGGACGTGATCTGGGGCAATGTTACCCAAGTGATGGAACAGGGCGGCTGCCTGGCGCGTTCGGCGGTGCTCGCCTCCGACCTGGATGAGTGTATCCCGGGCCTGGCGATCAACCGGTTCTGCGCCTCCGGCATGGAAGCGGTGAACCTGGCCGCCAACCAGGTGAAAGGCGGCGCAGGCGATGGCTATATCGCAGGCGGCGTGGAGATGATGGGCCGGGTCGCCATGGGCTCTGACGGTGCTGCGATTGCGGTAGACCCAAGCCTGGCAATGGACACATATTTTGTGCCGCAGGGGATCTCGGCGGACATTATCGCAACCGAGTACGGCTTTACCCGCGACCAGGCGGACGCACTAGCGGTGGAAAGCCAGCGCCGGGCCAAGGCGGCCTGGGACGACAATCGCTTTGCCAAATCGGTGATCACGGTAGAGGATCAGAACGGCCTGGCCATTCTGGATCATGACGAATACATGCGCCCGGGCACTGACATGCAGGCATTGGGCGCGCTCAATGCTTCGTTCCAGCAGATGGGCGAGGTGATGCCGGGCTTCGACAAGGTGGCGATGCTGAAATACCCGCATCTGGAGCGGATCAATCACATTCACCACGCTGGCAACTCTTCCGGCATCGTGGATGGCGCCGCGGCTGTGCTGATCGGCAACAAGGAATTTGGCGAGCGTTACGGGCTGAAACCGCGGGCGCGGATCAAGGCCACCGCCAAGATTGGCACTGACCCCACCATCATGCTGACCGGCCCGGTGCCGGTGACCGAGAAGATCCTGGCCGACAACGGCATGGCCATCAGCGACATCAATCTGTTTGAGGTGAACGAAGCCTTTGCAAGCGTGGTGCTGCGGTTCCAGCAGGCCTTTGACGTTGATCCGGAGCTGGTGAACGTCAACGGCGGCTCGATCGCCATGGGCCACCCGCTGGGCGCCACCGGCGCGATCATCATTGGCACTCTGCTGGATGAGCTGGAGCGGCAGGACAAGGAAGTGGGCCTCGCCACGCTTTGCATCGCCTCCGGCATGGGCGCAGCCACAGTGATTGAGAGGGTGTGATGCCAAAGCTTGATCTTTCACAGCTGCCGTGGCGGACCGGCTCGGGCTACCCTGGCAAACTGGCTGAGCCTTGCGCGGGCCGCAGCGTGCAGCCCTTGGGCGACCCTGGCGGGCTGACGCAATACGGGGTCAACATGGTGCGGCTGGAGCCCGGCGCGGCCTCTTCCCTGCGCCACTACCACATGGAGCAGGATGAGTTTGTCATGGTGACCGAAGGCATCTGCACGCTGATCGATGATCAGGGCGCGCATGAGATGATGCCGGGGGACTGCGCCGCCTTCCCGGCGGGAGAGGAGAACGGCCATCACCTG
Source organism: Leisingera sp. ANG-Vp (assembly GCF_000813725.1). Taxonomy (GTDB): domain Bacteria; phylum Pseudomonadota; class Alphaproteobacteria; order Rhodobacterales; family Rhodobacteraceae; genus Leisingera. The sequence goes on from NZ_JWLD01000044.1 coordinate 219,470, forward strand.
GTGAACCGCTCGGACAAGCCCGCGGCGTTTCTGGTGGTGGGCACCCGCACCCCGACCGAAACCGGATACTACAGCGATTTGGACATGATGGTGAAATTCGCAGGCGGCGATTTCACCTTCACCCGCAAAGACGGCAGCCCGCTGACGGCAGAGCAGACCGGAGAAGACACATGAGCGATTTCAAATACGACGTAGACGCCGACGGCGTCGCAATCATCACCTGGGACGCGATCGGCAAGAGCATGAACGTGCTCACCCGCGAAGCCTTTGGCCTGGTTGAGGAATATGTCGACCGGGCACTGGCAGACGAGGCCGTCAAGGGCATCGTGATCACCAGCGGCAAGAAGGACTTTGCCGGCGGCATGGACCTGAATGTGCTGGCAACCATCCGCGAGGAATCCGGCGACAACCCGGCCCAGGGCCTGTTCGATTTCACCATGGGCGGGCACCGCATCCTGCGCAAGCTGGAGCTGGCGGGGATGGACCCTAAGACCAAGAAGGGCGGCAAGCCGGTGGCCTGTGCAATCAACGGCACCTGTGCCGGCATCGGCACCGAGATTGCGCTGGCCTGCCACCACCGGGTGATGACCAGCAACCCCAAGGCCAAGATCGGCCTGCCGGAGATCATGATCGGCATCTTCCCCGGCGGCGGCGGCACCACGCGCTACTCCCGCATGGTCGGCGCGATGGCTGCGGCCCCCGTCCTGCTGGAAGGCAAGATGATGGACCCGAAGAAGGCCAAGGGCGCACAGCTGATCGACGCGGTTGAAAATGATGCGCTGGCTGCGGCCAAGGAATGGGTGCTGAACGCCAAACCCGCCGATCTGGTCAAACCCTGGGACGCCAAGGGCTACAAAATGCCGGGCGGCGCGCCCTACCATCCGGCGGGCTTCATGACCTTTGTCGGCGCCTCCGCCATGGTGAACGGCAAGACCCAAGGCGCCTTCCCGGCGGCCAAGGCGCTGCTCAGCTCGATATATGAAGGCGCGCTGGTGGATTTCGACACTGCGCTGAAGATCGAGGCACGGCATTTCACCTCGATTCTGATGAACCCGTCGTCGTCGGCGATGATCCGCAGCCTGTTCCTGAACAAACAGGCGCTTGAGAAAGGCGCGGTGCGGCCCAAGGATGTGCCGGATCAGTCGGTGAAGAAAATCGGCGTGCTGGGCGCAGGCATGATGGGGGCAGGCATCGCGCTGGTCTCGGCCCAGGCCGGCATGGAGGTGGTGCTGATCGACCGCGACCAGGACGCCGCCGACAAGGGCAAGGCCTATTCCGCCGCCTATATGGACAAAGGCATCAAGCGCGGCAAGGCAACGGCTGAGAAGAAAGAGGCGCTGCTGGCGCAGATCACCGCAACCCCGGATCTGGACGCGCTGAAAGGCTGCGACCTGATCATCGAGGCGGTGTTTGAGGACCCCGGTGTGAAGGCCGAGATGACCCAAAAGGTCGAGGCGATCATCCCGGAGGACTGCATCTTTGCCTCCAACACCTCCACCCTGCCGATTTCTGAGCTGGCCAAGGCCTCCAGCCGTCCGGAGCAGTTCATCGGCATCCACTTCTTCTCACCCGTCGAGAAGATGCTGCTGGTAGAGATCATCAAAGGCAAAGGGACCGGCGACCGGGCTGTGGCCAAGGCGCTGGATTACGTGCGCCAGATCCGCAAGACGCCGATTGTGGTGAATGACGCGCGCTTCTTCTACGCCAACCGCTGCATCATCCCCTACATCAACGAAGGCATGCGGATGATCACCGAGGGTGTCTCGCCTGTCCTGATCGACAACGCCGCACGCCAGCTGGGCTTCCCGGTGGGGCCGGTGCAGCTCACGGATGAGACCTCGATTGACCTCGGCGCCAAGATCGCCCGCGCCACCAAGGCGGCGATGGGCGACGCCTATCCGGAAAGCCCGGCGGATGATCTGATCTTCTGGATGGAGGAACAGGGCCGCCTGGGGCGCAAGGCAAATGCCGGCTTCTTCGACTATGACGACAAGGGCAAACGGGTTGAGTACTGGAAAGGTGTGCAGGAGAAATTCCCGCAGGCCGCCGAGCAACCAGACCTGATCGCGGTGCAGGAACGGCTGATGTTTGCGCAGGTGCTGGAAGCCGTCCGGGCCCTGGAGGAAGGCGTGCTGATGGATATCCGCGAGGGTGACGTGGGCGCGATCCTGGCCTGGGGTTTTGCGCCCTGGTCCGGCGGCCCCTTGAGCTGGCTCGATATCCTGGGCACGCCCTACGCGGCAGAGCGCTGCGATGCGCTGGCAGCAGAACACGGCGACCGCTTCGCCTGTCCGGCGCTGTTGCGGGAGATGGCGGAGAAAGGCCAAAGCTTCTACCGCCGCTTTTCCCCGGACCAATCAGCGGCGGCCTGATCTGCGGGAAATAGGAAAACGGCCAGCGCAATGCTGGCCGTTTTTGCTTATACTAAAACCTGTTACTGGAAGTACTTCACGTTACATCCTGGCGGCAGGACGCTCAGCGCCCATCGCGGCGCCGTCCCCGGGCCAGTATTCCTCTTCGGCCATCATCGACAGCACAAGCCCGCGTGCCTCTTCCGGCGGCAGCACCCGGTAGGGGCTTTCTTCGCTGAAAACGCGGCCGCACATCAGGTTGCGCGGCGCAGCAGAAAAGCCCAGCATGCCGGCCTCAAGATAGATCACCTGGTCCTGGGCAAAGCGCGGCGTCACCAGATCCAGCTGCGCGCCCGGATGCATCCGGCGGATGCCGCGGTAGCCTTCCAGCGCGCAGGCCGGCACCACGGCAAAGGGATCGCCCTGGGCGTCCTCCACCAGCTCGCTTTCCAGAAGCACGCCCTGATCCGGCATCAGCCACAGCGGCACCCGGTTCATCAGCGCGTCGCGCGGCACCAAGAGCGGGCAGCGGGCCGGGTCCAGTTCGCCTTCGCCCGGCAGGATCGTCTCGCGCTGCAGTTCCACAATCGGCTGCATGCCATGATCGAACGTCAGCACCTTGTCGCCAACAGCCAGGGCTTCCACTTCGCGCCAGCCCAGGTTGGAGGCAACATGGGTGCCTGCCAGGAACCCGCCCTGCCCTGCGGAAACCAGGGGGAAACCGCTGTTCATTGCGCGTCCTTGCGGCATAAGCGAGCGTTTCAGGAGCCAATCCAGCATCCGGTGTCCTTTCCTGCGGCTGAGGCGGCGAAACCTCAGGCAATTATGGTTAATGCTTCAAAACTGCGGCCGTATCGGCGCGGAATTGCGGCAAGAACCGGTCATTGTTCACGCTACAGCGCCAATCCATGCTCGGTCCGCCGGATTGCCCGGCAAGCGCACTGCAAAAGCACCGTTTCATGTCACCGGGATAGAACCGAATCGTTAAAAGAGTATTCAAATTGAGCGATATCCACGGCGCAGGCCTCAGCAATCGCTCCAGCAGCAGCATCATCATAATATGGCCGCCAGTCCCGCTTCCGCTCGGTTTCATTGACCCGCGGCAAATCCAGCCTGAAACCCAGATGCGCAAACAGAGGCTCGGCGTCCTCCTGAAAATGCTCCAGCCGGATATAGAGGCGGCATTGCTCCGTTCCGTCTGCGTGGCGCATATAGGAGGCCGCAGGACTGCCCCGGAAGGCCTCGATAATCTGCGGGTGCTGCACAAAGGTCCTGAACTCCAGGTCCTGCGCCAATCCTATGGCCGGATGGCTGAAGGTCTGCCCGCGCAGCCAGTGGTAATAGCTCACCGCACGGTCCCAGGGATTGCGCACCAGGGTAAAGGCAAACAGCCCGCGCATGGCGCCGTCCGGCACCAGCCCCTCGATATCGGCCAGCGTGGAGTGCTTCCAGAGCCGCCCGCGGGTCTGCGCGTCCCGCAAGCGGCGGCGGCGCTTCAAGGCCTTGGGGGTGTCGCCCAGCATCATGTCATCCGCCATGGCACGCGTCTCCAGCGCCAGCGCCAGCGCCGTGCCGCCGGTCTTGGGGATATGAATGAAGACGTATTTGCGGCCTAAGGACAGGATCATGCCCCGACCCTAGGCAATTGATACCGTGAAGGAAACACTTTGCAGGCGGCTGACGGCGCTGCCTCCTGCAGGGATGCCTCAGGCAAAAAGAAGACCAGCCGCTTCCCGCTTCTTTCTGGTCAAAAATACCCCGGGGTGAATTGGCCCGCCAGGGCCAAGAGGGGCGGCGCCCCTCCCCGTCACTTCGAACGCAAAGCGATCGTGGACCCCGCGGCGATAATCAGCGCAATCCCCAGCACCTGCCAAAAATCCAGCGCCTGGCCGAAAACAATCCAGGCAAATCCCGGACCGACGATCATCACCGAATATTCGAACACCGACACAAAAGACGCCTCGCCCAGCTGATAGGCCTTGGTGATCAGGAAGACGCCGGCCACCGCCGCAAAGCCTTGCAGCAGAACCAGATGCCAGATCTCCCAAAGCGGCCAAACCCAGCCGCGGGTGATAAACCCTTCTGATCCTTCCGGCACCGGCTGCGGCCAGAACTCCAGCCCGGCCAGCGCCAGACCGCCAAGGAAGGCTTGCACCAGCAGATAGACAAACAGCATCGCAACCGTGCTTTCCCCCTGGCACATGCGGCCGGTGGCGATGGACCCCAGCGCGTAAAACAGCCCGCCTGCCACCGGCAGCAGGATCAGCCAGTCGAAATCCGCAGGATCCGGCTGCAGCACCAGAAGCACACCGGCAAACCCCGCCACAACCGCTGCAATGCGGACAAAACCGATCCGCATGCGCAGAAACAGCACCGAGATCAGCACGATGATGATCGGCGAGGTGAACAGCCCGGCCAGCGCCTGGGCAATCGGCATCAAGGCGACGGCCGAGAAGTAAAACACCATGGACACCGCCAGCAGCAGCGCCCTCAGGGTGACCGGCCAGACCCGCCCTGGCGCCATGCCGCCCAGGCCTGACCGCGCCATCAGCCACAGAAGCGGCAGCGCCACCACGGTGCGCAGAATATAGAACTGGCCCAGCCCGATTTTCTCGGCCATGGCAGGCACCGCATTGTCGGTCATGCCGATGATCAGCATCGCCGCAACCATGGACTGAGCTGCGGCAGCGTTGGTGCCATTTGCGGCGGAAAGAACAGCTGTTTGTTTCATAGCCTTTCCATTGCCCGCAACTTTCCGCAATATCTGTTCTCTAAACGACACCTATAGTGATTCAGGGGAGGAAACTGATGGGGTGGATGGCGGATGAAACCGGTCTGGAGAAGACCGCCGCGAATTATGTGCCGCTGACGCCGCTCAGCCATCTCCAGCGGGCGGCGCAGGTGTTCCCGGACCACCTTGCTGTGGTTTACGGCAAGCACCGCAAGAGCTACGGCGAATACCATGCGCGCTGCACCCGGCTGGCCTCGGGGCTGGCCAAGCTGGGGGTGAAACCCGGCGACGTGGTCGCGACGCTGCTGCCCAATATTCCAGCCCAGGCCGAGGCGCATTTCGGCGTGCCTGCCTGCGGTGCGGTCCTGAACACCATCAACACCCGGCTGGACGTGGGCACAGTGGCCTACATCTTCGGCCATGGCGAGGCCAAGGCGGTGCTGGTGGACCCGCAGTTCCTTGAGCTGGCTGAGGCCGCGGTGAAGGAAATGGACGGCCCTGCTCCGATCCTGATCGAAGTGGCCGATGAGCAGGCTGGATGGCCCGCTTCGGGCAGCAACATGGACTATGAGGCGCTGCTGGCCAGCGGCGATCCGGAGTTTTCCTGGATCATGCCCGAGGATGAGTGGGAAAGCCTGGCGCTGAACTATACCTCCGGCACCACGGGGCGGCCCAAAGGCGTGGTTTACCACCACCGCGGCGCCTATCTGATGACGACCGGGACCGTGATCTCCTGGCGGATGACCCTGCACCCGGTCTATCTGACCATCGTGCCGCTGTTCCATTGCAACGGCTGGAACCACACCTGGATGATGCCGGTCATCGGCGGCACTTTGGTCTGCTGCCGCGATATTACGGCTGCACATATCTATGATGCCATCCATGATGAAGGCGTCACCCATTTCGGCGGTGCGCCGATTGTGCTGAACATGATCGTCAACGCACAGGACGAAGAGCGCAAACCGTTTGATCACACCGTCGAAGTCTTCACCGCGGGCGCTCCGCCTGCCCCGGCGACGCTGTCGAAGATCGAGGACCTGGGCTTCAATGTCACCCATGTCTACGGCCTGACGGAAACCTTCGGCCATGTCACCGAATGCTACTGGAAAGCCGGCGAATGGGACGGGCTGGACAAGGCAGGCGTTGCTGCCAGGAAATCCCGCCAGGGGGTGGCCATGCCGATGCTGGAGCCGGTTGTTGTGCGCGACAGCGACCACAACACCCTGCCGATGGACGGCGAGAGCCAGGGGGAGATCGGCCTGCGCGGCAATGTGGTGATGAAGGGCTACCTGAAGAACCCGGAGGCCACCGCCGAGGCATTCAAGGGCGGCTATTTCAACTCCGGCGACCTGGCAGTGCAGCATGCGGACGGCTACATCCAGATTGCAGACCGGGCCAAGGACATCATCATCTCCGGCGGCGAAAATATCTCTTCGGTCGAGGTCGAGGGCGTGCTGATGGCGCATCCGGATGTGCTGCTGGCTGCCGTGGCTGCCATGCCCGATGAGAAATGGGGCGAGGTTCCTTGCGCCTTTGTCGAGCTGAAGCCCGGCGCCAAGGAAGACGCTGCGGCTCTGATCGCCTTCTCCCGGGAAACGCTGGCGGGCTTCAAGGCGCCCAAGAAAGTGGTGTTCCAGGAACTGCCGAAAACCTCGACCGGCAAGATCCAGAAGTTCGAACTGAGGAAAATCGCCAAGAGTCTGTAACTTTTCGCGGCGAAACAGCATCCGGGGCGGCAAAGCAAATTGCCGCCCCTGTTTTATGTGATTATTCTGAGCCCAACGATAAGGATGGGGACCGGGCTGGCTGCATGACGGCATTGAAGGAATTCGAGCGGCTGGAGGCTGCAGGCCTGTGGCGCGCAGACGGCCAAGCACAGCGGCGGGATGTGATCATTTCGCTGGGTGATGCGACGCTGACGATTTCCAGCATGAACGACCGGCCGCTGGCGCATTGGTCGCTGGCCGCAGTTGAGCGCGCCAACCCGGGTGAATTCCCTGCCCTGTTTCATCCCGATGGCGATCCTGGCGAAACGCTTGAGATTGCACAGGATGAGACCGCCATGCTGGAAGCGATTGCCCGGGTCCAAAGGGCCATCGGGCGCTCACGGGCGCGGCCGGGGCGGCTGCGGGCCGTCAGTATCCTGGGCACTTTGGCGGTGGTTTTTGCCGTGTCGGTCTTCTGGCTGCCCGGCGCAGTGACCCGCCATGCGGTCAGCGTGGTGCCCGACATCAAGCGCAAGGCTATCGGACAGGCGCTGCTGGGTCGGATCGAGCGGGTCTCGGGCCCCGCCTGCGCCACTCCCGAAGCGGCACCGATCCTCGCCAAGCTGGCGCAGCGCACGGGTGTGCGGCAGCTGGCGGTGCTGCGCTCGGGCATCCCGGGCAGCCTGCACCTGCCCGGCGGCATCGTGCTGCTGAACCGCTCTTTTGTTGAGGATTTCGAGGATCCTGCGGTGGCGGCTGGCGCTATCCTGGCCGAACGCGCCCGCGCCGAGGCCCGCGATCCGATGGCAGAGCTGCTGGAAGCTGGCGGTTTCCTTGCCACTTTCAAGCTGCTGACCACCGGGGAGCTGAACCGCCCGGCCCTGGATGCCTATTCCGAGGCCACCCTGGCCAGCCCGCGCCCCAGTCTGCCGGATGAGGTTCTGCTGGCGGAATTTGCCCGCGCTGCCCTGCCCTCCTCCCCCTATGCCTACGCGCTGGACATCACCGGGGAAACGGTGCTGGGACTGATCGAAGCGGACCCGATGGCCGGGCGCGAGCTGGAGCCGGTTCTGAACGACCGCGATTGGGTGCAATTGCAGAATATCTGCGGCTGAGCCCGGCTTGCGGGCCGGTTTCAAATGAAAAAGGCCGGGAGCAGTCCCGGCCTTTGCTGTTTTCTGGTTTTCGGAGCTACCTGCTCAGCTTGGCACCGCTGAAGCCAGAGCTTCGGGCTTTGGCCAGCGCGGCAGCGGCCTGGTTCCGGTTCAGGAACGGACCCGCAAGAACCACCTTGTAGGGCTGCCCCTTCCGGCTGACGGTGCCCAAGCGCACCGGCAGGCCTGTGCTTGCCAGTTTGCGGGCCGCGGCCTTGGCCTGGGCCGCATCCGCAAAAGTAGCAGCGCGCACATAGCGGGCCGGTCCCGCCTGCTTAGGCGCCGGAGCATCCGGCGCCGAACGGGTGGAAAGCCGCAATGCTGCCGGGGCCTCTGCCTCGGACGGGCTGTAGCGGGCTTCGCGCGGCAGAGTCACGGTGGGCCGGTCCAGCGGCAGCTGCACCAGGCGGCGCGGCACTTCGTTGGTCCAGATCTGCGCCATCTGGGCGTCGCCCTCAGGCGTGCGCACGCCGCGCATCGGGTTCAGGCGGTCGTCTGTCCGCTCGACGGCCTGGTAGCCGGACGGCGCTTGCGCGAAGCTGGTCACCACCGCCGGGCGCGTAGTGCGCTCAGCCCGGTTCGGGTTGAGGCGGCCGTCGGTCCAGACCGGGCGGTAGCCCTCAGGCACCGTGAAACTGTTGCTGAGGCGGCGGCCCTGATAGATGTGCGTTTGCACAACACGGGTGTTCGGTGTCAGCCGCAGCGAAGACTGCGGGCCGCTGCTTTGGCCGCCGTAGGTGACCGGCGAGGAGGATTGCGGACCGCAGCGCACACCGGTTGAGTTGGTGTATTGGCGGCTGATCTCTGACAGGCCTTCGCAGCCGTTCGCAGCGGCGGCAGCGGCAGGCGCCGCCGGGGCTGGAGCCGGGGCCGGATTCGGAGCTACCCGCACGATCTTTTTGGCTGCGGGTTTGGGCGCCGGGGCGGCGGGTACAGGAGCAGGCGTTGCGCTGGTGGTTTGCCGGGTGCGGCGCGGCTTGGCCGTGGTGACCACCTTGGGAGCAGCGCCTGCAGCCGGAGCCGGTTTGGCCGGGGCCTGTGCAGCGGGCGCCGGTTTGGATGCGGCCGTCTGCGCGGGCTGCTGGCTGGGTTCCAATGTGATCAGTTCAGGCGGCGGTGCCGATTGCTGCTGCCGGGTCGTCCCCGCCAGTTTCGTCGGCTCAAAGCCGCAGACCTGCTTGCGCGAGCGGGTTACCCGCGGCACCCAGGTGACATTGCCGTCGATGCCTGCCCGGACATACACACAGCCGCGGCTGTCGACGAACTGCCGTCCCTTGAAAGAAGCCGGAGGATATTCGGCAGGAGGACTTGTCGGGCGCAGGGTTTGTGCCTGTATACCTGCTGCGCCTGTCGTCCCCGCGATGATGGCCAGTGCAATAATTCTAGTTATTTTCATTCCTGCGCCCCACGAAATATGGGGGAAGGATGCCCGAATCTTGCCTGTGAGTAAAGATTCCGCGGCAACAATAAGGCAGCAACCGGGCAATTTTTGCGCCAATTGGAATTAATTTGCACTCATACGCGGATCAAAAGCCAAGGCGTTCAAGAACGCCTTGGCCGGTCAGGGATCACTTGGTGCCGAACATCCGGTCGCCGGCATCACCGAGGCCGGGCAGGATGTACCCCTTCTCGTTCAGCTGCCGGTCCAGCGAGGCGGTCACGATCGGCACATCGGGGTGGGCTTCCTTCATCCGCTCAACGCCCTCGGGCGCGGCCAGCAGGCAGAGGAAGCGGATATCGGTGGCGCCCGCTTCTTTCAGCAGGTCGATGGCAGCGGCCGAGCTGTTGCCGGTGGCCAGCATCGGGTCAACCGCGATCACCAGCCGGTCCTTCAGCCCTTCCGGCGCCTTGAAGTAGTACTGCACCGGCTTCAGGGTTTCCTCGTCGCGGTAAAGGCCGACAAAGCCGACGCGGGCCGAGGGCACCAGTTCCAGCACCCCGTCAAGCATGCCATTGCCCGCGCGCAGGATCGACACCAGCGCCATTTTCTTGCCCGCCAGGATCGGCGCTTCCATTTCCTCCATCGGGGTGTCGATCGTGGTGGTGGTCAGCGGCATTTCGCGGGTGATTTCATAGGCCAGCAGCTGGGTGATTTCGCGCAGCAGGCGGCGGAAGCCCTGGGTGGAAGTTCCCTTGTCCCGCATCAGGGTCAGCTTGTGCTGGACAAGCGGGTGATCAACAACGGTCAGGTGGTCGGTCATGGGGGCACTCCTAAAATTTGGCTTTTCGCGCTTTTACGGGCTTGGCTGCGGCAGGCAAGCAGGTTTTGACCATGAGGTCAAAGAAAGCTTTTACCGGGACCTTGGGCCGGGACATCCAGATGGGCGGCGATGGAGGCCGCCACATCGGCGAATTTGACCTGCCCGATAATGCCGGCGTCAAGCCCTGCGATCAGAACAGGCACCTGTTCGCGGGTGTGGTCGGAGCCGGGCCAGCTGGGATCGTTGCCATGATCAGCAGTAAGCAGCAGCATATCGCCCTCGCGCAATTTAGGCAGCAGGCGGCCCAGTTCCGCGTCGAACCACTCCAGCGCCCGGGCATAGCCGGAGATGTCGCGCGGGTGGCCGTAGACACTGTCGAATTCAACAAAATTGGCGAAGGTGAGGCTGCCGTCCTCCGCCGTGTCCACCGCATCAGAAAGATGCTGCATCAGCTTGGCATCCGGGCCTTTTTTCAGCGTGTCGATACCGGACATTGTGAAGATATCACCGATCTTGCCAATGGCATGGACCGTGCGCCCTGAGTCCTGCACCCAGTTGGTCAGCACCGGCGCCGGCGGTTTGATCGCATAGTCGCGCCGGTTGGCGGTGCGGGTGAACCCCTGCTCCGGCGAGCCGGTGAAGGGGCGTGCAATGACCCGCCCCACCTTCATGGCGTGCAGCCGCGGGGCAACCGCTTCGCAAAGCGCCAGCAGCCGGTCCAGGCCGAAGCTCTCTTCATGCGCGGCGATCTGAAAGACGCTGTCGGCGGAGGTATAGCAGATCGGCTTACCTGTGCGCATGTGCTCGGCACCGAGGTCATTGATAATTGCCGTTCCCGGCGCATGGCTGTTGCCAAGAATGCCATCTGTGCCCGCCCGGGCGGCGACAAAAGCCGTCAGATCTGAGGGAAACGACGGCGCCGCGTCGGGGAAATAGTGCCAGTCCCAGGGCACGGGCAGGCCTGCCAGCTCCCAATGGCCTGACGGAGTGTCTTTGCCGGGGCTGAGTTCACGAGCGCAGCCCCAGAGCCCTTGCGGTTCGGCGTCCAGTCCTGGAAACGGCACGGCCGAGGCCAGCCGCATTGCGGCGCCCAGGCCCAGCCGCTCCAGATTGGGCAGGTTCAGCGGGCCGCTGCGGCCTTCCTCCGCCTGCCCGGCAGCGCAGGCCTGGGCGATATGGGCCAGTGTATTGGCGCCAAGGTCCGGCAGATCGCCGTTGAAGAACTTTCCGGCATCCGGGGCACCGCCGATGCCCGCGGAATCCATCACCACTAGGAAGGCACGGGCCATCAGGAGATCCTTTCGTGAACCAGCGGCGGCAGCTCTGCGGGCTTCTCCTCAATGGCAATGGCGGCAAGGACAGCGGCTTCCGCCGCCTTTGCGTCATCCTCGCTGGCGGCATGGATGCATGCGATCACATCCCCTGCCGCGACCTCTTGACCGAGGCGGGCCATGCCGGAGACACCTACGCCGGGATGGATGCGGTCGCTCTCCACCATCCGGCCCCCGCCCAGGCCGACAACTGCCAGGCCAAGCGCCTCGCCGTTCATTGCCGCAACATGTCCCGCGGCGGGGGCTTTGACGTCGTGCTGCACCTCGGCGCCCGGCAGATGGGCCTGCCAGTTCCCGGCAAAATCAGCAGGGCCGCCCATTGCCGCAATCATGCGTCCAAAGATATCAGCCGCGTGGCCATCGCCAAGGGTGGCGGCAATCCTGGCCGCGCCGTCCTGCACATCGGTGGCAAGGCCCGCGTGGACCAGCAGCTCGCCGCCCAAAGCGGCAGAAATCTCAACCAGCGGACCTGCGGCCTGCCCGGTCAGCAGCCGCATCACTTCCGCCACTTCCAGCGCATTGCCCAGCGAGGGCGCCAGCGGCTGGTTCATGTCGGTGATCAGCGCGGAGGTCCGGCAGCCCGCGGCATTGGCCACGTCGCACATGGATTGTGCCAGCGCCCGCGCCTCTTCGGCCGTTTTCATGAATGCGCCCGAGCCGATCTTCACATCCAGCACCAGCGCGTCCGGGCTGGCAGCCAGCTTCTTGGACAGGATCGAGGCAGTGATCAGCTCAATGCTTTCAACTGTCGCGGTGACATCGCGGATGGCGTAGAACCGTTTGTCCGCTGGCGCGATCTGCGCGGTTGCGCCGACAATGGCGCAGCCCACGTCCTGCATCATGCCCTTCAGGTGATCTTCGCTGACCTGGGTATTGACGCCGGGGATCGCCTCCAGCTTGTCCAGAGTGCCGCCGGTATGGCCCAGGCCGCGGCCCGAGATCATCGGCACATAGGCGCCGCAGGCGGCCAGCGCAGGTGCGAGCAGCAGCGAGACGCAGTCCCCCACACCGCCGGTGGAATGCTTGTCGAGCACCGGGCCGTCGAGGTCCCATTTCAGCACATCGCCGGTGTCGCGCATTGCCAGGGTCAGCGCCCTGCAGCCCTCAGTGCCGATGCTTTGGAAACAGGCGGCCATGGCAAAGGCCGCAGCCTGGGCGTCGGTGACATCGCCATTTGCCAAGCCATTGGCAAACCAACGCAATTCATCCTCGCTTGGCACCTCGCGGCGCCGCAGCTTGGCGTTTATGGCCCGGGCATCCATCAGCTGCGCTCCATATGGCCGGCATCAAAGGCACCGGGCAGCAGCTCGCCGATGGTGGTTTCCTGCTCGCCGCCGTCGATGGTGCCCATGGTGACCTTGACCGCGCCTGCGCCGAATTCCTTGAGCTTCTGGCGGCAGCCGCCGCAAGGCGGCACCGGCGACGGGCTGTCGGCGATCACATAGACCTCGGCCAGCTCGGCTTCCCCTGCGGCCACCATCGCGGCAATTGCGCCGGCCTCGGCACAGGTGCCTTCGGGATAGGCCACGTTTTCCACATTGCAGCCGACATAGATCTGGCCCGAGGCTGAGCGGATGGCGGCGCCAACCTTGAAATTCGAATAAGGCGCGTGGGCGTTTTCACGGACGGCGGCGGCGGCGGCTTTGAGGCTCATGGACGATTCCCCGTTTTTTTGATCATCTGGTCAAGATGCCGCAGGATAGCGGTTGCAGCAGGGAAAGGTGAAGCCCTGCCTTTCCATTTTTCGGTTAATTCACTGCCCGCCTGCCCCCGCTGCTGGGCGGGCAGTGCACATTGATCAGCCAAGCGTGGTGTTAAATACACCGGGCAGCGTCACCTCCAGCAATTCAACATCGCTTGACGGACCGCTGAGACGGGTCTTCATGCCGGGCGGGATCACAAAGGCATCCCCCTGCTCCAGACGGTACGGCTCGCGGCCTTCTCCCTCCAGCGTCACTTCGCCATTCATCACAAAGGTAAAGTGAATGTCAGTGTCATGCGCCGCCCACTGCGGATCGCCTTCCCCCCGGCGCACCACCTGCACGCCCGCCACACCCTTGGTGTTTTCGGCAATCGTGGTGTCGCGGCAGATGTAGCCCGGCAGGCGGAACGGCATCCACTCGGCGCCTTCCGCCGTGTTGTAGACGAACCGCTGGCCCTGCCATTCGCGCTCTGGCCGGTAGTGCGGTGTCGGAAGTGTCATTTCGTGATCAATTTCAGTCACATGCTCGGCCGGAACGCCGATCTCGATCACCTGCACATTGTCGCTGGCCTCCAGCACCCGGTGGCGGATTTCCGGCGGCTGGATGAAGCAGTCACCCGCGGTCAGGCGCATCTTTTCGCCCTGATCCTCGTAAACAACATCAACCCAGCCGTGGATACAGAAGATCAGCTGGAAGCCGACCCGGTGGAAATGCACCATGTCGGGCACCGGGCCGCCGTCAGGGATGCGGATGTGGCTGGCGATGATCGAGCCGCCCAGCCGGTCCGGCACCAGGTCGCGGTAATGCATGCCCGCGCGGCCAATGATCCAGGGCGCCTGATCTTTCAGGCGGCGCACCACGAAGCTGTGCACGGTCTCCGGCATCACCATCGGCGGATGCCGCTCCTCGATCTCGATCTTCGTGCCATTGGGCGCGAACAGGCGGCGCCGGCCTTCGGCAAATCCATCAGGATCTTCAGTCAGAATGCGGATTGTGCCGGGGCTTTCCTCTGCCCCTTTTTCAACCCTGAGCCGCAGCCCATGGCCGGAAAAGACGGCGATGCGCGGATCATCGGCCGGGTAAATCGAATCCATCTTCATGCCCAAGACCTTGGTAAAAAACGGAATATCGTTGCGCAGCTCATCTGTCGGCAGGCGGAATTCGGCGATTACGTCGCTCATTTTTCACTCCCAATTCATTTGGCAGGAGAGTGACGGTGCGGCAATGTGATTGCAAGAACCCGCCACCGCCCCTGCCGCCGCGTTCATTTGCGTCAGTTTGGACTAGGTTTCCGGCAGGAAAAATGGTTTAACGCTAAACAATACGATTTCCGAGGAGCGCCAGATGTCCGATTCCCAGAACCTGCGCCAAGCCGCGCTCAACTATCACGAGTTTCCGCAGCCCGGGAAACTTGAGATCCGCGCGACCAAACCGATGGCCAACGGGCGCGATCTGGCCCGCGCTTATTCGCCCGGCGTAGCCGAGGCCTGCACCGAGATCAAAGCGGATGAAGCCAATGCCGCCCGCTATACCTCGCGCGGAAATCTGGTTGCGGTTGTGTCAAACGGCTCGGCGGTTCTGGGGCTTGGCAACATCGGCGCGCTGGCGTCCAAGCCGGTGATGGAAGGCAAGGCGGTCCTCTTCAAGAACTTCGCGGGCATCGATTGTTTTGACATTGAAGTAAACGAAAGCGACCCGGAGAAACTGGCGGATATCGTCTGCTCGCTGGAGCCGACCTTTGGCGCGATCAACCTCGAAGACATCAAGGCGCCGGATTGCTTTGTGGTGGAAAAGCTGTGCCGCGAGCGGATGAACATTCCGGTGTTCCATGACGACCAGCATGGCACCGCAATTGTGGTGGGGGCCGCGGCCAAGAACGCGCTGCATGTGGCGGGCAAGAGCTTTGAGGACATCAAGATCGTCTCCACCGGCGGCGGCGCGGCAGGGATTGCCTGCCTCAACATGCTGGTGAAGCTTGGGGTGAAACGCGAGAACATCTGGCTCTGCGATATCCACGGGCTGGTTTATGAAGGCCGCGAAGAGGACATGAATCCGCAGAAAGCGGCCTTTGCCCAGGCCTCGGACAAGCGGACATTGGATGAGGTGGTGGATGGCGCCGACCTGTTCCTTGGCCTCTCCGGCCCCAATGTGCTGAAGCCCGAGATGGTGGCGAAGATGGCAGAGCGCCCGATCATCTTTGCGCTGGCCAACCCGACGCCCGAGATAATGCCCGAGGCTGCCCGCAAGGTGGCGCCGGAGGCAATCATCGCCACCGGGCGCAGCGATTTTCCCAATCAGGTCAATAATGTGCTGTGCTTCCCTTTCATTTTCCGCGGCGCGCTGGATGTGGGGGCAACCGAGATCAATGACGAGATGCAAATCGCCTGTGTCGATGGTATTGCCGAGCTGGCCCGCGCAACCACCAGCGCCGAGGCTGCGGCGGCTTATAAGGGGGAGCAGCTGAATTTCGGCGCGGATTACCTGATCCCCAAACCCTTTGACCCGCGTCTGGTGGCGGTTGTCTCTTCGGCCGTGGCAAAGGCCGCGATGGAAAGCGGCGTGGCCACCCGCCCTATCGAAAACATGGACGCCTACCGCCAGAAGCTGAACCAGACGGTGTTCAAGTCGGCGCTGCTGATGCGGCCGGTGTTCGAGGCGGCCCGCGCTGCCGCCCGCCGCATTGTCTTTGCCGAGGGCGAGGATGAGCGGGTGCTGCGCGCCGCCCAAGCGATCCTGGAAGAAACCACCGAGACGCCGATCCTGATCGGCCGCCCGGAAGTGATTGAGCGCCGCTGTGAAAAACTGGGGCTGGACGTGCGCCCCGGCCGCGACTTCCAGCTGGTGAACCCGGAACACGACCCGCGCTACTACGACTACTGGAACAGCTACCACAAGCTGATGCAGCGCAAGGGTGTGACGCCGGATCTGGCCAAAGCGATCATGCGTACCAATACCACGGCGATCGGCGCCATCATGGTGCACCGCGGCGAGGCGGACAGCATGATTTGCGGCACATTCGGCGAATACCGCTGGCATATGAACTATGTGCAGCAGGTTCTGGGCGGCAACAGCTACTCGCCGCACGGGGCGCTGTCGATGATGATCCTGGAGGACGGGCCGCTGTTCATCGCCGACACCCATGTGCGGATCGAGCCGACCCCGGAACAGATCGCCGAAACCGTGATGGGCGCTGCCCGCCATGTGCGCCGCTTTGGCATCGAGCCGAAAATCGCGCTGTGCTCGCAATCGCAGTTCGGCAATATCTCCTGCGACACCGGCTCGCGCCTGCGGGACGCGCTGGAGATCCTCGACGACAAGCGCCGGGATTTTGCCTATGAGGGCGAGATGAACATCGACACCGCGCTGGACCCTGAGCTGCGCGGGCGCATCTTCCCCAACTCGCGGCTGGAGGGTGCGGCCAATGTGCTGATCTTTGCCCATGCCGACGCGGCCTCGGGGGTGCGCAACATCCTCAAGATGCGGGCCGGCGGGCTGGAAGTGGGGCCGATTCTGATGGGCATGGGCAACCGCGCCCATATCGTCTCGCCCTCGATCACCGCCCGCGGGCTTTTGAACATGGCCGCCATTGCCGGAACCCCGGTGGCGCACTACGGTTAATCCGGCGGCCCCATTAGCCGGCCGCCCATCCAGGGAGGCCAGTTATGAGAGGGCATTGCCACTGCGGCGCAGTGCATTGGGAGAGCCAGGCCGAGGCGGCCTGGAGCTGCTATTGCCACTGCGCCGATTGCCGCCGCAATTGCGCGGCACCTGTTACCGCATTTTTCGGACTGCCGCATGAGGCAGTGGAGTGGTCCGGGACTGAGCCGGCAGTCTACCGGTCCTCAGAGGATGTCGAACGTCTGTTCTGCGGCAGCTGCGGCACCCAGATGGCCTACCGCAATGCCAAAGACACGGTGAACATCCACCTCTATACGGCAACGCTGGAGAGCCCCAGCGATATGCCGCCGCGGTTCCATGTCTTTCATTCCGAGCATGTCACCTGGCTGGACCTGAAAGACACCCTGCCCCGCTATGCCAAATCCTCGGGCGGGTGATTCCCGGATTGCCGCGGGTGTTTGCAGCAGAAGAATTTGCAGTTTTGCAAATCGCCTTGGGACCAGGGCGATTATTCTGCAGCAAAGCCCTGTTTGCAAAACAGGCAACCTGGCAGCCGCAGCTTTGCTGTAAACATTTTACAAACCCCTCGAGTTCGGGGCGTGAAGCTGTAAATTCCTTGACCAACCTTGCGTGAGAACGGCTCAAAACTTGCCCGTTTGACGCATTCTCGCCTACGCAGAGTGCAGGAGGAGATGAACACCATGGGATATCAGGATATTTACGCCGGCTGGAAACGGGATCCGGAAGGTTTCTGGATGGACGCGGCGCAGGCGATCAGCTGGGACGAAGCCCCGAAACAGGCGCTGTTTGACAAGGGCGACGGGCTTTACGAGTGGTTTGCCGATGCCAAGGTGAACACCTGCTACAACGCCGTCGACCGCCATGTCGAAGAGGGCCGCGGCGAGCAGACCGCGATCATCTATGACAGCCCGGTCACCCAGACCAAGCGTGCAATCTCCTATGCCGAGCTGCGCAACCGCGTTGCAACTCTGGCTGGCGCCCTGCGCGCCAAGGGCGTGGAAAAAGGCGACCGCGTCATCATCTACATGCCAATGATCCCCGAAGCGCTGGAGGCGATGCTGGCCTGCGCCCGTATCGGTGCGGTGCATTCGGTGGTGTTCGGCGGCTTTGCCTCCAACGAACTGGCGGTGCGGATCGACGATGCCAAGCCCAAGGCGATCATCGCCGCCTCCTGCGGGATCGAGCCGGGGCGCACCGTGCACTACAAGCCGCTGCTGGACGGCGCCATCGACCTGGCCGCACACAAGCCGGACTTCTGCGTGATCTTCCAGCGCGAGCAGGAAGTGGCAGAGCTGGTCCCGGGGCGTGACGTGAACTGGCACGGGTTCCAGTACGGCGTGGAGCCTGCCGAATGTGTGCCGGTTGAGGGCAACCACCCCTCCTATATCCTCTACACCTCCGGCACCACCGGCCAGCCCAAGGGTGTGATCCGGCATACTGCCGGCCAGCTGGTGGCGCTGAACTGGACGATGAAGAACATCTACAACGTCGATCCCGGCGATGTGTTCTGGGCCGCCTCGGATGTGGGCTGGGTCGTGGGCCACAGCTATATCTGCTATGCGCCGCTGATCCACGGCAACACCACCATCGTGTTTGAGGGCAAGCCGGTGGGCACCCCGGATGCAGGCACCTTTTGGCGGGTGATTTCCGAGCATAAGGTGAAAAGCTTCTTCACCGCACCGACTGCTTTCCGCGCGGTGAAACGCGAGGATCCCAAGGGCGAATACGTCAAGAAATACGACCTCTCCTGCCTGAACCAGGTCTATCTGGCCGGCGAGCGCGCCGATCCCGACACCATCACCTGGGCGCAGGAGCAGCTGGGGACGCCGGTGGTGGACCACTGGTGGCAGACAGAGACCGGCTGGTCGATTGCGGCGAACCCGCTAGGGATTGAGGAACTGCCAACCAAGCTGGGCTCACCGGCGGTGCCGATGCCCGGCTATGAGGTCGATATCCTCGACGAAGGCGGCAACCCGGTGGCGCCGGGCGAGCTGGGCGCCATCGCAGTGAAACTGCCGCTGCCGCCGGGCACTTTGCCGACGCTGTGGAATGCGGAAGAGCGGTTCCGGAAAAGCTATCTCACCACCTTCCCCGGCTACTATGAGACCGGCGATGCCGGCATGAAAGACGAGGACGGCTACCTTTACATCATGGCGCGCACCGATGACGTGATCAATGTGGCCGGGCATCGCCTCTCAACCGGCGGCATGGAGGAAGTGCTGGCAGGCCACCCGGATGTGGCGGAATGCGCGGTCATCGGTGTGGCAGACAGCCTCAAGGGGCAAATGCCGGTGGGTTTCCTGTGCCTGAATGCCGGAGCTGACCGCGACGACGCAGAGGTGGTGTCCGAAGTCGTCAAACTGGTGCGTGAGAAGATCGGCCCGGTGGCGGCCTTCAAGCTGGCGGTGGTGGTAGACCGTCTGCCCAAGACACGCTCCGGCAAGATCCTGCGCGGCACCATGGTGAACATCGCTGACGGCACCCCCTGGAAGATGCCTGCAACGATCGACGACCCGGCGATTCTGGACGAGATCACCGTTGCGCTGCAGACAATCGGCTACGCAAAAGCCTGACCGATTAAAGAACCTGAGAATTACCGGATCCGGGCGGCTTTGCCGCCCGGTTTTGCTTGCAACTCCGCCCCGCCCGCCTAGGCTGCGGCCAAGGAGGCATAAGCATGGAAAACACCGGCATCTGGCGCCTGAGCGCCACCGAGCTGACAAAGCTCACCCGCACCGGCGACGTCAGCGCGGAAACGGCAGTGCAGGCCTCCATCACCCGGATGAATTCGGTCAATCCGGAGCTGAACGCAGTTGTCGAGGATTTAAGCACCGAGGCGCTGGAACGCGCCCGCGGCTTGGACCAGGCGCGCGCGGCAGGCGCCGAGCCTGGACCTCTGCACGGCGTGCCGGTCACCATCAAGATCAATATCGACCAGAAAGGCCATGCAACCTCCAACGGCGTGACCGCGCTAAAAGACCTGATCGCCCCGGCGGATGCCCCGGTGGTGGAAAATCTGCAAAAGGCCGGTGCGGTGGTGATCGGGCGCACCAACACGCCCGAATTCTCCTTTCGCGCCGACACCGACAACCCGCTGCACGGGCGCACCCATAACCCCTGGGGGCGGCATATCTCGCCGGGCGGCTCCTCCGGCGGCGCCGGTTCTGCAGTGATGGCCGGGATCGGCGCCCTGGGCCATGGCAATGACATCGGCGGCTCCTTGCGCTTTCCCGCCGCCGCCAATGGCGCGGTGACGGTAAAGCCTGGCCTCGGCCGGGTCCCTGCCTGGAACCCCAGCCAAAGCGCCGAGCGGGGGCTGCTGGCGCAGCTGATGTCCGTGCAGGGGCTGATTACCCGTTCGGCCGAAGACCTGCATCTGTCAATGCCCAGTCTGGTCGCCCCGGATCCGCGCGATCCGTTCCATGTGCCGCTGCCCTGGCGCGGCGAAGATCTTGAGGGCCCCGTCAAGGTCGCCTTCACTAAAAACACCCACGGCTATGACCTGCACCCCGAGGTCGGCGCCGCGCTGGATTTTGCCCGCGACGCGCTGACCGACGCGGGCTACGCGGTTGAGGAAATAGAACCTCCCAATGTATTTGAGGCCGGGCGCACCGGGTACCGGGCGCTGATGGGGGAGATCTATGCACTGATGAAAGGCGACGTGGATGCGGCCGGATCGCAGACCGTGCGCGATATCTTTGCGGTCTATTTCCAGGAGTTCCCGCCCTTCGCCGGAGAGGAGCTTTTGCAGATGATGGCCAAGCGCACCCATTATGCGCGCCAGTGGTCACTGTTCCTGGAGGATTACCCTCTGGTGCTGTCGCCCTTCCTGCCGCAGCCTTTCTTCAAGCCGGACCGAGATACCGAAGGGGCGGAAGGGGTGCATGAGGTGCTGGGCTGCGCAGTCTATTCCTATGCGATGAACTTCCTCGGGCTGCCTGCGGCCTCGGTCCCTGCCCGGCTGGCGGCGCTGCCGGGTGGCCCCCAGCCCATCAACGTGCAGATCGCCGCCCGGCGGTGGCGCGAGGACCTGGCCGTGGATGCCTGCGCGGCAATCGAGGCAAGAGCCGGCCGCATGTGCCTGCCGCTGTGGGAAAGGATGGACGGGGCAACAGCCAGACCGGACTGACCAGGCGTTTTTGGCAATCAGGCTCATTGCAGGTGATAGAATTGCCAAAGCAGGGCTGGCCTGATCCCGGAATTTTCAGGCGGGATCAACACGTACAAGCACCTAAGGTCCCGGGGAACGGACTGAACCGGCCCCCGGGGAACTTCCAACCCAGATCACTCGCTACAATACATGCTCGACTAGCCGCATTCGTTGAACCTGGCGTTCTGTCTCAGGTTCCGCGGGCTTGACCGGCAACAAGAATTAAACTGGAACGTACAAACACGCCGGCACGGCTCTGTGGCACTTCAGCCCTTTGACAGGTGTCATCCACATCCGCCTGTGGGTAAATCATCGCACAGAATCGTTACCTGTTTCTTCACAAATCCGTGAAGCCTGCATTAAAGCATCAGGTAAACTGCTCAGAAATAAGCCTTTCCTCCAGGCCATGCCCCGGATCGAACAGTATTTTATGGCGGATTTCCGGGTCGGTCCGGATCTCGACCCAGTCTATATCCGCCACCGAAATCGAGTCCGCATCCGCCATCACCGGGCGCTTGCCGGCTTCCAGCACGTCAAACCGCACCATCGCGTTGCTGGGCAGCAAGGCCCCGCGCCAGCGCCGGGGCCGGAACGCGGCAATTGCCGTCAGAGCCAAGACATCAGCGCCAATCGGCAGAATCGGACCATGGGCGGAATAGTTGTAGGCCGTGGAACCGGCAGGCGTCGACACCAGCGCCCCGTCGCAGACCAGCTCTTCCATCCGCACGCGCCCGTCCACCGAAATCCTGAGCCGCGCCGCCTGCGGGCCTGCCCGCAGCAGCGACACCTCATTGATCGCCAGCGCCTTGTGCACATTACCGCGCCGGTCCATGGCGGTCATCGACAGCGGGTTGATGATCTCCTGCTCGGCTTCCTCAAGCCGTTCGATCAGCCCGTCCTCGCGGTATTCATTCATCAGAAAGCCGACGGTGCCGCGGTTCATGCCATAAACCGGCGCGGGGTGATTCACCATGGTATGCAGGGTGCGCAGCATGAAGCCATCGCCGCCCAAGGCCACGATAACATCAGCCTTTTCCGGCGTCTCCTGGCCGTAGCGGCGGCTCAGTGTTTCCAGCGCCTCTTGCGCCACATCCACTTCGCTGGCCAGAAATGCGATTCTCAAACTCATGAAATCTGTTTCCGGTGTTAGGCAACTGGTTCCGAAACAATCACAGCTTTCCGCCGATGACCATAGTTGCCGTTCTGTCGCAGGGATATGTCGTTTTACGGGGTTCCGGCGCAATGAAGTTTCCGATAGGAAATCGCTCAATTCTGATCCCTTCTCTAACGGAGCCACCATGACTGAAGCGACCCGTGATCCCGGCTTTTTCACCCAAGCGCTGT
>NZ_JWLD01000045.1 GCF_000813725.1 Leisingera sp. ANG-Vp
GCGGCAGCGCTGGCAGCGGGCAATTCGGTGGTGCTGAAGCCGGCGGAGCAGTCGCCTTTGTCGGCGCTGCGGCTGGCAGAATTGGCGGCAGAGGCCGGGGTGCCCGATGGGGTATTCAACGTGGTGCCGGGCTATGGCGTCACCGCGGGCAAGGCGCTGGGGCTGCATATGGATGTGGACTGCCTCGCCTTCACCGGCTCCACCGGCATTGGCAAAATGTTCATGCAGTATTCGGGACAATCGAACCTGAAACAGGTCTGGCCCGAAACCGGCGGCAAGAGCCCCAATCTGGTGTTTGCTGACTGCGAGGACTTGGATGCCGCCGCCGACATGGCCGCCTTTGGCATCTTTTTCAATCAGGGCGAGGTCTGCTCGGCCAACTCACGGCTTTATGTGGAGCGTTCGGTCAAGGATGCCTTTGTCGAGAAGCTGATTGCCCGCGCCGAGGCAACCCAGCCGGGCGACCCGCTGGATCCGGCCTCGAAAATGGGGGCCATTGTCGATGAGAAGCAGACCGAGGGCATCATGCGCTTTGTCGAGGCGGGCAAGGGCACGGCCAATCTGGTCGCAGGCGGTGAGCGGGTAACCGTAGACGGCAAGGGCTGCTTTGTGCAGCCGACGATCTTTGATGATGTGAGCCACGACAACCCGCTGGCGCGGGATGAGATTTTCGGCCCCGTCCTGTCGGTGATCCCCTTCGACAGCGAGGATGAGGCGGTCGCCATGGCCAATGACTCGATCTATGGTCTCGCTGCGTCGGTCTGGACCGACAACCTCAGCCGCGCCTGCCGGGTGTCGGACAAGCTGCAAGTGGGCACAGTTTCGGTCAACACCGTGGACGCATTGTCGGCGCAGACGCCTTTTGGCGGCATGAAGCAGTCAGGTTTCGGACGGGATTTGTCTTTGCACTCGCTTGAGAAGTACACTGCTCTGAAAACAACCTGGATCAAGTACAAGGCTTGATCCGCCAAGCCCCGGGAGAGCCTGCCTTTGCCTGTCAGATACACGCTGCGCCAGCTTGAGTATTTTGTGGCAGTCGGGGAGGCGGGCTCAATCGCGCTGGCCTCGGAAAAGGTGAATGTGTCGTCGCCGTCGATCTCGGCGGCGATTGCGCAGCTCGAACAGGAGTTCGGGCTGCCGCTGTTTGTGCGCCAGCATGCGCAAGGGCTGGCGCTGACCCAGGCCGGGCGGGTGATGCTGGAGCAGGCCCGCACAGTTTTGCGTGAAGCCGACCGGATGATGGATATTGCCGGCGACATCTCTGGCCAGGTGCGCGGACCCTTGGCAGTGGGCTGCCTGCTGACCTTTGCCCAGGTGGTGCTGCCCTCGGTGCGCCGCGGGTTCGAGGACCGGTATCCGGATGTAAACGTGCGCCAGATCGAGCTGGACCAGGCGGCGATCTTCAGCGGCATCCGGCGGGCCGAGATCGATATCGCGCTGACCTATAATCTGGATATTCCTGCGGACCTGCGGTTCATCACCCTGGCGGAGCTTCCGCCTTATGCGCTGGTTGGCGAGGATCATCCGCTGGCGGACCGGGAGGATGTGACGGTCAAAGAATTGCGCGAGCATCCGATGGTGCTTTTGGACCTGCCGTTCAGCGCCGAGTATTTCCTGTCGTTCTTTCACGAGGCGGGGATAAAACCAAATGTGGCCGAGCGCACCCGCGACATGGCGGTGATGCGCAGCCTTGTGGCCAATGGCTATGGCTACTCCATTGCCAACATCCGCCCCATTAATGACCAGTCGCCGGACGGCAAGCCGCTGAAGTTCATCCCGATCCAGGGCGACCTCAGGCCGATGCGGATGGGGCTTTTGATGGCGCCGGATTCCGAGAACTCGATCACCATCCGCTCCTTTGTCGAGCATTGCTCGGAGCTGGTGGAAGAAGCCGCGCTGCCAGGGTTGAAGACGGCGCCGGAAGGGGCATGAGCCGCGGCTTAGCTGCAGGCTAATCAACGCTTTCGCAAGCTGAACTTTAGCAACGCGCCCAGTCCTGTACCCTTTTGGCACTCTTGCACGAAGGAGATGGAAATTGCGCGATCCCCGCTATGATATTCTGTTTGAGCCGATGAACATCGGCCCGCTCACAGCCAAGAATCGCTTTTATCAGGTGCCCCATTGCAACGGCGGCGGCTACCGTGATCCGTCGGCTGCCGCCGCGATGCGCGGCATCAAGGCCGAAGGCGGCTGGGGTGTCATCTTCACCGAACAGTGCGAGATGCATCATACCTCGGAAATCACCCCGTTCATCGAACTGCGCCTGTGGGAGGACAAGGACATCCCGCAGCTGCGCAAGATGTCAGAGCGGATGAAGACCCATGGCGCGCTGGCTGGTATTCAGCTGGCCTATTCCGGCATCAACGGTCCGAACCTTTACACCAAGGAAGTGCCGCTGGCGCCGTCCGCACTGCCGATCCGCACCTTCACCAATGACCCGGTGCAGGCGCGGGCGCTGGACAAGCAGGACATCAAGGACCTGCGCCGCTGGTTCGTGAATGCGGCGAAACGATCCAAAGAGGCCGGCTTCGACCTAATCTGCCTTTACGGTGCGCATGGCTTTGGCATCTTCCAGCATTTCCTGAGCCGCGCCACCAACCAGCGCTCGGATGAATACGGCGGCAGCCTGGAGAACCGTTCGCGGTTCAGCCAGGAAGTGATCGCAGACATGCGCGATGCGGTGGGCGACACCATGGCGATAACCCTGCGGGTGTCGCTGGATGAGACCATTGGCGAACTGGGCTTCTCCAATGCTGAGGTGCGCGACTACATCGAGATGAACAAGGACCTGCCGGACCTTTGGGACTTGGCGCAGGGCACCTGGGAAGACTGCTCAGGCCCGTCGCGGTTCAAGGAAGAGGCGGCGCAGGAGCAGCTGGTGCGCGGCATTCATGAGCTGTCGGACAAGCCGATTGTCGGTGTCGGCCGCTTCACCAGCCCGGATGTGATGGCCAAGATGGTGAAATCCGGCACGCTGGACTTCATCGGCTGCGCGCGGCCGTCGATTGCCGATCCCTTCCTGCCTAAGAAGATCGAGGAAGGCCGGATTGAGGATATCCGCGAATGCATCGGCTGCAACATCTGCATCACCGGCGACATGACCATGTCGATCAGCCGCTGCACGCAGAACCCGACCTTCATGGAGGAATGGCGCAAGGGTTGGCATCCGGAGAAGATGAACACCAAGGGCGACAGCTCCAACGTGCTGGTGGTCGGCTCCGGCCCCGCGGGCCTGGAAGCCGCCTGGGCACTGTGCCGCCGCGGCTACGACGTGGCGGTGGCCGAGGCCAAGGATGTGATCGGAGGCCGGGTGACCCGCGAGCGCACTCTGCCGGGCCTCAATGCCTGGGGGCGTGTGGTCGACTACCGCGATTATCAGCTGAGCCAGCGTCCGAATGTGGAAATCTACCGCGAAAGCCCGCTGGATGCGGACAGCATTCTGGAATTCGGCTTTGAAAACGTCTGCATCGCCACCGGCTCCACCTGGCGCCGCGACGGGGTCTCGCGCCAGCATGTGGTGCCGATGCCGATTGCCGAGGGCGCCAAGGTCTATACACCCGATGACCTGATGGACGGTACGATCCCCGAAGGCCGCGTGGTGGTCTATGATGACGACCACTATTACATGGGCGGGGTTTTGGCCGAGCTGCTGGCCTCCAAGGGTGCGCAGGTGACGCTGGTCACGCCGTCGGCCTTTGTCAGCGATTGGACCAACAACACGCTGGAGCAAGTGGCCATTCACCCGCGTCTGGTCGAGGCCGGAGTGGAGATTGTGCTGAACCGTGGTGTGACCGAAATTCACCCGGGCCATGTGGTCAGCAACTGCACCTACACCGACCGTACCTGGATCATCGAGGCGGACGCTGTAGTGATGGTTGCATCCCGCACAGGCAACGACAGTATCTACGAGGACCTGCGTGCCCGGGAAGCCGATTGGGCGGATGCCGGCATCAAGTCCGTCAAGATCATCGGCGATGCCAGCGCGCCGGGGCCGATTGCCTGGGCGACCTATGCGGGCCACCGTTACGCCCGCGAGCTGGACGGCGCGGACATCGGCGATGCGTTGCCCTTCCGCCGCGAGATCACCGAGCTGGCCGTGGACTGACGATGACAGCAACGCTGGACATACTGGAGCGGCTGACCGGGTTCAACACGGTCAGCCGCAACTCCAATCTGGAGCTTGCAGCCTATGTGGAGGGGTTCCTGGCCGAGCGCGGCTTTGCCGTGATGCGGCTGCCGTCGCCGGATGGTTCCAAGACCGGGCTTTACGCCGAGAAAGGCCCGGCGGGGCAGGGGGTTCTGCTGTCTGCCCACACCGATGTGGTGCCGGTGGACGGGCAGGGCTGGACCCGCGATCCCTTCCGGCTGACCCGGGACGGAGACCGCGTCTATGGCCGCGGCACGACCGATATGAAGGGATATGTCGCGAGTGCCTTGGCATTGGCGGACCGGGCGGCGAAGGCGGATCTGAAAGAGCCGCTGAAGATCGCGCTGTCATATGACGAGGAAATCGGCTGCGTTGGTATCCAGGAAATGCTGGAGCGTCTGGCGCCGCTGATCGGCCAGCCGCGGGCCTGTTTCGTGGGGGAACCGACAGAAATGGAGGTCGCCATCGGCCACAAAGGCAAAGCCGCCTTGCGCGCGGTGTGCCACGGTCAAAGCGGCCATTCCGCGCTGGCGCCCAACTTCACCAACGCTTTGCACCTTGCCGGGGATTTCCTGGCCGAACTGCGCGCGCTGCAGGAGGATTTCGCCGCAAATGGCGCGCGGGATGCGGCCTATGCGGTGCCGTATTCCACCGTGCATGCCGGCAAGATGAGCGGAGGCACTGCATTAAACATCGTGCCGGACCGTGCCGAGCTGACATTCGAGTACCGCCATTTGGCGGCCGACCGGGGCGCGGACATCCTGGCCCGCATTGAGGCAGCCGCCAAGCGCGTTAGCGATCGCTACCCGGAGCAGGCCCGTGTCGAGGTGGAGCAGTACAACGCCTATCCCGGCCTCGACGTGCCTGCGGACAGCGCGGTTGTCCCCTTTGCCCAGAAGCTTGCCCAAAGCAACAGCACCACCAAGGTCGCCTTTGGCACCGAAGCCGGGTTCTTTGACCAGCTGGGCGTTCCCACCGTGGTTTGCGGCCCCGGCTCGATGGACGGGCAGGGGCACAAGCCCGACGAATATCTGGAGCTGAGTCAGCTCGCAGCGTGCGATGCGATGATGGACCGGATTCTGGACGATCTGACAGATTGAGGAAAAGAACATGACAATGACAGCCTATCTGCAAACCATGGAGCGCGGAGACCTGGATTCCTGGGGAACGCCCGAGGATATCGGATCGGAAACCGTCGAAGGCGCGCCGGAATGTGCCGGCAGTTTCGATCTGGGCAGCCCGGATGATCCGGTGTTCGGCGGTTTGTATTCAGTGACCAAGGGCAAATACCGCGTGACTTACGGCTTCCACGAGCACGCAACCCTGCTGGACGGCGAGGTGGCGCTGACCAATGAGGCGACCGGAGAGACCGTGGTATATGGCCCTGGCGACAGCTGGATCATTGCCAAGGGTACTCCGGTGCTGTGGGACATTCGCAGCGATGTGGCGCGCAAGTCCTACCTGGCGGTGACCACGGATATCCCTGCGTGATTGCCGAAATCGCCTGGTACGACGCTCTTGGCTTAATCGGATCGGTGATCATTGTCGTGGCCTACTATCTGGCCACGCGCAATCTTCTGCCAGCGGATAGGATCCCGTTCAACGCCGCCAATATCGCAGGCGGCGCGCTGGTGATGATCTCGCTGGTCTACCGGCCAAACCTGGGTGCCATTGTGATCGAGGTGATGTTCCTGCTGATTGCACTGCTCGCCATTTGGCGGAACTTGCGGGCCAGAGCTTAACGCTCCGGCCCGTTCAGCATGGCAGCGGGCGACAGCACCGCGTCAATCTTCTCCGCAGGCAGGCTCCCGGCTTCCTCCAGCACCGCGCGGATGCTGCGGCCGCTGGCCAGGGCCTCCTTGGCGATCCTGGCGGCGGCGTCATAGCCCAGATGCGGCGCCAAGGCGGTGGCCAGCACTAGGCTGTTGTCCAATAGCGCCGCGCAGCGGTCCCCGTTGGCGGTGATGCCGGTCACGCATTTCTGCGTCAGAACCTCGACGGCGTTCTTCAGAATCCGGATCGATTCCAGAAGGTTATAAGCCACTACCGGCTCCATCGCGTTGAGCTGCAGCTGGCCTGCCTCGGCGGCCATGGTGATAGTGAGGTCATTGCCGATCACCTGGAAGCAGACCTGGTTGACGACCTCGGGGATCACCGGATTGACCTTGCCCGGCATGATCGAAGATCCCGCCTGCACCGCCGGCAGGGTGATCTCGCCAAGCCCCGCGCGCGGGCCCGAGGACAGCAGCCGCAGGTCGTTGCAGATCTTCGAGAGCTTCACCGCCACCCGTTTCAGAATACCGGAATAGGCGACAAAGGCGCCGAGGTCGGAGGACGCTTCGATCAAGTTCCCGGCTTGCTTCAGGTCGAACCCGGATAGTTCCGACAGGTATTGCAGTGCCAGCGGGGCATAGCCGGGCTCGGCGTTCACCCCGGTCCCGATGGCGGTGCCGCCGAGGTTCACCTCGGTCAAGAGCTGGCTGATGTCGCGCAAGCGGTCGATGTCTTCGCCTACAGTGACGGCGAAGGAGGCAAACTCCATCCCCAATGACATCGGCACCGCGTCTTGCAGCTGGGTGCGGCCGACCTTGGCGATACCGTCAAAAGCCTCGGCCCGGTCTTCAAAAGCCTGCTGCAACCCGCGCAGTGCTGCGCACAGCGGTGCGGTGCTGGCCAGCACCGCCAGCCGGATCGCGGTCGGGTAGACGTCATTGGTGGACTGGCCGTGGTTCACATCGTCATTGGGGTGCAGATGGGTGTATTCCCCAGGCGCGCGCCCCATCCAAAGGAGCGCGAGATTGGCGATCACCTCGTTGGTGTTCATGTTGGTGGAGGTGCCGGCCCCGCCTTGGATCATGTCGACGCTGAAATGCGCGTGGTGCTGGTCCGCGATGATGCTTGCGCAGGCCGCAGTGATCGCGCCCGCCTTGTCAGGCTCCAGCCCGCCGGTTTCTGCGTTGGCGCGGGCAGCGGCGGATTTGACCATCGCCAGTGCGCGCACCAGCGCCGGGAAATGCGACAGCGGCACGCCGGTGATCGGGAAGTTCTGCCGGGCGCGCTCGGTCTGGATGCCGTGCAGGCAGTCTGCAGGCAGTCCGACCGGTCCGATCGAATCCTGTTCCTGGCGTGTGGTGTGCATCATCTCTGGTCCTGGCCGCTGTGAAACTCCGCCCTTGCCTAAGAGCCGCGCGGCAAGCCGGTAAAGACGCGGTTTCCTTGCCAGCGGTTAGGATTCCGCAAAGCCGCTAGGAAGGGTTCGCAATGCGCCTCCTTAGCACGTTTTCCCTCTACTTTGATTGACCATAGGGCGTTGAAAAAAATAGAAAAACAAAGGTTAGGCAGAGACTAACATTTGCTGAGGGAGTCAATTCTTAATGCGGGCCTCTGCGCTTCCTATGCTGGGACAAACGTCAAGCGGCATTGAGGGAGGCGCAAGTGTCGGAGAGGATGTCAAACGCGATTGATGTGCGTAACGCGGTCAAGCGCTATGGGGACTTCACGGCCCTCAAGCGCATATCGCTGACCATCAAGGATAATGAGTTCTTTACTCTGCTGGGGCCCTCGGGCTGCGGCAAGACAACGCTCTTGCGGATGATCGCAGGGTTTGAGGATGTGACCGAGGGCGAGATCCTCCTTTACGGGGATGAGATCGAGAAACTGCCCCCGCATCAGCGGCCGGTGAACACGGTGTTCCAGAACTATGCGCTGTTTCCGCATATGACCATTCTGGAAAACGTCGCCTTTGGCCTGGAGATGCGCGGCAAGTCCAAGTCCGAGGCCCGCACCCGCGCCGGCGAAATGCTGGAACTGGTGCAACTGTCGCAATTCGCTGCACGCAAACCGTCCCAGCTCTCAGGCGGCCAGCAGCAGCGTGTGGCGCTGGCGCGTGCGCTGGCGCCACAGCCTAAAGTCCTGCTGCTGGACGAGCCGCTGTCGGCACTCGACCTGAAGCTTCGCAAGGCGATGCAGCTGGAGCTGAAGCACCTGCAGCGGGAAACCGGGATCACTTTCATCTTTGTGACCCATGACCAGGAAGAGGCGCTCACCATGTCCGACCGCATCGCGGTGATGTCGGCAGGCGAGATGCAGCAGCTGGGCAGCCCGACCGAGATCTATGAACAGCCGCGCAACATGTTCGTGGCGGATTTCATCGGCGAGACAAACCTCTTGGAGGTGTCGGTTGATCAGGTGATGAACGGCCGGGCGGTTTGCCATCTGGGCGGCGGCCATGCGCTGACCTGCAACTCGGTGGAAGGCATCGGCGTTGGCTCCAAGGTGCATATGTCGGTGCGGCCCGAGCGGCTGTTCACCACGGATGTGCCGGTCGAGGGCGAAGCGCTGAAGGGCCGCGTGGTCGAGAATATCTTTGTCGGCACCGACATCAGCACAATTGTCGATCTGGCCGAGGGGCCGCAGTTCATCGTGCGGACCTCGAATTCCGAGCGCGGCAACAAGCGCATCTTTGAGCCGGGCAGCGAGATCTTTGTCAATATGGAGCTGGGGGCCGGGCGCCTCCTGGTGGACTGATGGCAGCAGGTGCAGCAAGCGGCGGCAGCGCAACAACAGACACATACAAGGAAGCACGCAACTGGCTGCTGCTTCCCTCCTGGGCGGTTCTGGGGATCTTTGTCCTCGCGCCCGTATGCATGATGCTGGTCTATTCCTTCCTGACCAAGGAATTCCGCGGCGGGGTGATCTGGGAGCCTTCGCTGGCGGCCTATGATCAGTTCTTCTTTGACCGCGGGCTGTTCGGCGACGAGCCGGCCAAGATCGAATGGACCTATATCACCATTTTCTGGCGCTCGATCTGGCAGGCCGGCGCGGCGACGCTGCTCAGCCTGGTGATCGGCTTCCCGACGGCCTACTTCATCGCCACACGGCCCGAGCGCGTGCGCCCGTTCTGGGTGTTCCTGATCACCATCCCCTATTGGGTGAACCTGCTGATCCGCACCGTGTCGATGAAGTTCCTGCTGCGCGATCAGGGTCCGCTCAATGACTTTCTGATCGGCACCGGCCTGATCGACAGCCCGATCCATATCGTCAACACCAACTTTGCGGTGCAGCTGGGGCTGTTCTACTCCTACCTGCCGTTCATGGTGCTGCCGATCTATGCAGCTGTCGAACGCTACAACTTCTCGCTCAGCGAGGCCGCCGCGGATCTCTATGCGCCGAAATGGGTTACCCTGCGCCGCATCGTGCTGCCCGCGATCAAACCGGGCGTCATCGCAGGCTGCATCCTGGTGTTTGTGCCCTCGATGGGCTCCTTCCTGGCCCCCGACCTGCTGGGCGGCGCCAAGAATTTCATGATCGGCTCGCTGATCGAGGAGCAGTTCAAGGGCAACGCGGGCAACTGGCCCTTTGGGGCGGCAGCGTCGATGATCCTGCTGACCATGGTGCTGATCATCCTGCTGATCTTTGCCCGCCAGCAATCCAAAGCCGAAAACGCAGGGAGCTGAGCCATGGCAACCGTCAACAACGACATCAAGACCTACAAGGGCTTCCGTGCCATCACCCTGCTGTGCCTTCTGGTGCTCTATGCGCCGCTGGTGATCGTGACGATCTACAGCTTCAACGCTTCGGCCTCGATCACCAACTGGGAAGGCCTCAGCTTCCGCTGGTACGCCGATGTCTTTACCGGCCCGGAAAGCGACAAGTTCAAGGTGGCGGCGTTCAACAGCTTTACCATCGCGATCATGGCGGCCACCGCCTCGACCACCATTGCCACCCTGGCGGCCACCGCCATGGTGCGCGGCGGCAAGTTCAAACTGCGCACGGTGTCTTTCGGCCTGATCTCGCTGCCGCTGATGGTGCCCGAGATCGTGACCGCGGTGGCAACGCTGATTTTCTTCAACTCGATCGGCTTCACCCGCGGCTACCTGACCATCCTGGTTGCCCATATCGCCTTCTGTATCCCCTTTGCCTATCTGCCGATCTCGGCCCGGATGCAGGGCATCGAGGACAGCTTTGAGCAGGCGGCGATGGACCTTTATGCAACCAAGCGCCAGGCCTTTACCAAAGTGCTGATGCCGCTGATGGCGCCGGGGATCATCTCGGGCTTCCTGCTGGCCTTCATCGTCTCGCTGGACGACTTCATCATCACCAATTTCGTTAAGGGCGCCGGTGTTGAAACCCTGCCCACCGCGATCTTCGGCTCGGTGAAACAAGGGATCAAACCCAACATCATGGCGATCTCAACCATGCTGCTGAGCTTCTCCATCGTGATGGTCACCATCAGCTATTTCGTCAGCAAATCAGACAACACCAAATAAGTCTCAACACGGAGGAAACGGAAATGAAAACCATGCTGAAAACCACCGCAGCGGCTATCGCGCTGACGGTTGGCGCAAGCGCTGCAGCCGCGGAAGAGAAGCTGGTTCTCTACCACTGGTTTGAATACATGCCGCAGGAGGTTTTGGACAAATTCACCACTGAAACCGGGATCAAGGTTACCATGGATACCTATGATTCCAATGAGGCGATGCTAGCGTCGCTGAAGGCCGGCGGAATGGGAACCTATGACCTGGCGGTGCCGGGCGACTATATGGTCAGCATCATGGCGGGTGAGGGCCTGCTGGACACCATCGCGGATGGCGAACTGGCGAACAAAGGCAATATTGCCCCGGAATGGGCCAACCCCAGTTTCGACCCGGGCCGGGCGTCCTCGATCCCTTACCAGTGGGGCTCGACCTCCTTTGCGGTGAACCGCGACACCTATGACGGCGACATTCAAACCACTGACATCCTGTTCAATCCGCCCTCGGAACTGTCGGGCAAGATCAACATGCTGGACAGCCAGGGTGAAGTAATTGCGATGGCTTCTCTGCATCTGGGAATTCCGCAGTGCTCCACTGACCGTGAGCAGCTGAAGGCGCTGAATGCGCTCCTGCAGCGCGCCAAGCAGCATTGGGCATCTTTCAATAGCGATACCGCCAAGGAAGTGCTGGTGTCGGGCGATGCCGCTGTCGGGCAGATCTATGATGGTTTTGCGGCCAAAGCCCGCGAAGAAGGCGCCAATGTGGAATACGCCTATCCGACCCAGGGCTACATTGCCTGGATGGACAACGTCGTGCTTCTGAAAGATGCGCCAAACCGCGGCAACGCTCTGAAATTTATGGACTTCCTGCTGCAGCCGGAAAACATCGCCCTGGTCACCAACTATGCGCAGTACAACGCCGGTGTCACAGGCGTGAGTTCTTTCCTGGACCCGGCTCTGGCCGCACAGCCTGAAAAGAACCCCCATGCAAATGCGGGTGAGGGCGTGTTCATTGAGGTCTGCGACGAGCAAACCCAGGCCGTTTATGATCAGATCTGGACCAACCTGAAAAAGTAATACCTCCCCTGGTAGTCCGTCAGGACAGCCTGCCCCGGGTGCTGCGCGCCCGGGGCTTTTTCATGGTTAGTTTGCGGGGGACCCAATGTGGCCCAGCAGCATAAGGAACAACTCCCGTTCAGTGGTGATGTCGAGCTTGCGGTAGATCCGTTTGCGGTGGTTCTTAACGGTGCCTGCAGAAATGCCTAAGGTTTCCGCGACACTAACCGTTGGCTGGCCGCGCAAAATCAGCCCGCAGATGGCGGCCTCCCGCTGTGTCAGCCTGTCACGGAACAGCTGTTGCAGTACGGTTTCGAAATCGAGGGAAGCCTCTGCAGCCAGACGCGGGATCAAAAAGGTGATGCGCCCGCCGGGAGCAAGAGCGAATTCTTCGTCCAGCGGCTCGCACAAGACTTGTGCCTGGCCTGCGGCAATGGGGATGCCAGGTGTGCGGCGCGCTGCACTGACGGCTTCCGAAACCGCCAGATCCTGTCCTGCCATTGCAAGCCAGTTCGCATCGGCAAAGGCGGTCTTGCCGCTGCTGTCTTCTATCAGGAAGGCGTCTGCTTCCGGAAACCCGGTCTCCTGTCCGGCGCCATCCTCCAGCTCTGCCAGCACCAGCTCCTGATTACGCTTGTGCAAGGCGTGAAGGGTTGGAAACAGCGTCCTTAGAAGTGCCAGTTCGCTGTGGCTGAATCTCTCGTGCCGGAGAAAGAAGTAATTGTCCGCATGGCCGCCGATCTTCGGGCAGATCAGCGCGATTTCATCTGCCATGCCGGTGCGCGGCTGGAAGCTGGCCACATAGCTTTCCAGGCTTTCCTTGATCCGGCCCGAGGCTTTGGCCAGAGAAGCCAGGCTGAGCAGTCCCGATTGCCCGGTTTCGCGCCAGTGGCGGAAAAAGGGATCGAACCGGTACGCCCCAGCCAAGTAGGCGGAAATCTCCTGATCCGGTACGTTGTCATGGATAAAGTAATGCGGCACCGCATAGCGCGAATACTGCAGTACCCCGCTGGTGCCGGCCTGCAAGAACTGGCCTAGCGCGTCTAGCAGCGCCCGCTGAAAGCCCGGCCGGCCGCAAAGCCGCACAGGCTCCGCCAGATCGGGGAAAGGCATCCGCGGCGGTGCAGGATTGTCATGCATGGGCAAAGGCTTCGCGGTCTGGAAAGGGGTCCCTTTAGGGACCCTACTGCGTCAGGCCGCCTTGGGTAAAGCTGGGTTTGAAACGGCTGCGTCAGTTCGCAGGCAGCCAGCAAGGGAGACCCAGCATGACACGTGATCCGCGCTATGACATTCTGTTCGAGCCTGTGAAAATCGGCCCTGTGACTGCCAAGAACCGCTTTTACCAGGTGCCGCATTGCTCGGGCACCTCCGACAACGCGCCTGATGCCAACACCCGTATGCGGGAAATGAAGGCCGAGGGCGGCTGGGGTGTTGTCTGTACCGAAATCGCCGAGATTGCCAATACCACCGAGTTCTGGCCGTTTCCCTCCCTGCACCTGTGGACCGACGACGACATCAAGCGCATCGCCCGGATGCCCGAAGCGGTGCACCGCTATGGCGCCTTGGCGGGGGTTGAACTGGGCCATGTCGGCCTGGCGGCGGGCAACCGCGCCTCGCGCACGCCGCCTTTGGGGCCGGGCTCCTTCCTGACGCTGGAGTCGGTGGAGCCGTTCCAGTCCAAGATGATGGACAAACAGGACATCAAAACCGTCCGCGAACAGCATATCGCGGCGGCGGTGCGTGCCAAGAAAGCCGGGTTCGACATTATCTACGCATACGCCTCGCACGGGCTGTCGATCTTCAGCCAGTTCCTGCAGACCAAGTACAACTCGCGCTCGGATGAGTACGGCGGATCTTTGGAAAACCGTGCCCGCTTGCTGCGCGAAGTACTGGAAGGCATGAAAGAGGCTGTTGGGGATACCAGCGCCGTGGCCTTCCGCTTTGCCGTCAATGAGGTCGATGGCGACCTGACCCAAGGCCAGGAACTGGTGGAAATGCTGAAAGACATCCCGGACTTGTGGGACGTGAACCTGTCGGATTGGCCGGAGGACAGCCAGACCTCGCGGTTCTCCAAGGAAGGGTTCCAGGAAGAGCAGATCGCCTTTGTGAAGGGGATCGTGAACAAGCCGGTGGTGAGCGTTGGCCGCTTCACTTCACCCGACACCATGCTGAGCCAGGTGAAGCGCGGCGTGCTGGATCTGGTCGGCGCGGCGCGGCCGTCGATTGCTGATCCGTTCATTCCGAACAAGATCAACGAAGGCCGAGTGGATGACATCCGCGAATGCATCGGCTGCAACATCTGCGCCTCGGGCGAGCTGTCCTATGCACCGATGCGCTGCACCCAGAACCCCACAGTGATGGATGAGTACCGCCGCGGCTGGCACCCCGAGAAGGTGGAGCCGAAGGGTTCGGACGACAGTATCCTGATCGTTGGCGGCGGCCCCGCCGGGCTGGAATGCGCCAATGTGCTCTCCAAGCGCGGCTATGATGTGACGGTGGCCGATGCTCGCGCTGAGCTGGGCGGGCGGGTCAAGCGCGAGGCCGGCTTGCCGGGGCTGGCAGAGTGGATCCGGGTAGCGGACTATCGGCTTTATGCGCTGCAGCAGCTAGGGAATGTAAACCTCTACACGGAATCGCTCCTGACAGCGGAAGATATCCTGGACTTCGGAATGGAGCATGTGGTGCTGGCCACCGGCGCCAAGTGGCGCCGCGACGGGGTTGGGCGCTGGAACCAAACGCCGGTGCTGCGCGGGGATGAGGCAAATGTGCTGACACCGGACGATCTGCTGGACGGCGCCGGAGTCTCGGGCCCGGTGGTGATTTATGACGAGGACGGTGCCTATATGGGCAATGTGCTGGCGGAAAAGCTGGTGAAGGAGGGGCATCAGGTTACCTATGTCACTCCGGCCAACGAGGCCGCGCCCTACCTGGCGCTGACCATGGAGCAGCACAAGGTGATCGCCCGGCTGATGGAGCTGGGGGTGCGGATCGAGCGGCTGAAGATGCTGGAGAGCGTTGCCGATGGCGTGGTCAAGCTGGCCTGTGTTCACGGCGGCGAGGGCTTGGAGCTGGCGATGGGCACAATGGTTCTGCTGACCTCGAAACTGCCGGAGGACGCGGTCTATCAGGAACTGATGGCACGCAAAGCGGAGTGGGCTGATGCGGGGATCAAGTCGGTGTCGCGGATCGGCGATTGCGTGGCGCCGAGCATCATTGCGGCGGCCGTGCACTCCGGCAGCAAATGGGCGCGGGATCTGGACCAGGAAGAGGTGCCGGTGCCGCCTTATCTGCCGATGCCGGTCAATCCGGCGTAAAGCACACTCCATTACAGATAGGAACCGTCCGGCCGAGAGGCCGGACGGTTCCCTCAGAGCTTCAATTGGACCTCAAAGGCTGCCGAAGGCGCGGTCGAGGCCGTCATGGACATGGTCCACGTCCTCAAG
Organism: Leisingera sp. ANG-Vp; assembly: GCF_000813725.1. Taxonomy (GTDB): domain Bacteria; phylum Pseudomonadota; class Alphaproteobacteria; order Rhodobacterales; family Rhodobacteraceae; genus Leisingera. Next base: position 14,900 of record NZ_JWLD01000045.1, read on the forward strand.
CGACAGGCACATCGGCGGCACCATGCGCAGGCAAGACTGGTAGGCGCCGGATTTCGACAGGATGATCCCGCTTTCGCGCGTTGCTTCGAACACGGCCGCGGTGGTCTGCGGGTCGGGTTCCTTGGTTCTTCGGTCTTTGACCATCTCAATCGCCAGCATCAGGCCGCGGCCGCGGACGTCGCCGATTGCCGGATACTTCTCCTTCAGCGCATGCAGACGCTCCAGCAAGGCGGCGCCGACGGTGCGGGCGTTCTCCTGCACTTTGTCCTCCTTCAGAACCTGCAGCACGGCGCGGCCTGCGGCGCAGGAGGTCGGGTTGGCGCCATAAGTGTGGAACATGAACTTCTCGGCCATCGGAGCGGCAATTTCCTTGCGCGCCACGACAGCACCCAGCGGGAAGCCGTTGCCGATGCCCTTGGCCATCACCACGATGTCGGGAATAACGCCATCAGCCTCAAAGCCCCACATGTGGTCGCCGGTGCGCCCGAAACCGGCCTGCACCTCATCGGCAATCAGCAGGCCGCCCGCCGCGCGCACCCGATCGGCGGCGCCGGTCATATAGCCCTTGGGCATTTCAACGATTCCGCCATAGCCCTGCACGCTTTCGATGAACATGCCCGCGACCCGGCCGGAAGTGGCAGTGTGGATGGTGCGTTCAATCTCGTCCAGATAGGGCTGGGCACCGGCGTTCTCGCCAAAGATGCCGCGGTACTGGTGCGGCTCTGCGACAAATGCGACGTTGCCGGGCATGCCGGGATGGCGCCAGCCGGAGATGCCGGTGATCGACTGCGCTGCCGCCGTGGGCCCGTGATAGGCCGAGCGCAGCGCCAAGAGGTCCAGGTTGCCGGTGTAGCTGCGCGCCATGGTCATCGCGAGGTCAACCGCCTCGGAACCGGAGTTGGTGAAATGCACCACCCATTCGATATCGCCGTTCGGGTTCGGCATGGTGGCCGCCAGTTCCTCGGCAAAGTGTGCAGGGACGGGATGGTAGAACATGGTGGTGCAGTGGGTCAGTTCCTGCGCCTGTTCCATTGCCGCCGCGACCACCTTGGGGTGGCTGTGGCCGACCGAGATGCAGACGTTCATGCCCAGAAGGTCGGTGTATTTACGGCCCTCCACGTCCCACAGGTACTGCATAGATCCCTTCTTGAAGACCATCGGGTCCTTGAACGGGATGAATTTGCGCTGAGAAGCGGCGTAGTAGTTGTCGCGCCGTTCGGCGGTCTCAACCAGGGTCCAATCCGTGTGCAGGGTCATGTTTTTCCTCCCTCGATCTCCTTGGTGCGGCGGGCGACAAAATCGTCCAGCGCCGCACGGATTCCGGTGTCCATTGATGGTTGTTCGTAGTCGCTAAGCAGCTGTTTCACCCGGGCGGTTGCGCGTTCGTGCTGCCATAGCGCGCCCTCGGCATTCCACTGCTCGTAAGTGCCGTTGTCGGACATGTCGCCCATCCAGAAGGCGGTCTGGTAGTTGTCCTGGGTGTGCTGGGCGCCCAGGAAATGGCCGCCGGGCTCAACCTCGAAAAAGGCGTCCATCGCCTGTGCCGCTTCGGAGAAATCGACGCCCTTGATAAAGCGCTGCATGGCTGAGCAGCGGTCAGCGTCCATCACGATTTTCTCGTAGCCGGTGGTCAGCAGCCCTTCCAGGCAGCCGGTGGCGTGGATGATGAAGTTAACACCGGCCAGCGCCGCGCCCATCAGCTGCGCCTGGCTTTCATAGCCAGCCTGTGCGTCCGGCACCTTGGCCGCGGTCAGTCCGCCGACCGAGTGGAAGGGCAGGCCCAGCCGGTCCGCCAATGTCTTGGCGCACATCTGAAACTGGGTGCCTTCCGGGGTGCCGAATGTCGGCGCGCCGGTTTTCAGGCTGATCGGAGAGAAGAAAGTGCCAAAAGCCGCAGGCGCGCCGGGGCGGATCAGCTGGATCAAGGCAACGGAGGCCATCACCTCGGCCAATACCTGCGCCAGGGTGGCGGCAACCGAGACCGGCGACATCGCGCCGCCCAGCACAAAGGGTGAAACTACGGTGCATTGCCCGGCCTGCGCGTATTCCTTCAGCGCCCAGAGCATGGTTTCATCCATCACCAAGGGCGCGTTGGTGTTGACCACGGAATAGAGCACGCAGTTGTTGTCGACAAACTCGTGCCCCATGGCGATGCGGCACATCTCGATGGTGTCGCGGGCGCGTTCCGGCGCCGTGACGGCCCCCATGAAGGGTTTGTCGTTCATCGTCAGGTGCGTGTGCGCCATATGCAGGTGGCGCAGCTCGACCGGTACGTCGACGGGTTCTACCACCACCCCGCCAGAATGGTTCACCGCGCCAAGGCTATGGTGCAGCTTGGTGATGTTCTTGAAGTCCTCCAGCGTTGCATAGCGGCGCCCCTTTTCCATGTCATGGACGAAAGGCGGGCCGAAGCTCGGGGCATAGACCTGCGCATCGCCGCCGATCTGCACCGAACGGGCCGGGTTGCGGGCGTGCTGCCTAAACACGCTTGGCGCGGTCTTGATCTTCTCGCGGCACCAGCCGGGGTCGAACCGCACCCGCTCGCCGTCCACCCGGGCGCCGTGTTTCTTGAACAGTTCCAGCGTTTCCGGGTCACCGCGGAAGTCCATGCCGATCTCATCCAGGATCCGGTCGGCGTTGCGCTCGATGATGGCGACGGCTTCGTCGCTGATCAGGCTGACCAGCCCGGTCTGCCGGATCGTATACGGCGCCGCCAGCGTGCTTTGCGCGGCGCGGGCGGCCATGCGCTCTTGCCGTCCGGCGCGGCGGGTGGATGTGCGGGCCATACAGGGCCTCCGTTGCGGTCACGTCTTGCATCAGACATGGCAAGGATTCTGCCGCCCGCACAGCAAAACCTAGCAACATTAGCTGCATTAATGATGCGGATTAGGAAGGGTAGATAACGCTGCCCGCCGCCTGGGGCATCAGCCGTTCAAAGCTCTGCCGCATGATACGGCCGCTTTCCTGCGCAACCTTGGCGGGGATATCCCCCAGCTGCCCGGCGCGCGAGATTGCCACGATGGAGCGTTTGAACCCGGCAAAGGGCAAGGGTTCGATGCGCAGCGCCATCCCTTCGGCAATGGCGTCGATCAGCAGCGAGGGGGTGAGGATGGCAAAGCATTTGCCGGTTATCACGCCAGCCACCACCATCGAGGCGCGGTCTGCCTCCATCGACCGCGGCAGGTCCAGCCTGCAGCGCTGCAGGTGCTGATCGGTGCGCCGCCCGACCGGCGCGTCGGCGCTGAAGCGGACCATGGACAAACGTTCGCTGATCTCGTGGATGTCGTTGGTAGGGCCGTCATAATCCATTGGAAGAACCAGGAAAAATGGCTCCTCCAGAATTGGTGCGCAGTCATAATCCGTAAGGTCGAACTGCGGATCAGAGGTGATGGCAATGTCAATGCTGCGGGCATTCAGCGCGGCCTGATGATCGGTCGCCAGCCCCGCCGAGAGGCTCAGCTCCGGAATACCCAGACCGCCGCGCACCATATCCAAGAGGCCGGGCGTCAGCGTGGTGGCGATGGAGGCCAGCAAGGCCACCCGCAGGATCGGCATCGAGCTTGAGTGCAGATAGCGCAGCTCGGAGCGCAGATCCTCCACTTCGCTGAGGATGCGGAAGGTGCGGCGGCGCAGAATCTCGCCCGCATGGGTCAGCTCCAGCGGGCGGCGGGAGCGGTTGAACAGCGGCGCATCCAGCGCCCATTCCAGCTTTTTCAGCTGCTGGGACACCGCGGATTGGGTCATCCCCAGCGTTGCCGCCGCTGCCGTGACATGGCGGGAATCGGCCACAGCCATGAAGACCTCCAGCGCCCGCAGCAGGTTAACGTCCGATTCCGCCTGCGTTTTCTTCATTATTTCTGACTTTCATTAGTCTTTCTAATTGTCGGAGCAAATTCTTGTGCTGCGCCTCCGCGCAAGTCAATCCTGCGTCAAACATCGAAAGGGTTCTGCATGGCGCAGATCATCATCATTGGCGGCGGTGCTATCGGGCTGGGGCTGGCCTATCACCTGGCCGGGCGGGCTGAAGTTACGCTCTTGGAGCGCAACCAGCTGACCAGCGGCACCAGCTGGCACGCCGCTGGCATCGTTGGGCCGCTGCGCGCGACGCCGAATATGACCGAACTGGCGATGTATGCAGGCGAACTGTTTCCAAAGCTGGAAGACGAAACGGGCCTATCGACAGGTTACCGCCAGACCGGCGGCTATTGGATTGCCCGGGAAGAGGCGCGGATGGATGAGCTGCACCGGATCGCAGCTCTGGGTCGGCATTTCGGACTGACACCGTCTATCGTCGCGGCAGACGGGATTGATGTGCCGGGGCTGGATCTGCACGGGGTCGTGGGTGCCCTGCGGGTCGAGGAAGACGCCAATGTGAATCCGGTCGACCTCTGCATGGCCTATGCTAAGGCCGCCCGCGCCAAGGGGGCGGTGATCCGCGAAGGCGTGCAGGTTGAGGCGCTGCTGGTCGAAAACGGCAGCTGTAAGGGGGTGCGGATGGCGGATGGCACGGAAATGCTGGCCGATCAGGTGGCGCTTTGTGCCGGGGCCTGGTCGAAACGCCTGGCTGATGCCGCCGGAGTCGCACTGCCTTTGCAGGCGGTTGAGCATATGTATGTGGTGACCGAGGTGATGCAGGGCCTGCCCAATCCCTATCCGGTGCTGCGCGACCTGGACCGCGGCATCTATGTGAAGGGCGATGCGGGCAAGCTGGTCTTTGGCGGGTTTGAACCGCAGGCCAAGGTCTGGGATGCCTACGGCCCCGAGGGCGACCGCCCGTTCCTGGAAATGCCTGAGGACTGGGACCAGTTCATGCCCTTCATGGAAGCCGCACTGGCGTTGGTCCCCGGGCTGGAAAGCGCAGGCATTCAGCACTTCATGAACGGGCCTGAGAGCTTCACCAACGACACCCGACCGCTGATCGGCCAGACGCCGGAGATGGACGGGCTCTATGTGGCGGCCGGGATGAACTCGGTGGGCGTTATGTCTTCGGCCGGCGTGGGCCGGGTGCTGGCCGATTGGATGCTGGCAGGCGAGCCGCCGATGGATCTGTGGGAAGTGGACATTGCCCGCGTTGACCCTTTGGCCGCCGGGCAGGCGCATATCGAGACCCGGATGGAAGAGGCCGTCAGCGATGCATTTGCCTTGCATTGGCCTTTCAAGCAGCCGAAGGCGGGCAGGGGCCTGCGCAAGTCCGCTCTGCATGACCGCTGGGCAGCGGCGGGGGCGCATTTCGGCCTGACCGCGGGCTGGGAGCGCGGTTTATGGTACGCGCAGGATGGCAGCGAGCGCAGCCTGCCCTATTCAGTGGGTGATCAGCCCTGGTACCCGATTGCCTGCCGTGAAGCAGTGGTGATGGGCGAGGGCGCGGTGATGCTGGACCTCTCCCCATTCGGCAAGTTCGATGTGCAGGGGCCCGAGGCTGTGGCGCTGATGCAGTATCTCGCTGCGGGCGACGTGGACGTGGAGCCGGGCCGTGCGGTCTATACGCCGATGCTGAACGCCAAGGGCGGGATTGAGGCGGATGTGACCATCACCCGCTTGGCAGAGGATCATTTCCGTATCACCTCCGGTGCGGCCACCAGGCGGAAAGACCTTGCCTGGCTGCGCCGCCGGGCCTTGGGATACGAGGTGACGGTACGCGATGCGACCGAAGAAGAATGTGTGATCGGCGTCATGGGCGCCGGCGTGCGGGCGGTGCTGGAGGGCTTGAGCTCTGATGATTGGTGGGCCTTTCCCTTCTCCACCGCCCGCGTCGTGACCGTAGCGGGACAGCAAGTGCGGGCCACACGTGTGAGCTTCGTTGGAGAGCTCGGCTGGGAGCTGTCGGTGCCGGAGGCCTCCGCAGCCACCGTGTTTGACGCGCTCAAAACAGCTGGAGTGCAGCCGATGGGTCATTTCGCGCTGGAGGCCTGCCGGATCGAAAAAGGGTTCCGCGCTTGGGGCCATGACCTGGGGCCGGAGATCACGCCGCTGGAGGCGGGGCTAGGTTTTACCGTGGCTTGGGGAACAGACTTTATGGGCAAGGACGCTTTGGTCCGGCAGAAAGCCGATGGCCTCAGCCGCCGGATGCTCCTGTTCAATCTGCCCGGCCACCCTCTGGTGCTGCATGATGAGCCGGTGCTGGAAGAGGGCCGGGTGGTGGGCTTCACCACCTCTGGCGGGCGCGGCGCGCGCACTGGCCTCACCCTGGCGCTGGCGCTGGTGGAGGTGCAGCCGGGTGAGACCCTGACCGAGACCTGCGCCCGGGCATTTGAAATCGAAATCGCAGGGCAGCGCTATGGCGCGGAGGCGCTGCGGCGCCCGCCCTTTGACCCCTCTGGCGAACGGATGAAAGCATGACCACAACAGACGCAAATGTCCTGATCATCGGCGGCGGCGCCATGGGGGTGTCGCTGATGTATCACCTGGCCAAGGCTGGGTGGACAGACGTGGTGCTGACCGAGAAGAACGACCTCACCCATGGCTCCACCTGGCACGCGGCCGGACTGTGCACCCATTTCGCGCATAACCCCACCATTCTGGAGCTGCGGGCAACTTCCGTAAGACTCTACCGCGATATCCTGCCGGAAGAGACCGGCGATACCTGCGGCTTCCACCGCTCGGGCGCGATGCGGATCACCTCGAACCCGGACCGGATGGATGAATTTGCCCATGTGGCGGGGCTCAGCCGCTTTACCGGCTATGACCTGCAGATGCTGACGCCGGATGACGTTGAGCGCCTGCACCCGCTGGCCCGCACTGAAGGCATCCTTGGAGGCATTTATGAGCCGGACGACGGCCACGTGGACCCCTCGCTGGCGACCAACGCAATGGCCAAGGCGGCGCGGGCCAATGGCGCCATCATCCTGCGCTACAACCCGGTGTCCTCGATCCGGCGCGAAGACGGCGTTTGGGTGGTGGAGACAGAGAAAACCACCATCCGTGCGCGTCACCTTGTCAATGCGGCCGGTACCTGGGGCTGGGAAGTGGGGCATATGATGGGGCTCAACATCCCCTCGGTGCCGGTGCTGCACCAGTATCTGGTGACCGACACGGTGCCTGCGGTGGCGGACCGCATCGCCAAGGGCCTGCCCGAGCTGCCGATGATCCGGGACCCGGAGGAAAGCTGGTATGTGCGCCAGGAGCGTGACGGGCTGATCCTGGGGCCATACGAGAAAGACGCCCAGCCCTGGTCAATCGACGGCTGCCCGCCGGATTTTGGCGCCGACTTGATGCCGCCGGATCTGGACCGGGTGGAACATATCATCATGGCGGCCATGGAACGGATCCCGGCGCTGGAGACCGGCGGGGTGAAATCGGTGGTCAACGGCCCGATCACCTTTACCCCTGACGCCAACCCTCTGATCGGCCCGGCGCATGGGCTGGAGAACGCCTGGCTGCTGACCGGCTCCTCGATGGGGGTGATGGAGGGCGGCGGCGCGGGCTGGTTCCTGGCCCATTGGATGACCCACGGCGCGCCGCCAATGGATGCGCTGGCAGTGGACAGCCGCCGGTTCGGGTCGTGGGCCGACCGGGACTACCGGGTTGAGAAAGCCATCGAATGCTTCGGCCTGCAGTTCGGCGTGCATTACCCGCATGAGGAACGCCCGGCGGCCCGCGGCAAACGGCTGTCGCCAATCCATGACCTGATGGTCGAGCGCGGCGCGGTGATGGGCGCAGCTTATGGCTGGGAGCGGCCGAACTGGTTCTCGAAGAAACCCGGCGACAAGGCTGTGCCCAGCTTCCGGCGCTCCAACTGGTTCGAACCGGTGGCGCAGGAATGCCGGACGGTGACCGGGGCGGTGGGCCTGGCGGATATGTCGGTGTTCTCGAAATTCGACGTCACCGGCCCGGATGCGCGCGCCTTTGTCGACTCGATCGGTGCCAACCGGGCGCCCAAGGTAGGGCGCATCGGCCTGACCCACGCTTTGACCCCGGCCGGCGGGACGCAATCCGAGTTCACGGTCTCGGTTCTGGACGAAGATCATTTCTACCTGACCTGCGCTGCGGCGGCCGAGGAAATGGACGAGGATCTGCTGCGGACGCGATCCAAAGGGTTTGATGTGACGATCAGCCGGGTGAGCGAAGATTTCGGCGTGCTGGGGCTGATGGGGCCGAAGTCGCGCGAAGTGCTGGCTGGGCTGACAGATGCAGACCTAAGCGAAGGTTTCCCTTGGCTCTCGGTGCGCGAGATCACCGTGGCGGGGATTCCGGTACGTGCGCTGCGGGTCTCCTATGTAGGTGAATTGGGCTGGGAGCTGCATGCGGATGCCGTCCGGATGCCGGAACTGTTCCTGGCGCTGGAGGCGGCGGGTAAGCCGCACGGGCTGGGCTTCTTCGGCGCCTTCGCGATGAATGCGATGCGGCTGGAGAAGGGCTATCGCGCCTGGGGCGCCGATTTCACCACCGAACGCACCCCGGCCGAGACCGGCGCTGGTTTCATGATCAAGATGGACCATGAATTCACCGGCAAAGACGCATTGGCGCAGCGGATGCAGGCAGATGGCCGCTGGGAGATGGTGCTGCTGGAGATCGAAGCCCGTGACGTTGACCCCTTCTATGCTCATGGCGTGCTCCAGCAAGAGCGGGTGGTCGGCATGGTAACCTCTGCTGCACATGGCCACCGCACCGGGAAAACACTGGCTTTGGCATATCTTCGCGACCGGGCTGCGCGCGATGGGTTGTGCGTTGACCTGCTTGGAAAGCGGCTGCCTGCGCGGGTGCTGACGCAGCCGCCCTTTGATCCCGGAAATGCGCGCCTGAAAGGATAGGCGCAAGCGCGGCCATCGCCGGAAATCTTTTGAATACAAACTTGTAGCGCGGCAAGTGGCCTGTGCCGCCAGCCGCGCTATCTGTAGGCGCAGCTATTGGTTGTTTCCGCCTGGCTGCATAACCGGGTTGAGCGGAAACGGCTATGAGCGTGCGCGGATTATGCAGGATCCACGGCTGCAACAGGACCTGGCAAGGAAGATTTCCGATGACGACCAGTGCCCGGAATGTGATTGTGCTTGGCGGCACGGGTTTCCTTGGCCGGAGGGTCGTGCGCCGGCTGGTCAGGCATGGCTGCCAGGTGAGTGCCGGAACGCGGTCCCCCGGAGCTGCAGCCGCCTGCAGACTGAAATGGGGCGGCGAAGTGCGGATTGTCCGGACGGATCTGGGCGACAGTACCGCACTGAAAGCCGCCCTTGCCAGCTCAGGAACAGTGATTAACTGCATTGGATTTTATGCCGAAACCGGCGGTGAGACTTTCCAGGACATTCATGTCGATGCTGCCCGGCGGATTGCGCGGCTGGTGAAGGAACATGGCGGCCAGCGTCTGATTCACGTCTCCGGAATAGGGGCAAACCTGCGTTCAGGGTCGGCCTATGTGCGTGCCCGGGCAGAAGGCGAAGCCGCAGTGCGCAGCATATTCCCCGGTGCATTCATTTTGCGGCCAAGTGTTATGTTCAGCCGCAGCGGTGCCTTTTTCAGGGACTTGCAGGGCATTGTTGACCGGCTTCCGGTTATTCCGATGTTCGGGCGCGGGAATACCAAACTGCAGCCGGTTTGGGTAGGCGATACCGCCGAAGCAGCCTGCCGTATCGTGGATGGTGCTCGAGCCCGAAGGCGGGTGTTTGAGCTTGGCGGTCCCGACATCTTCCGCTACCGGGAAATCCTGGAGCGGCTGGCCGTCCGCTCTGGGCGCCGACGCCTGATGCTGCCGGTTCCCTTCATACTGTGGCGCTTTGGGGCAGCGCTGCTGTCGCCGCTGCGGCGGCCGCCGGTGACTCAGGCGCAGATCGCCCTGATGCGCCGCGATAACACTGCCGGCGGGAATGCAGCAGCCTTTTCGGATCTTGGCATGGAGCCGCATTCCGCCATCGCCATGGGGCTGGTCTGACAGGATTTTGCCTTGCGGCAATGCCTGCAGTGAATGCCCGCACCAGACAAGCCCGGTGCGGGCGGGCAGTCAGGCGAAGCTGACACCGCTGTTGATCATCGGCAGTTCCGTCACCCGCGGGCCGGAGACCGCAATGGCATTGGCCAGCGCCGGAGCCGAGGGCGGCGTGCCGGGCTCACCAACGCCCGAGGGCGCCTCGGCGGAGGGCACGATATGCACCTCGATGGCGTTGATATCGCCGATCCGCAGCGGCTCGTAATCCGGGAAGTTGAATTGGTCGACAACGCCTTCGGTCAGGGTGATTTCATTCCGCATCACATGGCCGATGCCATAGCCGATGCCGCCTTCCATCTGCGCCTTGACCACATCCGGGTTGACCGCAAGGCCGCAGTCCACCGCGCAGGTGACCTTCTCGACCTGCACCCCGTCTTCGGCGTTGCCTGAGATTTCAACCACCTCGGCGACATAGCTGCCAAAGCTCTTGTGGACGGCAATGCCCTGGCTGCGGCCTTCAGGCGCGTTGCCCCAGCTGCCCTTTTCGGCAGCCAGTTTCAGCACGCCTGCCAGACGCTGCTGGTCCTTGCCGCCGCCTTCCAGCAGAGCCAGGCGGAACTCAACCGGGTCGCGTCCTGCAGCGCGGGCAGCCTCATCCATCATGGTCTCCATCACATAGGCCGTGTGGGTGTGCCCGACCGAGCGCCACCACAGAACAGTGGTGGCCTTGGCCACATCGGTGAGGCCGACGAACTGGCCTGGAATCCGGTAGGGTGAATCCGCTGTGCCCTCGACCGAGCTGTGATCGACGCCGTTATGCACGATCATTGGCTCAAAGGCGGTGCCTTTCATGATCGACTGCGCCGCGACGCGATGGTCCCAGCCGGTGATATTGCCATCGGCGTCCAGGCCCACGCGCACCTTATGCGCCACTGCCGGGCGGTAATAGCCGCCGGTGATGTCATCTTCGCGCGACCAGACCAGCTTGACGGGGCGGGTGCGGTCGGTGAGGGCAAAGGCCAGCGCTGCCTCGACCTGATAATCGGCCGTGGGCGTTGCGCGGCGGCCAAAGGAGCCGCCTGCAAACATCGTGTTGATGCGGATCTTCTCCATCGGCAGCTGGAAGATCTCGGCCATTGCGAAATGCGGACCCGTCGGGATCTGGGCGCCATCATGCAGGGTGACACCGCCGTCCTCGTCGGCCTCGATGGTGCAGGTAAGCGGTTCCATCGGCGCATGCGCCAAAAGCGGGAAGTAGAAGGTCTGCTCGACCACCTTGTCCGCGCCGTCGATCAGGGCTGCGGTGGCGGTTTGGTCGGCGCCGTTGACGTTATACTCAGGCGCGCTGTTCACTGCGGCCAGCAGTTCATCGCGGACCTGGTCCGAACTGCGGGTCTCGGCACCCGAGAAATCCCAGTCCACGGCAATCGCCTCGCGCGCCTGGAAGGCCGCCCAAGTGTTTTCGGCATAGACCGCAACGCCCGCCTTGTTGGGCAGAACCGCGGCACGGATGTAGCCTTTGACCTCCTTGGCATCCGCATCGTCAAACCCGGCAGCCAGGCCGCCCATACGCGGGCTGCGGATAATCACCGCAACCATCTGGTTCGGCAGATGCAGGTCCATGGCGTATTTCGCAGTGCCGTTGGTTTTGGGCGGGGAATCCTTGCGTTTGACTGAGGCGTTGCCGATCAGTCGGAACTCGCTGGGGTCCTTCAGCCGCGGCTCAGCCGGGGCCTCCATCTGCGCAGCTGCGCCCACGAAATCCGCAATCGGCGCCGCGTGGCCTGCGCCCTTGATGATGCCGTCTTCGATGGTCAGCGCGCTGGTGTCCGCCCCCCAGGCTTCGGCAGCGGCTTTGATCAGCATCTCGCGGGCGGCGGCGCCGGCCTGACGGTACTGCATGAAAGAGTTGGCCATCGCGGTAGAGCCGCCGGTGCCCTGGAACTGGCCAAACGCCAGGTTGGCATAGCGCGAGGGGTCGGAGGGGGCGAATTCGTACTGGATGTCCTCCATAGACACACCCAGTTCTTCGGCGATCAAGGTGCTGAGGCCGGTGGCCGGGCCCTGGCCCTTTTCAAAGTGCTTGACGATGGCGGTGACGGTGCCGTCCGCGTCGATTTTCACAAAGGGGTTCAGCTGTGCAGGCGCAGAGCCCGCGGCCAACGCTCCATCCGGACGGGCGCCAACGTAAAGAACGGCAGCAGCGGCGGCGGCGGTTTTCAGGAAACCGCGGCGGGAGGTGTTCAGGGTCATTTCAGGCCTCCATCATGTCGGATGCGCGCTGGATCGCGGCGCGGATGCGCTGGTAGGTGGCGCAGCGGCAGGCATTGCCGTTCATGTAATCGTCGATTTCCTCAACGGTGGGCTTGGGGTTCCCGGTCAGCAGCCCCACCGCGGACATGATCTGCCCCGATTGGCAGTAGCCGCATTGCACCACGTCCAGCTCGACCCAGGCCGCCTGCACTGCCTGCGCGGCCTTGGAGTTCAGGCCTTCGATGGTGGTGATCTCGGCACCTTCCGCGTCTTCGACATAGGTCTGGCAGGAGCGCACGGGCTCGCCGTCCAGATGCACGGTGCAGGCGCCGCAGGATGCAACGCCGCAGCCGAACTTGGTGCCGGTGAGCTTCAGTTCATCCCGGATCACCCACAACAGCGGGGTTCCGGGTTCGGCGTCGACTTCGTGCGTCTGGCCGTTGAGTTTCAAAGATATTGCCATGGCTGTGGGGCCTCCCCTTGGCTGGATAGTCGTGTTCAGGATTGTTCGAATTTGGCAAAGGCATCGGCGTAATCGGGATGCCAGCGCGACAGGGCCGGACGGTTCTCCAGGATATCGCCCAGAGCCCAGGTGACCCGGCGCTTGTCGCGTTCTTGCGTGACGTCGTTGTCCGGGCAGAGAATGTAGAAATCACCCGCCTCCATCCGGTTCAGAAGGTGGTCCACGGTTTGTTCCGGAGTCCAAGCTGCGGCGGGTTTTTCGGGCATGAAGCGTGCAATTATGCCTGTGTAGGTGAATCCGGGCACAAACAGATGCGCAGAGATCGGCGCCTCTGCCTGGCGCAGGTCATGGGCCAGCATTTCGCTCAGCACCTTCACCCCAGCCTTGGAGACATTGTAACCGGGGTTGCCGGGTGGGGTGGTGATGCCCTGTTTGGAACCGGTGTTGATGACCGTGGCGGGGCGCGCGGCGGCGATCATCCGAGGCAGGAATGCCTGCACACCGTTCAGCACGCCGAACAGATTCACCTCGATCATCGCGCGCCAGGCGTCCGGGTCTTCCCAGCTGCCCGTGGGGCGGGCAATGCCTGCGTTGTTCATCAGCACTGCCACTTCGCCAGCATCAAAGGCCGCATCCGCCAGTGCCTGAACCGAAGCCGCATCGCTGACGTCCGCGGGTACTGCCAGAACCGGCGTGCCGGGTGGGGCGATGCCGCGCAGTTTCTCTGCTGCTTGATCCAGCGCTTCACCCGGAAGGTCAGCGAGGACAACGCCCAAACCGCCTTGCGCGAACCGCTGGGCGGCGGCAAAGCCAACGCCGCTGGCACCGCCGGTCACAACCGCCAGCCCGCCTGCTGCAAGTGCTTGTCCATACATGATCTTCCCTCCCTGTCTTGACGTTTGGACGGGTCTGATTACAGCCCCATGCCGGCCTTGATGCCGCCGATGAAGGTCTCATCATCCTGCGTCTTGCGCGCGCTCAGCAGTGCTTCGGCATCAGCCCCGGCGCGGTAGCGCAGCTGGGATGTGCCGTCCGTGACTGCGGTCCGTATCACCTCTGCCACCAGTTCCGGCTCAGATGCCTGCGCGCCGAATGTGCCCATTGCCGCCTGCATTCCCGCAACAACAGGCATGTACTCGGGCATGCTCTCATCCACGGCAAAGTCAAAAGAACGGCCGCCGAAATCGGTGTTGATCATGCCGGGTTCGACGATCTTGACCTTCACGCCGACGGCCTCAAGCTCATAGTGCAGGGCTTCGGACAGGCCTTCGACGGCAAACTTAGTGCCATGATACAGGGTGCCCAGCGGGAAGGTCATCTGGCCGCCGATCGAGGAGATATTGACGATGGTTCCGGATTTCTGCGCCCGCATGTGCGGCAGCACTGCCTTGGTCACCGCCAGCAGGCCGATCACATTGGTAGCGAACTGACGCTCGATCCGCTCCATCGGGAAGGCTTCCAGCGGACCATAGGCGCCGTAGCCTGCATTGTTCAGCAGCACGTCGATCCGGCCATAGGTACTAAGGGCCAGGTCCACAGCCTTTGCAATGGTCCCGGGCTTGGTCACATCCAGCGCCGCAACCAGAACATTCGCCCGCTCCGCCAGATCCTCGGCATCCTCGGGGTTGCGCATAGTGGCAACGACGTTCCAGCCGCCATCGGCAAACAGGCGGGCGGTGGCTTTGCCAATCCCTGACGAAGCTCCGGTGATGAGAATGGTTTGCGGCATAGTCCTGGCTCCAGTCGTTCCGTTGCACCCAAGGTAGAGCCCAGCGGGCCGTTCCCCGTGCCCGATCCTCCGGATGATCTGCCTGATCCTCCGAAGCTTCGGGATTTGAGGTTCTGTGCCGCCGCGGCAGCGTTTATAAGCCAAGGCAACAGGAGGAACGCCGATGGTACCCCAGGATCTGATCTCCGAAGTCGCCGGCTTTGTCCGCGCCCGCGGCGGGCTTGAAACCGGCTGTGAAACCGGGGTCGATGGGCTGTTTGCCTTTTGCAGCGAGAAGCGGACTGAATTTCAGGCGATGATCTACGAGCCGATCATGTGCCTGGTCCTGCAAGGCGCCAAGGAGGCGCATCTGGAGGACCGGGTGATCCGCTACGGAGCCGGCAAGTCGCTCATCGTCAGCCATGCCCTTCCGGTCACAGCTGGGGTGATCGATGCGTCGCCAGAAACTCCCTATGTGTCGCTGGCGCTGAAACTGGACCTGGTCACCGTGCGCAGTCTATATGACGAAATCGGCGCGGCAGATGGGCAGGAGCGGGCCTCGCATTCGATGAGCGTCGCGGATGGTGACGCAGAACTGTTCGACGCCGTGGCGCGGCTGTTCCGCCTGGCCAAGGATCCAGTAGAGGTGCAGGCGCTGGCGCCGCTGGTGCTGAAAGAGATTCATTTCCGCCTGCTGCGCGCTCAGCACGGAGGCATGCTGCGCCAGCTCTTGCTGCACGAAAGCCCGGCCAGCCGGATTTCCAAGGCCATCACCATGATCCGGGAGGGTTACAAAGCCACGCTGCCGGTGTCTGAACTGGCTGCGGCGGCGGGGATGAGCCAATCGACGTTTCATGAGCACTTTAAGGCGCTGACGTCCAGCACGCCGCTTCAGTACCAAAAGGAGCTGCGGCTGATGGAAGCGCGCAGGTTGCTGATGAGTGGCGGAAAATCGGTTGCCTCCGCGGCCTACGACGTGGGCTATGAGAGCCCCACCCAGTTCAGCCGGGAATATGCCCGCAAATTCGGGGTGTCTCCGCGGGACGAAAAGCCTGCCGCTGCGGCGGCATCCTAACCTCAGCCAGTGCTGCGGGCAGTTTTCATCCAGGGTTTTTCCTGTACGCGCGCCTCGCGAAGGGTCCGGCCATAAAGCCCGCTGAACGACCGGCCCAGCGACGAAGCCGAAGAGAAACCGCACCTGAGTGCAATCTGCTCCAGACTCAGGTGAGTTTCTTCTGACAGGTAGCGGGCATGCTGGAGCCGCAGCATCTTGTAATATCTCCCAGGTGTCATGCCCAATTCACGTTGAAAGGCTCGCGTCAGGGTGCGCTCTGAAAGAGATACCCGGTCTGCCAGTTCCGCTGTGGTTATTGGCGTTTCGATGTTCTCCGCCATCAGGTTGGCGGCCATCAGGATTTTGGGCGAACCTTTCTGTTCCAGCCGTGCCGCGCCGCGGTTCAATTCTGATTGTCGCGACGGATCATAGACGAACATCGTCGATGCGCCGAACGCAGCAGCAGACCCGTAGAGATCCTGAATCAGGCTCAGCATCAGATCCAAGGCCGTGCTGGCGCCGCCGCAGGTTACAAACGGGCCCGACCTCACATACCGTGCGGTGGAGACATCCACTTTGGGAAAGGTTTCGCTAAAGGCCTCTAGTTCCTGCCAGTGGATCGTGGCGGTGTGCCCGTCCAGCACGCCTGCTGCAGCCAGCAGCCAGGCAGAGGTGTCGAGGCCAATAACCAGCCTTGCCTGCCGGGTGGCCGCCCTGAGTCTGGTCAGAAGTGCAGGAGTCACCTGTTCGCGCACATGGTAGCCGGCAACAAGCACCAGATTCCGGTTGCCTGCACGTTCGTCAAAGGTAACGTCCGGCGTGATCTGCAGCCCGCTGGAACTGGTGACTGGCGCACCGTCCAAAGTACTGACCCGCCAAGCTGCAGTCTCCTGGCCGGCGTTCATCCGCACATCCCGCAACGGTTCCATCGCACTGGCCAGAACCATGTTTGAAAACCCGTCGAACAGCAGGAACTCGAAGATTGGTGAAGAAATTGACGGCATCTGCACATTATTTGGCCAAAACTGTATAAGCGCAAGTTCCTTTCCTGGGCTAATCACCGCATTAGTCAAAACTTTTGACAGCCCGTTGACGCCGAACCGAACACCGCTCTCTAGCCACTGATGTATCCATGACAACTGCTCGCCTTCTCTGGCAGCCGGATCTTTCGGCACGCCGCAAACCGCTTATGTCCGACTTTCATGCCCAGGCTGAGGCCGCCGCAGGCCGTAGTTTTGCGGATCATGCGAAGCTGCATGAATGGTCGGTGGATCATGCAGCCGATTTCTGGCCGCTGGCCTGGGATTTCTGCGGGCTGGAAGGGGACAAGGGCAGTGTCGCCTTGGAGCCGGATACCGATCCGATGAAAGTGCGGTTCTTCCCTGAAGCGCGCCTCAACATCGTTGAGACCTTTCTAAAGAACGCCGACGGCCGGGAGGCAATTGTTTTCATCGGCGAGGATGGCCGCCGCACGGCCTGGACCCGCGCGGAGCTGAAGCGCGAAGTCGAACAGCTGGCAGCGGCGCTGCGCGCTGCCGGGATTGAGGAAGGTGACCACGTTGCCGGCTATGTGCCAAACATGCCGCAGGCTGTGGCGGCGATGCTGGCCACGGCTTCGCTGGGGGCGGTCTGGTCCTCCTGTGCACCGGAGAGCGGGCCGGATGTGGTGGTCGACCGGTTCGGCCAGATCGCGCCCAAGCTGATGTTTGCGGCGGACGGTTACTTCTACAATGGCAAGGTTTTTGGCACCCGCGATGCGATTGCCGAGGTTGCCGCGCGTGTTCCGTCAATCGAGCAGATTGTGGTCTGGCCCTATGCGGGCGGGGCTGAGGATCTGCCGGACGGCATGACTGCCTATGAGGCCTTCAAACTTGACGATGCCCCGGCGCTGGACTGCCGCCCTATGGGATTTCGCGATCCGCTCTATGTGATGTTCTCCTCCGGCACCACTGGCAAGCCCAAGTGCATCGAGCATTCCGGCGGCGGCACCCTGCTGCGGATGCTGGTGGAACAGCAGTTGCACTGCGATCTGCGCCCGGGCGACCGGATGTTCTATTACACCACTTGCAATTGGATGATGTGGAACTGGCAAGTGGCGGCGCTGGCGTCCGAGGCCGCGATTGTGCTGTTTGACGGCAATCCGATGTTTCCCGGGATCAGCCGCCTGTTCGATCTGGCAGAGGCTGAGAAGGTGACTCATTTTGGCATTTCCGCGAAATACATTGACGCGTCTCTGAAGCGCCGGAACCGGCCCATGGAAACCCGCGATCTGAACGGTTTGCGCGTTGTGCTGTCGACCGGGTCGCCGCTTTCGCCTGAGGGCTTTGCCCATGTCTATGCTGACTGGAAGGCGGAAGTGCAGCTGGCCTCGATCTGCGGCGGCACCGATATTCTGGGCTGCTTCATCGGCGGCTGCCCGGTACTGCCGGTGCACCAGGGTGAAATCCAGGCGCCGATGCTGGGACTGGATGTGGCCACCCTGAACGATCAGGGCGACCCGGTGGAAGGCGCCGCGGGCGAGCTGGTCTGCCGCAACGCGCATCCGTCTATGCCAACGCGGTTCCTGAACGATCCGGAGAATACCCGCTACCGCTCCAGCTATTTCGAGACCTACCCGAACATCTGGCGGCAGGGGGATTTCACCATCCGCACGGAGCACGGCGGCTATGTCGTTCTGGGCCGCTCGGACGCGACCCTGAACCCAGGCGGCGTGCGGATCGGCACGGCCGAGATCTACCGGCAGCTCGACAAGATTGACGAGGTCTCGGACGCGGTGGTTGTGGGCCAGAACTTCGACAACGACGTGCGGGTGGTTCTGTTCGTGCAAACCGCAGACGGAACTGTGCTGGACGATGCACTAACCATCCGTGTCAAAACGGAAATCCGCAAGAACGCGTCGCCGCGCCATGTACCGGCTAAGATCATCTCTGTCGCTGACATTCCGCGCACCAAATCCGGCAAAACCGCCGAGCTGGCGGTGCGCGATGTGGTGAACAAACAACCCGTCCGAAACCTCTCCGGCCTCGCGAACCCGCAGGCGCTGGAGCTGTTTGCGGATCACCCCGAACTGCAAGCTTAACTCAAAAAGAGCGAACCCATGCCCCTGACCATGAACCGTGAAGTCTTCATCACCGCCGCCGTGACCGGCTCGGGCGGCACCCAGGACAAATCTCCCCATGTGCCGCGCTCGCCCAAGCAGATTGCCGAGTCTGCAATCGAAGCAGCCAAGGCCGGCGCTGCTGTGGTGCATTGCCATGTCCGCGACCCGGAGACCGGGGCGCCGTCCCGGAAGCTTGAGTATTACCGGGAACTTACCGACCGCATCCGCGATTCCGAGGTGGACGTGGTGCTGAACCTGACCGCGGGCATGGGCGGCGACATCGTCTTTGGCGGCGTAGAAAACCCGTTCCCGGTCAACGAAGCGGCCACCGACATGATCGGTGCCACCGAGCGGATGGCCCATATCGCGGAATGCCTTCCGGAAATCTGCACCCTGGACTGCGGCACCATGAACTTTGCCGAAGCCGACTACGTCATGACAAACTTCCCGGGCATGCTGCGCGCGATGGGCCAGATGATGACCGATCTGGGCGTGAAGCCGGAGATCGAGGCGTTCGACACCGGCCATCTGTGGTTTGCCAAGCAATTGGTAAAAGAGGGAATTCTGGAGCCGAACGCGCTGGTGCAATTGTGCATGGGGGTGCCGTGGGGGGCGCCGAACGACCTCAACACCTTTATGGCGATGGTTAACAATGTGCCGTCGGACTGGACCTGGTCGGCGTTTTCGCTGGGCCGTGATCAGATGCCATATGCCGCGCAGTCGGTGCTGGCGGGCGGCAACGTGCGGGTTGGCCTGGAAGACAACCTGTTCCTGGAGAAGGGCGTGCTGGCCACCAACGCGCAGCTTGTGGAACGCGCGGTGGGCGTGATCGAGGGCATGGGCGCCAAGATCATCGGCCCCGACGCAGTCCGCGAAAAGCTGGGCCTGACCAAGCGCGCGCCGGTGGCGAAATAAGCTGAAACCCGGGGGTGCCATGTGTGCACCCCCCGTACACCCTCCGTGCATCAGCGGGTGCACTGGTCTGGCGATCAGAGGATAGATCATGAAAACAGCAGCAATCATCGGCGGCGGCGTCATCGGCGGGGGCTGGGCCGCGCGGTTCCTTCTGAACGGCTGGAATGTGCGGGTCTTCGACCCGGACCCGGAAGCGGAACGCAAGATCGGCGAAGTGCTGGCCAATGCCCGCCGCGCGCTGCCGTCTCTGTATGACAAGGCGCTGCCGGCCGAAGGTGAGCTAACCTTCCATGCAGACATGGCAGAGGCTGTGGCAGAGGCAGCCTGGATCCAGGAAAGCGTGCCGGAGCGGCTGGACCTGAAACACAAGATCCATGCACAGATCCAGGAGCACGCGCCCGCAAGCGCTGTGATTGGCTCCTCAACCTCGGGCTTCAAACCATCGGAGCTGAACGAGCAGGGCGCCCGCGCCGTTGTGGCGCATCCTTTCAATCCGGTCTACCTGCTGCCGCTGGTCGAGCTGGTGGGCGATGCGGACACTTGTGCGCAAGCCTCGGACCTGCTGCGTGAAGTCGGCATGTACCCGCTGACCGTGCGCAAGGAGATCGACGCGCATATTGCCGACCGTCTGCTGGAAGCGGTCTGGCGCGAGGGCCTATGGCTGATCAAGGACGGCATCTGCACCACCGAGGAGCTGGACGAGTCCATCCGCATGGGCTTTGGCCTCAGGTGGGCGCAGATGGGCCTGTTCGAGACCTACCGGATTGCCGGCGGCGAAGCGGGCATGAAGCATTTCATGGCGCAGTTCGGCCCGGCGCTGGAATGGCCCTGGACCAAGCTGATGGATGTGCCGGAGTTCACTGATGAGCTGGTGGACCTGATCGCGGGCCAGTCGGATGCGCAGTCCGGCCATCTGTCGATCCGTGAGCTGGAGCGCCTGCGCGATGACAATCTGGTCGGCATGATGCGGGCGCTGAAGAAATCCGGCAGCGGAGCAGGCGGTGTCATCAACACCCACGAGGCAACGCTGCCTGCGCCGGACGCGGTAGAGCTGCCGGTCACTGTCAGCCGCCCGGTTCCGCAAAGCTGGACCGACTACAATGGCCACATGAACGAGGCGCATTATACCGAGGCCTCGGCCCAGGCGACCGACCGCTTCATGGAGATGATCGGCGCTGATGCGGAATACATCGCCGCAGGCGGCAGCTATTTCACCGTCGAGAACCACGTGCGCTTCCTGGATGAGCTGCACGAGGGCGACGCGCTGACTGTCACCACCCAGGTGCTGCAGGGCGAAGGCAAGAAGATGCATCTGTTCCACCGCCTGCACGGCCCGGAAGGCAAGCTGGCGGCAACTGTGGAAACGCTGCTGCTGCATATGGATCTGAATGCGCGCGGCACGTCGCTGCCTTCGCAGGACGTGGCGGACAAACTGGCAAGCTACGCAGCTGCGCACGCAGGCATGCCGCTGCCGGAGGGCGCGGGGCGCCACGTCGGCCAGCGCGGCTGAGCTCGGGGCCGGCGGGTTTGCGGCCCGCCGGAACTTCCCCGCTGCGGGCTGGATCTCCTCCCCGATTCCAGCCCGCATTTTCGCGGCCGGTTCCGCCGGCTGCCCGGGGGGGCATTTCCGGAAAGCATGGCAAGAGGGAGGGCTTCATCCCGCCTTGGCAGACCGGGCAGCTTTGCCGGAGCGGAGGACTCCGGAGAGCTATTTGCATAGGGACAAAGGGAGGACCAAATGTCTGAAAGCAATTCCAACAGCCACCTGGTGGCAAAGTCCGGTTTCTTTACCGGCCTGCACCCGGGAATGGGTATGGCAGCTAAGGCGATGATTGCCGCCTTTGTGATTTTCACCGTTTTGAACGTCGAATTTGCGGGCGGGTTGTACAAGTCGGTCCGCAGCTGGATCGAAGGCGGCTTGAGCTGGTATTACATCTCGGTTCTGGCCGGGATCATGTTCTTCTGCTTCTTCCTGATGTTCTCGAAGTTCGGCAGCCTGCGGCTGGGCGACGATGATGCGCGCCCCGAGTTCAGCAACTTCAGCTGGTTTGCGATGCTGTTCTCGGCGGGTATCGGCATCGGCATCCTGTTCTTTGGCGTTGCCGAGCCAATTTTTTACTTCGACAACTCGGCCGTCTGGGGTTATCCGAACAACCCCCATGCCGAGATGGCAGGCCATTCGGAAATGAACATGCAGCGCGCCATTGACGCGATGCGGGTGACTTATTTCCATTGGGGGTTCCACGGCTGGGCTTTGTACGTGATCGTGGGCCTGTGCCTGGCCTATTTCGGTTTCCGCAAGAAGCTGCCGCTGACCATGCGTTCGGCGCTGTATCCGCTGATCGGGGAAAAGATCTATGGCCCCTGGGGGCATATGGTGGACCTGCTGGCGGTGTTCGGCTCGGTGTTCGGCATCGCAACCTCGCTGGGCCTGGGCACCAGCCAGATGGCGACCGGTCTCAACGTGCTGTTCGGTCTGGAGCCGACGCTGACGCTGAAGATCGTGCTGATCGTCATTGTGACCATCATAGCCACCATCTCGACCGTGTCGGGCGTGGGCAAAGGCATCCGCATCATTTCCGAATGGAACATCTGGCTGTCGATGTTCCTGCTGATGGCCTTTGTGGTGATCGGCCCGCTGAAATGGCTGCTGGGCTTCTATGTGACCACCCTAGGCGATTATATCTGGAACTTCATCCCGATGGGTTTCTGGACCGCCAGCTCGGAAGAGAACATCGCCTGGCAGGGCGGCTGGACCATCTTCTACTGGGGCTGGTGGATTGCCTGGGCGCCGATGGTGGGCATGTTCATCGCCCGCATCTCGCGCGGCCGCACCATCCGGGAGTTCATGGTGGGCGTGCTGTTTGTGCCGACCGCGATTGCCTTCTTCTGGCTGTGCATGTTCGGCGGCAACGCCATCTGGCAGGAGCTGAACATGGCCGGCGGCCCGGCCGCCGAAGGCGGTGCGGGCGTGATCCAGACGGTGCGTGACTGGGACCTGCCTGCGGCGCTTTACGGAACCATCGGCAATCTGGGCGCCACTTCCTGGCTGGGGGATCTGAGCTGGACCGCCTGGCCGCTGTCGGCGCTGGCAACTTTGCTGCTATTCTCGTGGTTTGTAACCTCGGCGGACTCGGGCACGCTGGTGATCACCACCATGCTGTCGATGGGCGATGACAACCCGCCGAAGAAGTTCCGCATCATCTGGGGTGCCGGCATCGGTGCCACTGCGATTGTGCTCTTGATGGCAGGCGGGCTTGGCGCGCTGCAAACCGCGTCGATTGCGGCGGCCTTCCCGATTTCCTTTGTGATCATCGGGATGACGCTGGGGCTGTACCGGTCGCTGAAAACCGATCCGTCGGCCGCGCCGATTGGCAAGGACGCCGCTGCGCCGGATGGCACCCGCATGTCGCAGGATCTGCACGCCTGAAGCGGGGCGAACTGGTGAAAAGAAATGCGCCGGGCTGTTGAGGCCCGGCGCAGTTTTTTATTGTTCTCAGAAAAATCAGTCGCAGGCGGCGGTGACGATGATTTCGACCTTCAGGATTTCACGTGCCAGTTTGGCTTCGCCGCAGGCGCGGGCCGGGGCGTGGCCTTCGGGAACCCAGGCGTTCCAGACCTCGTTCAGCTCGGCGAAGTAGGACATGTCGGACAGCCAGATCACGGTCTGCAGCAGGCGGGTTTTATCGCTGCCGGCCTCTTCCAGCAAGGCGTCGACTTTGGCGAGGATCTCGCGGGTCTGGTCGGCGGCGGTTTCGGCTTCAGACACTTGGCCGCTGAGATACACAACGCCGTTGTGCTTGACGATTTTGCTGGAGCGGGCGGTGGTGCCGATACGGGTGATGGTCATGGGAAAATGCCTCATTTGTGCAGGGATGAGGCGGTCATAGCGGTTGCGGCGCGGTGCGGAAAGGCCGAAACGGCACCGCGTACGGAAGGGTTCACGGTGCTGCTGTTTCTTTGGATCGGCCGGGCTTCAGGACCAGCAGTCCGGCGGCGGCGATCAGCATCATGCCGGCGATCTGAGGGAAGGACAGCGCTGTGCCGAAGAGGTGAATGTCCCAGGCTGCCGCAAAGGCCAGGTAGCTGTATTCAAAGGTCGAAATGACGGAGGGCGGTGCTGTGCGGTAGGCCCCGGCCAGCATCATGCCGATTGCAACGGCAAATGCTGCCAGCAAAATCAGAACCATCCAATCCGCGGCGGAGACCGGTGCCCACAGGCCGAAGATATAAGGGTAGCTGTCAAAAAACCCGTCTTGAGGTTGCAGCCACAAAAGCCCTGCGCTGACTGCCAGGCCTGCGGCCAGCATGACCAGGTTCTGCGACAGTGCCAGTGCCGATAAAGGGATGCCCTGGCATCTGGTGCGGGTGGTGATATGCGCCAGCGCATAGAATGCGGCACCGCAGATTGGCAGTATGGCCCAGATGGAAAAGGCATCGGTGCCGGGCTGCAGCAGGACGATCACGCCGGCAAACCCGATTATAACGCCAACCCAGCCGCGCACACCGGGCGGTTCAGCAATGGCATAGGCGGACAGCAGGGTGACAAAGACCGGTGCGATATAGTTTGCCGCTCCGACCGTCGACAAGCTGAGAAAGGGCAGCGCAGCGTAGAATGCCAGGAAGGTTGTTGTAATGAGCAGGGCCCGCAGCATCGCCCATTTGCTGAGGGCAAGCCGCAAAACGCTGCCCTGCCGCCGCCGGAACCGGCCAATCGTGAGCAGCAGCGGCACCGCCAGCAGACCGCGCAGCGCAAAAATCTGCCATAGGGTCAGCTGACTGCTGAACAGTTTGAATACAACATCCTGAACTGAAATGAGAAAAGCTGCCGCAAGGATCATCGCGACACCGCGCAGCAGATTCTGCGGCCGTGCTCCCGTGAGTTCCGTCATGGCTGCCCCTGTTTGACTGCTGTTTGCAGGGAAACAGCTATCGAGCCGGACGGTTTTTGAGAACTCCTTGCAAACTGAACTGGTTGTTTAATATTTCTAAATAATGCAACGAACACCTGTTAATGGAATTGAAGTTTTCCTGACCATTGTTCGCGAGGGTTCCTTGCGGGCGGCGGCCAAAGCTTTGGGAGTGGGTGCGCCGGCGGTGAGCCTGCAGCTGAAAGCTTTGGAAGAGCGGCTGGGAGTGGATCTGCTGTTCCGGACCACCCGCAGTATCGAGCTGACTGAGGCGGGCCGGGTTCTGTTCGACGCGGCGGCGCCGGCCTACCGCGACATGGGCTATGCGGTGAAGAAAGCGCAGGAAATGGCCAAGTCCACAACTGGGACCCTGCGGCTCAGCATGTCACGCGGGGCATATATGACGGCGGTAACACCAGTTCTGAACGCTTTTCTGGTGCAGAACCCGGGCATCAAACTGGATATCTCATGGAGCGAGGAACTGGCGGATATCGTGCGCGACGGATTTCATGCCGGGATCCGGCAGGGCGACATTCTGGCGCCGGACATGATTGCGGTCAGGGTGACGGACCCGCTGGTGCCGGCCTTCTTTGCGGCACCTGAGTACCTCAGGATACATGGCCGGCCCCGGCATCCGCGTGATCTGCTGGCGCATCCTTGCATCCGCTACCGGATGCCCACGTCGGGGCAGATCAAGGAGTGGCGGGTTCTGGAGAATGGTCAGGAGAAACGGATCGATCCGCCGATGCGGCTGAGCTTCGATACGGTCATTGGCGTGATCCAGGCCGCGCGGGAGGGGCACGGCATCGGCTGGTCGCTGCGTGCCACGATGGCGGATTATCTGGAGACCGGGGAACTGGAGACGGTTCTGGACGAATACACTGCCAGCCTGCCGCCGTTTTACCTGTATTTTCCAAAGCAAAACAGCCGGCTGGAGTGCCTGCGCCTGTTCATAGACTGCCTGAAGGCGCACCGCGGGAAGGGGGCAGCCCAAGGCTTTGGGCTGCCCGCCCCGGAGCGCTAGAGTTTGATCACCGCCATCTTGTCCTGGGTCATGTCATGCATGGTGTAGCCGATGCCGCCGGTGTTGTAGCCGGACTGGCGGCGGCCGGCGAAAGGCATCCAATCAACGCGGAAGGCGGTGTGGTCGTTGACCATCACCGCGGTGGCGTCGAGCTGACGGACGGCCTGCATGGCGGTGTCCAGGCTTTTGGTGAAGACTGCGGCCTGGAATGCAAAAGGCAGGCTGTTTGCAGTTTCAAAGGCGTCTTCGATGCCGGCGGTGCTGTAGACGCAGATCACCGGGCCGAAGATCTCAAGCTGCGAAACCCGCGCGTCTGCGGGCGGGTCCAGCAGTACGGTAGGGGCATAGGTGGTCTCGCCCAGGCGTTTGCCCCCCGACAGAAGCTTGGCGCCGCCGTCGACGGCTTCCTGCACCCATTCTTCGACCCGGTCGACCTCGCCGGGGCGGATCAGCGGGCCGCATTCGGTTGCGGGGTCGGTGGCGTCACCGACTTTCAGTGCTTTTGCCGTTTCTGCCAGTTTCTGCGCAATCTCTTCGGCCTTGGCGGCGGGGGCGAACACCCGCTGCACCGAGACACAGACCTGGCCGGAGTGGTAGAAGCCGCCCTTGGCCAAGGCCGGGATCATGGCGTCAATGTCGGCATCCTCGCCGACGATAACCGGGGCTGCACCGCCGTGTTCCAGCGCGCAGCGGGTGCCGGGAGCGAGCTTGGAGCGGAGCATCCAGCCAACGCGGGCGGAGCCGATGAAGGAGAAGAAGCCAACCCGCGCATCGGTGATCATCTGCTCGGCCACTTCATTGCTGCAGACCACCGGGCGGCACCAGTCCTGCGGCAGTCCGGCCTCATGCAGCATGGCAACAAAGGCCTGGCACGACAACGGCGTATCCATTGCAGGCTTCACAATCACCGGGCAGCCAGTGGCTACGGCGGGCGCCACCTGATGCACGATCAGGTTCAGCGGGTGGTTGAAGGCGCTGGCGGCCACCACTACGCCGATCGGCTCGCGCTGGGTAAAGGCGATCCGGCCGGCACCCGCGGTGGTCAGGTCCATCGGGATTTCCTTGCCCGCCATCTGGCCGATTTCATGCACGCAAAGCTCCACCCCGTCGATGGCGCGCTTGACCTCGACCCTGGCGTCGACCAGCGGCTTGCCGCCTTCGCTGGCGATCAGCAGCGCAAGCTCGTCAAAGCGCGCTTCCATCAGGCGGGCGGTTTTCTTGAGGATTTCGATACGCTGATAGGCAGGCAGCCAGGCGCCGCGCCGGCGGTAGAGCCCATGCGCGGTGTCCAGCATTGCGTCGATCTGCTCCCACGTGCTGGTCTCGACTGTGCCGATGCGTTCCAGGCTGTAGGGGTTCACGACTTCCACGGTCTTGCTCATATCAGGCACACCTTTGCTGCCAGTTCATCAATCAGGACGCGCTGATTTTCGCTGTAATCGACAGGGACATCAATCAGATGCACGCCGCCTGCGGCAAAGGCTTTCTCGAAGGTCGGCGCGAGGTCTTCGGTTCGCTCGATCCGGTGGCCGGTAGCGCCGTAGCTGTTTGCGTATTGCACAAAATCCGGGTTGTTGAACTCCAGCCCCCAGTCGTCAAAGCCTGCGTGCGACTGCTTCCAGCGGATCATGCCGTAAGAGCTGTCGTTCAGCACCGTGACGACCAGGTTGAGGCCCAGCCGGACAGCGGTTTCCAGCTCCTGGCTGTTCATCATAAAGCCGCCGTCGCCGCAGATCGCCATCACCCGGCGGTTGGGATAAAGCTTGGCCGCCATCATCGCCGAAGGGAGCCCTGCGCCCATTGTCGCCAAGGCGTTGTCCAGCAGCACGGTGTTGGGCTGATAGGCCTTGTAATTCCGGGCGTACCAGATCTTGTAGATGCCATTGTCGAGCGCGATGATATCGCAGTCCGCCATCACCTTGCGGGTGTCCGCGACCAGCCGCTGCGGAATGATCGGAAAGCGGGGATCTTCCGAGCCTTCGGAGGTGTGTTTCTCAGTCTCCTGCTTGATGCGCTGGAAGTAGCCGCGGTCGAAATCCAAGGGACCGCCTAGGATTTCACCCAGGCGGGTGATGGATTGAGCGAGGTCGCCGACCACCTCGACCTGCGGGAAGTAAACCTGGTCGACCTGGGCGGCCTTGTAGTTCACATGGATGACCTTGGTGCCGCCCTCCTCCATGAAGAAGGGCGGTTTTTCGACCACGTCGTGGCCAACGTTGATGATCAGGTCGGCGCGGTCGATGGCGCAGTGCAGGTAGTCACCGTCCGACAGCGCCGCGGTGCCCAGGAACAGGTCGGAACGTTCGTCAATCACGCCCTTGCCCATCTGGGTGTTGAAGAAGGGGATCTGCGTCGCCTCGGCAAAGGCGCTGAGGGCGGAACGGGCATCTTTGCGGTTGGCGCCTGCGCCCAGCAGCAAGAGCGGCATCCTTGCGTTGCGGATCAGTTCGGCAGCCTCGTTCAGCACCGTGTCGCCTGCCACCGCGTAGTGGCGGGGGTGGGGCTGCAGGACGGGTTCGTCGGTGTCTTCTGCGGCGATGTCTTCGGGCAGTTCCAGCAGAACCGCGCCGGGGCGTTCCTCTTCGGCCACGCGGAAAGCCTCGCGGATCAGGGCGGGGATGGTGTTGCCGTGCACGATCTGCTTGGACATCTTGCAGATCGGGGCGAACAGACCGACCACGTCGATGATCTGGAACTGGCCCTGCTTCGATTTCTTGATCGGCTTCTGGCCTGTGATCATGATCAGCGGCATGCCTCCAAGATGGGCATAGGCTGCGGGGGTCGCAAAGTTGGTGGCACCAGGGCCGAGTGTGGCCATGCAGACGCCGGCCTTGCCGGTGAGGCGGCCATAGGTGGCGGCCATGAAGGCCGCGCCCTGTTCGTGGCGGGTCAGAACCAGCTCGATTTTCGAGGGGCGCAGGGATTCCAGCACGTCCAGGTTTTCCTCGCCCGGGACGGCAAAGATGTAGTCTACGCCTTCGGCCTCAAGGGCGGCGACGAGGAGGTCGGAGGCTTTGACGGCAGCGGAACGGGTGTCAGGCATGGGGGCTCCTGTTCAATAAATTTGTGAGTTCTGAGAAGAGGTTATTCGGCGGCTTGCTGCTGCTCGGGCTCGGGATACAACTCGTCCATCGAGACCGAGCGGCCGTTGTCGAGCACGATCCGCGCGTGGTAGCGTTTCAGCAGGCGCGGCTCAGCGGCGCCGCAGCTGTGGGCGATGATGCCGACCTCCTTTTTCATGTTCTTGGCGTAATAGGCGACGCGTTCGGACTTGCTGGCCGGATCCAGGCCGAATTGCAGCTTGGGGTCATGGGTGGTGATGCCGGTGGGGCAGGTGTTCTTGTTGCACTGCAGGGCCTGGATACAGCCCAGGGCAAACATGAAGCCGCGGGCGGAGTTCACGAAATCGGCTCCGGCGCAGAAGGCCCAGGCGACTTCTGACGGGTTGATCAGTTTGCCGCTGGCGCAGACCTTGATGCGGTCGCGCAAACCGTGCCGTTTCAGGATGTCAACGGCGAGGGGAAGGCTCTCGCGCAGGGGCATGCCCATATTGTCGATCAGGCTCATCGGAGCGGCGCCAGTGCCGCCGTCCGCGCTGTCGATGGTGATGAAGTCCGGGGCGCTTTTGGGGCCGCGTTTGAGAATTTCCCGGCACAGGCTGTCGAGGAAACCATAGGCGCCGATTACGGTCTTGAAGCCCACCGGTTTGCCGGTCACGTCACGGACATAGGCGATCATGTCCAACAGGTCGGCGACGCTGTCGACTTCCGGGTGGCGGTTGGGGCTGATTGCGTCCTGGCCAGGTTTCAGGCCGCGGATTTCTGCAATTTCCTCGGTCACTTTGGCGCCAGGCAGGATGCCGCCTTTGCCGGGCTTGGCGCCCTGGCTGAGTTTAATCTCAAACATCCGGACGTTGTCGTGCCCTGCGACCTTGCGCAGCTTGTCCTCGTCAAAGCCGCCCTCGGGTTTGCGCACGCCGAACTTGCCGGTGCCGATCTGGAACACAATGTCGGCACCGCTTTCCAGATGGTAGGGAGAGAGGCCGCCCTCGCCGGTGTTGATCCAGATGCCTGCTTTCTTGGCGCCTTGCGAGAGCGCGCGCACGGCAGGGACCGAAATGGCGCCGTAGCTCATGCCGGAAATGTTGAAAAAGGAATCCGTGGAGTAAGGGTGCCGCGTGTAGGGGCCGATGGTGACGGCAGAGGGTTCTTTGGCGTCCTGTTCCAGTGTGGGAAAGGGACAGTTCACAAAATAGACGGTGCCGGTCGGGCGCAGGTCCCGGGTGGAGCCGAAGGCAACTGTGGAATCCACATTCTTAGCCGCGCGGTAGGCCCAGGAGCGTTCGGCGCGGTTGAAAGGCATTTCCTCGCGGTCCAGGGCAAAGAAATACTGCCGGAAGAACTCACCCATATGCTCGAAGAAGTAGCGGAAGCGTGCAACCACCGGATAGTTCCGGCGCAGGGTGCTTTCGGTCTGGGTCTTGTCGCGGATGTAGATAATCACCAGCCACAGGATGCCGGCACCAACTGCAAAGATAAATGCATAAGACAAGAGTTCGAGCAGCGCGAGAACCGTGCTTGATATCTGGGACATGTTTTCCGTCGCTCCTTCATGGGCTTGACTGGACGGTCTGCGCCGTCTTTCTGGCTTCAATCTGTTTAGAATGCGCACGGTGCGCAGATATTGCATTCACGGGCGGATCACATCCTGCGGAGCAGTGCACCGGCGGCAGAACTAGGAAGAACCTGCCGCGTAAGGTCTGCAGGCAGGCGCAGGGGAAACTGTGGCGCGGCGCCGATTGCGCAAGACCGCGTTTCGATTGTGCGTGAGTGCTGCGGATGTGTCCAGCCAGACCAGGCCGGGAGGAAAGGGTGCAAAGTCCGGCTTGCGTGAAGGACGCATCCGGAACAGCCGCAATGGCGGCAGGCTTGACAGGGTCATGTAGTGCTCTGGCTGTGTTTGCCTGATAGCTAGTGCAATTTGCCATGACGTTTGATTATGGAATGTATAACCGATCGCCGTTTGCCGCTGACCTGCCGAAACCGGCAGATGTCGGACCCGTGAAATAACTGCCATTGATGGGGGTTTTCTGCCATTCCAACACGAGATTATTTGCCATTGACCGAGCTTCGGCTGGTGGTTTTGTTTTAAAACAATGGCTTAGCAAAAGTTACTTTTAGCCCACTGCGTAGGCTTTGTTCACCAGCGTTGGTCAGCGCCTCCTGTTGACAGAAGCGGCCGTATTGAGCAGGTCTGAAGCTCAAACCTGGCCAGGTTCTTTCCTCCATTTTCCCGAGCGCACTGTGTGTAATCGGGAGCTAGACGGCGCTGCGCGCCGGGAAAGGGCCAGCTATGTCCAAGATCAAGTTCATCGAAGCAGAGTTCCACAATGCCGACAAAGACCGGCGGGCAATACGGTATCGCCTGCAGCGGTTCCTGAAAACGCGCCGCGCCCTCGAGAGGGGTAGCTATGGCAAGAGAGTGCTGTGTCCGCCGGGGGCTTTATAGCCCTTGCACAGCCTGTCATGGCTTCATCTTCAGCCGCAGATGCTGCAAAAACAGGCTGACTCGGCGGGGCTGAAAGGCTCTGTTTGGATAGACTGCAAACACGCCCACATCCGGGAAACGAGCATCCAGAGTTACTGGGCTAAGAAATCCGGCTTCGACCAGGTCTGCAGCCATGATTTCCGGGAGGAGCCCGATCCCCATGCCCCTGACCAGGGCGTCGCGGTAGATATGGGTCTGGTTCATCACCAGCCGCCAGGGCTGGCGCAGCTTCTGCACGCCGGTTTGAGTGACCAGGGGCCAGCTGTCTCCGAAACGGGATCCACCGAAGACAAGGCAGGCGTGGCTGCCGAGATCCGAAACGCCCGCGGGTGTTCCGTTCTTCGTCAGATATGAGGGCGCGGCAAACAGGCCCAGGCGGGTGTTTGAAAGTTTGGAAACGATCAGGGAGCTGTCTTCAAGAGAAATCGCCAGCCGCACTGCAAGATCCACATTGGCGCTGACGAAATCGGTCTGGGCATTGTCGATGACCAGATCGAACAGCACCTCAGGGTATTGCGCCTGAAAGCTTTCGACCGCGTCCAGCAGCAGCGAACCCAGCCCCTCAGGTGCGGCCAGCCGGATGATGCCCGCGGGTCGGCTGCCCTGTTGGTCCGCAACCTCCTGCTCTAGGGCATCCAGCTGTTCGAGCATGGCTTTGCAGCCATGATAATACCGCTGCCCGGCTTCGGTGACCTCCATTGAACGGGTCGTGCGGTTGATCAAGCGCTGGTCCAGCGTCGCCTCCAGATCCGCCACATGGCGGCCGACCATCGCCGGGGTGACATTCTGATCCGCAGCGGCGGCGGCAAAGCTGCCCAATTCGACCACACGGGCGAAGACCGCCATTTTCCGCAGCTTATCCATTCGATACCTTTTGTACCTTCTGATCTTATTTCAGCTACAATTATCACATCTTAGGTCATGGATATATTGCCTTCAGCAAAAGGAGGCCCATCCCATGAAACGTATTCTTGCAGCCCTTGCCGCGGCAGCCGCCTTCAGCGGCGCAGCATTCGCCGCAGATGATGAAATGAAACCTGTCATGACCAAGCTGAAGGACGGGGTCTATCAGTTCCACATGGCGCATTACTCTAGCCTGGTTGTCATCACCGAAGAGGGCGTTCTGGTGGTCGACCCGAACCAGGAATTCCGCGCCGAAGCGATGCGGGCGGAGATCTCCAAGCTGACCGATCAGCCGGTGGTCAAGGTGCTGTACTCGCATCCGCATTTTGACCACTCGCGCGGGGGCCGGCTGTTCAAGGACGAAGGTGCGGAGTTCATCACCCACGCGGGCTGCACTGAGTTGCTGAGCCGTGACCTGGAAAACCGGGTGGTGCAGCCGGACGTGACCTACGAGGGCGATGCACACCGGATCGAGCTCGGCGGCAAAGTGGTCGAAATGCGCTATTTCGGTGCCAATGACGGCCAGTGCAACAGCGCCATTTACATGCCTGACGACAAGGTTCTGATGGCGGTGGACTGGCATCTGCAGGGCTTTGTGAACATGCCCGGACGCCTGAACACGCATGACTACGTCGGCTCGCTCAACACCCTGCGCCGGGTCACCGCCGAGCTGGATTTCGACACTGTTATCTCGGGTCACATGCACGAGTCTTCGCCCGAACAGCTGGCCGAGGACCTGGCCTTCAACGAGGCGCTGTTCAAGGCGGTCTGGGAAGGCATGCAGGCCGGCAGAACGGTCGAAGAGCTGAAAGAAACGGTCAAACTGCCGGAGTTCAGCCACTGGCACATGTACGAGCAGAACCTGCCCGCCCATGTGGAGCGCATGGCCTATTCGATCTGGCACGGCCAGTAACCCCCGCGGCCCGGGCGGCATTCCCGCCCGTGCCCATCCCGCCATTCAGGAGGCCAGTCATGTCCCGAAAAACCGAAACCACCACCAAAAAGACAGTCGTCAGCGGCTGGCACGAGGGCCGGAAGTACTTCATGGCGCCGGATGAATATACTTCGGTCGCGGCCGGCAAGGACGACACCGGATCGGACTACGTCTTCGGCGCAGGCGAGATCGCGCCGGGCAACTGTATTCCGGACCATTACCACAAATGGGAGGATCAGACCTTCCACATCATCGAAGGCGAGCTTGAGGTCAAAATCGGCGACAAGGTGTTCCAGGCAGGCCCCGGCGCCAGCATCCAATGCCCGCGCGGCACCTCCCACTATATGAAGAATACCGGTGGCAAGACGGCGAAGATCATCAGCTACATCTTCCCCGGAGACTGGGCCGAGGACTTCATGGCCGAAACCTCCCGCCAGAATGAAACCGGAGAGCGTGATCTGAAGCTGATCGAAGAGCGCTTTGGTGTGGTCTACCTCTGAGGTGTGCCGAAAGGGAAATGAACATGAAACGGACAATCACCGTATTGGCCGCAGGCCTTGCTGCAGCCAATATTATAGCCGCTAGCACATTGGCTGAAGAAACTGCGGTCAAAACCCAGAAGCTCGATGAACACGTCTATGCGATGAGCTTCGGGCATTACACCAGCCTTGTTGTTCAGGGGGCCGAGGGCGTACTGTTGGTGGATCCGGCCAATCCTTACCGCGCGTCGCTCTTACGTGCAGAGATCGCCCGGCTGACCGATCTGCCGGTCACCCGGATTGTGATGACCCACGAGCATTTCGACCATATCGGCGGCACCGAAGTGTTTCCCGGCGCGGAAGTCATTGCGCATGAGAATATCGACATGTTCTTTGACCAGGACCCGCTCGGCCTGACGCCGGGCAAGGTGGATGTGACCTATGAAGACCGCATGAGCATCGGCATGGGCACCACTAATGTTGATCTGCTGCATTTCGGCCCGGCAGACGGGGTCGCGGTTTCAGTGATCCACTTGCCGCAGGAACGGATCGCCGTCACGGCCGACATGTATCTGGATGGCGCGCTGACGCCGGGCTGGGCCCTGACTGACACCAACCTGCTGGGCTCGCGCCAGATTTTGAACACGCTGGACGGCTGGGCGCTGAAGCATGCGGTGAACACGCATTCGCACAACACCGATCCGGCGCTGCTTTCAGCCGCAGCCGAATTTTACAACGACCTCTATGATGCGGTCTTTCCTGTGGTCGAACAGGTGAACCGGGAGAACCCGGCCGGATCGGTTCAGGCGGTGCTGGAACTGAGCAGGACGCTGGAGCTGCCCGAATATGCCGACTGGGGCAATTACGAAGACCTGCCGGATTATGTGGTGAAAATGGGTTTTGCGCTGATTCATGGGGGCTGATCAGCCCCGACTGTTACCTCAACCCGTCCCGATGAACTGGAGATCCCCCGTGAAACTGCATGTCTTTGAAACTTGCCCATTCTGCCTGCGCGTCCGGATCTTCGCAGAGTTGAAGGGCCTGCCCTTGACCGTCGTACCGATGACTCCCAGGGAGGTCCCGGAACATTTGCGAAAGCGTGTGAGCGAAGCCACCGTACCCATTCTGGAACTCGGCGACGAGGTGCTGCAAAACAGTGCTGAAATCATCCGCCAGCTCGATGCGAAAGGCACGCCGCTCCTGTCCGGCTATCAAACCTCTGCCGCATTTGAGGCATGGCGTGCAAGCATCAGGGCGCCGCTGGATGCACTGTGTTACCCCCGCATGCCGGGTCTCTCTCCCGCCGAATTGGCCAGCCCCGGCGCGCGGCGCTGGTTCGAATCCGAGATGCCAAAGCGGATTGGCATGAGCTTTGCCGAGGCTATGGCGAAGACCGGTCAGCTTACTGGTGAAATTGCAGGGCTCCTGCCCGGTCTGCGGTCTGCTGGCAAGCCTGCAGGCAGCGTGAGGCGGCGGCAATGGACCGCTCCGCCCGAAAGGGTGGAATGGGATGCGTCAGATCTCCCAGGCCTGCCAGCACTGAGCGCCATAGCTGCTGTTCATGTGGAAGACATCGTTTTCGCGATGGGGCTTGTTCAGCTCTTCGCGGAACAGCACTGAGCCGCGCGAGAACTCAGCTTTGGTCATGATGCCCTTTGTGATGGTGTTTCCGGGCTGGCGCAGTACCGAAAAGCCTTCGTTGCGCAGGCGGTCTTCGACTTTGCACATCCTTTCCAGCACATAGTCCTGATCGTTGCTGTCAAGTAGCGGCTGCATCTGCTGCGCGCGCCACTCGATGCTGAACAGGGTCTCGGCATAGAAGGCCTGCCAAGCCAGGAAAATCTCCGCCTCTGAAACTTGCCGCACCAGGCGGGCGCAGTGCATCATCATCGAACTGCTGATCTGCTCCCAGAGCAGATCGTCCAGACAGGCGTCGCTCACAAAGTATGGGGCTTCGGCGTTGCGGGTGCTGGGGGTGGCAAAGTTCTTGTAATTATTGAAGACAGAAACCGGGAACATCCCCATGCCGCAGAGCAGGAACAGGTCGTAGTCCCCGGGGACTACTCCGCGTCCTGTGCCTGAAATCCTGCCGAAGAATTCGGCAGCGGCGGGTTCCTGCGGGATCAGCTGGCCATTCTCAAAGGATAAGGATGCCATACCGTCGGAAAGGGCGCCGAAAAAGTCCGGTGCAAGATCTTTCCGGCCGCCACTTTCTTCCCAGCCGCCTTTCAGGGCTGCAGTGTGCGAGTTTCCCATTACGCAGATCCTGCGGGTCATCGGGAGAAATTCTCCAACAGTATTTCTTCGCAGATAAGAGAATCTTCTTCATCCGCAGGAGCTGCGTTCTGGTCCTGGGCCTGCGGCGCGGGGACTGAGCCGCCGTGCCCGCCAGGGTCATGCTGCGAGAAGAAAGCTTGCATTGCCGTTTCCACCCCGTGGCCGCTGACGCTGCGCTGGTTGGGCTCAAAGAAGATACCGCGGGTGACCGGAGCGGTGATAATTTCGTATGAGGGGAAATAGTCCACATCGCGGTTGGTCTGGAACAATTCACCGGCAACGGCGCGCAGCACGGATTTAGAGTATGTCGAGGCTGCGAGCACATGCTGGCCGGTTGCGGTAGCAGTCAGCGGAACCGGTGACACCGAGACGATGTACTGAGGTGTCTTCGCACGCTCGCGTTTCAGGAGCCGCTTGAACTTGACGAAATCTTGCAGGGTCTCGGAATGGGTGAAGTTCCTGAATTCATAAACCTTGGGATCGAATGTGCCTGCGATCGTGCCTGGTGCCGTTGGAAAGACCGTGCCGCTTTCGCGGTGCTGCCAGCTCTCGGTCAAGCCGAAAGTGAAGACAAAAATGTCCATCTCAAGCAGCATCTGCCGGACACTTTCCAGATGCCGTTTGCGCGCCTCCAGGACTTGTTCAGGATTCTCGAACCCCTCCGGTTCTGCATTCGGCCGCTGTGCATCAAAATACCGTCCATCTCTTTCCCAGACGCGGTCGGAGGGGACCATATGGCCAAAGGCCTCGCGGGCAAGCTGCAGCAGCTGGGCAGCGGTATAGATGTTGCCGTAGCGGCAGCTGTAGATGCCGAACTGGTATTTTCGTGCCAGTTCGGCGCGCATGCCTCTGGGTGCGGGCTCATAATCCGGTACGTTGAATTTCCGCGCCCGCAGATGCCGGGCGATGTGCTGCGCAAAACAGCTGCCCGCTGTCGCGATGGTTTGCGACCGGCGGATGCGGAATTTGCGTTTGTACAGACCCTTGAACTCCAGAGGGTTCTGTTCTGCCACTCCGCTGCGCCAAAACCCGTGCACGGGAACGTTTTCATAAGGTGAACTGCTCATCTTCTGCCTTCTCCGGTAATCCCGAACGATCCGCCGGCCTGCTCTCACTCGTGCCATTTCAACCGGTTGCCCCGCCGGTTGAAGGTGTTTTTCAGCGAGAGTACTGCAGGGTCAGTTCTGCATGCAAGGGACTGAAGGGCAGATCCTGAAGCAGCCTTTTGCCGGTCAGGCCGAGATCCAGGCCTAGCGGATGATCTCAACCTGCAGCGGCTGCAGGCCCTGGCACGCGGCCAGCAGGCAGTCGCCCGGAACCACAGGGCCCACCCCTTCGGGAGTGCCGGTGAAAATCAGGTCGCCGGCCTGCAGCGTCAGATAACGGGACAGCTCGGCAATGGTTTCTTCGGTTTTCCAAATCATCTCCGACAGGTCGCCGGACTGGCGCAGAGCACCGTTCACCTGCAAGCTGATGGCACCGGATTGAGGCAGAGAGGCGGGAGTGAACCGGGTCATCTCCCCAATCGCTGCGGAGCCGTCAAACCCCTTGCCCATATCCCAGGGCCGGCCTGATTTCTTGGCTTGGCCTTGAAGGTCGCGGCGGGTGAATTCGATGCCGAGGGCGGCGCCAAAGAGATGGTCCAGTGCCTGATCGGCGGGGATGTCGCGGCCGCCGGACTTCAATCCGACAACCATTTCGACCTCGTGATGCAAGTCCCCGGTCAGCGGCGGGTAGGGCAGCTGCAGGCTGCTGCCGGCCAGGATGGCATCCGCAGGCTTGGTGAAGAAGAACGGGGGCTCGCGGCTGGGATCGGCCCCCATCTCCAGCGCATGGGCCGCGTAATTGCGCCCGACGCAGAAGATACGGTTGACGGGGAAAACAGTGTCCGAGCCTGCAACCGGCACCACGGAGCGGTCTGCGATTGGGAAAGCGTAGTTGTTCATGGCGGCCTGCCCTTTCAAGAACACGTCTGGGTCATTCTGCGCGGCAGGTTATGGCCGCAAAGCTTGCCAAGTCATTCACTGCAGTTCCCCGCTGGTCAAGTGCAGCAGAGCCGGGGGGAGTCAGCCCTTGCCCTGCGCGTGCATCTCCCGTTTGCGGTTTCGGGTGCGGCGGGTCGCCTCCTCGGATCCGTCGTGGTAGGTGCCGAACCACTTGTCCCAGGGCATTTCCGCGTTGCCGTAGTTGCACTCGTAGTAGCGGTGATGCAGCTGGTGGAAGAAGGCGCCGATCAGCAAGGCCTGGCGGTCGCGGGCCCAGATCGCCTCGTAGCCGGAGTGCGACGAGGCGGCGCCAAGCATCAGCCAGTACCCGAGGAAGATCATGTGGACCGGGTGGCTGGGCAGCACCAGAACGATCAGGATCGCGCTGAGGTAGCCGAAGGCCTCGACCGGGTGCATCGACATGCCGGACCAGGGGCCGGTGTTGACGTTGCGGTGATGCACCGCGTGGACGTGCCGGTAGATGAAGGGCTGATGCAGGAACAGGTGCACAACGTAGAAATGGAAGCTCTGCCAGATTGCCAGGACCGGGAACAGGGCGATGAACCAGACGGGATGCGCGGTGAAGCTGAGGGTGCCGATAAACCCGCTGGCATAGGTCCAGCGCAGGAAGCACTCCAGAATGGACAGGAAGGTCGCGCCGAAGACCATGGAGTAGTAGATGTTATCCCAGGTCTGGTAGCCGAACTTATAGAGCGCGTTTTTGCGCTTGGCATAGGGGCGCGGGTCGTATTTCAACAGCTTGCCCTGGCCGTCGATGCCGTAGAACCACAGGTGCAAGCCCCCGGCAACGATCAGCAGCAGCACCCAGTTGCGCAGGAAAACCCAAGCCATCCAGTCAAAGGCGAAACCAGCTTGCGCTTCTGTGACCGGCTGCAGCCAGAAAGCCACCGCAAAGGCCAGTGCCACATAAATCGAGCGGTCGGAGACCTGCAGCCAGTTTTGCCAGAGCCATTTCGCCAGCGTGCCGGGCTTGGGCGGCCAATACCAGTAGGGCGCGTGTTTCACCGGCAGCTCTGGATGCCAGTGCCATTCGCGGCTCATCGGGCCGGGTTCCTGCCGTTCGGCCTGCGAGGAGGCGTTTACGTCTGTGGTGGTCATGAATGCGGTCCTGTTCTGTATGCCTGGCGGCGGAGTCAGCGGTGGAAGGGCGTGCGCTTGTCCAGCAGTTCGCGCAGTTTCGCGTGTTCTCCCGGTTTCATGGCGATGCTGGTGGCGGCATCCGGGTAGGAACCATCAAGTACCGCCGTGCGGTAAGCCTGCAGGCCCTTCAGCCGTTCCGCCTCCAGCTGGCTGCGGACGCTGGCCATATCTGCAAAGGCCTTGGCATGGCGCGGCGGGTTGGGGGTGTCGCCGCAGGCGTCCTCCTGGAACAGGAAGATCACATCCGCCGCCCCGCCGGAGCCGATCGAATGGGTGACCAGCCCGGTGCGGGGGCTGATCTCGGCAATCGCCTCGTCCGCGACACATTCCAGCTCCACCGCATAGGCGCCTGCATCTTCCAGGCGGCGCAGGTCTTCGGCCAGCTTCATCGCCTCCTCGGCGGTGCGGCCATAGGCCCGCAGACCGCCGATCTGTGTCGACAGGCGCGGCACCAGGCCGAGGTGGCCCTGCACGCTAAGACCTTCGTCGGCCAGTTTCTCAACCGCTTTGAAGCTGCGCAGGGTGTAGACGGCGTCGGCTCCAGCAGCGGCGGCGCTGATGCCTGCGCGCAGGATCTCGTCATGCGTGGCATAGTCGCTGGCCATCAGCGCGGCGGTGGTGAAGGTGTTGGGGGCTCCGGCGCGGACCTCGGCAATATCGTGGTCAACGATGGACAGGTGGTCGATGCCCGCAGCCTCGGCCGTGGCGGCCTCAATCCGGTTGGTTGCGGTGGTCTGGACAAATTTGCGCCGGCCTTTGCCCGCTACAATGTCCGCAACCGTCAGGTTGCGCAGCGCCGGGTAGCCGCCGAATGTGTAGATGCGTTTCATGGCGTGGCGGCCTCCTTGCCGCGGCTGTGGGGTTGGAACAGTGATAAGGGGGTGACGCGCGCAAAGTAAAACGAGTAAAACAGCCAAAAATCACAAAGAAAATTTGGTGATAAATGCGGAAACTGCCCAATCTGGTCTGGTTGCGCTCGTTTGAGAGCGCGGCGCAGCATCTGAGTTTTACCGACGCGGCGCAGGAGCTGGGAATGACCCAGACCGCGGTCAGCCTGCATGTGCGCTCGCTGGAGGCGGAGCTGGGATGCAAGCTGTTCACCCGCGCGGCGCGGCGGCTGACATTGACCGAAATGGGCAAAGCCTATGCCTATTCGCTGCGGCAGGCGCTGGGGGATATGGCGATTTCGACCGCCAGCCTGTTTGGCACAGAGACTGAGCAAGTTCTGACCGTAAGGGTTCCGATGTCGACCGCAGGTTTGTGGCTTGCGCACCGGTTGCCGGAATTCGCTGAGCGGCATCCAGGCATCTCAGTCCGGATGGTGTCCAATATCTGGGCGGGAACGGAGGCGCCGGAGAATGTCGATGTGGAGCTGCGCTTTGGTTCCGGCGGCTGGGATGGCGGCGAGGTGCGGAGGATTTCACAGGAGAGGCTGGTTCCGGTGCGTGCGGCGGGCAGCGGTTTCCTTAGTCCGGAAGCCTTGCGGCAGGGGCCCTTGGTTCAGATCCTTGGGTTTGAGGACATGCTGTTGCGGTATCTGAATGCGCACGGCTGCATGCCGCTGCAAGAGGCGGCCAGGTTTGCGGTGGATACCACGGTGGCAGCACTCGACATTGTTGCAGCAGGCGGCGGTTATGCCGTGGTCGTGGAACGGTTTGCCCGCATGGCGATGGAAACGGGCAAGGCCATTTCCATTGCCGGGGATCCGGTTCCGATCGATCAGGCACACTATCTGGTCAGCGTGCCTGCCCGGGCGTCCAGCGAGGCTGCCAAGCAGCTGTTCGAGGCCTGGCTTGAAGAGGTTTTTGCCTGAGCCTGCTGCTAATCCTCCAGCAGTTCGCGGATATTGGCATCCAGCTGCGCGGTGAAGCCAGCATCATTGCCCGGGTTGGCGGCGCAATGCCCCCAGGGGGAGTCATAGGGGCGGAAGATGGCGTTGGGCATGTGGCGGGCTTCGATCCCGTTGTCTTCAGGCGGGAAGTAGAGGTCCTGGGTGCAGGGCATCAGAATGGCGCGGGCCTTGATGGCTTTCAATGCAGCTTCGAAGTCGCCGTTGTAGAGCGGCCCCGCAGAGATGTCTCCGGCCTGCCAGGTGGCAAGCTTAGTCAAGAGGTTGTTGGCGTCCCAGCCCTGCACATGGTCCTGCTCCCAGTCCTGCAGCAGGTCCTCTATGGTTTCGAACCCCAGCTGCCGGTAGAGATGCGCGCGGTAGAAGGTCTGCGAAAACGCCCAGCCGGCATAGACCCGGCCAAAGGCTTTGAGCCCGGCTTCGGGCGGGCTGGTGTAGTTGCCGCCGTTCCAGGTTTGATCGGCGCAGAGGGCCGCTTTCACGCCTTCGAGGAAGACGAAATTGTGCGGCGAGGTCTTGGCCGAGGCGCAGAACGGCAGGATCGCCTGCACCATGTCCGGGTATTGCGCCGCCCATTGGTAGGACTGGCAGCCGGCCATGGACCAGCCCGCCACCAGGGCGATTCGCTCGATGCCAAGGTGATCGTGGATCAGCCGGTGCTGGGCGGCGATATTGTCCCACATCTGCACCAGCGGAAAGCGGGGGCCGTCTTGCGGAGCCGGAGTATTGGAAGGCGAGGAGGAGCGGCCATTGCCGAACAGATTGGGGCTGACGATGAAATGCTTTGCCGGGTCGATGGCGCGGCTGGGGCCAAAGAAGCCCTCGTTGCGGGAATTGGTGCCGGTGTAGAAGGTGGGCAGCACGATGACATTGTCGCGTGCGGGCGACAGGGTGCCATAGGTCTGATAGGCGAGCTTCGCGTCTTTCAGCACCTGTCCTGACAGCAGCGGAAAGTCACCCAGGTCAAAGATTTCATAGTCCGGCATTTTGTGGCTCTTCTGGTTTGAAAAAGGGGGCTGCCCCCGGCCTGAATCCAAGCCGGGGGCGGGGGCTTACTCTGCGGGGCTGGTGCTTTCACCGCCGCGGCGGGCGCGCATGCCGTCGCGGATCACCGCCTTGAACAGGGCGATGCCCATCAGCGCCATCACCACCGAGAAGGGCAGCGCGCCGATGATCATCGCGGTGTTGATCGCGCCCAGGCCGCCGGCCGCCAGCAGGGTGCCGATCACCAGCGTCAGGGCGGCGCCCCAGACGATGATGTGGATTTTCGGCTTCTGCTGCGCATCGCCGCCGGCTGCGATGGTGTTGATGATCAGCACCGCCGAGTCCGCCGAGGTCACCAGGTAGGTGAGCAGCAGCACAACGATGACCGCAGTCATCAAAAGCGCCAGGCCGGAGGGCAGCATATGGTTGATCATTGCAAACAGCTGCGAGGAGAGGCCCGCGCCGGTGATCGCATCCCCCGCATCGCCGTTCAGCGTCAGGTCGATGGCGGTGCCGCCAACAAAGGTGAACCAGACGAAACACATCAGCGACGGCACGATCATCGCACCCAGAACGTACTCGCGGAAGGTCCGCCCGCGGGAGATGCGGGCCAGGAACAGCCCGACAAAGGGGGCGAATGCGATCCACCAGGCCCAGTAAAAGATGGTCCAGCCGCCCTGCCAGCCGGCCAGCTGCGTCGCGACGCTGTCCGCGGCGCCGTCGCCTTTCCAGACGGTGACCGCCATGGCCGGGAAGCTGATCACATAATCCCAGAGGCCGACAAACAGGCTTTGCAGCGCAAAGAGGGTCGAGCCGAAGATCAGGAAGAAGGCGAGCAGGAAGAAGGACAGCCCCATGTTGATGTTGGAGAGCCACTTGATCCCCTTGCCGACGCCGGACAGCGCCGAGAGGGTGGAGGCCAGCATCACGATGCCAAGCGCGATGATCATCGCGGTGATGGTGGGAGCGCCTTCGGCGTCCATCATCCACTCGGCGCCGGTGATGTTGAAGATGCCGGAGGCAAACTGCGACACGCCGTAGCCCAGCGTCACCGAGACGCCAAGGATGGTGGCAATAACCGAGACGATGTCGATGGCATGGCCCAAGGGGCCGGAGAGCGCATTGCCGAACAGCGGCGCCAGGCCAGACCGGATGGTCAGCGGCAGCCCGCGGGAGTAGCTGAAAAAGCCGAGCGTCAGCCCGACGATGGCGTAACAGCCCCAGGCAGAGAACCCCCAATGCATGAAGGACCATTTGTAGGCGGAGCGGACGCTGCCGGCGGTGGAGCCTTCGGCCTGGCCCTGGATCACGTCCGGGTTGGTGGCAAAGTGGTAGATCGGTTCAGCCGTGGCATAGGTCAGCATGCCAATGCCGATCCCGGCGCCGAACATCATGGAAAACCAGGAGAAATTGGAAAACTCCGGTTTTTCTCCGGCGGTGCCCAGCTTCAGACGTCCGGTGGCGGGCCAGATGGCCAGCGCGACGCAGACCACGATGTAAAACGCCATCACATACATGTACCAGCTGCCGGTATTGGCATCGATGGCGCCGCGGATGCTTTTCAGCACCGCGCCGGCCTGATCCGGCCAGACCGCGGCCCAAAGGATCAGGAGACCAATGGCAATCTTTGAACCCAGGGCGACCATCCTGTTGAACCCGCGGTAGAACCCCTGGTCGTGGGT
Source organism: Leisingera sp. ANG-Vp (assembly GCF_000813725.1). Lineage (GTDB taxonomy): Bacteria > Pseudomonadota > Alphaproteobacteria > Rhodobacterales > Rhodobacteraceae > Leisingera. The sequence continues at coordinate 57,981 of NZ_JWLD01000045.1, forward strand.
CTCTATGTGCAGGTCCGTTATCGGTGGTTTTATCGGCATCTAAAATTCCTTCCTGTCGGTATTGGAGTGCCTTGCGTTTGCCGCAAGTGCGGTTTTGCGGCCCGTTCGGGCCAGCAGAGTTCGTGAAGTCCCTATTTCACGTATCGGTCAGGCGTCCTCTTCCTGCTTGGCTTCGCCGCGCATCAGCTGCATGATCTCACGCTCGCATTCGGGGTAGCCTTCGAGTTCGACCAGATCCTCCTTGCTGCGGATCTCTTTGCCCTTCTTGAAATCCAGTTCGAGGATAGTCTTCAGGCGGCCCGGGTGGGCGGAGAGGAAGACGATGCGGTCGGCAAGAAAGATTGCCTCCTGAATGTCATGGGTGACCAGCAGGATGGTGGTCTGGGTGGTGCGCATGATGTCCAGCAGCATTTCCTGCATGTGCCAGCGGGTTTCGGCATCCAGCGCTCCGTAGGGTTCATCCATCAAGAGGATTTCCGGCGCATTGGCCAGGGTGCGGGCGATGGCGACGCGTTGCTTCATGCCGCCGGAGAGGGTCTTGGGGTAGGCGTCGCGGAACTTGGTCAGATGCACCAGGTCGATGTAATGCAGTGCGCGTTCGCGGCGTTCCGCCTTGGGGATGCCGTTCAGTTTCATGCCGTATTCGACGTTTTCCAGCACCGTGAGCCAGGGAAACGACGTGTAGCTTTGAAATACCATGCCGCGTTCCCGCGCCGGGCCGTGGATCGGGCGGCCCTCCAGGCTGAGAGTGCCGCTGGTGGGGGTGTGGAGGCCCGCGACGATGTTGAGAAGCGTGGACTTGCCGCAGCCCGAAGGGCCCAGGAGCACGCAAAGCTCGTTGCGGGCCACCGAGAAGGACACATCGCGCAAGGCCTCGACCCCGCCGCCGCGTGTGGGGAATGTCTTGCAGACATTCTGGACGGATAGAATGGTGCTGGATTGCATGATGCGCCCCTCTTTTCTGGTTGGGTCCGAGGTGGATCAGCCGCGGTAGCCGCTGTCGTAAAGCTCCTTGTGCAGGCTGCATTCGACGCCGGTTTCGGGTGCTTTGACCTCTTGGATCAGGCCGAATTTGACCCACCATTCGCTGACCAGGTTCCAGTGGTCCGACATCTGGCCGTTGGTCTGCTCAAACGGCGGATTGCCCGGGGCCGCGCCGCAGAACTGCGCAGCTTCGATGAAGTCATAGACATAGAGGCCCCCATCCAATGAGGTGCCGTCCTTGCCCAGAACAAGCTCGACGTCCGAGATGCTCATTCCCATGCCCTTGGCGATGATCTCATTGCCTTCGGCCGGGTTCTCCTTCCACCAGGCGATGGCGTCATACATCGCCTGCATGGTTTTCAGAGCTACGTCGCGGCGGTCGTTGATCAGCGCGTTGCTCATGTAGTGGCCATCCGCGACCACGGCATTTTTCAACCAGAAGGGTTCGTCCGACTGGGTCAGGATGCTGGCGCCTTCCAGCGCCTTCAGTGTGTTGGTGCCATAGGGTTCCCAGAATTCAGAGGCTGCCACGCCGCCGCCGATCATGGCGGCAAATGCATCGTCGGCGATGATGTTGCGGTAGACGACCGAGTCATAGGCGGCGCCGTTCTGCTCCAGCCACATGGCGACATAGATCTGCGCCAGCCCGCCTTCGAGCACCGCAACCTCTTTGCCGGCCAGGTCGGCGGCGCTTTCAATGCCGGGGCCCGCGACGACCTTGTCGGTGCCGTTCGAAAGGTTGCCAAAGGCCACCAGCTTGACCGGCAGGCCGCGCTCGACGCCAACAGGGGTGAATTCGGCGGTGGAGGAAACCACGTCAAGCTGCCCGGCGGCAACCAGATTGAAGCTTTCATAGGGGTCTTCGATGGTCTGGTATTGGATGTCCAGATCCGGGGCTAGGCCCTTTTCCGCCGCGATGTGCCAGAAGCCGTAGCCTGGCCAGGTGAAGCCCGCGATCTTGACGCTTTCTGCGGCCCATGCGGGCGCGGCGGCGCTTGCCAGTGCGAGGGCTGCAATGCAGCCGCTGGCGGATTTCAGCAGTTTCTTGGTCATCGTCACGATACCTCCCTTGCGACGTCATTTTGATTTTTGGCTTGTTGTTTTGAGTTCTGCTCCGGCTCCTCAGGAATATTCGTCGAGATACTGGAATGCCCGGCGGTGCAGCGCCCGCAGCAGGTAGTCGAAGATCAGCCCCAGCAGGCCGATCACCAGGATGCCGGCCATGATCTGATCCACATGCAGGAAGCGTTTGGCGCGCATCATCATGGCGCCGATGCCGGCGTCGGCGGCGGTGATCTCGGCGATCACCAGATAGGTCCAGCTGACCGCCAGCATCTGGCGCATGGCGATCACGATGTTGGGGAGCGCTGCCGGGACTACGACCGTGCGCAGCACCTGCCAGCGGGAGCCGCCCAGGGTCACGGATGTGTTGATCAGATCCTTCGGCACCGCCTTTGTATGGTCGGCAATCAGGGTGATCAGGAACCAGATTACACCGATGAACAAGAGTGCCAGCTTTTGCGCGTCGCCCGCCCCGAACCACATCAGCAACAGGGGAATGAAGGAAGGGGCGGGCAGGTAGCGCCAAGCCGAAACGAAGGGGGAGAAAAACGCCTCGACCGACTTGAACGCGCCCATCAGGATGCCGAGCGGCACCGCCACGGCGCAGGCCAGGGCAAAGCTGAACATCACCCGCCAGACACTGACCAGCACATCGCCGAGAAAACCGTTCTCGGCAAAGAGCGTGTAAAGCGCTGTCAGGACCTTGCCGGGCCCTGGCAGCAGGATTGCGGGCATCACGCCGGACCAGGCGGCGATCTGCCAGATGGCAAAGAACAGGACCCAGACCGCCACCCCGAGGGTGAGGCGCCAGGACGCGGGGATATCCGATTTGAACTCGAAGATCCGCAGTTTCGGGCGCGTGTCCTTGGCCCGGGTTGCTGGTAAAGTCCGAAGGGCCTGGGTCATAGGTCTGTCCTTTGCTGGGAGGATTAGTAGAGGCGCAGGTATTCCTGCACTTCCCAGTCGGTGACGGACTGGTGGTAGCGCTCCCATTCGTCGTTCTTGTATTCGAGGTACGACTTGCGCATCACCGGGCCCATCACATGTTCGGCCATCTCGTCATGGCGCAGCGCCTCGATGGCGTTGAACAGGGTGCGGGGCAGGCGGCGGATGCCCAGTTCCTGCAACTCGGCTTCGGTCTTCGAGTACAGATCGAAGTCGGTCGGCTTGCCCGGGTCGATCTTGTGTTTGATGCCCTTCAGCGCGCAGCTCAGGTGCATCGCCATCGCCAGGTAGACGTTCATGGTCATGTCGCAGGCGCGGTTTTCGATGCAGTGGCGGCTTTGCGGCAGGCGGAACTGGGCCGAGCGGTTGTTGAAGCCGTAGGTGATGTTGGTCGGCGCCCAGGTGACGGTGCCGCCCTCGAAACCGCCCACCCGCGGCACCAGGCCGTTGTAGGAGTTCACGGTCGGGCAGGTGATCGCGGTGATCGCCTCGGCATGGCTCATCAGCCCGCCCACGGCCCAGCGGCTTTCGTCGGACCAGTCGCTGCCGTCGGCGGTTTCAAAGATGTTCTCGCCGGGGCGGCTGTCATGCTGCATCGACATGTTGATATGCGCGCCGGAGCGCCAGTCGCCCACCGTCGGCTTCGGCATGAAGGTCACGAACATGCCGTGCTTCTTGGCCACTTCCTTGAGGGTGATGCGCAGGAAGGCCAGCCGGTCCGACATCTCCAGCATGTTGGTATAGTGGAAATCCAGCTCAAACTGGGAATAGGCGCCCTCGGCCACCACGTCGTGCAGGTTCCAGCCCAGGCCCTCGATGATGTCGATCATGTCCTTCAGGAAGGGCATCGAGTCGATCGAATATTCCACGTCATAGCCAAAGGCCTGGCGGCGCGGCGAGATGGCCTTGCCCAGATCGTCGTCGAAGGCTTTCACCGGCAGGCCGTTCTCGTCGTATTTCATCACGATGAATTCGGGTTCGACGCCGGCAAATCCGGTATAGCCTTCCAGCTTGGCCTCATGCATGGCGCGCTTCAGGGCCTGGCGCGAGCAGACGTTGTAGGGCGCGTCTTCCCAGTAGAGATCCGAGAAGATGATCGCCATCGAGGTGTCCCAGGGGCAGACATAGACGGCGTCCAGATCCGGCACCACCACCTGGTCGCTGTCGGCGGGGCTGAGTTCCGGCACAAAGGAGATCGAATGCACTGCGAACTGCGGGCCCTTGCCCAGGCAGAGCGGTTCGAAATCGCTCATCGGCACCGGTTTGGTCTTGGGGATGCCGTGCAGGTCGATCCAGGCCGCCATGACGTATTTAACGCCGGCCGCTTCCAGCCGCTCGCGCACTTCGGGGATCCGGGGGCGGTTGCGCTCTACCGCGTCGTGGAAGCTTTCGTAATAGATCTTCGCTTCGGGATTGGCTTTCAGCATGGTTGTTCCTCCCATTGATTGGCGCGCGGGGAATGGCACAGGGGCGCCGTTCACTGCCGGGGGCCGGTCAGCGTTGTTTCGGTTTCGTTTTCTGCAGTTACCCGGCGAAAAGGGCGGGCAACCCGTCGCCCGGGGCTCGGACTAGGGTGCCCAGTCGCCAGGAGCGGCGTTTCTTAGCCGGGGACAAAGTCCGACGGGTCGATGCCCGGAACCTCGGTGATCCCGGCCAGCTGTTTCCAGTTGTGCGGATAGGCGGCGTAGAAGATCACGCATTTGCCGTCCGCCTCGTATGAGATGTGGTTGTCCTTGGGCACAAACAGCACGTCGCCACGGTTGCAGATGTACTCCTTGCCGTCGCAGACCAGGCGGAAGGTGCCCTCCAGGCAGTAGATGATCTCGTCGCAGGTCAGGTCCCACGGCACCTTGATGTTGTTCAAAACATTGATGCCGCCGCACATGGACTTGCTGAATTCGCTGGTGACCATCGGCTTGATGTAAGTGTCGCTGTCGCCCATGGAGTCATAGCGCTCCTGGACCAGATCGAATTTGAAAAGCTGCGGTTGATCGCCCATGGGTTACTTCCCCTCGCTGGCCAGGTGTTTCAGGATGCTTTCGTTCAGTTCGACCTTGTAGCCGTCCGGGTCTTCGCAGAAGGCGATGACGCGGGTGCCGTTCTTCATCGGTCCCGGCGGGCGGGTGATGTTGACGCCGGCCGCTGCCAGCTGCTCGCAGGCGGCATAGACATCCGGGGTTTCGATGCAGATGTGGCCCCAGCCGTTGCCCTTGTCGTAAGGCTCTTCCTGTTCCCAGTTGGCAGTGAGTTCCAGCGTGGGGGACTCTGCCTCCGGGCCGTAGCCGATGAAGGTATTGGTGAATTTGCCTTCGGGGTAGTCGGTGCGGCGCAGCACCTCCATGCCCAGAATTCCGCAGTAGAATTCCAGCGATTTCTCCATGTCCATCACCCGCATCATCGTGTGGGCCAGGCGGAAACCCTTGGAAATGGGTTCACTCATGTGTCGTCTTCCTTTTGGTTCAGGCGTTCGCCGGGGCGGGGGCACCGTCACTGGCAATGTCGCGTTCGATCATGTCCTGGAAGGCGCGGACGCTGTCTTCCCAGGCCGGGGACAGCAGCCCGCCGTCATCGGCAACGGGGGATTTGCGGCCCTCAAACATGCGTTCGACCATCTCGTGGTCTTCTTTGTGGACATCCCACCACAGGTCCTTCAGCCCCTGGATCTCCTCGGCACTGAGCTCCTGCCCTTCGGTGGTGTACAGCGCGCGGTACTGGCGCATCTTGCCGGGCCCGACCGGCACGTTCAGATAGACACCCAGCTGATCGGGGAAATAGCGGCCCAGGATGAAGTTGGGATACAGCGTCAGATAGCGCGAGCTGACCGCCAGGCTGCCGGCGGTGCCGACCTCTTCCTTCAGGTCCACCGCACTGCCAAGACAGTTGCCATCGGTGATGGTGTAGTGATCTTCCAGCGGCTGATCGGTGGTGGAGGAATGCACGAACTGGACATGGTAGGGCTCGATGAAGTTCTCCATGATCAGTTTCCAGTTGGTGTCGATCTCGCCGAAATCGAGCAGGCCGATCGGCTCCAGCTTTTCGTAGTCGATGCCCTCCAAACGGCTGATCAGCGGCGCGGCATAGTCTTCGAACTCGGGCGCGCTGCCGTCCAGGTTGACGAAGATCCAGTCGTGCCAGACATGGGTCCGCACGGGCTTCAGCCGGTGCTCTTTAAGGTCGAAGCCGTCGAACTCCTGTTTGCCGGTGCCGGCAAAATGCGGCGCGGCGCGCAGGCGGCCCTCCAGGTCATAGGCCCAGGCGTGATAGGGGCAGCGGATCAGCTTGCCGACGTTCTTGGGCTTGTCGACCAGGGTCATGCAGCGGTGCAGGCAGACGTTGTGAAACACCTGGATCCCGCCGTCCTGGCCGCGCACTGTCAGCAGCGGCAGGCCGGCGCAGCTGACCGGGTGGGCGTCGCCGGGGTTGGCCACCTGATGGGCAAACCCGATGAACATCCAGTTCTTGGACAGCACCGTCTGGCATTCCTTCTGCCAGAACTCCTCGCTGCGGTAGGCCTCGGCGGTCAGCCCGTGTTCCGGCCCGCCAGCAACCTTTGTTCTCTCTTCGGCAATTGTCATTATTCCTCCCTTCGACACTGCCACATGCGCCCTGCCTTTGGTGCGGCCTGCGCATGGAACCTTTCCCTGTCTCCGGCTGTGCTGTCCGCAGGTTCTCAGCCGGGGGCAGGGGTTGAAGATCATGCTTACGAAAAGCGTACTACTTGGCAATAGTTTTTTACGTTTTTCGTTATGTGGTGGAATTTTCAAGTAAGAATCAGGAGGAATCTGTTCAGAAAGCGTCAAGAGGGTGCGAAATTCGCATGCAATCGCCAGATTGCTGCGGAGAATCGCAAGTTCGGCTGAAAACCACGGCGGAATCCGCTCTGTCCGGCTGGTGGTTTCTTGCATCCGCAGCCGGGGCGGGTGGAGTTCCCGTACTGTCCGGCTTTGAATCTGGGAATTTCCGCACGACCCGTTTGCGGATTCCGATGTGCTGGCCTAGTCTCGGCTGCGGAAACAGTAACCGGGCAGCAAGCAGCATGGCAGGAAAGCAGCAACCGTCTTCGCGCGTGAAACGCGCCAGTCAAAGCATCCGTTCACCGGGCGATGACCTCAACCAGCAGATCATCCGTCTGCTGCAGCATGACGGGCGGATGGCATTTTCCGAAATAGCTCAGAAACTGGATGTGTCGGAAGGCACGATCCGGAACCGGGTGAGCGGTTTGCGCGAAAACAACATGCTGCGGATCGTGGCGATGTCGGACCCAGTGGCCACGGAGTACACCACTGATGCGATGATCGGCATCAATGTGGCCCCAGGCGTGACACCGCGGCAAGTGGCGGAACGGCTTGAGAAAGATCAGCGTGTCGTTTTCATCCTCTGGGTGGCCGGACGCTACGATCTGATCGTCGAGCTGGTCAGCGATGACAGCGATGCGCTGAAAGGGTTCTTGGAGAGTGAAATTCACGGCAGCGATGATATCGCCGACGCCGATGTCATGCTGGGGCTGCAGAATTTCAAAAACCAGTTCCTGCTGAAGCGGGATATGCCGGAAGGCAATGGTTCGGCGGAAGAGTGACCGGCAAGGCCGGCCTCCCGCCTGTTCCAGCACATTTGGAAAATGCGCCTCACAGTTGGGCGTGGCGCCGGGCTGGTGCCCGGCGCGGTTGCGTCAGGTTTCTGAGGGTCCGCCGGGCCCTGGCTGGCAGCAGTCTTTCACATCCTGAACGAACAGTTCTACTGCACGGCGGTGCACCTGGATGCGCCGTGTAGCCAGGCAAAAGGGAGAATGCCAGCGCAACTGAGGGTGGCTGAGTTCACGCAGCTTGCCTGCTGATACCCAGGACTGCGCAAAGTGCGCGGGCAAGGGGCCAAGATACTGGCCGGTTCCGATCAGCATCGCCATGGCTTCCATATTGGCAACCACCGCTTTCGGTTCGGGGCTGCCAAGATCCGGGGAGACCAGCATGTCGTATGAGCGCTGGCAGAGCGGGTAGGGGGCAACCTGCTGCGGGGTCACCTCCTGCTCCGGCAGGGAGTACAGCGGGTGGGTCCCGCCGCAATAGAGGCGGTGCTCTTCGGTGCATAGCTCCTCATAAGTCAGGTCGGTGATCTGGTTGCGGAAGGGGGCGATGGCGGCATGCAGCTCACCTGTGATCAGCTGTTGGGTTAAATCGGCGGGCGAGGCGACGACAATTTCCAGCCGGACCTCGTTGGGACGGCTGAGAAACCGCTGCAGTGCCTGGGACAGGTTGAGGCCGGGCAGGCTATTTACGGCATCCACTACCCCAATGCGCAGATCGCCGGTGACTGCATCGCGCAGCTCCAGAAGCTCGGCGTCGAAGTCACGGGCGCTGCGCAGGATATCGCGCGCCTTCTGGTAGGCAATCTCGCCGCGTTCGGTCAGGCGGAAACCGCCGCGGCCGCGCTCGCAGACCCGGTAGCCGAGCGAGGTTTCCAGGTCGCGGATGCGGATGCTGATCGCCGACTGGGTGATCCCAAGCGCATATTGCGCATCGGAGAAGCCGCCGCATTCCACCACGGTGACAAAGGTTTCCAAGAGCGTGTTGCGCAGCAGTTTCATTGTGCGCCCTCCTTTGATCGGTCATCTGCTATTACATAAATTTCCTTCATGTGAAGATAATCAGTGTAATATTTTTTCATGCATTAGCCTGTGCTGATCTACTCCCCGACCACTGTCAACCATGCCAATTGGGAGGAGACCCGCATGGCCTTTACCTTGAAGACCCTGAAGACAACTGCCGCTGCTGCGCTGCTGAGCCTGGCACCGGCAGCAGTTTTTGCTGAAGACTGGAAATTTGCGATTGAGGAAATTCCGGGCTCGATCATGGATGCCTATGCGCAGGAGTTCAAAAAGCGCATCGAGGCGGCGACTGACGGTGATGTCACCGTGACCGTCTACCCGATGGGCACGCTTGGCACCCCGACTGAGACTGTTGAGCAGGCGGCAGACGGCATCATCCAGCTGACCAACGTGTCGATCGGCAACCTGGGCACCATCGTTCCCGAGAGCCAGGTGTTCCTGCTGCCCTATCTGCTGCCCTCCGATCCGGCGGCGATCTCGAAGATCTTGAGCAGCTCGGACACCATCTATGGTGACCTGAATGCGGACTTCCAGAAACGCGGTCTGGAAGTGATGACCATGTATTCCGAAGGCCCGCAGGTTTGGACCACCAACCGCGAGATCCGCACGCCGGAGGACTTTGAGAACTTCAAGATGCGGGTGATGGTGTCGCCGATCCTGCTGGAGACTTACAAGAACATGGGTGCAAGCCCGACCCCGCTGCCGTTCGGCGAAGTGTTTGGTGCGCTGCAGCTGGGGGCTGTGGACGGCCAGGTGAACCCGATCCCGACCATTGAGGAGATGAAGTTCTATGAGGTCACCAGCCACCTGATCTGGGCTGGTGAGCAGGAACTGGTCACCACCGTTGTCGCAGGCTCCGACTGGTTCGCCACCCTGACCCCGGACCGCCAGCAGCTGGTGCGCGACACCATGGCGGATATGACCGGATTCATCGACGGTGTCGTCACCGATTTCAATCAGGCCCGCTTGGACACCATCAAGGAAGCCAAGCCCGACATCGGCCTGGTGGTTCTGACCGAGGAAGAGCGTGACGTCTTCCGTGCCCGCTCGGGCGATACTGCCGCGGCTTATGTCGAGACCGCAGGCGCCCGCGGCCAGGAACTGCTGGACGCGCTGCAGGCAGAGCTGGCGGGCAACTGATCCCGCCTCCGGCCCTGCGCCGCTATGCGCGGGGCCACACCAAGGGAGGATATCATGCAAGACAGCAAATCCGCTCCCTTCGGCTTTCTGGGAAAGATTGACGGTGCCATCGGGCGTATCGAGGTCTGGATCCTGGGCTGGGGGATCATCCTGATGGCTGGCAACACCATCGCCAATGTCTTTGGCCGCTATGTGTTCAACCAGTCGATCTACTTCTCTGAAGAACTGAACGAGTTCCTGATTGTCATCGTGACGTTCATGGGGCTTGGCTATGCCACCCGCAAGGGCATCCATATCCGCATGTCTGCGATCTATGACGCGCTGCCGGTGAAGATGCGCAAGGGGCTGATGGTGGTGATCGCCGCCACCACCGCGGTGATGATGGCGCTCCTGGCCTGGTACGCGCTGGAATATGTGCAGAAAGTGGCCAGCCGAGGCCGCATCACCCCGGCGCTGCAGGTGCCCCTGTATCTGACATACGTCTGGGTGGTGATCGGGCTGGCGCTGACCGCGTTCCAGTACTTGCTGACCGCGCTGCGCAACCTGAATTTCGCCGAGGAGGAGATCTATGTCTCCTACCTGGAGGTGGACAGCTACGAAGACCCGGAAACTGCTGCGGCCATTCAACGCTATGAAGACGCTGCCGGGGAGGACAAACAATGACCGAACTGATGCTTGCCGTGATGATCCTGCTGCTGCTGGCAGGGTTCCCGATGAAGATGCCGCTGATCTCGGCCGCGGTGCTGGGCTTCCTCGTCTACTTCCCATCCATGAACATGCAGATTCTGATCCAGCAGATGATTGGCGGCGTAAAGCCCGCTGCGCTGATCGCGGTGCCGATGTTCATCCTGGCCGCCGACATCATCACCCGCGGCCACTCCGCCAACCGGCTGATTGACGTGGTGATGAGCTTCATGGGCCATATCAAGGGCGGGCTGGCGATCTCGGTGACCTCGGCCTGCGCGCTGTTCGGCGCGGTTTGCGGCTCGACACAGGCGACCGTTGTGGCGATTGGCGGTGCGATGCGGCCTCGGATGCTGAAGTCCGGCTATAAGGACAGCTTTGCCATCGGCCTGATCGTCAACGCCGCTGACCTTGCTTATCTGATCCCGCCTTCCATCGGCATGATCATCTATGGCGTGGTCTCCGGCACCTCGATCTCGCAGCTGTTCATCGCGGGCATCGTGCCCGGCCTGCTGATCGTGGCGCTGTTCTCGGCTTATTGCATGGTCTACGCCTACCGCCACGACATCCCGGTGCTGCCGCGCGAGGGCTGGGGCCAGCGCTTCACCGCAATGCGACGCGCTCTTTGGCCGATGGGCTTCCCGGCGATCATCGTTGGCGGAATCTACGGTGGCGTGTTCTCCCCCACTGAAGCCGCCGCGATCTGCGTGCTTTATGCTGCGGTGCTGGAAGTGCTGATCTTCCGCTCGGTTAAACTGCGCGACCTTTGGGACATTGCGCTGTCGACCGGAGCCATAACCTCGGTGGTGTTCATTCTGATCGCAGCCGGAGCAGCCTTCAGCTGGACGCTGAGCTTTGCCCAGGTGCCGCAGCAGATCATCGCCTCGCTGGGGCTGGATGAGGCCGGGCCGCTGATGGTGCTCCTGGCCGTGAACGTGGCCTTCTTTGTCGGCTGCATGTTCGTGGACTCAATCGTGGTGATCCTGATCCTGGTGCCGATCTTTGCGCCGATGATCAAAGCTGCGGGCCTCGATCCGGTGCTGGTCGGCGTGCTGATCACCCTTCAGGTGGCCATTGGCGCCGCAACTCCGCCTTTCGGTTGCAACCTGTTCACCGCCATCGCAGTCTTCCGCAGACCGTTTGTCGAAGTGGTGCGCGGTGTGCCACCCTTCCTCATCATCCTTCTGATCGTGACCGGGCTGCTGGTCGCCTTCCCGCAAATCGCCCTGTTCCTGCCGGAACTGGCTTACCGCTAAAACAAGAAACTGGAGAGAAACATGTCTGGACACGGTTACGAATCCGGCCGCCTGAACCTGCCCTTTGTCGGCATCGCGACCTTTGGCAAGAAGCCCTATGTCGAGGATTGGGACAACATCAATGCCGACGTCGCCATTCTCGGCGCGCCATTTGACTTCGGCTGCCAGTTCCGCTCCGGCGCGCGCTTCGGCCCGCGGGCGGTACGTGAAGCCTCGACGCTGTTCAGCTTCGGCCATGCCGGCGCCTATGACCACGAGGATGACGCCACCTACCTCGGCGAGGAGGTGCGGATTGTCGATCTGGGCGATGCCGACATCATCCACACCAAGACCGAGGAAAGCCACGCCAACATCGAATACGGCGTGAAAAAGATCCTGGACGCAGGCGCGATTCCGGTGACCATCGGCGGCGACCATTCGGTCAACATTCCCTGCATCAACGCCTACAAGGAAGACTGTGCCAAGAACGGCCCGATCCATGTGATCCAGATCGACGCGCATCTGGACTTTGTCGACGAGCGCAAGGGTGTCACCGACGGCCACGGCAACCCGATGCGCCGTGCGATTGAGAAAGACTACGTCTCCGGCATGACCCAGCTTGGCATCCGCAATGTGTCGTCGACCGCCAGGGAGGGCTACATTGACGCCCGTAAGCGCGGCTCGGATATCCTGTCGGTGCGCCAGGTGCGCAAGCTGGGGACTGAGGCCGTGCTGGACCGCATTCCCGAGGGCGCGCGCTACTACGTCACCATCGATATCGACGCTTTCTGCCCTTCGATTGCGCCGGGCACCGGCACGCCGAGCCATGGCGGCTTCCAGTACTACGACGTGCTGGAAATCCTGCAGGGCCTCAGCAAACGCGGCGATGTGGTCGGCATCGACCTGGTGGAAGTGGCCCCGGCCTATGACCCGGCCGAGAGCACCCAGATCCTGGCGGCGCAGCTGCTGCTGAACTTCATCGGCTTCATCTTCCACAACAAGACATAAGTCTCCTCCCGCTTGCTCTTGCCTTTGCAAGGCAGCGGAAAGCCTGGCACGCCCCTCTCCTATTGGCGTGCCAGGTATTTTGAATTGGGAAGTGCTTCTCTCTGGCTGAGTATACTTAGAGAAATCCGAGGGGCTTACCCCGCGCTCCAGTTACCGCAATCAGCTGCGCTTTCACGGTTCCATTTTCTGCTCAGCAAAGGCCCGGGCGCTTGCCACAGCTTCGGGGTCCGGCTCTACCCCGGTGAAGCCCAGCAAATAGCCTTCCAGTCTGGCAGTACGGGCCTGCATCGGCTCACGGACTTCCAGAGCATGGTACCCACACTGCATGAAGTAAAGGATCCGCGCCCGCGAGTCGGCTTCATAAGCGGAGTAGCCGTGGCGTTCAAACATGGCCGTGACAGCCTTAAGCCGCTGTGAATCGGCGGCATCGATGCGGTTGCGGACTTTGCCGTCGCGCCGGGACCATTCCCGCACCGCAAAGTCGAGGTTTGCGTCGAACAGCTCCGGATCGACAAAGCAGCGGAAGAAGTTGCAGACCGCCCAGGAGATATTGCCGGCCGGCAGCTCGCAATGGGTCAGGATCGGCTCCGTGTTGCGGGCTTCCCAGTCATCCAGAAGTGCCTCCAGCAGGTGCTTGCGGCTTTTGAAGTACCAGTAGAAGCTGGAGCGGGAGACGCCGAGGCGCTCGCCGATGGCGAGCACTTTGACACCCGCCACCCCGTCGCTGATCAGCAGGTCGCGGGCGACGTTCAGCCAGTCTTCGGGCGTGACTTTGACATGGCCGGTGAGCGGCTCCTTCTCCGGGTTGTCCCGGTGCAGCACGGAACCTGCGCGTTTGGCCATGTCAGCTCTCCGGTGGGGCGCCGCCTTCCGCGGTGCGCTTGGCGATGAAGCTTTTCAGGGCGTCAACGCGGGTGTCGTCGGTCCGGGGCCGGTTATCATGGGACAGGATATCCTTCCAGACCTGGGTGGCGCGCTGGTTGGCGTCGAGGCCGCCGCGTTCGGTCCAGGTTCCGAAATTGGCATAGTCATGCACCACCGGCTCGTAGAACTCCGTATTATAGCGCGCCATGGTCTGGCTGGAGGCAAAGAAGTGGCCGCTTGGCTCAACTTCCTTCAGTGCATTGTCATAGCCGATTTCATCCGTGCCGGCCTGGGCGCCTGCGCAAAGCTCGGCGATCATGTTCAGCACTTCGGCGTCAGTGATCAGTTTCTCGTATGAGACGGACAGCCCGCCCTCCAGCCAGCCGGCCGAGTGGATTACCACGGTCGCCCCGGCCATCAGGCAGCCCCAAAGCCCCATCTGGTTTTCGTTTGCGGCCTGCACGTCGTTGGTGTTCGCGGCGGAGCCGGCCGCCGAGCGCCAGGGCAGGCCGAGGAAGCGCGCCAGCTGGCCCGCCGCCAGCGAGGCCTGAAAATGCGCGGGCGTGCCAAAGGCGGGGGCACCGGATTTCATGTCCACGTTGGAGGTGAAAGTGCCATAGCATACTGGCGCTCCGGGATTGGCCAGCTGGGTCAGGGTGATGGCGGCAAGAACCTCGGCGTGGCTGAGGGTAATGGAGCCTGCCACGGTGATTGGTGCCATTGCCCCCATCAAAGTAAAGGGGGTCACAATCGAGACCTGGCCGTGACGGGCAAAGTCGATCAGCCCTTGCGCCATTGGAATATCCAGCGTGCGGGGGCTGTTGGTGTTGATGATCGTGTAACAATGGGGGGCGGCCTGAAATTCCGTGTCCGAGACGCCCCGGAAGTCGCGGATCATCTCGAAGCAGTCCATCACCTGCGGCGTGCCGCGGGAGTAGATGAAGGGGAACTTGTCTGTCAGGGTCATCTGCGCCTCAGTCGTGAAGTAGTGGCGCAGATGGGTGGGAACGTCTTGCGGCTCCACTTGGGGTGAGATCATGTGGAAGACGTCAAAGTGATGAGTAAGCTTCAGGTATTCCAGATAATCCTGGGCTGAGCCGGGGCGGCGGCCGCGTTCCAGATCGGTGGCATTGGGTGCGCCGGCGCCGGCCTGGAACACCAGGCTGCCAAGCTCCAGCGTGATATCGCGGTCCCTTGCCCCGGCCCGGCAGTTGATCGAGCGGGGTGCTGTGGTCAGCGCTGCCTCGACAATGTCCCGGCCGATGTAGACCATTTCACTGTCTTCGTCGACGCTGGCGCCGCCCTTGGCATAGATCTTGCGCGCCTCTGGCAGAAGCACTTTCATGCCCAGTTCTTCCAGCATCTTCAGGGCGGTTTCGTGCATGTCCGCGATCTGATGCGCCGGGAAGACCTCCATTAGCGGGAAGGGGTTCTTCAGCTGGCGGTAGTCCGCATTGCGTTTGGGCGCGGTATCGGCCGCGGTTTTGCGGCCCCGGCGCCGTTCGGAACGGTCCTGTCTCATTGATGTCCTTCCACGGGGGCAAAGCGCACCATCTGGCGCGTCACATTGTCGAAATTCGCGTTTACGCCCAGTTCAGCCGGGCGGGTGAGGGTGATGCGGCGGGTGCGGGTGAGAATGGCGCGGGCGGCCGCTTGAGTTTCCATCCGCGCAAGCGCCGCGCCCAGGCACATATGCGCCCCCTGGCCAAAGGCGAGGTGGCGGTTGGGACTGCGATCCGGCTGGAACAGGTCCGGATCCGAAAACACGCGCGGGTCGCGGTTGGCGGCAGTCAGCCAAACCACCACACGCGCGCCCTTGGGGATGGTGACACCGTGCATCTCGACGTCCTGCAGCGCAAAGCGGTCGATGTTGCGGATCGAATTGCGCATCCGCAGGGTCTCCTCCACCGCACCCTCTGCCAGCTCCGGATCAGCCCGCAGCCGCTCGGCTTGATCCGGAAAGGCATCCAGCAGCCGCACGAAGTTGGTGATCAGGTTGGTGGTGGTCTCGTTGCCCGCCAGCAGGAGCAGCATCGCCATTGACAAAAGCTCTGCCTCAGAGAGCTGTTCGCCCTCGGGGCCCGCGTTGCGGAAAGCAGAGAACAAAGCCTCGCCGCCCCAATCCGGGCGGGACAGGAAATCGCGGAAATAGGCGGTCATTTCCTCGCCCGCCCTGCGGCTGCGCTCGGCCAGGGCCGGGTCCATGTCCGGCAGCCAGGTGACCGCGCCGGAGTTGTCGCCGAGAACCGCAGTCCACTGCCGGATTTGCGTCATGTCTTCCGGCGGCAAGCCCAGGACCTCGCAGATCATGGCAACAGTCACATGGGCTGCAAAATCCTCGACCAAGTCGAATTCCCCGGCTTGAAGGGCGATGTCCATGCGCTGATCCACCACCTTTTGCACCGCCGGGCGCAGGGCTTCGATGGCCTTGGCCATGAACACCCGGTTGGCGATCATCCGCAGGCGGCGGTGCTTGTCCCCGCCTGCGGAAATCATGTTGTTGAACAGGAAGCTGAGGTTGGCCTCTGCCAGCGCGCCGCCGTCCTGCAGGCTGCGGTCTGAAGAAAAGATCTCTGGCGAAAGCAGCACCTGGCGCACGTCCTCGTAGCGGAACACATGCCAGCTTTCGGTGAGACCGGGCGACAGGTGGAAGACCGGGTGCTCCTCGCGCATGCGGGCCAGCACCGGATAGGGGTTCTGTCTGAACTCCGGGCTGGTAAGCGCGTTGAATTGCTGCAGGAGCGTCATCCGATCAGCCCCGCATAGCCTTGCCGGCAGGATCATAGGGCGAGGCTGCAATCACCCGGGCCGGGCGTTCCTGGCCGACGATATGCACTGTCAGTTCCGTGCCTTCAGCCGCTGCGGCGCGGTCGACCATTGCCATGGCAAGCGACTTGCCAGTGGTGTGGCCAAAGCCGCCGGAGGTGACAAAGCCCACCCGTTTGCCGCCCTGCCAGACCGGTTCATAGCCGCTGGCGTCGGCGTCGGCTGCGTCGACCTCAATCGGAACCACGATCTGCGCCGGGCCGCCTGCATCGCGTTCCTTCAGCGCGGCCTCGCGGCCGATGAAGTCTTTCTCCCAGTCGATCCAGCGGTCCATGCCGGTTTGTGCCGCTGTATACCCTTGGGTGAATTCGGCGCTCCAGATGCCAAAGCTTTTCTCAAGACGCAGGCTGAGCAGCGCGTTGAAGCCGTATTCGCGGATGCCAAGATCTGTGCCGGCCTCCAGCAGGGTTTCACGCAGTGTGATGTGCTCGGCGGCGGAGCAGTGGATTTCATATCCCAGCTCACCCGCAACCGAGAGGCGGCCAACTTTGACACGCAGCATGCCGATGTCGAGCGTGGTGCAGCCCATAAACGGCAGGTCTGCGACGGGGCCATCAGTGAGCTTTTCCAGCACCTTGCGGCTGTTCGGACCGGAGAGGCTGAAGCCGGTGACGGCATCGGTCACGTCGCGCACCTCAACGCCGTCGCCCATATGGTCCTGGAACCAGCGCATGTGCCATTCACGCAGGTAGTAGCTGCCCATGATCCACCAGGTTCCGCCGCCCCAATTGAACACGGTGAGGTCGCCCTTGAGGCGCCCTTCGGATGAGAGCATCGGCGCCAGCCTGGCGCGGCCGGGTTTCGGCAGTTTCGAGGCCATGATCCGGTTAAGCCAGGCTTCTGCGCCGGCGCCTGAGACTTCAAACCGCGAAAAGGCGGAGATGTCCAAGAGGCCCACAGTCTCGCGCACCGCCTTGCATTCCTCTGCGACGATTTCAAAGGCGTTGGAGCGCTTTAGGGTCGGGGTTTCGGTGAAATCTTCCGACGGCGCGAAATAGAGCGGGATTTCCAGCCCGTAGCTGGCGCCCCAGCGGCAGCCTGCGGCGGTCATGCCGTCATAGGCGGGGGCCTTTTTCAGCGGGCGGCCAGCTGGCAGCTGCTCGTTCGGGTAGGTCATCACAAAGCGGCGGGTGTAGAACTGGCCGGTGGTTTCCTTGATGAACCGCTTGTTCTGGGCGTAGTCGCCGAAACGGGCCACATCCATGCCAAAGACATCTGCCTCCGGCTCGCCGTGGATCATCCATTCGGCCAGCGATTTGCCGACGCCGCCGCCCTGCAGGAAGCCTGCCATCACGCCGCAGGCGCACCAATAGCCGGGCTTGCCGCGGACCGGGCCGACCAGCGGGTTGCCGTCCGGGGCAAAGGTGAAGGCGCCGTTGACCCAGGTCTTTACACCGGTGGTCTGCAGGGCAGGGTAGCGTCCAAAACCAAGGGTGAGTTCCTTTTCGATCCGGTCCGGGTCCTCCTGCTGCAGCTCAAACCCGTACTCCCACGGCGCCCCGTCCATCATCCAGTGCTCGTGGTCGATCTCGTAGATGCCCAGAAGGATGCCCTTCTGGTCCTGGCGCATATAGGTGAAGCCTTCGAGGTCGACTGTCATCGGCACCTCGAAGTCGAGCTTCTCCAGTTCAGGGATGGTGTCGGAAATCAGGTAGTGGTGATTGAGCGGCGAGACCGGCAGTTCCACGCCCGCCATGCGGCCCACTTGCTTGGCCCAGAGGCCTGCGGCGTTGACCACATGTTCGGCATGGATGGTGCCTTTTTCAGTCACGATCTGCCAGCCATCGTCGACCTGATGCAGCTCCAGCACCCGGTTGTTTTCAATGACTTCCGCGCCGCGTTTCTTGGCGGCGCCCGCATAGGCGTGGACGGTGCCGGTGGTGTCGACATAGCCCTCGCGGTCGGCCCACATGCCGCCAATGATGCCTTCGGTGGACATGATCGGGCACAGCTCGCCGGCCTCTTGCGGGGTGATCAGGCGGCAGTCGTCGATGCCGATCGACTGGAAGGTGCGGTAGGCCGACTGCAGCCACTCCCAGCGGTCCGGCGTGCCCGCCAGCGTCATGCCGCCGGTCATATGCATGCCGACAGACTGGCCGGATTCCTGTTCGATCTCTGACAGCAGGTCGATTGTATAGGCTTGCAGCGAGGCGATGTTGGGATCCGCGTTCAGCGCGTGAAATCCGCCCGCGGCGTGCCAGCTGGAACCGGCAGTCAGCACCGAGCGCTCGATCAAGCAGACATCAGTCCAGCCGAATTTCGCCAGATGATACAGAACCGAGGTGCCGACAACGCCGCCCCCGATCACAACGGCACGATAGTGCGACTTCATGAGCTTGCTCCCTGTCTGAGGCCGCAGGCGGCGGGGAGGGCCCCGAATCCACCCTTTGGACAATGTTGTCCAATACATCAGCGATCCTGGACAGCTTTGTCCAGAGGAATCTTCCAGAGAGCAGCTTGCCGGGCACTTAGCCCTGGCGAGGAGGCCTAGGCCTGGGTCTCCTGCCAGGTGCCGGTCTGCAGGGTTTGCGGGGCAAATCCGCCGGATCCGGCACGCCAGGGCAGGGCGCGGTCCAGCCACAGGCCGTTGCGCAGGGTGAACCGCCAGCCGCGCAGTGCACCCTGGAAACCGCGCAGGTCAGGGTGGTCTTCGCCCAGCACCTCGGCCGTGCCGGTCATCAACAGCAAGCTGCCGGTTGCAAAGTCCGGGAAGGCCAGGCCCGCACGCGGGTTCAGCAGGAAATTCCCTAACGTGTTGAAGTGGTTGTTACCGCGGAAGTCCGGAATGGTCAGGGTATTGCCGTCAACACGGACAAAGCCGGGCCGGCCGCCACGGTGCGAGACGTCTACACCTTCCCGTTCCGGATGACCGGCGGCGGGCACGTGGCTGGCGACAAAGAACATGTCTGCTTGTCCGATCAGGGCCGCGTGACCCGTGCCGAGGTCCGTGAAAGGCTGCGGTTCTGCTGGGGGCGCGGCTTCGACCGGTTCCAGATCGCGGAGCTGGATGTATTGCGGGCAATTGCCGAAGGATTGATCCACTTTCAGGGTAAACCCGTCCGGCCCGGCTGCGGCCACCCGCCCATTCAGCCGGTTGCGGCGGCGGCTGTGCAGTTCGATCCCCAAGAGCCCCAGTGCAGCGCCTTTGCGGATGGCCGCGTGAACGGGATCCTTTGCCGCCTTGTTCAAAGCAATGTGCAAATGCTCTGGGTC
Source organism: Leisingera sp. ANG-Vp (assembly GCF_000813725.1). GTDB lineage: Bacteria > Pseudomonadota > Alphaproteobacteria > Rhodobacterales > Rhodobacteraceae > Leisingera. The sequence goes on from NZ_JWLD01000045.1 coordinate 77,544, forward strand.
CGGCGAGGCGGCAAAGCCGGGCGGCCCGCACAGAAGGCTCGCCCAGGGCCAGCCGTCGCGATCTGCTGCTCCCGCTGCCAGAAACGGCAGCTGGGCAAAGAATTCCCTGTGCTGATCCGGCATGAAGGGGCGGATCATGCGGCGGCCAACGGTCTCAGCCATCTCGCGCTTGCCCGCGCGGCGCTGCATTTCCTGTTCGCCTTCGTGAAAGGGGGAGGGCTGATTTGCGTCAATGGGGGCCATGGAAACCTCCTGTTTTCGTAGGAAATTGCGGCGGACCTGACCGGCCCGCCGCCGGGGTATCAGGCTGCCAGGCCGGCTTTGGTGGCAGGCATCGGCTTGAACCCTTGCAGGTTTTCAATACTGGCAAGAAGGGCGCGGACGTTCGGATAAGGGTCCAGCGAGATGCCGCCCTCCGGCGCGTGCGCAACGTAAGAGTAGACTGCCACGTCGGCGATTGTGGGCGCATCGCCGACCAGGAAGCTGCGGCCCTCCATATGAGCGTCGATCTTGCCGAGAACCCGGCCCGCGACCGTTGCGCAGAACTCGGCGTCCAAAGGTGCGTTGAATACGTTGATCAGCCGCGCCGCTGCCGGGCCAAAGGCAATCTCACCCGCTGCCAGGGTCAGGAATTTCTGCACCTCTGCTTCCAGAACCGGATCAGTGGGCAGCCAGGAGGGGGCGTATCTGCGGGCCAGGTAAACCAGGATGGCGTTGGAGTCGCTGATGACGGTGCTGCCGTCCTCGATCACCGGTACCTGGCCGGCCGGGTTCAGTGCCAGGAAAGCGGCTTGTTTGTGCTCGCCGCCAGCGAGGTCGACATTGATCACCTCATGGGCAATGCCGGTGAGGCTGGCGAACAGCTCCACCCGGTGGGCATGGCCTGAAAGAGGGAAGCTGTGAATGCGAATGGGCTGGGTCATATCTGGGATCCTTTTGCTCGGCATCTGCCGCGGTTGTTGAAGACACCCGGAAGTTACGCCCCCATCTGCCCGGCGATAATATTCCAATGCGGCGAATGATTGTGTACGTTCCATTCACAATCTGAAGCGGGAGATACAGGCATGGATAAGCTGGACTGCATGCGCAGCTTTGCCGCCGTTGCAGCGCAGAGCTCCTTTACCGGTGGTGCCCGGCAGCTGGGGATCAGCACCAAGCTGGCCAGCAAATATGTCGCCCGGCTGGAGGAGCAGCTGGGGGCGCAGTTGCTGAACCGCACCACCCGCAAAGTGACGCTGACCGATACGGGCCGGGCGTATCTGGAGCGCTGCCTGCCGCTGCTGGATCAATTTGATGAGCTGGAGGACGTGGTGCAGCTGCGCCAGAAGGAGCTGGCTGGTCCTGTCCGGATCACGGCCCCCACGGGTTTCGGCAGCCGCGAGCTGGTCGAGGCGCTGCAGCCGTTTCAGGAAGCCCATCCCCAGGTGGAAATCGAACTGGTTCTCTCTGACCGCCATCTGCCAATCCTGGAGGAGGGGGTAGATCTGGCAGTGCGTTTTGGTGCCCTCAAGGATTCGACACTGGTGGCGCGCAAGCTTTGCGACATGCGGCTGGTGGTAGTGGCTTCGCCGGATTACCTTGCCGCGCACGGAGCGCCGTCAGACCCCGAGGCCCTGGCCACCCACAATTGCCTGCTGCAAATGACCTCGCCGCAGCCGGATATTTGGACGTTTGAAGAGGGCGGGAAAAAGACCGTCAGCGTCGGCGGCAGCTTCCGCGCCAATTCCCCGCGTGCCGTGGCCCATATGGCGGCCCATGGTCTCGGAATTGCCCGCTGTCCGCACTACACCGCGCGGCCTTTTCTGGCGGATGGGCGGTTGCAAGTGCTGTTTGAAGGCCAGGAAACCGGCCCGATCACGCTGTATGCCGTCTACCCGCCGAGCCGTCATCTCACGGCGCGGATCAGGACTTTGATCGATCACCTGGCAAGCTATTTCAGCCCGGAATAAAGAGACCGCAATGCCCTGCCAAGCAGCGAAAATGCGTTCTTCTGCAGATGGTTGAGCCGCAACTTGCTTCTTTCTGGTGAAAAGTACCCCGGGGAGCGCGAGGGGCCGGCCCCTCGCTTCTGCAGCCGCGCTCTGTATAACCCCCGGCGGTGGTGCGGGAACAAGGACAGCGCTTCTGCCCTATATATTTTAATCTTGAAATATATTGCCAAGCCTGCGTAGGCTCATTGCAAGGCCGGCGCAAGACCGGCCAGGGAAATGCGGACCGCCGCCGGGCTTGGCTTCTGCTGCCGCCGCGGTATTGTCGCAAGCATTTGAACAAGAACCCCGGCCGCTGGCCGGGAAAATTCCGGGAGGACACGACGTTATGAAAACCATTCGAATGCTCGCCATGGCGGCCGCAATTCCGGCGCTGGCAGCTGCAGCACAGGCTGAGACGAAGATCGGTATGATCACCACCCTGTCCGGCGGCGGCGCGGGCCTTGGCGTGGATGTGCGCGACGGCTTCATGCTGGCGATCGAACAGGACGGGCGCGACGGCGTCGAGGTGGTAATCGAGGACGATCAGCGCAAACCCGATGCCGCAGTGCAGATCGCCGACCGGATGATCCAATCCGAGAAGGTCGACATCCTGACCGGCATCATCTGGTCCAACCTGGCGATGGCTGTTGTTCCCGCCGCAACGGCCCAGGGCGTGTTCTATCTCTCGCCCAATGCCGGCCCGTCGGCCCTTGCGGGCAAGCGCTGCCATCCGAATTATTTCAACGTGGCCTGGCAGAACGACAATCTGCACGAAGCAGCCGGTGCCTATGCCAATGAGGCGGGCTTGAAGAACAGCTTTATCCTGGCGCCGAACTATCCGGCGGGCAAAGATGCGCTGACCGGTTACAAGCGGATGTACGGCGGTGAGCTGGCCGGTGAGATCTACACAAAGCTGGGGCAGACCGATTATGCGGCAGAAATTGCCCAGATCCGGGCATCGGGCGCCGACTCGGTTTATTTCTTCCTGCCCGGCGGCATGGGCATTTCCTTCCTCAAGCAGTACGCGGGCAGCGGTGTCGACCTGCCGGTGGTCGGCCCGGCCTTCTCCTTTGATCAGGGCATCCTGCAGGCTGTGGGCGAGGCCGCGCTGGGGGTCAAGAACACCTCGCAGTGGAACAAGGACATCGACAATGCGGCCAACGCTGCCTTTGTTTCCGCCTTCCAGGAAAAATACGGCCGTCTGCCTTCGCTTTATGCCAGCCAGGGCTATGACACTGCCAACCTGATCCTGAGCGCGCTGGACAAGGCTGAGGCCTCCGACCAGGACGCTTTCCGTGCGGCGCTGCAGGCAGCTGAGTTCGACTCGGTCCGCGGCGACTTCAAGTTCGGCTCCAACCACCATCCGGTGCAGGACATCTATGTGCGTGAAGTGATCAAGGAAGGCGATGTCTTCACCAACAAGATTATCGCCACCGGGCTGAGCGACCATGCCGACGCCTATGCCGGCGAGTGCAAGATGTAAGGCATTGCCTGAAAGCGGAGGCGTCTAAGGCGCCTCCGCAAGCGGCAAGACGTCCCCTTCGGAAAATCAAATGACCTATATTCTAGTTCTGGAGCAGATCCTGAATGGGCTCCAGCTCGGGGTGATGCTGTTCTTGATGGCAGCCGGGCTGACGCTGGTGTTCGGGGTGATGGGGCTGATCAACCTGGCCCATGGCTCGCTCTACATGGTGGGCGCCTTTGCCGCCGCGGCTGTGGCAGGCTGGACCGGTTCCTTCCTGCTGGCGCTGATTGCAAGCCTTGCCGCGGCGGCCGCCGCGGGGGCGCTGATGGAGCTGGTGGTGATCCGGCGCCTGTATCAGCGCGACCACCTGGACCAGGTGCTTGCAACCTTTGCCCTGATCCTGATCTTTTCCGAAGGCACCCGCTGGCTGTTCGGCTCGTTCCCGCTGTTTCTGGATGTGCCGTCCCACTTGTCCGGGCCCGTCAGCCTGCCGGGCGGCATTGAATACCCGCTTTACCGGCTGACGATCATCCTGATTGGTTTGGCGATTGCCGCCGGGCTGTTCCTGCTGATCGCCCGCACCCGCATCGGCATTCAGATCCGGGCAGGGGAGGCGGACCGCGAGATGATCGCTGCGCTTGGTGTCGACATATCCAAGCTTTACACGCTGGTCTTCGCCCTTGGCGCGGCGCTGGCCGGGCTTGCGGGCGCACTGGTGGGTGCGATCCAGTCGGTCCAGGTCGGCATGGGCGAGCCGGTGCTGATCCTCGCCTTTGTGGTCATCGTCATTGGCGGCATCGGCTCGATCAAGGGCGCCTTGGCCGGTGCGCTGCTGGTCGGAATGACCGACACTCTGGGCGGAGTGTTCCTGCCGCAGCTGTTTGCCGTCTTCATGGATCCGGCAAGTGCTGCCTCGGCCGGCGCCTCGCTGGCGTCGATGCTGATCTACATCCTGATGGCGGCGATCCTGCTGGTGCGCCCTTCGGGGCTTTATGGAGGGAGCGCATGATGCTGACCCGTGAGCGCCTTCTCAATTGGGCAATGATTGCAGCACTTCTGATCGTGCCGCTGGCCGCCTGGAGCCTGGACGAACCCTTCATCATTACGCTCGCCACCAAAGCGGCGATCCTGGCGCTGGCCGGTGTCGGCTTGAACATCGCGCTTGGCCTTGGCGGGATGATCAGCCTGGGCCATGCGGCATTCTTTGGGATTGGCGGCTATGCGATGGGCATCCTTGCGGCCCATGCCCAGAACTATGAGCCGCTGTTCGCATGGCCGTTTCTGTTCGAAGGAAGCAACCAGATGCCGCTGATCTGGCTGGTGGCGGTTGTCTTCAGCGCGCTGGCGGCGCTGGTGATCGGGGCGTTGTCCCTGCGCACCTCAGGTGTCTATTTCATCATGATCACCTTGGCGTTCGGTCAAATGCTCTATTACTTCGCCATCAGCTGGAGCGCATACGGCGGCGAGGACGGGCTGTCGATCTGGGTGCGCAATGAATTCCCTGGCCTCAACACCCTCGATCCGATCCAGTTCTTTGCCATTGCCTATGTGATCCTTTGCCTGGCGCTGGTCTTTGCCGCCCGGCTGGCACGCTCGCCTTTTGGCCTGGCGCTGGCGGCGGCGCGGCAGAACGAGGACAGGGTTGAAGCGGTTGGCCTCACGCCTTTTACCCTGCGGCTGATTGCCTTTGTGATCTCCGGCGCGATCACCGGGCTGGCGGGGGCGCTGTTTGCCGACCTCAACCGTTTTGTCAGCCCCACCATGCTCAGCTGGCACACCAGCGGCGAGATCATGATTTTTGTCATCCTTGGCGGGGTCGGGCGGCTGTATGGCCCGGTGGCGGGGGCTGCGCTCTACATCATGCTGGAGCATCTTCTGGGCGGGATCAGTGACTACTGGCAGATTTTCCTCGGGCTGCTTCTGCTGCTGATCGTGCTGTTTGCCCGCGGCGGGCTGATCGGAGCCTTGGCAGGGCGGGAGAAGGCGCATGGCTGATCTGGTTTTACAGACCAACAAGCTGAACAAGAGTTTTGGCGCATTGAAGGCCAGCAGCGACGTCTCGCTGGACCTGCTAACGGGTGAAATCCACGCTCTGATTGGTCCGAACGGCGCGGGGAAGTCCACCCTGATCAAGCAGATCGCAGGCAATATCGCGCCGGACAGCGGCACTGTTGAGCTGCTCGGCCGCGATGTCACCCGTCTGGACACGGTGGCGCGGGCGCGGATGGGGCTGGGGCGGACGTTTCAGATCTCGGCGCTGGCGATGGAATACACGGTGCTGCAGAACGCGGTGCTGGGCGCGCTTGGCGGGCAGGGCCGTCCGTTCCGGTTTTTCCGCAATGTGATGAAGGATCCAGGCCTACTGGAGCCTGCCCGCGACGCGCTGGAGCGGGTCGGGCTGGTAGATGACGCTGGCCGCCGCACCGCCGATCTGTCGCACGGCCAGCGCCGCCAGCTGGAGGTGGCGGTGGCGCTGACGCTGCAGCCGAAACTGTTTCTGATGGATGAACCGATGGCAGGGCTCGGCGCAGCCGGATCAAAAGAGCTGACCGGCTTCCTGGACGGGTTGCGCCAGCAGGCGCCGATTCTCTTGGTAGAGCATGATATGGACGCGGTCTTTGCCCTGGCCGACCGGATCAGCGTCTTGGTCTACGGCCAGATCATCGCCACCGGCACCGCGGATGAGATCCGCGCCAACGCCGAGGTGCGCCGCGCTTATCTGGGAGAGGAGGACGCTGCATGAGCCTGCTGAGCTTGCAAGGAGTCGAGGCGTCTTACGGGCCGGCACAAGCGCTGTTCGGGGTCGGCCTGGAGATTGCTGAAGGCGAGGTGGTGGCGCTGATGGGCCGCAACGGCATGGGCAAATCGACCACCATCAAGACAATCTGCGGCATGCTGGCGGCTTCTGCAGGCGAGTTGCGGTTTGACGGCCATGACCTGCGCCAGCTGCCGTCGCACAGAATTGCCCGGCTGGGCATCGGTCTGGTGCCCGAAGGACGCCGCTGCTTTGCACCGCTGACAGTGGAGGAAAACCTGATCGCGGCGGCCCGCCCCGGTCCTTGGGATTTGAAACAAGTGGCAGCGCTGTTCCCGCGGCTGGAGGAGCGGCGGAGCCAGAAGGCCGGCTCGCTGTCTGGCGGCGAGCAGCAGATGCTGACGATCGGCCGCGCCCTGATGACCAACCCGCGGCTGCTGATCCTGGATGAGGCGACCGAAGGTTTGGCTCCGGTGGTGCGCCAGGAGATATGGAGCGCAATTGGCCAACTTAAAGTCAATGCGGGCCTGTCCATTCTTGTCGTCGACAAGTCGCTGAAGGAACTGTCTTTCATTGCGGACCGTGCTGTGATCCTCAACAAAGGAAGCAACGTTTGGAAAGGTCGGATTGCCGATCTGCAAGGAGAAATCGCAGACCGCTACCTGGGTGTGTGATTTCGACCTGTAATCCGTCTTATGTAAAGATTATTCCATGATTAGCGAGAACTTTTGTCTGGTCAGCTTGCAGCCTGATAACAAGCCTTCACCGGGCAGCCGGTTTGCGCGGTCAAGCTACAGCGCCGCGCAAACGGGCTTCCAATACCGGATGCAGTAAGCCCTGCCGCGCCCATCTGGCCTGTCAGGCCCGCAAGCGCTCTGCTGCAAAGCGGCTTGTGCCCGCGGTACCGGCACTGGGCTGACCCAAGTCGAACCGGCCGACAATGCCCGACAGGCTGTGCGATTCATTCTGCAGCAGCTGGCTGGACGCTGCCGCTTGCTCAGCCATTGCGGCATTCTGCTGAGTCATGCTGTCGAGCTGGTGCATGGCGCTGTCAATCTTCTCCAATCCGCGGGATTGGGCGCGCACCCCGTCGGCGATTTCGCTTACCAGGCCCGAAACTTCCGAAACCTGTTCAATGATGCTGGTCAGCGCATTGCCCGCCCTGCCGACCATTGAGACCCCGTTGGCAACATGCTCTTCGCTTGCGCTGGTGAGCGCCTTGATCTGCCCGGCTGCATTGGAGGCCCGCTGCGCAAGCGCGCGCACCTCGGAAGCGACTACGGCGAAGCCCGCACCCGCCTGTCCTGCCCGGGCTGCCTCGACGCCTGCGTTCAGAGCCAAGAGATTAGTTTGGAAGGCGATGTCGTCGATCAGATTGATGATCTTCGAGATCTCTGCCGCGGCTTCCTGGATCTGATCCATTGCCTGAACGGCTGATGTAACCACCTGGGTGCTCTGTTCGGCCTCCTGGCGGGTGCCGCGCATTGCTTCGTCCATCCGCCCGGCCCGGTCGGCGGTGGCACGGATGCCACCGGTCAGCTCCCGGATCGCGCCAGCGGTTTCCTCCAAAGTGGCAGCCTGGCCTTCGGTGCGATGCGCCATTTCGGTGGCGGCACTGCCTTGCTCTTCAGAGAAGCGGCCTACATTGCCAGCCGTGCCGACAACCTCGCTCATCGAGCCGCGCAGCTTATCCAGACTGCGGTTGAAGTTCTCCCTCAAGGTCTCGTAGTGGCCGTCAAACGGCGCTTGGATGTCGCAGGCCAGGTTGCCCCGCTGCAATTCGGAGAGAGCCGCGCTCATGCTGTCGACAACCGCCGCCGTGTGCCGCGCGGTCTCCACTTCGCGTGCGGCTGCGGTATCCGCGGCTTTCAGTTTGCCGCGGAAACTGTCCAGGCTTCGGGCCAGGTCGCCCAGCTCGTCGCCACGGGTGAGGCCGGGAATATCCGTGTCATAGTCGCTGTCCGCCAACGCATTGGTGGCCTGCTGCAGCGCGTGGACCGGGCGGGTGACGCTGCGGGCGGCAATCCAGGAAACCGCGACTGCAATCAGCAGCGCTGCCGCAATTAGTCCTGCGGCTGCCAGGCGGATTTTCTCCACCGCGGCAAAGGCAGTCTGCTCGTCGGTTTCAAGTACCAGCGACCAGTCGAACCCGGGCAGGTCCAGGGGCATGACGAGTGCAATTGCGGCTTCGCCGAGCGAGGAAGCGGCCGTTGCAAACTGGCCTGGCTCGCGTGCTGCGGCTGCGCGGATCTGGGGTGTGTTGGGCATTGGCTGCAGTACCGGGAACAGCCCTTCGACCGACGAAGGGCTGCGGGCAAGACCATCGCTGCTGACCACAAAGATGTTCTGGTGAGAGCCGCCAGAGAGGTTGCTGGTCAGCGCTTCGACAATGGCGGCGCTTCCAAGTTGCACGGCGATTACGCCGGCGATGTCGCCCCGCTTGGTGAACACCGGCGCGGCCATGAAGGCAGCGACTCCTTCGGTGCTGTGGCTGTATGCGGCAAAGTCCGCGGTCACCACTGTGCCTGATTCCGCCTGCATGGCAGCTTCAAACACCTGCGCCAGGCCGTCGCTTGCTCCGGCCTGGATTCCGGTCAGAAAGTCGGCCTGTTTCTTCACCGAATAGACCACCTGCCCCTGGGCGCTGATCAGGTACAGGTCCTGATAGCCGTTGAGGCGGAGGCTTTGCAGGAAAGTCGGATGGTAGGTCACATGTGACTGGTTGTAGTAGGAACCGTCACCTGCATCGGTCAGCTCTTCGCGCTGATGGGCGGGATGCGGGTTTCCGGCCGCATAGGTCTGCTTCAGGTAAGACACCGGGTCGTCTTCCTCGACCATGCCGATCACCCGCTCAAAATTGCTGATGGCGCGGAACACTGCAGGCTGGCCTGCCAGGCTCGAGACATCCGAGCGTGCGGCCTGGAGCCGGAACGCCAGCGCCTGGGCACCGGACTTCGCCTCGATCTCCTGGGCGGCAAAGGCATTTTCCCGGATGCTGCGTTCTGCCATCGAGTAGATGAGCAGCGACACAGTGACCAGAAAGGCTCCTGTCAGCGCTACCATGATCAGAGGCAGTTTCCATTTCAGAGGCAGATTCGTGGTCCGGGGCATTGGCGAAGGTCTCCTGCAGTCGGCGGGCCTCGGCCAAAGCGGCCGGGGCATTGAGGAGTGTTAATCAGGAAAGTCCTGAGAAATCGTATATCGCAAACCCATCACAAATGAAGATTTCTGGAAATCCCTCTTTCCTGCTGCCGCAAATTGAAGGTTCGGGCATTTGCTGCGGAAAGCCCACAAAAAATTCGGGCAGTCGATGTATCTTTAGCCCTCCGAGGCCATTTATGTGTCGCAAACCGTCCGGTGCGGACGGTTTTATATTTCGTGTTTCTGCAGGAAATGCCGACCTCTGCCGGGGGCTGGCCCGGCCGTTGCTCCGGTGCCGTGGTAATAAAATTACTCTGCCGTGGTAAGGAAGCGGACAATGTGTTCCGCCACAGTTTCACCGGCCTCCAGCAGCAGCGAGTGCTTCAAATCCGGCAGGATTACCAGTTCCGAGTGCGGCAAGGCCTGATCGATTTGCCGGTTCAGCCGCGGATTGCAGCCGCCGTCATGCTCGCCGGTCAGCACCAGCGACGGCGCGGCCACCTGATGCAGCCAAGGAGCCATTTCGGTGCCGGCATAGATGCGGAAAACGTTCAGGAACACTTCAGGATCGGTGTCCACCACCTGCTTCAACCGGTTCCGGACCATGTCCGGGTTTTCCGCAATGAAGCTGTCGGTGAACCAGCGGGCGGTAAGGGTCTCCAGCACTTGCGGGATGCCCTTGTCCTCCATCGCCTGCACAACCCCCCAGACCTTGGCACTGTCGTCTTCCGTCCGGAAGGCGGCCGTCGAAAGCAAACCCAAGGACCGCACCCGGTCCGGGTGTTGCAATGCGTAAGCAGGTCCGATCATGCCCCCCAGTGAATGGCCTGCGAAATGTGCGCTGTCGAATCCGGTCCGCTGCCGGACCCGTTCGAGGTCGGCCACCAGTTCGTCCAATCCGAACGGCCCTTGCGGCAGAGGCGAAGCACCATGGCCGCGCAGATCATAGGTGACAACGGTGAAATGGCGGGTCAGAAGCGGCAGTGCCTTGGCCCAGGTATTACGCGCGGCGCCAATTCCGTGGATCAGGAACAGCGGCGGACCGTCGCCCTGAACCGAGTAGGCACAGTCGATAACATCTGTCATGGCGGCCTCCATCAATCGGGGAACTTGTCAGAGCACAGCTGGCCGCCGGAGCCCCAGTTGCTTTTGTCCACGTCGGTGATCACAACATGCACGCTTTCGGGATTGCCGCCTGCTGCCTTGACAAAGGCATCAGTCAGGTCGCGGACAATCGCCCGCTTCTGATCTTCGCTGCGGCCGGTGAACATTTCGACACGGATTATCGGCATTGCTGCTCTCCTGATAAAGGTTGTTGAGGGCGGACGGCATGAAAAGCGCCGTCCATGTAGGTCAGTGGGCGCAGGCCCGTATTTTGAATGTCCATGGCATTGCCAACGATTATGGTATGGGTGCCGTGAACCAGAGTATTCCCGACAGTGCAGATAAAAGCAGTGGCTCCGTCAAGCACCGGTCCTGATCGGGAACTGGTCAGCGCAATTCCCTGAAAACGATCATCGCATAGATGATCCAGATGGCCTGCAAAGGTTTGCGCGGTCCCGCTGGCATGCTCGGGCAGGACGTTGACGCAGAACGCTTCGTTTGCCGTTACTGCCCGGGCAATCCTGCTGCCGCTGCGCAGGCAGACCAGAACAGAAGGCGGATCCGCCGACAGCGAGGAAAAGGCGCTGACGGTTGCGCCCGCGGCGCCGGCGGGCCCGTCAGTCGTGACCACGGTGACAGAACTGGCCACTTGCCGCATTGCCGCTATGAAGGCATCGCGGTCCGCCATTTTCATTCCGCCGCCTCCGCCGCAGAGCGTGAAGTGAAATGCGGCATCACCTCTTCTGCAAAGCACTGGATTGCATCCAGGGTTTCCTGCGCGCCGCAGCCGAAATTGGGGTTGAGGATCACCCGGTCGATACCCAGTTCCGCATAAGGCGCCAGCTTGTCCGTCATTTCCTGCGGGGTGCCGATCAGCAGGCTTTCGGCCAGTTCATCTGCCGTCTGCTTGCGCGGCAGTTCACGGACCATGCCGTTGTCGACAAGGCCCGGACCGGTGAAAACATTGTCGAACCGGCTGTAGTAGCGGTGTGCGGCTTCGATCTTCCGCTGCCGATCTTCAGGGGTTTGGGTCACAAACCCTACCCGCGACAGCGACAGGGTCAGCCCCTGCCCCGCGTCTCCCATTTCCGCCTTGGCGCGGTTGAAGCCGCTAACCTGGTCAAGAAGCAGCTGATGGTTGCCCGCCAGCGGCGTGGTCTGGATGTGAAAGCCGCGTTTGGTGCAATGATAGATGCCTTCGGGGTTCAAGACCGCCATCATCATCTGCGGCCCGCCGGGGCGCACCGGACGCGGCATGATGGTGATCGGATCGAACTTGTAATAGTCGCCGTCCCAGCTCACTTCTTCCTCGGACAGCAGCGCCTGCAGCACGGCCAGCGATTCATTGAACCGGGCCTGGGTCTCCTCCATCGGCACCCCCAGCCGCTCCATCTCGTATTTGAAGGCGCCGCGGCCTACGCCAAGCAGAAGCCGCCCATCGGTGAAGATATCCGTGGCCACCACCTCGCCCGCATAGGTGCGCATGTCATGCAGTGGCAGCACCACGATGGATGTCATGATTTTGATCCGGCGGGTCATGGCTGCGATTTTGACGGCAAACTGCAGCGGTGCAGGCATCATCAAGCAGTTGATCAGATGATGCTCGGTCACCGACACAGCATCAAACCCCAGCCGGTCGGCCAGCACTGCCTGATCCAGCATGTCGACATAGACCCGGTCGCCACCGTAGGATTTGTCCGGATAATCCGCGGACAGCTGAATAGAGAATTCCATGGAGCCCCTCCCTGTCATGTGCAGGCAGGTTGGCAGAAAAATTTAAAACAGGAAAACGGATTTAATCTATCAGTTGGTGCAAGAAATTTGCATTATCGGCCGAATGAACATCTCTGCCATCCAGACTTTCCTCTGTGTTGTCCGCACCCGTAACCTCAACCGCGCTGCGGAGGAGCTCAATGTCACCCAATCCGCTGTTACGGCCCGGCTGGACACGCTGGAACAGGCTCTGGGCGCCAAACTTCTCATCCGGTCCCGCAAAGGCGCGGCCCTGACCAAGGAGGGGTTCGCCTTTCTCGAGCAGGCCGAGGTGATTACCCGCAGCTGGGAGAACGCGCGTGCGCGTATCAGCCTGCCGAGCGGAGTCACCCGGCTATTCAGTTTTGTCTGCGACCCTTGCCTGTGGACAGGGCTGGGCGAGGCCTGGACCGCGCAGATCCGCTCCGGCCATCCGGAAACCGCCTTTGAGATCTGGTCCGGAACCGCCGGGGATGCCCGGTCCTGGTTGCAAAGCGGGATGAGCGATGCGGCCCTGCTGACAGAGCCGCTGACCGGGGCAGGTTTCGAGAGCCGCGAACTGGCGGCGGATGATCTGATCCAGGTCGCAATCCAGCCCCGCAAGGCGGTGAAATGGGACCCGGGTTACATCTATGTCGACTACGGCCCGGCGATACGGGCCCAGCATGCAGAGACATGGCCGACAGGAGAAACTGCCGCAGTCGCCTTCAGCAACCCTGATTGGGCCTTGCGGCATTTGCTGGCTCATGGCGGTTCAGCCTATCTGCCCCGGCGTATGGTGGCCGGCTTGGTCGCAGAGGGCCGCCTGTTCGAAGTTGAGGGCTCTGCCGCTTTCAGTCAGCGTGTTTTCCTGTCATGGCGCAAAGGCCGCCACGAGATTTTTTCCTGGCTGGCTGATCAGGGTTCCGCAGCGTGAGGCGGCTGGACACTGCGGCAAAGTACGAAAAACATTGTCAAACCCAGCGGATCGGACGAAAAATCAACCATGGATGACAAAGACTACGATATTCTGAGGCTGATCCAGTCCAATGCTCAATTGACGGCTGAGGCAATCAGTCATGAGGTGGGCCTGTCGCCGCCCGCAGTTCAGAAACGGCTCAAGAAGCTGCGCGATACGGGTGTGATCGAAAAGGAGATTGCCCTGTTATCGCCGTCCAAGCTGGGGCGGGAAATGACGGTGATCGTGCAGGTGGTGCTGGAGCGCGAAAGCCGCATGCATCTGGACGCCTTCAAGCGCAAGATGCGCCAGGCGCGGGAGGTGCAGCAGTGCTACTACACCACGGGCGAGGCGGACTTCATCCTGGTGGTGATCGTCAAGGACATCAAGGAATACGAGACCTTCACTCAGGAGTACTTCTTTGATGAATCCAACGTCAGCCGCTTTACATCATCGGTGGTGATGGACCGGGTGAAAGTGTCTCTGGATATCTTCTGAGGGTCAGGCTGTGGCCAGGCAGGCGCAGAGTTTTTCCACCGCGGCGGGGATGTCATCTTCGTGGGTGCAGCCGAAGCCCAGGAGCAGGCCGTTCAGGTCCTGCCGCTCCATGCAGTAATAAGACAGCGCGTAAGCTGAAAGGCCATTGGCGCCCAATGCGCCCAATACATCCATATCGCGGATGTCCTCTCGCAGATTGGCGATCACCCGCAGCCCGCTGGTGTTTTGGCGCAGTTCTACCAAAGGGCTGGATATCCTGGCAAAACTGCTGAGCATCGCCTTGCGGCGCCGGGAATAGGCACTGTGCATGCGGCGGATGTGGCTGCTGAGGTGGCCCTGTTCGATGAACTCCGCCAGCACCGCCTGCAGCCAGGTGTTGGGGCCGCGGTCGGTGATCGCGCTAAGCGCCATCAGCGGTTTGGCCAGTACAGGCGGAGCGATGATGAAGCCCAGCCTCAGCGAAGGGAACAAGGCGTTGTTGAAGCTTGAAACATAGATCGTACGGGCCTGATGGTCGTCGCAATAGATGGCTGGATCCGGGCGGCCGCCGAACACGAACTCATTGTCCAGGTCATCCTCGATCAGCCAGGCATCGGTACGGGCGGCCCAGTCCATCCATTCCAGCCGCTGCGCAATCGGCATAACCGCCCCCAGCGGGTACTGGCAGGACGGTGTGAGGTAGGCGAGCCGTGCGCCGGCAGAATCCGGCCCTTCCGGCGGCACTGCGGCGCCGGTTCCGCTGACACGGACAGGTACAACAGATCCGCCCTGAGCCTGGAAGCTGAGCCGCACGACCGGGCTGGAAGGATCTTCCATCAGCACTTTTTCCCCGGGATCCACCAGCAGCGCGGCAATCAGGTTCAGCGATTGCTGGCTGCCATTCGTTATGATCACCTGGTCCGGAGAGCACTTCAGCCCGCGCCGGTTCAGTACATAATCGGCAATGGCTGCACGCAAGGGCGGGTAGCCTCCGGGCTGGCCATAGGCCATCATGGCGCTGTCCAGCCGGTTGCGGATACGGTTTTCGATCCGGCCCCAGATCTTGTGCGGGAACAAGTCGATAGCGGGGATATTGGCAATGAATGGCCGCACTTGCGGGGGCTCGAAATAGGAGGGGTCCAAACCTTCGGCGGCAGCCTTGCCGCGCCTTGACAGATTCGGGAGGCGGTTGTTTTTGGCCGGGCTGCTGGCGCCGGGGCGCAGCCCCGGGAACTCTGGGTTGACAAAGGTCCCGGCACCGGTCCGGCTTTGCAGGTATCCTTCGCTGTCCAACTGCTCATATGCAGCCACCAAGGTGCTGCGGGCGATGCCGTGATGCTCTTTCATCCACCGGGTCGAGGGCAGCTTCTGCCCTGGCTTTATGCCGCCGTTCCGGATCATCCGGCGCAGCTGCTGTATCAGCTGCAGATACAGCGGGGTGCCGCTTTCACGCTCCAGCTGAAGGAAGGGCAGCGGTGCGGTATGTTTGGTTTGCTCCGTCAATGACCGGCTCCAAAAATGGTTTGCAACATTTAAGCAAATTGGACGTTGATGGTAAAACCAATTCCTGCCAACACATCTCTGTCAGCCCGCGTTTGGGCACATGAACAGCAAAGATGGCTGCCCTTTGCCTGCCAGATGGGCCTCGTGCAGCCGGCAGGGGAAGAACATGTCTGACATTATCAACCATTATGTCCAACAGGCGGCCAAGGGATTCATGAACCGCCGCGAATTCATCGGCCGTCTTGGCGCGCTGGGGGTTGCCGCGGCCTCTGCCAACAGCCTGCTGGCCTCGGCAGTGCGTGCAGAAGGTCCCAAAAAGGGTGGCCTGCTCCGCTCCGGCCTGCAGGGCGGCGCCAGCACCGACAGCCTTGACCCGGCACTGGCGGCCAGCTCGGTCCCCAACAATGTGCTGACTGCCTATGGCGACCTGCTGGTTGAAGTCGACACGCACGGGGAACTCGTGCCCCGCCTGGCAGAGGCGGTTGAAGCCAGCGCCGACGCCAAGACCTGGACCTTCAAGATCCGCAAAGGCGTGGAGTTCCACAACGGCAAGACAATGACGCCAGAGGACGTGCTGAAAACCATGCAGCGCCACTCCAGCGAAGACAGCCAGTCCGGCGCGCTTGGCATCATGCGCGGCATCGAGTCGATGAAAGTTGACGGCGACTACTTCAGCGTCACCTTGGACACGCCGAACGCCGACCTGCCGTATCTGATGGCCGACTACCACTTGGTGGTGCAACCGGATGGCGGCATGGATGCCCCGGCGTCCGGCATCGGCTGCGGCCCCTACACGCTTGAAGTCAATGAGCCGGGCGCCCGCCATGCCTTCAAGAAATTCGCCAATTACTGGGACGACGGCCGCGGCCACGCCGATGAGATCGAGATCCTTGTGCTGAACGATGACACCGCCCGCACCGCCGCGCTGCAAAGCGGCCAGGTGCATTTTATCAACCGGGTGGCTCCGAAGATCGCCAAGCTGCTGGGCCGCGCGCCCGGCTTGCGGATCGAGAGCATTGCCGGCCGCGGCCATTACTGCTTCCTGATGCATTGCGACACTCCGCCGTTTGCCAGCAATGATCTGCGGATGGCGCTGAAACTGGCGATCGACCGGCAGGAAATGGTCGACAAGGTGCTGCGCGGTTTTGGCAGTGTCGGCAACGACTCGCCGATCAATGCCGCCTATCCGCTGTTCTCGGATGATATCGAGCAGCGCGCCTACGATCCGGACCGGGCCCGCCACTATTATCAGAAGTCCGGCCATGACGGCCCGGTCGTGATGAAAGTCTCCGATACCGCCTTCCCGGGTGCAGTGGACGCCGCGCAGCTGTTCCAGCAAAGCGCCTCCAAGGCGGGCATCCCGCTGCAGATCGAGCGCGTCCCCAGCGACGGCTACTGGTCAGAAGTCTGGAACAAGGAGCCCTTCTGCGCCTCCTACTGGGGCGGCCGTCCGGTGCAGGACCAGATGTTCTCGACCGCCTATAAATCGGACGCAGATTGGAACGACACCCGGTTCAAGCGCGACGACTTTGACGCGCTGCTGCTGCAGGCCAAGGGCGAGCTGGACACGGCCAAGCGCACCGCGCTCTACCGTGAAATGAGCGTCATGGTCGGTAACGAAGGCGGCGCCATCATTCCGATGTTCAACGATTTCATCGATGGGGTCAGCGAGCAGGTTGGCGGCTGGGAGAACGATTCCGGCGGCGGCATGATGTACGATGGCGCGCTGGTGAAAACCTGGCTGCTGTAATCTGATATCCCGAAGACTGCGGCGGGCGGCCCCAGGCTGTCCGCCGTTTTTTATGAGGGCGCGCCGATGAAACTGGTTACCTACAACATCCGCTATGCGCTTGGTCCGGATGGGGTTTATGACTATGGCCGGATCGCTGATGCGGTGCGCGGTGCCGATGTCATTGCGCTGCAAGAGGTTGAGCGCAACTGGCGCCGCAGCAGCATGGCCGACCAGCCTGCGCTGCTGGCTAAGCTGTTGCCGGAGTATCACTGGGCCTTCTTCCCGGCTTTTGACATGGATGCCAGCAGCACCGGCGCTGATGGCCGTGTCGTGAACCGCCGCCGCCAGTTCGGTCCGATGCTGCTGTCGAAACACCGGCTTCTCGAAATCCGCCGCCACCCGCTGCCCAAGATCGCCACCGCGCGCAGTTTCGGCATGGAAACCGGTGCGCTGGAATGTGTTCTGGATGCACCGGATGGTCCGCTCAGGGTTTATTCCCTGCATCTGACCTCGGCATCCCGGCGGGAAAAGCTGCTGCAGGTCCAGCATCTGATCTCGTTGCATCAGGGGGCCCATGCCCGCGGCGGCGCCTGGACTGGCAAGGCTCCGGTGCATGATCCGGGTGAGCTGGCCAACTTCCACGCGATGGACTGGGCTCAGGGAGAGGAACAGCCTGCCCTGCCGCGCCACACGATCCTGATGGGTGATTTCAATATGGTACCGGGCGGTCCGGAGTATTTGGCCCTCACCGGAGAACCCGACCTCGCCACAGGGCATAACCTGCATTGGGACAGTTTCGCCGACAGCTGGACCCATGCCAAAGACTGCGCTGGCGATGAAGGCCACACCTGGCTGCCCGATCCTCCAGACCGTGCACCAGGCGAGCCGCTGCGGCTGGACTATTGCTTGCTGAGCGCAGGCCTGGCGGATTGCGTTGCGCGCGCGTGGGTGGACAAGGAGGCGGAGGGCTCCGACCATCTGCCCTATTGGGTCGAGCTCAGCGGCAACTGAGGCAGCCAGGCGGGCCGGCCGGAGTTGCTCAAGGCTTGGGCTGTGTCTGGGTTCAATCTCGCTCCATGAGTGCCCGTGTGTTTTGATGCCTGGGTCCAGCCCTCGGAATGCAAGTCGGCTATCTGGCCAGCCATTGAGCTGCCGCCGGCAATGGTTCCAGCATTGCAGCGGATGCCGCTCTGCCGCGTTTCGCGCCGTGAACGGATCGCTGTTAAATCATCCGCCCGCCAAGCCGGTGATCGAAGTGATAGTTCGACATACGCTCCACCCCGTCCTCAAGGATCAGGAACTGATCCTCCAGCTTTACGCCTTCTTTGGAGCGGTCCCAGCCAATGTAGCTTTCGAGGCAGATAATCATTCCGGGTTCCAGCGCGCCCTGCAGAGGATAGACAGTGCCGCTGCTGCCCATGTGCGGGATGTTCGGGAATTCACCAGCCATCCCCAGGCCGTGGCCGATGCAGTAATAGCGGCTGGCCTGGTGTTCAGGCGGTACCTTCCAGGCCTTTTCCGCCAGTTCGCGGTACTCGACACCCGGCTTTAACAGATCTGCATTCCACTCCAGCTGTTCACGCGCGCGCGCATAAAGCAGTTGCTGGTCCGGAGTTGCTTTTTGGTCGCCGCACAGGAAAGTGCGGGAGAAATCAACTGCATAGTTCTCGAATGCCAGCGCGTCGGTGTCGAGGCACAGCAGATCCCCCTTTTGCAGCAGGCGGCTGCCGGCCTCCTGGAAGTAGGGAAATGTGTTCGGCCCGCTCTGAAACAGCCGGGTTGAAACATAGTGGCCGTGTTTGGCCATCAGAGCGTAGTAAAATTCGGCCCAGGTTTCGGTTTCGCTCTTGCCGGGCTCGGCGCGGGTCTCCAGCCGTTCGACACCGGCTTCAACCCGCCGCATTGCCTCGCGGATATAGGGAAGCTCAACCGGCAGCTTTATCATCCGGGTCAGCGCTAGCGCTTTGCCCGCATCGCTGGTTTGCAGCCCTTCGCTCCGCAAAGCGTCTACAGCCTGAAACGGAAAACGGTCGACGGCGATACGGTCGATGGCCGGGTTGTAATCCCGCACTGTTTGGGCAATCTCCGCAGCAAACCTCGCGCAGGCCCCCTGCATATCGCCGCCGGAGCTGACATAATCCAATCCCTCCGCCATGCGGATTTCGCTAATCGTCGGCAGGTCTTCTGCCAGATGCTGGGAGCCTGCGAAATCGTACAGGATCACTGGCCCTTCCAGGAACACCAGCAGGTAGCGGGCCGGCGTTCGCGACGACCATAGCTGCATGTTCATTGCCCCGGTGGAGTAGAAGATCTGATTCGGGTCGATCACTGCCATCACCGGGATATCGTGCCGCCGCATCCCTTCGCGGGTATGTGCCAGCCGTGCCTGATAAAGTGCATATCTGTTGTCCGTCAGCTCAACGGCGAAGGAGGTATCCGTATTTTTCATGACTGCAGTCCCGGGTTCGCGTTGCTGCAGAGACTGCCCGCTGCAACCGGCTTTACAAAATGACGATTCCGCCGCAGGTTTTTTACAAAAAGTAAAAAGGATGCTTCGTGCACAACGCCCCTTCCCTGACCGGTCTGCGCGCCTTTGAGGCGGTGATCCGGCATGGCTCTCTGACCGGTGCAGCGCAGGAGCTTTGTGTGACACCCGCTGCCATCAGTCACCGGCTGAAGGATCTGGAAGCAAGATCTGAAACCAGGCTTTGCTACCGCGAGAGCGGACAGTTTCTCCCGACTCCGCAAGGCCGGGCAGTACTGGCTCAGTTGGGCGACGCATTTAAAAGGATCCGCATTGCCAGCCGGATGATCGGGGAAATCGCCGCCGCACCGGCGCTGGAAGTCGTTGCGTCCTACTCGTTTGCGGTTTCCTGGCTGATCCCGAACCTGCTTGGGTTTCAGGCCAGTTTTCCGGACCTGAAGATCACCATCGAGCCCAGCCACACCCCGGTGCAGAAGGCGCGTATCAGTACCAGCCTGGTGATCGTTCATTCCGGCCAGCGCCCGGACGGCGGTGACTGGGAACCATTGTTCGAAGATATCTGTGCTGTTGTTTGCAGCTCTGATCATCCTGTTCTGGAGCAGGATTCTCTGCCGGAAACTCTCTCCTCCTACCCGCTGGTGCATATCAGCCACGAACAGGGCAGCCGCAGTGGCGAGTTTTCCTGGCACGACTGGGGGCTGCACCGGCTTGGAGCAGCAGTGCATTTCCCTGCAGGGCTTCAGGTTACTGCCGAACATGCCGCCATCGACGCGGTGCAATCCGGCGATTGCCTCGCCTTGGTCAGCCTTATGAATGCCGATCGAGGGTTGCGTGCGGGATCTCTGGGTTATCTGGCGGGCACTGCCTGCCGCTCCGGGCAAGGTTATTGGGTGCGCTCAGCTGGCGGCCCCGGCAAAACCGCTGCTGCTGCAGAAGCGTTCAAACTTTGGCTGCAGACCGAAACTGCGGAAACTTTGAAAGTTTATCAGCGAGGCGGCTGACACAGGCTGGAACGCGTCAAGCCCCGTCGCCGTGTCCGGAATGCGCCGCAACCAATGTGTCGAGAAACAGCTTGGTAATCCGGTTTACGGCAGGCCGCTTGCGGGTGACCGCAGCAAACTGGCTGCGGTAGGAGATTTCGCCAGGCAGCACTTTCTTCATCAATCCGTAGCGGACAAACCCGTCTCCCAGATGATCGGGCAGGAACCCCAGATAACTGCCCGACATGATCAGTATGGCCAGCGCCTGTTCGTTCTGGACCTTGGCAGCCCGCCGGAACCCCAGCTTTTGCCCCACGTGCAAGTTTGGCGAATTCACCCGGATCCCGGCGTAGTTCTCGGCCTGCACATCCGGCAGCCCAAGGCTGGTCTGGTCGCAGTCAAAGAACGGATGCCCCTTGCCGCAATAGAGAAACATGCTCTCTCCATAAAGCGGCAAATAGTCGAGGCTGGGGGATGGCCGGTGCAGCGCCAGAATGCCGATATCAAGCTGGCCGCCGATCACCTTGGTTTCGATCACGTTCGGCGGTTCCAGCGACAATTCGATCTCCACAGAGGGTGCCGCCTTGTTGAACTCGCGGATGGTGCCCGGGACAAATGCCTCGGGATTAGAAGCGCATTGGTCGAACAGGGCAATCCGGATGGTGCCGACCAGCTGCTGTTTGATCTCGTTGACCTGAGCGCGGAAGTCAGTGACTGAGGCCAGCAGACCTTCGGCAGAGCGCAGCACTTGTTCACCGTCGTCGGTCAGGGAAAACCCGGCCGGGCCGCGGTTGCACAGTTTCAGATCCAGCCGGAGTTCCAAATCGGCTATGTACTTAGAAATCGTGGATTTGCCGATGTTCAACTCGGTTTCAGCTGCCGCCAGCCCGCCGCTTTCGGCCACGGCCTTGAAGACTCGGAGCAATTTCAGATCAGCGTCTGCAATGTGTTTGACACGGGATTGCCGGTTCATGTTCCAGGTTCGCAATTTGTGAAACTTTGCTTTCAAAAGTTTACATTCTAGAAACATGAAACGCAATGTAGCTTCCTGCCCACCAAGGACGGATCGGACCGGCATTTATGCTTATGGAGGGCATGCCGGCGCGCGCCTTGGGCTTCAAGATGACAATACGGGAGGAAGTTATGTCATTTCTCAAAAAGGTCTGCACGCTGACCGCAGCCGTTTCTGCCGCCGCGATGCTGACCACCGGTGCCGTTTCCGCAAAGAACTTCAAGATTGCCGTGGGCGACAGCGCCGGCAGCCCGCAGGAAGCGACCGGCAAGTTCTTTGTTGAGGCATTGGAAGCAAAGTCCGGCGGCGAGCACACCGCAACCCTGTTCCTGAACGGCCAGCTGGGCTCCGAGCAGGACACCGTGAACGAAGCCGCAATCGGCACCCTGGACATGTCGCTGCTGGCTATCAACAACGTGACCCCGTTCTCCCCGACCGTGGGCGTGTTCACTCTGCCTTACGTGATCCTGTCGCTGGAAGATGCAGAAACCCTGACCCAGGGCCCGATCGGCCAAGAGCTGACCGAAAACACCCTGCGTGACGCCGGCGTGCGCATCATTGCCTGGACCTACACCGGCTTCCGCCGCCTGACCAACTCCAAGAAGCCGGTCACTTCGGTTGCCGACCTGCAGGATCTGGTCATCCGCGTTCCCAAGAACGAGATCATGATCGAGACCTACAAGTCCTGGGGCATCAACCCGACTCCGATGGCCTGGTCCGAGACCTTCACCGGTCTGCAGACCAAGGTGGTTGATGGTCAGGACAACCCCTACATGACCATCAACGCGATGAAGTTCTACGAAGTGCAGGACCACGTCACCAACCTGCGCTACATCTTCTCGATCGAGCCGCTGATCGTCTCCGAAGCCGTATTCCAGGGCCTGTCGGAAGAAGATCAGCAGATCATTCTGGAAGCAGGCAAGGAAGCCACCCTGAAATCGGCCCAGTTCCTGCGTGACTCCGAAGCCGCGATCAAGGAAGAGCTGACTGCCAAGGGCATGGCCATCGTGGATCCGGAAAACGACGAAGCCGAGTTCATCAAGCTGGCAACCGAAGCCGTGTGGCCGAAGTTCTACGACTCCATCGGCGGTGTTGAGAAGATGAACGCGGTCCTGACCGCCATCGGCCGCGACCCGGTTCAGTAAGCCTCTGGCAAACCTATAAAAACAACGAAGCAGCGCCACGTGCGCTGCTTCGCACAGGGGAGGAGTACATCATGATCTGGAAAGTCCTGGACAACATAGAAAGCTATATCTGCCGTCTATTACTGTCCGGTTTTGTCATTCTGCTGTTCGTGCAGATCATCTCACGCGAAGTCTTTGGTCATTCATTCTCGTGGATCGAAGAGCTCTCGGTCTACATGTTCGTCTGGTTTGTCTATTTTGGCGCAAGCTATGCCGCACTGAAGGGGGCGCACAACCGGGTCACCTTCCAGTTCAAATTCCTGCCCTCGGGCTGGATCAAATACATTGAGGCCTTTGCCGACCTCTTCTGGCTGTTCTTCAACTGCTACTTCCTGTGGCTGGCCACCGATTTCGTCTTCAACAAAATGAACAAGTTCTGGAAGTCGCAGACCTTGGGCATTGAGATGAAGTACATCTACATGGTGCTGCCCATCGCCTTCACCCTGATGACCATCCGCATTCTGCAGGTGAACTACCGCAAACTGATCCGTGGCGAAGAAATCCACGATCCCGACCAGATTGACCTTGATGAGATCAAGGGCAGCGCTGGCGCGGACAATCGCGCGTGAAAAAGGGAGGGATAGAATAATGGAAACCGAAATCGTCACGATCCTGTTTGGATCATTTCTGCTGCTTTTGTTCCTCGGCGCGCCGATCACCGTTGCGCTGGGTGTGTCGTCATTGCTGTCGTTCCTGTATCTGGACGAAAACCCGATCAAGTTTGTGCAGATCGCCTTCACCTCGGTCGGCTCCTTCCCGCTGATGGCACTGCCGGCCTTCATTCTGGCTGGTGCATTGATGGAGGCCGCGGGGATCTCGAAGCGGCTGATCAACGTGGCCGAAAGCTTTGCCGGGCCGTTCACCGGCGGCATCTCGGCAGCGACTGTCATGGCCTGCCTTTTCTTCGGCGCAATCTCCGGTTCCGGCCCGGCAACCACTGCCGCCGTCGGTATGCTGATGATCCCGGCGATGATCAACCGCGGCTATGAGCGCGGCTATGCGTCTGCGATCACCGCATCCTCGGGCGGCCTCGGCATCATCATTCCGCCGTCGATCCCGATGGTGATCTTTGGCATTGCCGCCCTCGGCATGGCACCGCCGCCGGAAGCGGTTGAGAAATACGGCACCTTCCAGTCGGTCTCGATCTCGAAGCTGTTCATTGCCGGCTTTGTGCCCGCCTTCCTGATCGCCACCAGCCTCTTGATCCTGAACTTCTTCATGTCGAAGAAACGCGGCTACAAAGGCTCCGCTGACGGCTGGTCGATCCGCAACGTGGGCTGCGAGATGTACCGCGGTTTCTGGGCGCTGATGGCCCCGATTGTGATCCTGGGCGGCATCTACACCGGCTTCTTCACTCCGACCGAAGCCGCCATCGTCGCGATCTTCTACACTCTGGTTGTTGGTGTCTTCATCTACCGCGAGCTGACCTGGTCCTCGCTGTTCCAGTCGCTGGAAGCCACCACCTGGCTCACCGGCCGCGTGCTCCTGATCCTGTTCACCGCAACCGTGTTCGGCCGCCTCCTGGTGGAAAACCAGATCCCGGCGGTGATTGCCGACAGCATGCTGAGCTTCACCCAGAACCTCTATGTCATCTGGGCGCTGATCATCTTCTTCCTGCTGTTTGTCGGCATGTTCATGGAGACGCTGGCCACCATCCTGATCCTGGTGCCGGTGATGCTGCCGGTGGCCTATTCGGTGGGCATCGACCCGATCCATTTTGGGGTGGTGATGGTTTGTACCCTGGGCATCGGCTTCCAGACGCCGCCCTTGGGTGAGAACCTGTTCATCGCCTCGGGGATCTCGAACATCACAATCGAGCAGATCTCGCTGCGCGCCCTGCCTTTTGCTGCAGTGAACACGATTGCGATCTTCATCATCGCCTTCTTCCCGGAAATCTCGCTGTGGCTGCCACGGCTGTTTGGCTACTGATCTGAAAGGGGACTGACATGAAACCGCTGATCACAAACATCCTGTTTGCCACTGATCTGTCGCACAATTCGACCCATGCACTGCGCCATGCCGCCAGCCTGGCGCAGGCAACCGGGGCCGAGATCCACGTGCTGCATGTGAACGAGCCGATCTCGGAAGATGCCAAGATCACCTTCGAGATGTTCGTGCTGAACGACGAGACCCGCAAAGCAGCGGCGAAGCGGCGGCACGAAATGGTCAAACAGGTTCTGGCCGAACGCCAGACCCGGTTTTGGGCCTCTTTCGACGGCGATGATGCCAAGATCCGCGACCAGGTGACCTCGATTGAGGTCACCGACGGCCATCCGGCAGAGGTGATCCTGCGCCGCTCGGCCGAATTGGGTTGCGACCTGATTGTGCTGGGCGCCCATGACCACGGGTTCTCGCACACCTTCCTGGGCACCGTTGCCAAGCGGGTTCTGCGGCGCTCGCAGATCCCGACATTGGTGGTGCCCTACCAGAACGGCGAAGACGAGGAGTGATCCTCCCCGCAAGCGGCAGATCTCAGGCCGCTTGCGAAGACCGCTCCTGCATCAGGGTTCAGGCCTGAGCGGGGGCGGTTCTGACGTCCGGATACAAGTTCCTGTATGGGAAGTGCTCCAGATCGCAGGGAAACACCCCCGGTGCCGCGACCGGGTAGACCGCACTGGCTATCGGCTCGAAATCGGCGCGAAAATGGGCGGTGCTTTTGACGCAAACCGTACGGAAGCTCTCCGGCTCCAGCCCCAGATGGGTGAAATGCGCCAGATCCAGGCATTGGTTGCGGATGCTGGTGACTACTATAGTGATGTCCGCCTCTGAATTTGCCAATCGCAGCGCTGCCGTCAGGCCCAGGGTGGCCACCCCGCCGCCATACATCTCG
>NZ_JWLD01000046.1 GCF_000813725.1 Leisingera sp. ANG-Vp
CCCCGCCTGTAGAAGGCGGGGTTTTTTGCGCATTTATGCCAGGATGCGCTATTCCCTGAGTGCGGCAGCGCCACTATCTGCAAAGGGAAACCGCGGCTGCCACTGGCAGGAAGGGATCATGCATGACCGAGACAGCACTTGCACCGGGCCAGCGCGCTTCAGCGGACGTGCGGAACGGCAGCCAGAAACAGGCCAGCGAGGCGGGAATCCGCTTTGCCGAAGCCGCACTGGAGGCGCACAAGCGGCGCGGGCTGCAGCTGGCGGTGCGGGCGCGCTGGATCGCGATGCCGGTCATCGGCGTGTTCATCATCTTTCTGAACCCGTCCTGGAATGTTCTTTATTACCACGCGATTCTTGCGCTGTTGTGCCTCAACGGCTGGTTCATCGGCCGTGCGGGCAAGATCGGGCGGTCCAAGCTGGAGCTGTTCCTGATCTTTCTCGATCTGTTGATCATGACCTTTGCTCTGATTGTGCCAAACCCCTTCGACAGCCGCGGCCTGCCGCTGCCCTTGCAGTACCGGTTTGACAACTTTCAGTATTTCTTTGTCATTCTTGCTGCCGGCACGATGGCCTATTCCTGGCGCACGGTGATTGCAATCGGCACCTGGACAGCGGCGATGTGGCTGGGCGCGCTGGGTGTGGCCTGGTGGGTTACCGATCCGGTGCCCGGTCTTTCGGACGCGGTGAATGCAGCGCTTGGCTTTAATCCGGACCTGATGGAATTCTTCGATCCGAACAGCTTCATCGTGAAGCTCCGGGTACAGGAGGCGGTGGTCTTTGTCCTGGTGGCGGTGACACTGGGGTTCTCGGTGCGCCGTTTCAACGGGCTGCTGATGAGCAACGCCAGCCTCGAGCGCGAGCGGGCCAACCTGTCGCGGTATTTTTCCCCCAATGTCGTGGACCAGCTATCGCAGAATGACGAGCCGCTGAAGCAGGTGCGCAGCGAGAACGTAGCGGTTCTGTTTATCGATATCGTCGGCTTTACCCGGCTGTCGGCCGAGCAGGACCCGCATGATGTCATTGATCTGCTGCGCGAGTTTCATGGCCGGATGGAGCGCGAGGTGTTCCGCCATCACGGCACGCTGGACAAGTATCTGGGTGACGGGCTGATGGCGACTTTCGGCACGCCTGTCGCTGGCGAACAGGACGCCACCAACGCGCTGGCTTGCGCCCAGGCGATGCAAGCCTCGCTGGCGAAATGGAATACGGAACGCGCCCGCCGCGGCCTGCCGGAGATCCGTGCTGGCATCGGGATTCACTATGGCGAGGCGCTGCTGGGCGACATCGGCGCCAACCGGCTGGAGTATGCGGTGCTGGGCATGGCGGTGAACATCGCCTCGCGGCTGGAAAAGCTGACCCGCCCGCTGGAGGCTCGCATTGCCGTCAGCGAAGCCCTGGCTGACCAGGTGCGCGCGGAACGCGCTGGTGCGGATCTGCTGGAAGGCGCGGCCCGGCACCCGGGTCAGGAGGTGCGCGGGCTGGATACGCCGATGACGGTGCTTGCTTGGGGGTAAGGCTCAGCGCGGCTGCGGGTTCAGCGCCTTGTTGTAGGGGTGCCAATCGGTGATTTCCGGGTAATAGGCCTGCCGCCAGCGCCGCACCCGCGGGTTCATCACCCGGCGCCACAAAGGCGGGATCATCGCGGCAACCGTCATCACCGGGTAGCCGTAGGGAAGCTGTGGGGCGTCCGCCTCGGTATAGTTCTGCAGCAGCGGAAACCGGCGGTTGGGCTTGTAGTGGTGGTCGGAATGCCGCTGCAGATTG
This sequence comes from Leisingera sp. ANG-Vp, assembly GCF_000813725.1. Lineage (GTDB taxonomy): Bacteria > Pseudomonadota > Alphaproteobacteria > Rhodobacterales > Rhodobacteraceae > Leisingera. The sequence goes on from NZ_JWLD01000046.1 coordinate 1,765, forward strand.
ATCAGCAGCCAATTTGACGCCTTATGCGCCGCGTTCCAGGAATGGCGCGGCTGCACCGGCTCATACTTGCCCTCGCCCAGATGTTTGCGGGTCAGCCCGTAGTGTTCCACGTAATTGACCAGCTCCAGCTGCCAGATGGCGACGCCGGCCTGCACCAGGAACAGCAGCACGCCTGTCATGCCTCCCAGCAGCAGCGCCAGCAGCAGCATAGCGCCTTGCAGCGCCCAATAGCGGAAGAAAGGGTTCGTGAGGTCCGTCCATGGGCGGTTTTTCTTGGCCAGCTTCTCCTTCTCCGCCCGGAAGGCAGAGTGCCAGCATTGCCGCAGCACCCGCGGGTAGAAACGGTGGAAGCCCTCGTTATAGCGCGCCGTCACCGGATCGCGCGGAGTGCCGACATAGCGGTGATGCACCAGCAGGTGTTCAGAGCGGAAGTGCGAGTAAAGCACCATGGCCAGCAGAATATCCCCCAGCCAGCGCTCGGCCCGGCTGGATTGGTGCATCAGCTCATGGCTGTAGTTGATTCCAACGGCACCGGTGATAACGCCAACCCCAAAGAACACGGCGAACTTCTCAAAACCGTTCAGGTGGTCTGCGCCGCTTACGTACCAGATCAGCGTAAACAGCGTCACGAACTGCAGCGGCACCCAGGCGGCGGTCAGCAGCTTGTACCATTTCAGCTCGCTGTCAGGGGTTTCGGGGTCGGCGTTTTCCAGGTTGAGGCCGAACATCCCGTCCAGCACTGCAAACAGATGCCAGGTCACCAGCGGCGGCAGGATCAGGGCCCAGCCGCCCTGCAGCGCGGCAATCCACGCCAGCGGCAGCAGCAGGAAGGACATCCAGAACGGCAGGGCGCTTTGCCAGCGGGCAAGGGTTTCGGGGGCAATCATGCCTGTGTCTCCCAAATCAGTCAGCGCGCGTTTGCGCCGACCCTATGCCCTAACGCTTAAAAACCCAATAGGAGCGCGGGGGCAGTCAGCTGCCTTTGCAAAGATCGAAGGCCTTGCGCATCACTGTGGGCAGGCTGGAGGGCCGGAAGCTGTGGCGCGGGATCAGCTCCTGGTCTTCAGCCGGATTGAATCCTGCGGGCAGCTCAGCGGTCCTGACCTGCAGAATGAGGTGGAAATGGGTGAAGGTATGGCGGACTTCGCCGCCCAGATCCTGCCAGTCGGCCTCAAACGGCGGGTTCGGAACCGGGTTGTCATTCCACTCCGAACCGGGCCAGCCGAGCATGCCGCCCAAGAGTCCCTTGTCCGGGCGGCGTTCCAGCAGCCAGGTCCCTTCTGCCGATTCTGCCAGGTAAACGATGCCGTGCCGCGTCGGCTTTGGCTTTTTCGGCGTCTTCTTAGGCAGTTCTGCGGCTGTCCCCGCGACCCGCGCCGCGCAGGGATCGCGCCAGGGGCAAATACCGCAGGCAGGGTTCCGGGGCGTGCAGATGGTGGCGCCCAGGTCCATCACTGCCTGAGCATAATCGCCGGGGCGCTGTGCCGGGGTCAGTTCTGCTGCGCACTCTTTGAGCACGGGTTTCACACCCGGCAGCGGTTCGTGGATGTCGTGGATGCGTGCCATCACCCGTTCGACATTGCCGTCCAGCACCGTCTCAGGCCGGTCAAAGGCGATCGAGGAAATGGCGGCGGCGGTATAGGGGCCGATGCCGGGCAGTTTCAGCAGGCCGTCATAGGTGCCGGGGAAGCTGCCGCTGAAGTCTTCGGCAACAACGCGGGCGCATTTCAGCAGGTTGCGGGCGCGGGCGTAGTAGCCAAGGCCGGCCCATTCGCTCATTACGTCGGCGTCTTCCGCGGCGGCGAGGTCCAGAACCGTTGGCCAGCGGCTGGTAAAGCGCAGGAAATACTCCTTCACGGCGGCCACAGTGGTCTGCTGCAGCATCACCTCGCTGAGCCAGACCTTATAGGGATCGGGGCGCGCGCCGGCCGTTCGCTCCGCCGGGCCGACCCGCCAGGGCATAGCGCGGGCATGCACGTCGTACCAGGCAAGCAAGTCTCCGCTCATCGCGGCGGAATGGCTGTTCAAGTCACGCATTCGTTATTCCTTGGCTTGCTGTTAGGCTGGCGCCTGTACCCGGGCTCTTTACAATAGGGTACGCAGTCGAGCAAAAGCTAGATCATGGCATTCAGGCGAAGCACCACACGCGGGTTCTCCCGGACCTCCAAGCTCCTCAGCGAGCAGATCCGCAAGGCGGGGGAAAGCCGGGGATTCGCGGTATCGCGCCTGCTCACCCATTGGGAAGAGATCGCCGGGCCGGATATCGCCGCAATGGCGCGGCCGGTGAATGTGGGTTACGGGCGCGGCTCCTTTGGCGCCACGCTGACGGTGCTGACGACCGGGGCCAATGCGCCCATGCTCGAAATGCAAAAGGAACGCCTGCGCGAGCGGGTGAATGCGGTCTATGGCTTCAACGCCATCTCCAAGGTGCGGATCACGCAAACGGCACCGACGGGATTTTCCGATGGCCGCGTGGAATTCAAGTATGCCCCCAAAGTGCAAGCTCCGCTTCAGCCAGACCCGCAGGATGCTGCGGAGGCCAGCAAGGCAGCGGAAGGGGTGGAAAACGACGATTTGCGCGCCGCCCTGGAGCGTCTGGGGCGCAATGTGCTGACAAAACAGAAAACGCAAGGAAAGGGGTTCAAATGACCCGTCTCATGTCTGGTGTCTTTGCCGCGGTTGCGGTTGTTGCGGGCGGTTATGCCCTCTCAGGCTTCAACAGCCAGAGCAATCTGCCGCAGAACCCGCTGGTCGGCGCCGCCTTTGCGCAGGAAGCCGAAGTGGACACCTCCACCATCACCGAGATGACCCTGGGCGCCGAGGATGCGCCGGTCACACTGATTGAATACGCTTCCTACACCTGCCCGCATTGCGCGAACTTCCACAACAACACCTTCAAGCAGCTGAAGGCGGATTACATCGACACCGGCAAGGTGAAGTTCATCTACCGCGAGGTCTATTTCGACCGCTACGGCCTGTGGGCGTCGATGATCGCGCGCTGCGGCGGCACCGATAAGTTCTTTGGCATCTCCGACCTGATCTACAAAGGCCAGTCGGATTGGGCACGGGCTGGCGATGCCTCGGCAATTGTTGACGAGCTTCGCAAGATCGGCCGCCTGGCCGGCATCGAGAACGAACAGCTGGAAGCCTGCCTGCAGGACGGCACCAAGGCGCAGACCCTGGTGACCTGGTATCAGGAAAACGCCACCGAGCATGGCATCGAATCTACCCCATCGTTCATCCTGAACGGCGAGAAGGTTTCCAACCAGTCTTATGCGGACTTCAGGAAACTGCTGGACGCTGAGCTGGAAGGCTGAACAGAATAACCGTCAGTCGAAGAGCCCGGGCCGAATGCCCCGGGCTCTTTTTTGTTCTGCATTTCAGATGCCGAGCAGGATCACGGCGCAGGGGCGGTTTTCTTCAGCAGCTCTTTCAACGCGTCATCCCCGGCAATCTGCAATCTCACTGGCAGGGTGATCACTTTCGGGCGGAAGCTGTCGGGCAGGCGGACGGCGTCTTTCTCGGTGGTAACCAGCTGGGCATTCAGCAGTTTTGACTCGTTTTCCAGCCGGCTCAGCAGCGCGCCGGTCAACGGCTGGTGATCGTCCAGCGCCTCGGCCCGGGCGATGTCGGCGCCAAGGCTGCGCAGAGTGTTGAAGAACTTTTGCGGATGGCCGATGCCGGCAAAGGCCAGAACCTTTGTGCCGTTCCAGGGCATGCCGGTCTGCAGCGGCTCCACTGCACCGGTGAAATGAGGCAGCCCCTGCAGCTGATTGCCCCAGGCAGAGGCAAACGCTTTCTGCGCCGGTTCAGATCCTAGCGACAGCACGGCATCGGCCCGTTTAAGACCGGTAGCAACAGGTTCCCGCAAGGGGCCGGCGGGAAGGCAGCGGCCGTTGCCGAACCCCTGCTGCGCGTCCACTACGATCAATGACAGATCCTTGGCCACAGCCGGGTTCTGGAAACCATCATCCAGCACAATCACCGTGGCGCCGTCTTCCGCTGCGGCGCACGCGCCGGCCGCGCGGTCCTTGGCCACCCAGACCTCGGCAAAGGCCGCCAGCAGAAGCGGCTCGTCCCCGGTCTGCGCGGCCTTGTGCTGTCCGGGGATGACCTGCACCGGCCCTTCCAGAGTGCCGCCGTAGCCGCGGGTCACCACATGCGGCTCGTGGCCCAGGTTGCGCAGGGTTTCCAGCAGCCAGATCACGGTAGGCGTCTTGCCGGTGCCGCCGGCGTTCAGGTTGCCGACGCAGATCACCGGCACCCCGGGCGCCGCCGGGCTGCCCTTGGCCAGCCGCGAGGCTGTTGCACGGCCATAGGCCCAGCCCAATGGCGCCAGCAAAGCCGCCCGCAGATCAAAGGAACCGGGCGGCTTGTGCCAGAAATCAGGTGCCCGCATTTGTGTCCTCGCGCTGGTCCAGCAGAGCCTGAACCTTGTCCAATAGTTTATCGGTGGTGGCCGCGCTTTCGGTGACGCTCTGCCAGCCGGCCAGGGCCATCTCAGCCGCCTTGTCGGGTGCGGAGAGGGCGACAACCGCGTCGGCCATGTCGGTTTGGGCGCGCACTGGCTGCGCAGCGCCGGCTTTGGCCAGCCGCTCATAAAGCTCACGGTGGGCATGGATGCCGGGGCCGTGCAGCAGGGCAGAGCCCAGGGCAGCGGCATCCAGCGGCGACTGCCCCTGAGCGGCCGGGTCCAGGCTGCTGGCGATCAGAGCAACGGGAGACAGCCGGTACCAAAGCCCCAGATCCTCGCCGCTGGTGAGCAGCACCTGGCACAGGTCTTCAGGCTCGCCGCCGTTTTCCCAATCGGCAAAGGGCAGGCCGCTGTCCTGCAGCAGCTTGGCAGCGGCGTCCAGATCCTGCGGATCGTCCAGCGCAATGACCAGAAGCAGCCGGTGCAGCAGCCGCAAAGCCGCCCGGTGGGTTTCGAGGATCTGCGGCAGTTCGCTGAGTTTGGCATGGGCAGCCAGCCAGACCGGGCGGCTTCCCAAGACCTGCTGCATGGATGCCAGTTCGTCGTCATTGCAGCCAGGCGGGATGGCTGAAACCCGCAGTTTTGCCGCCAGCTCCACCCGCCCGGCCGGGAAGCCGGCCCGGATCAGCCGTGCTTGCACCGCCTTGGACGGGGTCAGAATGCAAGTCAGCCCGTCCAGCAGGCGCTTGCGCTGGTCCGGCAGCCAGCGGCTGGCGCGGTTCGGGACTTCATTTTCCAGCAAGTCGGCCAGCAGCACGCCGGTTTTCCGCTCCCGCAGCTGCTTCAGCATGACCCGGCGTGAGGGTGTGCCGGTCCAGATGCAGGCATCAGGCTGCCAGTGGTTCAGAAAATCGCGGGCCTCAGTTGCTGTATCGTCGGGCAGAGGGCCGATCGGAATGTCGCAGCCGACCGTGCCGGTCAGCCGCAAGCCGGGCTCCCAGCTGGCCAGCACCGAGAGGTCCGGGCGCAGGCTTTTCAGGCGGCGGCCAATGTCGCAAAGCGCCAGGTAGCGTTCAGGCGTGGTCGCGTGCACCCACAGCAGCTCGCCTTTGGGGCGGGGCTGCAGCACGGAGGAGCGGCTGGGAGCTGTGGGTCGCCGTTGCATCTGGTTCGATCTGAATTTTCCGGCCCAAGGTATCTGCAACATGCGGGGTTGTCTGTGAAAACTTTACGTCTGGCTGTGGCGGAACTGCTGAGGCGGCTTAAGACCGGGCTTACCTAATGTCCAGCAATGCCGGGACTGTCCGGGTCCAGCCGTGCCATCAGCGCCTGATGCAAGGCGCCGCTGCCGGCGACCACACCATTCAGCCGCGGATGCGGATTGTTGAAGCGTAATGCGCTGCCGGTTCTGTCAGTGATTGCGCCGCCGGCCTCGCGGATCAGCAGATCGCCGGCCGCAATATCCCACTCCCAGCTGGGCCGCAGTGTCAGCATGGCGCCAAAGCGGCCGTCTGCCACTTTGGCCAGGCGGTAAGCCAATGACGGCCGGTAGCTGCGGATGAACTCCGGCGGGGTGCCGTCCAGCCAGTGATGGGCCTGCAAGTTGGGTTTGGCGGCCAGCACCTCGGTGCTGGCAAGCTCGTTTGCCTTGGACACCTGGATTGGAGCACCGTTGCAGGCGGCGCCCTGGCCCTTGGCAGCGGTGAACATCAACCCGCGCTGCGGCAGGTAGATCACCGCCGCAGTTACCTCGCCTTGTTCCGCGACCGCAAAGGAATGCGCCCAGGTGCGGGAACCCTCGGCAAAGCTGCGGGTGCCATCGATCGGGTCGAGGATGAACACCCGGTCGCAGGACAGGCGTGCTTCGCTGTCTTCAGACTCCTCAGACAGCCAGCCGTAACCGGGCCGCGCCTTGGGCAGCATGTCTTCCAGCATGGCATTCACGGCCAGATCCGCCTCGGTCACCGGGCCGGCACCGCCAGGCTTGTCCCAACGCTTGGCCTCGGGGCCCGTGTAGCGGCATGCGATGTCTCCGGCTTGTTCCGCCGCTTTCACAAGCAGGGAAAGATCAGTTGCCGGCAAGTGTCATTCCTTCGATCAGCAGCGACGGCACCACGGTCGACAGGTGCTGGCGGGCGTCATTTGCAGGCACGATCCGGCGCAGCATATCGTGCAGGTTGCCGGCGATGGTGCATTCGTTGACCGGATAGGCGATCTCGCCGTTTTCCACCCAGAAGCCCGAGGCCCCGCGGGAATAATCGCCCGTGTTCGGGTTGATCGTGGAGCCGATCATCGAGGTGACCAGGAGGCCGGTGCCCATCTGCGCAATCAGGTCTTCGCGGCTTGCTTCGCCTTGGGTCAGCGCAATGTTCCACGTGGAAGGAGAGGGCACGCCGCCGATACCGCGGGCGGCGTTGCCGGTGCTTTCCAGCCCCAGCTTGCGGGCCGAGGCGAGGTCCAGAGTCCAGCCGGTCAGCACGCCGTTATCAACCACGGTGCGCTTGCGGGTCGCCAGCCCCTCGCCGTCAAACGGGCGTGAGCCGGAAATGCGCGGGCGGTGCGGATCCTCAACCACCGAGAGCGCCACAGGCAGCACCTGCTGGCCCAGCGAATCTTTCAGCCAGGAGGAGCCCCGCGCAATGGCTGCGCCATTGGCTGCAGAGAGCAAGTGGCCGATCAGCGAAGAGGAGATGCGTTCGTCGAACAGCACCGGAAAACTGCCGGTCTTGGGTTTGCGGGCGCCAAGCCGGGCCACCGCGCGCTCGCCGGCAGTGCGGCCGATGTCATCGGCGCTGCGCAGGTCGGATTGAAAGGTGCGCGAGTCGCCGTCGTGGTCGCGTTCCATGCCTGTGCCGGTGCCTGCGATGCCGGTGCAGGACAGCGATCTGCCGGTGCGCTGATACCCGCCGGAGAAGCCGTTGGTTGCCGCCAGATGCACCACATGGCGGCCATAGCCAGCGCCGGCCGACTGCACCTGGGTGATGCCATCGACCGCCTGGCAGGCAGCCTCGGCAGCCAGAGCGTCAGCCTGCAGCGCGGCTGGTTCCGGCTCGCCGCTTGGGTCTTCCAGCTCCAGGGCTGCCAGATCCCAGCCCTGCGCCAGCTGCGACGGATCGGCGAGGCCGGTGTAGGGGTCTTCGGGCGCTTCCTTGGCCATGGCAACAGCGCGTTCAGCCATCGCTTCGATGGTCTCGGGGCGCATGTCGGAGGAAGAGACCAGCGCCTGGCGCTTTCCCACAAACACTCGCAGGCCCAGGTCGGTGCCCTCGGAACGCTCCGCATGCTCCAGCTTGCCCTCGCGCACTTCGATGCTGAGGGAACTGCCTTCGGCAGCCATGGCATCGGCGGCATCTGCGCCGGCCTTGCGGGCGGCATCAATCAGGGCGTGGCAAAGCGCTTCGGGGGACTGGGTCATGGGCACCTTCTGTTCTGCTCCCTTTCAGAGCTATCCAGACAAAGGCCCTGCCGCAAGGGCGGGCCGCAAAAAAGGGGCCGCCGATGGCAGCCCCTTCGCACAACCTGTCCGGAATTTGACGGTTATTTTATGCGCTGGCCATTGGCGAGGATCTGGCCGTCCTCAGAGACTTCAATCTTCGAGCTCAGGCTGTCCTCACCTTCGCCGGGTACGGCAAACATGCCCATCATCATCCGCGCGCCCATGGCATCGCTGTCGGTGATCAGGCCCATCTGGATCAGCTTATCAATCAGCCCGTTGGCGCCTGTCAGTTGGAAACTGGCTTCGCCAGACGGGGCCGGGAAGCCGCCGAAGCTCTCCAGATCACCATTGTTGAATGCGAAGTCTCCGGTGCCGGTCAGCTTGGCGCCTGCCGCGGAAAGCTCAAGATCTGTCATAGTGAGCGCGTTCAGCTCCAGCGGCTGCTCGCCCGGCTTCATCGCCATCAGGGCGGCAAAGTCCAGCAGGTTTTGCAGCAACGTGGTTTCGCCTTTGAAAGAGGCTGCAACGGTTGCGGGATCCCGCGGCAGTACTGCGGCAGGATCGAACAGCCCCCAGATGCCATCGTCCAGCGACAAGCCGCCCAGGCGGAATTGCAGCGAGAACTCCTGCGGTGCGGTGTCCTGTGCCACAGGAGCTGCCATGCTGGCTTGCCAGGTTTCTAAGGCCACTGCTATGGGCAGCGGCAGCTGACCAGGCATTTGAATTTTGACTTCAATGCCATCAATTTGCTGATCCATGGAAACGCCACCTGTCCCGGCCGAGGCGCTGGCCTGGGTCGCGCCATAAGACATGGATTGAGTCATGACTCCGTTGCCGCCTGGCAAAGTGGCTTCTGTCGCGGAAGCGCCGGCAGCTGAAACCGATTGAAGGTTGAATTTCAACCCGTCTGCCATGGCTTGACTCAAATTCAAAATGGACATGCCGCCCCGCGGCAAGGTGGCTTGGAATTCCGTTTCCAGATCGGCCATGCTTGCTTCGGTGGTTTGCTTGCCGCCCAGAGCATCCTGGACCTTTGTTGTATAGCTGAGCGAACCGATGCTGCGTTGAACCGACAAGTCTATGGTGTCGCCTGTGATAATCCTGAAGGCGCCGGAATCTCCGGTTCCGGTTGCGTGAATCTCCATGCTGGCTATGCCGCTGTTTTCAATGCTTGAAAAATCAAGCCCCTGCACCTCAGCAGTGGATTCTGCGACTTTGAAGTCGAAAATGACATCCCCCGGACTGCCGGACGCCGTTGTTTCTGCGCCGTGGTATCGGATCAGCAACTCACCCGATACAGCGGCGCCGGTTTTGGGCGTAAAGGTGAAGGCATAACTATCAGCCTCATTCACATGCACGGTTACGGTTCCGTCGGAATTGTTGGTGAGCCGCTGCTCCGGAAGAGACACCTCCGCGGTTACGGATTCCTGCGGCAGAACAATGCGAACCTGCCCGTTTTTGATGACGGTCTGGTTTCCGTCCGTCTGCAGGTCCCCCGTCAGTTCCGCGCCAATAGCATCTGCCAAAGCCTGGTAGCTGTCCCAGATATCGGCAGATGTAATGTCGGCTAACGCGGGAGCGCCGGCAAAAAGCAGCAGCGCTGCGGCGGAGGCGGAATTTTTGAAGCTCATGTGGTTCCTGTGAAATCAGCTTGCGGGTGTGCCCGCTATTTGAATGGCTGATGCGGGGGAAGTGCAACAGAAAAGGCCGCTGCAGGGATGCAGCGGCCTTTATCATGCATCATCTCAGGCTTACTTGATGCGCTGGCCGTTGGCGTGAATCTGGCCATCCTCGGAGATTGCGATTGTCGAGGTCAGCGTGTCCTCGCCTTCGCCCGGCACTGCCAGCATGCCCATCATCATCCGCGCACCCATGGCGTCGCTGTCGGACATCAGGCCCATGCCGATCAGCTTGTCGATCAGCGCGTTGGCACCGGTCAGTTTCAAGTTGGCCTCGCCCGAAGGTGCCGGCATGCCGTCAAAGCTGACCAGGTCCTCATTGTTGAAGGTGAAATCGCCGGTGCCGGTCAGCTCGGCGCCCGCGGCAGAGACCTGCAGCTGCTTCACTGTCAGCGCATTCAGCTCGCCCGGCTGCTCGTCGCCCATTTCCACAGCCATCATGGCTTCGGGGTCAAAGAGGTCGAACAGCACCTTGCCCTTGCCGGCCAGGTCCAGGATCACGGTGGCCGGGTCATGCGGCAGCTGGCCGGTCGGGTCGACCATGCCCCAGAGCATTTCCGGAACCGCGAAGTCGCGCAGGGTGATGCCCAGGGCAAAATCCTGTTCCTCGTCGGATTTCGCCAGCGGCATCATCATCTTGAAGCCGGTTTCAGCCATGCTCAGCGCCAGCGGGAAGGGGATTTCCGAGCCGGAGATGTTCACTGTGGTGCCGGTTTGCGAGACATCGTAGGTCAGGTTCTGCTTGTTCATCGCAACCGCGATCGAGCCGCCCTGGGAACTGCTTTCCATCGCAAAGCTGTCGCTGCCGTCGACGCCGGAGACCGCTCCGTTGCCGCTGGCAAATGTGAAGGTGCCGTCAAAGGCAAAGCCGGCTTCCAGCAGCGCTTGCATATCGGGCCCTTCGAGACCGGTGGGCACGGTGCTGGTGCCGCTGAAGTTCAGGCCCTGCAGGGCGCCCTTGAAGGACCCGGTATCGTTGCTTTCGGGATCGTTGAAGCCCATGTCGTAGCTGAGGCTGGACGCGGTCAGCGTCTGCGAATAATTGCGCGCCTCCGCGACCGTCATGTCGGTCTGCGTGGCAACGTCGTTCATGGTGATCTGAACTTTTGCCACATCCGCCGGGATCGCCTCGCCATCGGCGGTCAGCCCGTCCAGGGTCATGGTGACCTTGGAGGAGGAATAGCCGTAGCTCATGTTTTCGGCGTCACCGGACACGGTCATCGGGGTGCCGTCATGGGCATAGATCAGCTTGCCCGAGAAGCTCTCGCCGTCGCCGGAAAACTCAAACCCCATCGGGAACTCGGCGGGCAGCAGCACGTTGACGGTGCCATCGCCGTTTTCCACAAACTGGATTTCCGGGAAGCTTACGGTGCCGGAGCCGTCTTCTTCGGGGATTGGCATGACCATCGACACATCGGACACCGTCAGGGTGCTGCCGGACACGGATTCATTGCCGGAAACGGTGTAGCCGGTGCTTGTCAGATAGGCTTTCCAGTCGGCCCAGACATCCTGGGCGCTAAGGTCGGCCAGGGCACCTTGGGCGGAAATAACAACAACAGCCGCGGCGGCACCGCCGCGAGCAAAAAATACGGACATAAGAGAACCTTTCCCTGTAAGCGAATTGAATACATGGTCTGCCCCGCGGGCTATGCCGTCAAGGGGGCCTTGGGCTGGACCGTTCCCCCTAACCGCATTACCACATGGGTTATCAGTCACTTGGAGGGACGGCGGATGGATTTCAACGGAAAAACAGTTGCAATTACAGGGGCCAGCCGCGGCATCGGTGCGGATGCCGCCCGGATTTTTGCCGCCGCCGGGGCCAATTTGGCCTTGCTGGCAAGGAGCGCGGACGCCCTGGAGGCGCTGGCGAAAGAGATCGGCGGAAATGTGCTGATCTTCGCGTGCGACGTCTCGGATTACGCGGCTGTCGAGGCGGCCCTGGCCAAAGCGCATCAGGAATTCGGCAGTTTGGACATCCTGATCAACAATGCCGGGGTGATCGAACCGATTGCCCGCCTGTCTGAAGCGCAGCCGGATGACTGGGGCAAGCTGATCGATATCAACCTAAAAGGGGTGTTCAACGGCATGCGTGCCGCGCTGCCGCTGATGAAGCCCGCTGGCGGCGGCACCATCATTACCGTGAGTTCCGGCGCGGCGCACCGGCCGCTGGAGGGCTGGAGCGCCTATTGTTCCTCCAAGGCGGGCGCGGCGATGCTGACTTCTGCCCTGGATCTGGAGGAGCGCGGCAATGGCATCCGCGCTATGGGCCTGTCGCCGGGAACCGTGGCCACGCAGATGCAGCGGGAGATCAAGGCCAGCGGCATCAACCCGGTGAGCGAGCTGGAGTGGGAGGACCATATTCCCGCCGAATGGCCCGCGCGGACACTCATGTGGATGTGCACCGCTGATGCGGACGGCTATGTCGGCCAGGAGGTCTCATTGCGCGAGGACAGCATCCGCCAGCGGGTGGGGCTGGTATGATCGGGCTGGAGATTGCGGAAAACGGCCTTTGGACCGTCACCATCAACCGCCCGGACAAGGCCAATTCGCTAACCGGGGCGATGCTGACAGAACTGGCGGACATTGCCGAGCGCGCGCAGGAGGCCCGCGGGCTGATTCTGACCGGCTCGGGCAAGGTGTTCAGCGCCGGGGCTGATCTGGATGAAGCACGTGCAGGGCTGGCGACGTCCCCGGTGTGGGAGCGGCTGTCGAATGCGCTGGCGGCAGTGCCTTGCCTGAAAGTGGCGGCGCTGAACGGCACTTTGGCAGGCGGCGCCAACGGCATGGCTCTGGCCTGCGACATCCGGATTGCGGTGCCCTCGGCCAAGTGCTTTTATCCGGTCATGAAGCTTGGCTACCTGCCGCAGCCCTCGGATGCGAAACGGCTGGCAGCGCTGATCGGGCCTGCGCGCACCAAAATGGTCCTGGCGGCGGGCCAGAAAATCACCGCGCAAGAAGCCTATGACTACGGGTTGGTTGACCGGATCGTGGAACCGGAAGCGCTGATGGAAACCGCTCAAGATCTGCTGGCACATTCGCTGGAGGCCAAGCCGGAAATTGCGGCCGGTATCCTGGAGATGTGTCGGTGAAACGGCTGTCCGGAGTCCGCCTGCAGGTGAAAGACCCAGAGCGGCTGGCTGGTTTCTATGCCGATGTGCTCGGTATGGAGGCACGGGCCGAGGGTGATGCTTGGCGCGCGGGTTATGCGGGAGAGGATGCGGATCTGATCCTGCTGCCTGGCGGCACTCAGGCTGCGCATTCCCGTGACGAGCGCTATTGGAAGATTGGCATCTGCCTGCCCGATCTCGATACCGCCTGCGAGCATTTGCGGCAGAAGGGGGTTGAGGTCTCAGCCCCGCATCAGTTCCGCGATATCGGTTATATGGCGCATCTGCATGATCCTGAGGGGTTTTCCATTGAACTGCTGCAGCATGATTTCCTGGGCAGCCGGCAGGATGGCGCCGGCGATCCCGCGCTGCCGCTGGGCGGCGGGGCGCATGTCGGGCAGGTTACCTTGCGGACAGGGGATATCGCTGCCGAGCTTGCCGCCCATGCGGATATGAAGCTGCTGTCGGTGCAGGATGTCTCCGAATTCGGGTTCGATCTGCACTTTCTGGCCTACACAAATGAGACGCCGCCGGACCCGGACTTGCAGGCTGTGGCAAACCGCGAATGGCTGTGGCGCCGCCCCTATACCACGCTGGAATTCCAGCATATTGCGGGGGCAGCGCTGCGGGACAGCCCGGCGTTTCGGGGGCTGGAGATCAGCTGACCAAAACTGATCCGTCCCACCCGGCGCTGTCCTAGACGTAGTGCTGATTGGTTTGCTTCACCGTTTGCGGCGTTTGCCGGGTACGCGGGAGCGGAATTCCGGCGGACGCTTCTGCACCCAGGCGATGAACTTGGCCAGCCGCGGATGGGCTTTCAGCGCTTCCGGCGTGCTGAAATCGCGGGCCAGTTCCGCCTCGGTCAGCGTGGCATGGATCTCGCGGTGGCAAATGTCATGCAGCAGAACCACCGGCCCGCCCTTGCCTCCTTTCAGTTTTGGGATCAGATGGTGCAGGCTTTGCGGAACCCCGTCCGGAATGGGGCGGCCGCAAAGCGGGCAGATCGGATCGGACATGCGCGGGCCTCTTTTGGTTTGGTGCAGTGAATAGACACGCTGGCGGCTGGCGCTGGCAAGGGGATGGCATGGCAGAGGCATGGGACGCAGTGGTGATCGGCGCAGGCCCTGCCGGGCTGATGGCTACCGAAGAACTGGGCCGCGCTGGGCACCGCGTTCTGGTGCTGGATGCCAAGCCGTCGGTTGCCCGCAAATTCCTGATGGCTGGCAAGTCCGGGCTGAACCTGACCAAGGATGAGCCGTTTGAACAGCTGATCACGCAGTATGGCGGGGGGG
>NZ_JWLD01000047.1:0-88086 GCF_000813725.1 Leisingera sp. ANG-Vp
CCCGCCGCAAACCCCGCACCCGGGCCACTTACCCACAGACTCGACCCGATTATCCACAGAACAAAACTCATGAATCGCAAAAACGGACCGGTGAATCGCAGACACAATCCCTCGAACACCCCCAATCCCGCCCCACCAAAGGAGCCAAACAAAAAGAGCGGGCCAAAAGGCCCGCTCTGGAAAGGTCGTCACTAATGGCTGTCAGCCCTGCTCTTCCAGAACCTTGCGGGCGACCCGGAAGCATTCCAGCGCCTGGGGCACGCCGCAGTAGATGCCGACCACATGGATGATGGCGCGGATCTCCTCCTTGGTGACGCCGTTGCTGATGGCGCCGCGGCAATGGATCTCCCACTCATGCATTTTGCCAAGCGCACCGATCATCGAAAGGTTCATCATCGAGCGGGTTTTGGCGTCGATCACATCGTCGCCCCAGCCGAACCCCCAGCACCAGGCGGTCATGGCTTCCTGAAAGGGCCGGGTGAAGTCATCCGCCGCAGCCAGGTTCTTCTCGACATATTCGGCACCCAGGGTGCCCTTGCGCTGTTCCAGACCTTTCAGGAACAGGTCTTCGTCAAATGTGCTCATCTCAGCCTCTCAGGTCAGCTCTTCAATTTCATGGCGATGTTCTTGGTCTGCACATAGTTCCACAGCGCCTCGCGGCCTTTTTCGCGGCCGTAGCCCGATTTGCCGAATCCGCCAAAGGGGGTTTCGACGCCGCCGGCATACCATTCGTTCACGAAGACCTGGCCTGCGCGGATCCGGCGGGCCGATTGGGTGGCGCGGTCGAGGTCGCGGGTGAAGACGCCGCCGACAAGGCCGTATTCGGTGCTGTTGGCGATCTCGATCGCCTCGACATCGGACTGGAACTTGAGCACCGACAGAACGGGACCGAAGATTTCCTCGCTGGCGATGGAGTCGTTCGGGGTGATTCCGGACACGATGGTCGGAGCCAGGAAAGCGCCTGCGTTGCCGACAGGCGTGCCGCCGGCGGCGATGGTGGCGCCGTCAGCCTGGGCCTGCTGGACGATGCCCAATGCACGGTCGCGCTGGGGCATGGAGACCATGGCGCCCATGTTGGCGCCGAATTCAGGGCGGTCGATGCCGGCACCAACGCTGAGGCTTTGGGCTACGCTCACCGCACGCTCGACCAGTTCGTCGTGACGGCTTTCGTGCACGATGACGCGGCTCATGGCGCTGCAGACCTGGCCCGCGTTGAAGTAGATGCCCCAGCGGATGTCATTCTCGAACGCTTCTAGGTCGGCGTCCTCATGCACGATGGCGGCGGATTTGCCGCCGAGTTCGAGCACGCAAGGAACAACATTCTGCGCCGCCGCAGTGGCGATGCGGATGCCGGTGGGCACCGAGCCGGTGAAGACGATCTGGTTCACCTGCGGATGGCCGGACAAAGCCGCCCCCGCTTCATGGCCATAGCCGCACAGGATATTCACCGCACCGGACGGGAAACCGGCAGCCTCGGCTGCGCGAGCGAGCCAGGCGTTGGTCAGCGGGGTAAGCTCGGGCGTCTTGATCACGCAGGCGTTGCCGGTGGCAAGTGCTGCCGACAGTGAGCGCGCGGTCATCTCCACCGGGTAGTTCCAGGGGATGATTTGGGCAGAGACGCCCATCGGCTCATTCTCGGTCCAGTCGAAGTAACCGCCGCCCAGCGGGATCGAGCGGCCTTCGACGGTGCTGGCCTGGTTGCCGTAGTATTCGAAATAAAGGGCGGCGCCTTCGATCTCGATCCGGGACTCCCACAGCGGCTTGCCCTGCTCCAGGGTCAGAACGCGGGCGATCTCGTCGATGTTGTCGAGCAGGTAGCGGCCCATCGCCTGCACCATGCGGCCGCGGGCAATCGGGCGCAGCGCCGAGAGTTCGCCGGACAGATGCAGGCGGCGGGCCGCCTGCACCGCGCGGTCCACGTCCGCGGCGTCGGCCAGCGCATGGCGGGCCAGAACCTCGCCATTGGCCGGGTTGGTGACATCAATCCACCCTGCCCCGCCGGGCACCCAGGCGCCATCGATGTAGTTCAGCCATTCGGCATCAAGCTGTGTCATAGTCCGTTAGTTCCCTGCTGCGAGATCGTGGTCTGCCGCTTCACGCATCCACTTCTGGAGATGCAGGATTGAATGTTCCGAGTTCACTCCGCAAGAGGGATCTACCACCAGGGGCCCGGGAACATAGCCGCGGCTCTTGAGGCCGCGCTGGACGGATTCCACCAGATGGATGTCTTCCTCAACCGTGGTGGCCCGGTCCTGCACTGCCATTTTGCGCACGGTTTCATTGTCCTCGCCGCCGATCGAGTACCAGCCGCGCCAGACCACAACATGGTCGGCATCCACTGCGCGCCAGTGGTAGGTGTTCAGCAAGTTGCCCGGGTAAACCTGGAACGAGAACATCGGCCAGAGGAACCAGCTGGAGTACTTCTCGTTATTCTCAAACCCCGAATTGATATCATAGGTCATCTGCTCCAGGGAATTGCACTCGGTGGTGTGGCGCAGGCAGAAGCCCTGGGGCTGGATGTCATAGGTTTCCGGCTTGATTACCCCGGTGGAAAACGTCGGATGGTTCAGGCTGCAGTGGTAGCATTCGGAGTAGTTTTCGACTGATACCTTCCAGTTGCAGTTCTCGGGGATCTCGACCCATTCCAGCGGTTTCAGATCACCCCAGTTTGGCACAAAGCTTTCCAGCTCGCTGCGGACATTGGGGAACCACTCATCCATCGGCTTGGCCTCGGGGTCGAGGTTCACAAAGATGAAGCCCAGAAACACCTCGGTGCGGACCTCGGTCAGGCAGATCTTGGATTTGTCAAAGCCCTGCACCGCTTTGATGTTCGGCCCGGCGCGAAGCTCGCCCGTCAGCTCATAGGTCCAGGCATGGTACGGGCATACCACGACCCGCGTGGTTCCCTCGCCCGAGACCAGCTGGTGGGCGCGGTGCTGGCAGACATTATAGAAGGTGCGGATCTCGCCATCGCGCCCCTTGATGCTGAACAGGCTTTCGCCTGCCAGTTCAAAAGCGAAATAGTCGCCAGTGTTTTCAAGCTGGCTGGCGTGGCCGGCAAATTGCCAGCTGCGGGCCAAAAGACCTTTCCGCTCGGCCTCAAAGACAACTGGGTCCGTGTAGTACCTGGCGTCAAGAGAATGGGTCAGAGGGGCGTTCATTCAGGTTCCTCCGCATAAAGGCCCAGCTGGTGCCTGCGTTTGTGGAATTTCTCGACCCGCTCGACAATTTCCTCGCTGGAGACGGCAATCACGAAGGAGAGCAAAGTTTCCAAGAGGGCGATCATCGAGACGGATGAGGGGAAGAATTGCGGTGTATCCACCGCGACGGTGAACCCGTGGTCCGCATTGAGGATCACGGGACTGGCGGGGCTGTCGGAAATGCCGACGATAGTAACCCCTTGTTCGCGCGCTATTTTAATCGCCTCGATCACCTCGGCCCGGTAGGGCTTGCAGGTCATAGCAATGAGCACATCCTGGCTGTCCGCCCAGGCGAGATCGTCAATCGCCGTGGAACCGGGCCGCGGGATGGCGTGGAATTGCTTCATGCCGGTGGAGGCAAGATAGGTGAAGTTGCGGGCATTGGCGTTGTTCACCCCCACCCCAAGCGTAAAGACCTGCCGGGAGTTCCAGATCGCATGGGCCGCGGCCTCCAGCACCTGTGCATCGATGCCTGCAAAGGTCTCCTCGATATTGCGCATCGCGGCGGCGGCCATATCGGCATAGAGCCCGCCCAGCTCGCCGGACCTGGAAATATCCTGCAGCCAGCGCGCCCGGTCGGGGAACGACACCCCGCCTTTGCGAATCGCCTCGCGGAACGGGGCGCGGAAATCCTCGTAGCCGTCAAAGCCCACCTGCCGCGCCATGCGGACAAAGGTGTTGGGCTTCACATTCGCAGCTTCGGCAATCTCGCGCACAGTGGAAACCCCAACATCCGCAGGGTTTTCCAGCACATAGCGGGCTGCCTTCTGTGCCTCAGGAGTCAGCGCATCCCACTCTTCCGTGAGGCGCTCCAAAACAGTCGATGATACATTTGTGCCATTCATGATTGACGATGGTACAAATATGGAATTAGCCTGTCGAGCAGAAAAGCGACTCTGCAATCAGGAACGGCGAAATGGCTGACAAAGAATTCCCGGCACAGGCCAAAGTGGTCATCGTGGGCGGCGGCGTGATGGGGGTGGGCCTGGCCTATCACCTGGCGCATGAGGGCTGGGGCCCGGAGGTGGTTCTCCTGGAGAAATCCGAACTGACCTCCGGCTCGACCTGGCACGCAGCGGGGCAGATCACCCATTCCACCAGTTCCTTTGGCCTCGGCAAATGCGTCGACTACAACATCGGCCTCTACTCCGGGAAACTGGAGGAAGAGACCGGCCAGGCGGTGACCTGGCACGGCTGCGGCTCGTTCCGCCTGGCCTATACCGAAGACGAGATGGACTGGCTGCGCCACACCCTGTCAGTGGGCCGTTCGCTGGGCTTCAACATCGAGCTGGTCGGGCCCGAGAAGGTCGCCGAGCTGCACCCCTTCTATAATCTCGAAGGGGTTCTGGGTGCGCTTTACACCCCCGACGACGGCCACGTGGACCCGACCAACGTCACCATGGCCATGGCCGCAGGCGCCCGCCAGAAGGGTGCCCGCATCATCCGCCACTGCCGCGCCACCAACATCACCCAGGCCGACAACGGCGAGTGGATCGTCGCGTCAGAGAAAGGCACCATCCGCTGCGAGCACGTGGTCAACGCCGGCGGCACCTATGCCCGCCAGATGGGCGAATGGTCCGGGCTGCAGCTGCCGATGACCTCGATGACCCACCACTATTTCGTGACCGAACCGGTGCCGGAGTTTGAAGCGCTGGACAAGGAACTCCCCGTCATCCGCGACGACAAGAAGGTCTCCGGCTACATCCGCATGGAGCAGAAGCGCGGCCTGATCGGCATCTACGAGAAGGAAGGCTCCAATTCGGTCTGGCATGACCACTGCCCCTGGGAATACGAGAACTGGCTGTTTGATGCCGATTACGACCGGGTGATGCCGTGGCTGGAGGAAAGCCTGAACCGGATGCCGATCTTTGCAGACCTCGGCATCCAGCGCGAAGTGCATGGCGCGATTTCGCATCCGCCGGATGGCAACCCGCTGATCGGCCCGGCGCCGGGCGTCAGGAACTACTGGTGCTGCTGCGGCACCCAGATCGGCATCGGCTGGGGCCCGGGCCTTACCCGCGAGCTGGCGCGCTGGATGGTGCACGGCTCCGCGGACATCTCCATGCGCGAATACGATCCGCGCCGCTTCGGCTCCTACGCCACCAAAGACTGGCAGGTGACCAAGGCGCATGAGGACTACAAGCTGCGCCACGAGATCCCCTTCCCGCATTTCAACCGCCTGGCGGGCCGCCCCATCAAACCATCGCCGCTCTATGAACGGCTAAAGGAAAAAGGCGCGGTCTACGAGGAGGTCTACGGCCACGAGCGCCCGCGCTGGTTTGCAAAGAACGGCGTTGCGCAGCAGGACCACTATTCCTTCCGCCGCAATGAAGTGCACGACATGGTTGGGCTGGAGTGCAAGGCCGTGCGTGAAGGCGTCGGCATCATGGACATCTCCGCCTTCACCAAGGTTGAAGTCTCAGGCCCCGGCGCAGCGGCCCTGCTGGACCGGCTGACCGCCAACCGCTTGCCGCAAAAAACCGGCGGCATCGCCCTCACCCACATGCTGAACCGCCGCGGCCGGATTGAGCTGGAAACCACCGTGGTGAAGCTGGCAGACGACAGCTACTATCTGGTCTGCGCGGCCTTCTTTGAACAGCGGCTGCTGGACCACCTGAACCAGAACCTCGCGGGCGAGGAGGTGGAGATCACAACGCTTTCCACCGACTGGGCCGCCCTTGCTCTCAATGGCCCGAAAGCCCGTGAGGTCCTGGCCGCCTGCACCGATGCGGATCTGACCAACGCCGGCTTCAAATGGCTGACCGCGCAGCAGATCGAGGTTGCAGGCCACACACTCTGGGCCTTCCGCATGTCTTATGCAGGCGAGCTTGGCTGGGAGCTGCACATCCCGCGCGGCAGCACCCTGGCGGTCTATGACGCACTGTGGGCCGCTGGCGAGGCGCATGGCATTGCCGACTACGGCTCCTTTGCGATGAACGCGATGCGGATGGAAAAAGGCTTCAAAGGCGCAGGCGAGCTCACCAACGAGGTCACCCTGGCCGAGGCGGATGTGCTGCGCTTTGCCCGTACCGACAAGAACTACCTGGGCAAGGACAAGACGCTGAACGATGCGGAAAAGCCCTGGGTCTGCGCCTATCTGGAGATCGAACCGGACGGCGTGGAAGACGGCCACGGCGGCGAGGCCATCCTGCTGGAGGGTCAGGTCGTCGGCTCCACCGCCTCGGTTGCCTATGGCCATACCGTCGGCAAGATCCTGGCCTTCGCCTATGTGAAACCGCACGCCAATGTGCCGGGAACAGAAATCGAAGTGATCGTTGCAGGCAGCCCCCGCAAAGGCCGGATCCTGGGCGCGCCCGCCTACGATCCCGAAAGCCTGCTGCCCCGCACCGACGCAGCCCTCGCCCCGGCGGAATAAGCAAACCCGGCTCCCCTCTTCTTCTTTGCAAAAATACTCCGGGGGGAGCCGAAGGCGGGGGGCAGCGCCCCCCTCCCCCGCAACCAACAGGACACCCGCGCGACATGACCCTGCCTGCAACCATGAAAGCCGTGCTTCTGACCGGCCACGGCGGCCTCGACAAGCTCGACTACCGCGACACCGCCACGCCGCAGCCGGACAAGGGCGAGGTGCTGGTGAAGGTCGGCGCCTGCGGGCTCAACAACACCGATATCAACACGCGGACAGCCTGGTACTCCAAGGCGAATACCGATGCCCTGGGCGATGGCGCCGAAGGCGGATTTGAAAGCACCGACGATCAGGACAGCTCCTGGGGTGCAGGCGAGATCACCTTTCCCCGCATCCAAGGGGCCGATGTGGCAGGCACCATTGTGGCCGTGGGCGAGAACGCCGACCCGGCCAGAATTGGCGAGCGGGTGCTGATCGACCCTTGGCTGCTGGGCCATGGCGATTGGCTGAACCCGGAAACCTCCGCCTATTTCGGCTCCGAATGCGATGGCGGCTTTGCTGAATACACCAAGGTCCGCAGCGCCAATGCGATCAAAATTACCTCTAGCTTAAGCGACGCAGAGCTGGCCACCTTCCCCTGCGCCTATACCACTGCCGAAAACCTGGTGCAGCGCACCGCGCCGCGGCCGGGCGAAACAGTGGTGATCACCGGCGCTTCCGGCGGTGTGGGATCGGCAGCGATCCAACTGTGCCGTTTGCGCGGCTGCCGGGTGATTGCGGTGGCCTCCACCAGCAAGGCGGATCTGCTTTATCAACTGGGTGCGGCAACAGTCATCGACCGCAGCACCCCTGATCTGGAGGCCGCCATCCGCGAGGCCGCTGGCGGCCCCGTGGACATCGCGCTGGATGTGGTTGGCGCCACCACCTTCATGCCGCTGATCAATGCGCTGCGGCAGGGCGGGCGTTATTCGACCTCGGGCTGCATTGCCGGCCAGTTCGCTGAATTCGACCTGCGCCAGCTGGTCTACAAGGACCTGCAGCTCACCGGCGCCACCATCTGCCCGCCCGGCACCATGCACCGGGTCGCGGGCATGATCGAAAGCGGTGCGCTGAAACCGCTCCTGGCTGCCGCTTTCCCGCTAGAACAGCTGGCGCAGGCACAGGAAGCTTTCATTGCAAAGAAGCACACCGGAAACATTGTGGTAGTCCCATGAGCAAAAACCTATTCGATCAGGCGCTGGCAGCCGCCAAAGCCTATCACGCCGCCCTGCCTGCCGTGGCAGAGTTCCAGCCCTGGCCCGATGACATCACCTGGGCCGGGCGCGAAAGCCGCCAGATCCCCGGCGCCGCCTTGGTGCAATCCGACCCGGGCTTTGCCGCCGAAGGCATCCCCGCCGAAGCCGAGGTCCGCGCTCTGCAGCAGGCGATCATGGCTTTGGCGCCGCACGCGGAATGGCGCCTCACCTATACCGAGGAGGAAGTCGGCCACGACTTCCTGCAGCGCTTCGGCTGGTTTGAACTGGTCGGTCCCACCGGCCATTTCCATTCTCTTCAGACCCGGATGACCATTGGCTACTGGGGGCCGGGGCTGGATTATCCCTGGCACCAGCACGGGCCGGAGGAGCTCTACACCATCCTCTCCGGAAGTGCCGACTTCATGGCAAAAGGCGAGGAGGTCCGCCGCCTGGCCCCGGGCGACACCAAGATGCACGGGGCAAACCAGCCCCATGCAATGATCACCAACGAGCATCCGATCCTCTGCTTCGTCTTCTGGCGCGGCGAGGGGCTGGCGGATGACCCCGCCATGTCCCCGGGCTGAGACAGGAGCGCACCTCATGAAAATCACCCGTATCCGCGTCTTTCAAACCGGCTTGCCTTATGTTGGCGGTGCTTATGTCTGGGGCGCAGGCAACACCATTGAAACCGCCACCGCCTCTGTGGTGGTGATCGACACCGACGCAGGCCTGCAGGGCTGCGGCGAGTTCACTCCCTGCGGCGAGAATTACATGGTTGCCCATTCCGAAGGCGTGCCGGCCCTGGCCCGCCTGGTGGCGCCAGCGCTGATCGGCGAAGACCCGCGCGACGTCGCCCGGATCGAGCGGGTCATGGACCATCTGGTGCAGGGGCACGGCTATGCCAAGGGCCCGTTCGACGCCGCCTGCTGGGACATTCTGGGGCAATCTCTGGACGCACCGCTGTGGCGGCTGTGGGGCGGCAAGCTGACCGATGGCGCACCAATGTACCGGGTCGCGCCGCAGAAGGGCACCGAGGAAACCATTGCGGAAATGGACGGTTACCGGGCGCAGGGCTACCGCCAGTTCCAGGTCAAGGTCGGCGGCGACTGGGCGGCCGATATCGACCGCATCCGCTCCACCGTGCCGCTGCTGAAGCCGGGTGAAAAGGCGATGGCCGATGCCAACCAGGGCTGGCGGGTCGACAACGCGCTGCGGGTGGCGCGGGCCACCAAGGATCTGGACTACATCCTTGAGCAGCCTTGCCGTACTTACGAGGAATGCCAGCAGGTGCGGATGCGCACCGACCTGCCGATGAAACTGGATGAGTGCGTGACCGGCATGCAGGCCGCCCAGCGCATCGTCGCCGATCACGGTGCCGATCTGGTCTGCCTCAAGATCTCCAACCTCGGCGGCATCTCCAAGGCCTGCCGGGTGCGCGACTACCTGGTCGAGAACCGCTTGCCGGTGGTGGCCGAGGACACCTGGGGCGGCGAGATCTGCAGCGCCGCGCTGGCGCATTTCGCGGCAACCACGCCCGAGGAATACCTGCACAACACCACCGACCTGATGAACTACAACACCCGTTCCACCGGCATCGGCGGCCCGCGCGCGGAAAACGGCAAGCTCTACGCTCCGGACGCTCCGGGTCTGGGGGTGGCGCCCGATTTCGAAAGCCTCGGAGCGCCGGTGGCGGAGTTCGGAGACGCCGGGTGACTGGCCTGATCCCCTTGCCCTGTCTGGCTCGCGGCCCCAGCCGCGGGCGGGCCTAGGCTGGGCAGGTATTCAACCAGGAGAATTGCCATGACCATCGCAGCCCAAGCCACCCAGATGATCGACGACGACCGCGTCCGTGTGACCCGTTTCGACTTTGCCCCCGGCGCCGAAACCGGCTGGCACAGACATGCGATGGACTACGTGATCACCGCTGTCACCGACTGCCGCATGCGGCTGGAGATGCCGGGCGGCGAAGTCAAAGAGGTCACTGTCCCCGCGGGCACGGCCTACCGCCGCGATGAGGGCGTCGAGCACAATGTCATCAACGCCGGGGATGCGCGCATGAGTTTTGTGGAAGTGGAGCTGAAATGAAAATCACCCGGATCACCGTCTATCAGCTCGATATGCCGCTGACCGAACCTTACTACCTGTCGGGCGGACGGCTGAAGTTCGAGAAGCTCGACAGCACATTTGTCCGCATCGACACCGATGAAGGCGTCTCGGGGTGGGGCGAAGGCTGTCCCTGGGGGCATACCTACCTGCCTGCGCATGGGCCGGGGATCCGAGCAGGGATTGAAACGCTGGCGCCAGCCCTTATTGGGCTCGATCCGCGCAGTCTGGACCATGTGAACCGGGTGATGGATGTGCAGCTTCCGGGGCACCCATATGTGAAATCGCCGATCGACATGGCCTGCTGGGATATTCTCGGCAAAGCCTCCGGCCTGCCGCTATGGCAGCTCTTGGGCGGGGCGGAGGCCGCGCCGGTGCTGGTCAACTCGTCCATCTCCACCGGCACCCCTGAAGAGATGCTGGCGCTGATCGGACGGGCTGCGCAAAAGGGCTACACCGTGCATTCGGCCAAAGTGGGCGGCACAGATATCGGCCTCGACATCGACCGGATCGAGGCGATTTCCGAAGGCCTGCCCAAGGGCCACAAGGTAACCTTTGACGTGAACCGCGCCTGGCAGCCCGGCGTGGCGGTGGAAGTGCTGAACTCGGTCAAGGCGCGTGACTGGGTGGAGCAGCCCTGCGAGACGCTGGACCAATGCGCCCATGTGGCCGCCCGCGTCTCCAACCCGATCATGCTGGATGAATGCATGCATACGTTCGCCGACCATCTGGAGGCCTGGAAGCGCGGTGCCTGCGAGGGCGTGAAGGTGAAGCCCAACCGCGTCGGCGGGCTGACGCGCGCGCGGCAGATCCGTGACTTTGGCGTTTCCGTCGGCTGGCAAATGCATATCGAGGATCTGGGCGGCTCGGCCCTTGCCGATACCGCAGCGATCCATCTGGCAGCCTCGACACCGGAGGCGAACCGGCTGGCAAGCTGGCTGTGCCACTACCACCTGGACGCGGACCCGGTCCCCGGTCAGGGCGCCCGCAATGACGCAGGCGTCGCGGTGCCGCCCTCCCTGCCCGGCCTTGGCGTTACGCCTGAGGACGGCGCGCTGGGAGATCCGGTTGCGGTTTACGGAGGCTGAGGCGATGCCGGCGCGGCTGCTGCAGGAACTGACGGGGCTGGCAGCCCGGACCGAAGGTCTGGACTGGTTTGCCGCGCGGATGCAGGGCCTGCCGCGGCTGGACATTGCCCCGCGCCGCCTACCGGTCTGCGGTAAGATCAGCGCCCTGCGCCAAAACGAGACGCAGAACGGTCCGGCTCCCTCCAGTTCGACGCAGGATGCCGTGGAGGCGCTTATTGATGCGATCCCCAGCTTGCACTGGCAGCAGACATATACCGAGGCCGATGGTTTCTCCCGCGCGTGGCTGGACAATTACGGCTGGGTCAACCTGATCTCTCCCGAAGGGCTCTACCAAAGCCATGAGATGCGCCTATCCATCGGCTACTGGGGCGCAGGCCAGCACTACGACGAGCACTCGCACGCGCCCGAGGAGACCTATCTGATCCTCGCAGGTCAGGCCCGGTTCCATTCCGAAGGCCGCCCCGCACGCGATGCCGGGCCTGGAGACACCATCCACCACGCACCGCACCAGAAGCACGCCATCGGCATGGTGCCCGGCCCGCTGCTGGCGGCTGCCTTCTGGCGCGGAGAAGACCTTTTGAAGAAATCCGACTTGGGAACACGCACATGAAAATCACCCGGATCTCCCTGTGGCACGTGCCGCTGACCAGCCACACCGCCTATTACATGGCCGAGGGCAAGACTTGCGACACGGTCGAAAGCGTGGTGCTGGCGCTGGATACCGACACCGGTCTGACCGGCTGGGGCGAGGTCTGCCCGATCCCGCATTACCTGCCCGCCTATGCCCGCGGCGTGGTGCCTGCGGTCGAGGAGATGGCACCTGTGCTGCTGGGGGCCGATCCGGTTGGACCTGAAGCCCTGATGGCCAAGCTGGATGCCTGGCTGCAAGGCCACCCCTATGCAAAGTCCGCCATCGACATTGCTCTGTGGGATCTGACCGCGCAGGCTGCCAGGCTGCCCCTGCATGCGCTGCTGGGCGGGCAGCGGCAGGCGGATATGCCGCTCTATCACTCAATCACCTGCGTCGCGCCCGAGGAAATGGCCCGCATCGCCAAGGAGGCGCAGGCGACCGGCATCACCCAGTTCCAGGTGAAGCTGGGCGCAGACCGGGACTGGCAGGCCGATGCGGCCCGGCTGCGGATGGTGCGCGAGGCGGTGGGTGACGGGCCGCTGGTCTATGGCGACTGGAACTGCGGCGCCACCTCGCTGGATGCCTCGCGCGTGGGCCGGGCTGTCGCCGATCTCGACATCATGCTGGAGCAGCCCTGCGCCACCATCGAAGATTGCGCCCGGGTGCGCGCGGCCTGCGGGCTGCCGATGAAGATGGATGAAAACGCTTTTGACACCGCATCGCTGCTGGCAGGCCATGCCGCCGGAGTGATGGATGCTGTGGCCATCAAACTGTCGAAATTCGGCGGGCTTTCGGCCTCGCGCCGGGCGCGGGATCTGTGCCTGCATCTGGGCGCCAAGATGTGCATCGAGGACACTTGGGGCTCTGACATCACCACCGCGGCGCTGCTGCATCTGGGCGCCTCCACCGAGCCCTTGGCCGTGATGAATGTTTGCGACCTCTCTTCCTACGTCAGTCCCAGACTGGACCCGGCCGGACCGGAGCGGCGCAATGGCCGCATCGCCCCGCCCGAAGGCCCCGGCCTCGGCGTGCGCCCGGACCGCGGGGGGCTTGGTGCTCCCGCAGCTGTGATCGATTAATTTTTGACTTTCTGGTCAAAATTCTCCTAACAATGGGCAACCCCGCCCTCAACAGGAACTGAAGACATGGAAAAGATCCTCTCCCAGGCTGAATGGACCGAACGCGCCCGCGCGGTGCTGCCCGCCGGCGGCTTTGGCAACTTCGACCCCGGTATCGTCATCCGCGAGGGCAAGGGCTCGCGCGTGTGGGATGAAAACGGCAAGGAATACATCGACTATCTGATCGGCTCCGGGCCGATGATGCTGGGCCATGGCCACCCGGAGGTGATGGAGGCGGTGCTGGAGCAGCTGCCTAAGGGCATGACTTTCTTTGCCAGCAACGCCCGCGGGATTGAGCTGGCCGAGGAGATCTGCCGCGCTGTGCCCTGCGGTGAGCAGCTGCGCTATGTGTCGACCGGCGGCGAGGCGGATATGTATGCGATCCGGCTGGCGCGGGCATTCACCGGTCGCACCAAGATCGTCAAATTCGAGGGCGGTTATCACGGCATGTCGGCCGAGGCGCAGATGAGCCTGGCGCCTTCGGTGCGGGTGAATTTCCCGCAGGCGGTGCCGGACAGCGCGGGTATCCCTCCGTCTGTCGCAGCCGAAGTGCTGGTGGCGCCGTTCAACGACTTTGAGTACATCAAGCAGCTGATGGCGGAACACGGATCCGAGATCGCCGCCATCATCGCCGAGCCGCTGCAGCGCATTGTACCGCCGCTTCCGGGTTTCCTTGATCTGCTGCGCGAGGAGACACAGAAACACGGCAGCCTCTTGATCTTTGACGAAGTGGTGACCGGTTTCCGCTCCACCTATGGCGGCGGGCAGGAGCTGTATAGTGTCACCCCGGACCTGGCGACACTGGGCAAGGTGATCGGCGGCGGCTTCCCCCTGGCGGCCATCGTCGGGCGTGCAGATATCATGCAGCATTTCGACAAAGCGCAGGTTGGCGCCGAGGGCTGGCTGATGCAGCTGGGCACCCTGTCGGGCAATCCGGTGGCGGCGGTGGCCGGCCTCAAGACCATGGAAGTGCTGCGCCGCGAGGGCGTCTATGACCGGCTGAACGGCACCGGCCAGCGGCTGATGCAAGCCACAAGTGCTGCACTGGAAGAGGCCGGGGTGCCGTTCCAGATCGTCGGCGAGCCTGCGCTGTTCGAGGTGGTCTTTACCGATGCCAAGGTTCGCGACTACCGCGATACACAGGCGGGCAATGCCGAGCGGACCAAACGCTATAACGCGGTGCTGCGCGAGGAAGGCCTCTTCAAGTCGCCGGGCAAGACCTATCCCAGCCTGGCGCTGACAGAAGAGGACCTGGAGCAGACTGAAGCGGCGATCCGCAAGGCGGCAATGGCGCTGGATTGATGTAAACCCGTGAGGGCAGCGCGCGTCCGCGGGCGGAAGCGTAGCGCCCGCCCATGGGGGCGGACGGGCGCTGCCCGGCCTATCAGCCGGGCGGTACATCTTTGTAACCTGGTCAAATAGCCCGCTGTTGCACGTGAATCGGAAACCGCTTGCGGATCTCAGCGTCGATCTCTGCCGGAATGTGGCTTGGCAGCGGTGCGGCCAGCAGCTCTTGCGTGCGGACGCGGGCCTTCTCCAGCAGATCCTTGTCCGGTGACGCCGCCCATTCCTGCGGGGTGCGGCGGTCGGCGAGCGGCGGGTAGTAATAGTCGCTCTCCATCCGGTTCAGCGTCTGTGCATGGCCCAGAAAGTGCCCAGCCCCGCCAACGCAGACATCGCGGATTACCTCCAGCGACAGCGTCTCTTCGCTGACCTCAAACCCGCGGGTGGCGCGCATGATTGAGCCGATCATGTCGTTGTCCAGCACAAAACTTTCCAGCGAGCAGCCCAGCAGAGAGCCGTACATACCCGCTGCCTCATAGATCAGATTGGCGCCGGAAAGGGCAGACAGCAGCTCGGTGATGCCTTTCTCGTAGCCTGCCTGGAAATCCGGCATCTTGGCGTCGGTCATGCCCGCCGAAACCGCGCAGGGGATATCGTAGTGCTGCGCCATCTGGGCGCAGGCGGCCATCAGAAGCCCCTGCTCGGCGCTGCCGCCTGACATGGCGCCGGTGCGCAGGTCGCTGACAAAAGGCAGCGCGCCGAAGGTGGCCGGGTGGCCGGGGTTCAGGAGGTTCACGTAGACCAGCCCGGCGAGGACTT
This sequence comes from Leisingera sp. ANG-Vp, assembly GCF_000813725.1. Lineage (GTDB taxonomy): Bacteria > Pseudomonadota > Alphaproteobacteria > Rhodobacterales > Rhodobacteraceae > Leisingera. Next base: position 14,843 of record NZ_JWLD01000047.1, read on the forward strand.
CGGCAGTTTGCTGAGCAACCGCCCCGGCCAATGGTGCCGGGCTGGTGGCACCCGCCTGCCCTGCCGAGACCAGCTTCAGCGGGATGCCATGGCGGGCCGCGCATTCGATCACGCCCAACGCCTCCTCGGCGAAGGTCAGCGGCGGCACAATAAAACAGGTAGAGACGCAAAACGGCGGCCGCGCCCGCAGAGCCTCCGGGCCGCCTGCGACCATCTGCATCATCTGCACCGCGGCCTCCATGTTCTCTTCCGAGGTGAAGGAGCCACCCACCGGCTTGGCAGTACCTGCAAGACAGGCATAGGCGGTGTTGAGGTCCATCTCAAACGGGTCGGTGAGATCGCGCGCCACCACCGTGCGCTGGAACATGTGGATGTTGGGCAGCGCCTCGGCCAGGCGGGCCATGTCGTAGAGATCCTGCAGGGTGCTGTCGCGGATTTCGCCGGTCAGGCTGTCGACGATATGCACCGCGGCGCCAGAAGTGCCCAGGTGGATGCGGGTGCCGGAAGGGTCGAGGTCGTACTCCGCCTTCTGCCCGTGCAGTTTGAAGCCGCGGCCCGCGATCTTCAGGGTGTTTTCAACCAGACCGGAGGGCATCAGCAAGCGTCCGTCTTCGGTCAGCGAACCACCGGCGCTGCAAACGGTATCAATGCATTTCGGGGTGGCGCCTTTGACGCCGATCTCTTCGAGGATGCGGAAGGCGGTTTCACCGACCATTTCGATCTCGCGTGCGGTGAAGGGCGCAAAACGGCCGCCCTCGATGCCCGGCCAGATCGAGGTTGAAGGGCCGGAGCCGGCGCCACCGGCGCGTTCGGATCGGCGGGCTGCGCGGCCGCCGCTGCGGCGTTGGCGGGTCATGTCAGGGCCTTTCTGAAGTGGTCTGCAATGTCGGGGGCTTCGGTCCAGGCGAGCAGGCGGTCGAACTCTGCCGCAGGGCGGCTGGTGATCGAGTGGTGTTTGGCGGCGTATTGCCCATCGCTCATCGGAGTTTGACGGGAGCCCAGCGGATAGCCGCAGGTGCCCGAGAGGACACGCCCGTTGCGCAAAACCAGCTCCAGGCGGTCGGGCTGGGCCGGGTCATAGTTCCGCGCCGGGTTCAGCGGCTTGACGGTGGTGACTGTGGTGGCATCGATCAGCCGGGCCACGTCCGGGCGCTGCCAGAAGCCGACGGCGCTGTCGGCCATGGTGAGGTCTCCAGCCACCAGCACCTGTGCTGTGCAGGCGGGCACCGAGAACAGCGCTTCGGTTTGCGTCGCGGGGCGGTCGAAGGGCAGGATCGCCTTGTGAAAGTCCGGCATGGTGGCGCGGACCTCTTTGATGTTCGCGTGCGGGGCCTGCCCGCGCAATTCCAGCGCGATGGTCATCAGCCGGTGGATATAACTGCAGGAGGGCCAGGGTTTGATCAGCAGCCCGTATTCCTGCAGCGCCCACGGGGAGCCGAGCTTGGAGGCGGCAGTGGCAAAAGTTTCCGATGTGCCCGCCCCCATCAGCCCATTGAACCCCCGGGAACTGTCCAGAACCTGCGGCTTGCCGGTGGCACCGGCGCGGGCCAGCAGTGCGGCCTCATAGGCGGCACGGGCGGCAAAGCCCGCCTGCAGCGGTTTCACGCTGGAGCCGAATTGCGTTGTGTAGCCGGTGGCCTGCGACACTGCGATGGCCATGGCGTGGGCCGTTTGCTCCGCTGTCAGTCCCAGGGCGCGGGCGCAAGCCGCGGTAGCTCCAATGGTGCCGAGCGTGGCAGTTGAATGGAAGCCGCGGGTGTAGTGATCCAGCGTGACCGCCTCGCCCAAGCGGCAGATCATCTCGAACCCGACGCAGTAGGCAGCAAACATCCGCGCGCCGCTAAGCGGGACGATTTCCGCCACCGCCAGCAGCGCCGGGAAGATCACGATGGTGGGGTGGGTGTTGCCCGGCTCCTCCCAGTCGTCGAGGTCATAGGCGTGGCCGGACACCGCATTGAGCAGTGCGGCATAGGCAGGCGTGGCCGTCTGAGGTGTGCCGTAGAGCGGAGCGGGGCCTGCGCCGACCGGCAGCAGGGCTACTCGTGCGGCCCTGGCGACATCGCTTTTTGTGCCCGCGAGGATGCAGCCGAAGCAGTCGGCGACGGCGCGGGAGACTATGGGCAGCAGGTCCTCAGGCGGTTCGGCTGAGGCGGAAAAGCGGGCGAAGGCTGGCAGGATTGTCATGCAAAAGAACCACTGCAATTGTTCTGCCTGGCCGATAGGCCGGGCAGCGTCCGTCCGCCCCCCCGGGCGGGCGCTACTCGCCCCCCCGCGGCCAGACACTGCCCTAGGTGGATGTCAGGAGCGCTGTGCATCTGGCTTGCTCCTTTCACGTGTACATCTGCTTCTTGCGCTCACGCGTCGCACGGGTGGCCTCTTCGCTGCCATCGTGGAAGGAGCCGAAGATCACGTCCCAGGGCATCTCGGCAGTGCCGTAGTTGCACTCGAAATAGCGGTGATGCAGCTGGTGAAAGAAGTCGCCTGCGTTGAAGCGGTTCTTGTCCTTGACCAGTACGCCTTCGAAGCCGGAGTGGGAAACACAGGGGTTCAGGCCGTTCACATAACAGTGGAACAGGACGTGCACGGGGTGCGAGGGCACTATGAGGTGGATCAGCAGCGTCGAGAAATAGAGAAAGGCCTCGACCGGGTGCATCGAGATGCCGGCCCAGGGGCCGATGTTGATGTTGCGGTGGTGCAGCGCGTGCGCCAGCTTGTACATCGGCGGCCAATGCAAAAGGCGGTGCGCCCAGTAGAAATGGAAGCTGGACCAGATCGGGATGATTACCAGCCAGGCGATGAACCAGACCGGGTTCCCGGCAAATCCGATCTGCGGCGCATAGCCGTTGGCCGCGGCCCAGAAATAGAGCACCTCATACATCGTCCAGAACGTCAGGCTGGAGGCAATGGACCAGAACATGTTGTCCCAGACCTGGTTGCGAAAGGTGAAGTGGCCGTTGTCCCGGGTCTGGCCGCGAGCGTCGAACTTCAGCTGCTGCCCCTGCCCTCTCAGAGTGATGAACCAGAGATGCAGCCCGCCCGCCACCAGGCTCAGCAGGATCAGGTTGCGCAGCCAGATCTGCAGGATCCAGCCCGGGGCGAGGCTTTGCATGGTCTCCCAGCTAGGCTGGAACCAGGCGTAGACCCCCCAAGCTAAAGCCAGTTCGACGGTGACCGAGCTGATCGCCAGCCAATAGGAAGCGACCCATTTCAGCCAGGCAATGGGCCGCGGCGGCCAGCTGAAGATCGGGGACACAGGGATCGGCAAGTCCGGGTGGTGGTTCCAGGTGCGGCTCCTGCCCTGAGGTGCGCCTGCAGTGTCCTTCATGTTCTCACTCCACACCTAGGTTCTCTGCGAGCGCCAGTATTTGCGCCCATGTTTCCTCGGGCACTGCGGCTTGGCCGTTTGCGGCAGCCCGATGGTTGCGTTCACGCTCGCCGGGGATCTCGACCCGGTCAAAGCCCGGCGCGGGCGGGCAGCTGCGCAGATCAACGAGCACCTCTTCCGCAGCGGCCTGCATCGCCGGGGCCTCCCGGAAACGGGTGGCGTCCAGGGTGATCAGCAGCCAGTTGCACTCGGTGGTCGAGGGCCCGAGCATCGCCTCGCCGATCAATTCCGCCACCAGCGCCAGCGCATAGCCCTTCTGGGCTCCGGCGGGCAGAATGGCGCCGCCGTTGAAGTAATCTTCGGGGTCCCGGGTCGGAATGCCGTCTCGGTCGATGACGCAGCCTTTCGGCAGCAGCGCACCTGCGGATTGGGCGGCATAAATCCAGCCGCCAGCAATCTTGGAGGTGGCAAAATCCAGCACAACAGGCCCCTGTGCGCCGCCCGGGATGCCCGCGCACCATGGGTTGGTCGGCAGCTTGGCCCGAGCGCCGCCATAGGGGGCAACCTGGCGCCATGTCCCGCGGTTGCCGCCGCCCATGCAGATGGTGAGGAAACCCTGCTCAGCCGCCATATCGGCAAAGGCGCCGTGGCGGCCGGTGTGGCCCGCATGGCGGATCGACAGCGCCGAGATCCCGCGCTCCCGCGCCTCCTGCATGCCGGTTTCATAGGCCAGCTGCATCGCCGGGATGCCGATGCCGCCGCCGCCCTCGACCCTTGTCACACCACGGGTATCCTGGAAGGCTCGCGGTTCGGCCTTGGGGTCGAGATAGCCGGACTGCATCTGCTCGGCATATTGAAGCACCCGCATGATGCCGTGGCTCTCCATGCCGCAGAGGCTGGTGTCGACCAAGTGCTGCGCAACCTGCGTGGAAACCGGATCGCTGCAGCCCAGCTTCAGGAAGATGCGGAAGATCAGGGCCTCTGCCTCGGCCGCCGCTACAATCGTGCGGGTGCCTTGCAGGGTGAGTTTCGACGCAGGCACTTGCATCCGAGGCTACTCCGCAAACGGGTCCGGCTGGTGCGGGTCGGTCGACAGCCACACGGACTTGGTCTGCATGAAGCAGCGCATGCCCTCCCAGCCGTTTTCGCGCCCGTAGCCGGATTGCTTGTAGCCTCCGACGGGCGACTGTGTGGCTGCATTGAAGTAGTTGTTGATGTAGACAGTGCCTGCCTCGATCCGGTCGGCCATGCGCATCGCCTTGGCCACATCGCGGCTCCAGACGCCGGCAGCAAGGCCGAATATCGTGTCATTGGCGATGCGGATAGCGTCCTCTTCATCGTCCCAAGCCTCGGTTGAGACCACAGGGCCGAAGACCTCGTTCTGGGCCAAGTCAGCAGTGTTGGGCACATCGGCGAAGATGGTCGGGCCGATGTAGTAGCCTTTGTCGCGGCAGGCAGTACGGCCATCGAGAAGCAGTTTATGTCCGGCTTCCTCTGCCGCCGCGATGCGTTTCAGGACTGTTTCATAGTGCGGGCGGTTGGCCATTGGACCGATCTGGGTGGTCGGATCATTGGGGTCGCCGACGCGCGCCTTTTTGACGACTTCAACCAGCCGTTCCGTGAACTCGCCGATGATGGACTTATGCACCAGAAGGCGCGAGCCGGAGATGCAGGACTGGCCGCCTGCCGGGAAAATGCCTGCTGCAACGCCATTGACGGCCAGGTCTATGTCCGCATCTGCCAGCACGATCTGGGGCGACTTGCCGCCAAGCTCCATGACGATGGGTTTTACTTGCTTGGCCGCTGCAGCCGCTGCAGCGCGCCCGCCTGCAGTGCCGCCAGTGAAGGAAACCATGCGCACGTCCGGGTGCTCGATCATCGGGCCCGCCGTGGTGGGGCCAAAGCCGGTGACAACGTTCAAAACACCCGGCGGCAGATCGGCCTCCAGGAGCACATCCATCAGCTCCAGCGTCGAACAGGATGATTGCTCGGAGGGTTTCAGCACCACGGTATTGCCGGCGGCCAGACAGGGCGCGAGCTTCCAGATCAGCGTGCCCAGCGGCGAATTCCAGGGCAGGATCTGGGCGACAACGCCGAAGGGCTCCCACTTCAGGTAGTTGTGGATATTGGGCGCCTCGGCGGGGATCACCCGGCCCTCGAATTTGTCGCACATGCCTGCGTAGTAATGCCAGCTGTCGACCTGCCACTGGCCGGGCTTCAGGCCGGGGGTGATGGCCGCTGGCAGCTTGCCGTTATCGCGGGTCTCGATAGCGCCCAGGCGATCGGCGTGCCTGCTGATCACATCGCCGATCCGGCGCAGCACACGGCCGCGTTCGGCAGGCTGCATCCGACCCCAGGGGCCATCGTAATAGGCGGCTTTAGCGGCCTGCACGGCACGGCCGACGTCGGCAGCGCTGCAGTCGGGAACGCGGGCCCAGACCTCGCCAGTGGCGGGGTTTTCGCTGTCGAAATACTGGCCGGAAGCGGGTTCCTGCCATTTGTTGTTGGCGAAAAATGAAAAGGTGTGGAGGTCGGTCATTTCGTGTGTTCCATATTGTACAACACAGGGCTTCGCCCGGCCCTGGGTGGGTGCAAAGCGCCCTCCCGCGGGGAGGGTCGGGCGCTGCCCGCGCTACGCACGGGCCATTTGATATTCAGGCAAGCCATTCTGCGTCCTCGCGCACCACAATTACGGTGGGGCGGTCAGCGCTCAACGCTGACGTAAAGGCGGTTTCGAATTCTTTGGCGGAAGCGGGTTTTACCCCTTCGCAATGGCAAGCCTTGGCGAGCGCTACGAAGTCCGGGTTGATCCCCTCCACCCCAACGCGCTGGATGTCGCGGATATCCATATCGTCCTGGATCTGCTTCAGCCCGCCGTTTTCCCAGATGATGATTGGCAGAGGCAGGGCGCTTTCGGCGGCGGCCATCAGTTCGGGCATTGTGAACATGAAGCCCCCATCCCCGGCCATCACCGCAACCGGCGTGCCGGGCCGGGCCATCTTGGCGCCAATGCCGTTCGGCAGCGCATTGCCCAGCGCACAAAAACCTGCCGGGTAGAACCATTGCCGGGGGGCAGGAAGGTCAAACGCAAAGGCGCCGGTGTAGACCACCTGGCAGGCGTCGCCTGAGAACACCGTCTCCGGCGGCGCAACCCGGCGCAAGAGCTTCAGGAACTTGACGTGTTTTTCTTCGGACGGGGAGAGATTGGAGAAGATCTCTTCGCGCACACGGGCAACGGCAGCCTCGCCCTCTGCCCGTACCGCGCTGCCATCGTGGCCCGCTAGCAATGCGGAAAGCTCTGCCATGGCCGGTGCCGCATCACCGATGATGCCGAGGGCAGCCGGGTAGAAGTCGTTGATCTTATGCGGGTCCAGGTCAACGCGGATCAGACCGCCGTTGATCTCCATCCGCTCGACAAAACTGTCGGTTTCCGCGAGCTCAGTGCCAACGGCGAGGATAGCATCCGCCGTTGCCAGATAGTCCCGGACCTCCTTGCGGACGGTGGAGCCGGTGAGGTGCAGCGGGTGCGCGTCCGGTACAATACCCTTACCCGCAGTCGAAGAAATCACCACCGCGCCCAGGGTTTCGGCAATAGCTGTCAGGTCCGCAGCTGCCGCAACGCCGCCGCCGCCAGTCATGATCACCGGGCGCTTGGCCGCCTTCAGCTTGTCTGCCGCGGCCTGCAGCTGGCCCGCTGCCGGTGCCGGGCGCGCTGGCAAGCGGACCGGCTTCCACTCTTCCTCAACAATCTCGGCCTGTACGTCCAGCGGCAGAGAGATGTGAACTGGCCGCGGGCGCCGGCTGGCGAAGATCGAAAACGCCTGTGCCAGCAATTCCGGCACATCCGAGGCGCGCATGGCAGTGGCAGAGAGTGCGGTCAAAGGCTCTGTCACCTTCTTCTGCTCTGTCACCTCATGCAGCACCCCCCAGCCTTTGCCGATGGTCTTGCTGTCGGGCTCCGCCGAGATCAGCAGCATCGGCAGGCTGTCGGCATAGCACTGCCCGACGGCGGTGGAGGCATTGGTGACACCGGGGCCTGAGATCACCACCGCGACCCCGGCCTCGCCCGTCGCCCGCGCCCAGCCTTCGGCCATGAAGCCCGCCCCCTGCTCGTTGCGGGCCTGCACGTGGCGGATAGCACCGGAGTTGCCGCCGCCGGTCAGCCCGCGGCACATGTCCAGCGTATGCACGCCCGGTATGCCGAACACCGTTGTCACGCCGTACTGCGCTAAAAGGCGCATGGTGGCTTCACCGCATGTCATGCTCATGCTGCTGTCTCCCTTGGATCATCTGCTGACAGCTGGGGGCGCCCGAGGATCATGTCGGCCGCCCGTTCTGCCAGCATGATCACAGGTGCCCCGATATTGCCACTGACCATGTCCGGCAGGGCAGCGGCGTCCACCACACGCAGACCCTCCATGCCGCGCACCCGGAAATCCAAGTCCAGCACGGCGCCGGGGTCGCTGTCTGCCCCGATACGGGCGGTGCAGGCCGGGTGGTGGCCGGTGGTGACCAGACCGCGGATCGACTGGCGCAAGTCTGCGTCTGATTGTTTGGCTGCGCCAGGGCTGAGTTCTTCATCTGCCAGCCCCTGGAATGCCTTTTGCCGCACCACTTTGCGCGTGTGTTTGATACCTTCAATCAGATCGAGGAAATCGCTTTCGTCACTGAAATAGCCCGCGTCGATGCGCGGCGGCTGCAGCGGGCCGGGTGAGGCCAGCGTAACGGTGCCGCTGCTGCGGGGGCGCAGCAGGTTGACGTCGAACTGCAGCCCGGGCCCGGCAATCTTGCCGCGGGCGATCATCGCCTTGCCCAAGTGGTTGAAGGTCTGAAGCGAAAAGCCCTTGGCGCCAGCAGCGGAGTCCTCGCGCACCACCATCGGTGTGAAGAAGACCTCCAATTCCGGCATATCCCTATCGCGGATAGAGTGAAACAGGACCGAGGCCCAGAACGGCGACGCCGCGGGGCCGGACTTGGTCAGCAGCCATTGCGCCCCCATCAGCGCCGCCTTGTCGAGGCGCTGGAAGCGGGCCATCGACAGGCTGGGGTCGGTGAGACCGAACTGCACCGGCATGTTGGGGTGATCCAAGAGCGACTGGCCGACGCCCGGCAGATCATTCACCACCTGGATGCCGTGCTCCTGCAGATGCGCGCCGGGGCCGATGCCTGACAGCATCAAGAGCTTCGGGCTTTCAAAGGCCCCGAGGCTGAGGATCACTTCGCCGCGAGCATGGAACTTACCCTGGCCGGTGAGAATGCCGGTGGCACGGCGGCCCTCTGTCAGGACTTTCAGCACCGGGGTGCCGGTCAGCACTGTCAGGTTTTTCGGGTGCGGCGTCAGATAGGCCTCGGCGGTGGATTGGCGGACACCGCCTGAGGTCTTTACGTCCATTCGCCCGGTGCCTGCCTGACTGGCGCCGTTGAAATCCGGGTTCAGCGGCGCGCCCGCCTGATGGCAGGCCTCGACAAACACCTGGTTGATGCGGTCGTAATTGCCGGCCGGGGTGATCTTCAGCGGACCCTTGGTACCGTGATGCGCTTCGCCCGCGCGGTGCGCGGCTCCGGCAGCGCGGCGGTAATAGGGCAGCACATCACCGTAGGACCAGCCAGTGAGCCCTTTCTGCCGCCAGCGGTCATAGTCGCCGGCATTGCCGCGGATATAGATCATGCCGTTCATCAGCGACGAGCCGCCCAGCCCCTTGCCGCGCGGGTAGTAAAGCTGGCGCCCTCCAAGCGCCGCCTGCGGGGTGCTCATGTAGCACCAGTCGTATTTCGGGTTTGAGTGGATCATGCCCACGCCTGCGGGCATCCGGGCAAAGATCGACTTGCCCGGGCCGCCGGCCTCAACCAGCAGCACCTTCAGCTTCGGGTTCTCACACAGCCGCGCCGCCAGCACGCAGCCGGCCGAGCCGCCGCCTGCGATGATATAATCGAACTCCGGACTCACACCGCCAGTTCCCGCAGCACGGCGCTGGTCACGTCCGATGTGGAAGCGCTGCCGCCAATGTCCGGCGTGCCGGTGCCGGAGGCCAGCACGCGTTCGACGGCCTGTTCGATCTGCACCTCTAAATCCGGGCGGCCGAGGGAATAGCGGAACATCATTGCCACGCTCAGGATCATGCCAAAGGGGTTGGCCACCCCCTGCCCCGCGATATCCGGGGCAGAGCCATGCACCGGCTCGTAGATGCCTTTGCAGGTCTGCCCTGCCGCCGGCACGCCGCAGAGGCAGGCGGATGGCAGCATGCCCAGGCCACCGGAGACAATTGCCGCCAGATCGCTGAGGAAATCGCCGATCAGGTTGCAGCCCACCACCAGGTCAAAGGCTTTTGGGTCCCGCGCCATCTGATAGGCGCAGTTGTCGGCATAGAAATGGGCCAGTTCCACGTCCGGGTACTCGGCTGAGACCTCATCTGCTATTTGCCGCCACAGCTTGTAGCTTTCCATCACATTGGCCTTGTCGGCCGACACCATCCGCCCCTTGCGCTGAAGCGCCAGTTCGAAACCCGCCTGCATGATCCGGCGCAGCTCGCCCTCGTCATAGCCGGCCGTGTCATAGCCGTAGCGCAGGCCGCCCCGCTCGGACTGGCCGCGGGGCTGATCAAACATCACGCCGCCGCACATCTCTCGCAGGACCATGATATCGGCGCCTTCTGCCAGCCCCGGACGGAAGGGCGTGCGGTCCGCCAGCGGCGCCCAGAAGCGTGCCGGGCGCAGGCCTGCGAAGCTTTGCAGTTCAAACCGCAGGCGCATCAAACCGTCCTGCATTTCCGGGCCGCCCCCGACACGGATATTGTCCCATTTCGGCCCACCGACAGCCCCCACCAGGATCGCATCGGCAGCTTTGGCTTTGGCAAGTGTCTGATCCGTGCAGAAAGTCCCACGCGCTTCCCAAGCGGCACCGTGCAGCAGGTCCTCGGTGATGTTCAGGGCAATGCCGTTCTGATTGGCGACCGCTTTGGTGACGGCCAGACCTGCTTCCAGGACCTCCGGCCCGATGCCGTCTCCGCCCAATGCAAGAATGCTGACTGCCATGCCGCAGGCTCCGCGTCATTGTCTCCAACATTCACTCTACGGGCTTGCGGAATTCTAAAAAGAAGGAAAAAGTGAATGATCTTCATTCATCAAAGGAATGATTATGGCTCGCGACCCTATCCCGTTCCACCAGATAGCCGCCTTTGAGGCCGCGGCACGGAACCTTGGGTTTTCCCGTGCCGCGCAGGAGTTGAATGTGCAGCAGCCCGCCGTCAGCCGTCAGGTGGCAGCATTGGAAGAATATCTGGGCGCGGCGCTGTTTCTGCGCACAAAGCCGCGGCTGACGCTGACAGCAGAAGGAGAAGCCCTGCTGAAAGCCGCAGCCAACGGGTTCGATGCGCTGAGAGCCGGCCTCAGGGAAGTGCGGGCCATGCGGCAAACGCAAGCGCTGGTCGTCAACGCCGCCATCGGCTTTACCAGCTACTACCTGCTGCCGCGGCTTGGGGAATTTCAAAGCATGCATCCGGATATCAGGGTGCAGGTTGTGACCCGCGATCAGAACCCGGATTTCGATCCCGGCCAAAGCGATATCGTGGTGACATTTGGCAGCGACGGTCCGCCCGGCATGACAGCGCGGCGCATTGTCGAGGAAGAGATGCTGGCAATCTGCGCCCCAGATTACCTAGGCAGCCGGGCACCGCTGGCGCTGGAAGCGCTGGCCCAGGAGAAGCTCCTGCACATGTCCAGCGCAGAGCATGCCGGCGATTGGAAGCGCTTTTTCCACGACAGCGGGCTGGTGCCGCCGGAGCCGCAGGAGTTCGAGCGGTTCAACAGCTTTATGGTCTATCTGCACGCGATCCAGAACGGCAATGGCGTCGGGATCGGCTGGCGGCATCTGGTGGAGCGGATGATCGAGGCAGGCTCGCTGGCGCTGGCTTGCAGCCACAGCCACAACTCCGGGCGCGGCTATTTCTGCTCGGTCACCCCCCGCGCCGAGGGGCGCAGGGAAGCGGAAGAATTCCTCCAGTGGATTTCCGGCGGAGCCGCCGGTCCGTAGGAAAGCGGGACGGCGGCCCGCCCTCCTGTCTTCCCAGACGGCTCAGGCCTTGGCAGCGGTGACGATGAATTCCACCAGCAGGTCCTCGCGGGCCAGCTTCGCTTCACCGCAGGCACGGGCGGGCGCATGGCCTTCGGGCACCCAGGCGTCCCAGACCGCATTCATCTCGGCAAAATCCTTCATGTCGGCGAGCCAGATCACTGTCTGCAGGATGCGGGTGTTATCGCTGCCTGCCTCAGACAGCAGCGCGTCGATCTTGTCCAGGCAGTCCTGCGTTTGCTGGGCAACGCTGGCCCCGGCTGTGCCGACCTGGCCGGCAAGATAGATGGTATCGCCGTGGGTGACGATCTGGCTCATGCGCCGGCCGGTGTGGCTGCGGGTGATTTCGGGCATTGGTTCCTCGCCTTTGTGAAATGACAATAAGCACCGCGCCGCAAAACCGGGCGCGTCAGAAGATCAGTTTGACAGCAGCCAGTCGCCGCCGGAGGGGCAGAACTTGCGCTGCACCTGTTTGGGATCGGAGCTGTCCTTCAGATACGCCTGATGCTGCAGCAGCAGGCAATCCCCCTCCTTGCCGCCGACGCGCACCACCCCATGGGCACCGCTGTCCGGGTTGGTCCATTTGGCTTGTTTGCCGGAGCCGCCCTGCGCCTCGGCCAGCAAGCTTTGCTCAGCCTGGCGCATGATGTTGGTGTCCTGCGGCGTGAGCCCCGACTTTGCCAGAATACGGCTGAGCGGGTTGGCTGCCGCCGGTGAAAGGGCCAGCGCCGACACGGCTGCGGCGGCCAGAATTCCTGAAATTCGCATAACAACTACTCCTGCCTGAAAGGTAGAGGCTTGGCCGCCCGCCCTGCGGGCGGCTGCTCATCTGCCAGTAAGGCGCAACCGGAAGGCAATGTCCATGCGGCGGGTCAGGAGAACCCGCCCGTATCAGGAGAACTTGCGGAAAAGGCGGGTCATATCGAACAGCTCGTCCAGGCGGTCGTAGCGGTCCTTGGTCTTGTCCCAGCTCTCCTCCTGGGTGGCAGCGATCATCGCTTCCAGCAGCATCATCGTCGAGCTGTTTGAATCCCAGGCCGAGGGGATCTCGACCCAGCAGTTGAACGTGTGCGCCGACACCGAGGCAATCGGGCTGGCCCATTGGTCGGTGACCAGAACAATCTTCACCCCGCGCTCGGCCGCCAGTTCCGCCAGCCGCTGCAGATTGGTTTCATACCGGCGCACGTCGAACATCAAGAGCGTGTCACCCTCAACCATATCCAGCACGTAATGCGGCCAGGTTGCCGAGGATGAGGTCATATGGGTGACCCGCTGCCGGATCGCCTGGAAATGGGTGAAGGCATAATCCGCCAGCGCCCGGGTGATGCGGCCGCCGACCACATAGAGGCGCCCGTCGGTATTGGCGAGCTGATGCACCGCGGCATCGAATTGGGCGGAGTCGATGTTGGAAAAGGTTTGCTGCAGGTTGTCGGTGACCGCCTGTGCAAATCTGTTCAGCAAATGGCCCTCCGGCGCCTCCGAGGCCCAGTTGTCCCGCCGCTTGGTCGGGCCGGAGACCTTGGCCTCAAGCTCCTTGAGCAAGGCCTGATGGAACTGCGGATACCCTTTGAACCCAAGCTTCTGCACCATCCGCGCCACGGTGGGCGTCGAAACCTCGGCATTTCCAGCCACTATGGTGATCGAAGCCAGGCCTGCCGCAGGGTAATTCTCCAAGAGGAGGTTGGCGAACTTGCGCTCCGATTGCGTGAGAGTCGAATAATTCTCGCGGATCAATTCGCGGACAGTGGCTGGCGGCTTGGTCAACGGGGCATCCCTGCAGTGAACAAATACAGTCTTACGCGGCCCGGAGGTGAAAAGAAAGTTTCAGAAACTCCTGTTCCAAACCGGACATGAAAAGATATTGACACAAATATCTCTTCATGGAAAGATTTTTCCAAATTGCAGGGAGGCGCAATATGCAAGGGAGCGATTCTCACGCTCGGGAAGACGCAGTGGAGGTGGTGAACCGTGACGGCGCCGGCTCTGTGCTTCTGCTGTGCGAACATGCTTCCAGCCATATCCCGGACCGCTACAACGGGCTGGGCCTCCGCGCTGAAGACCGTTTAAGCCACGCCGCCTGGGACCCGGGCGCGCTGTCTGTTTCGCTGCATCTTTCCAAAGCTCTGGACGCACCCTTGGTAGCAAGCCGGGTTTCGCGGCTGGTTTATGACTGCAACCGCCCGCCCGAGGCAGCAAGCGCCATGCCTGACCGGTCTGAACTGATTTCGGTGCCCGGAAACATCGGCCTGGACGCAGCTGCGCGGCAGGAACGGGTGGACACTGTCTATTCTCCATTCTGCAAGGCCGTGTCGGAGATCGTCGAAGCCCGCAAACTGGCCGGACTGCAGACTGTTCTGGTCACCATGCACAGCTTCACACCGGTCTATTTCGGCAAGGAGCGGGAGGTGGAGATCGGCATTCTGCATGACGACGACACTTGCCTGGCCGACGCGATGCTGGCTGTGGCAGACGCCCTGCCCCACCGCCGGGTCGAGCGTAACGAGCCTTACGGGCCGGCCGACGGGGTGACCCATTCGCTGAAGATCCACGGGCTGGCCCATGGGCTGGCCAATGTAATGATCGAAATCCGCAATGACCTGGTGGGGACACCGGAAGAAGAAGAGGCCATGGCAGAAGAAATGCTGACATTGCTGCGCCCGGCCCTGGTCGCGCTGGCGGCAGAAGGAGGGCAGGATGCCTAGGGTCATCAGGGCTTATGTGCGCAGCATCGACGCGATGAACCGCTTCATCGGCCGCTTTGCCATGTATCTGATCTTTGCGCTGATCGGGGTTCTGCTGTGGTCCTCGGTCTCCAAGACTTTCTTCAACCCTTCGCTTTGGACACTGGAGACCGCACAGTTCGTGATGGTGGCCTATTACGTGCTGGGCGGCCCCTATTCGATCCAGATGGGATCGAATGTGCGGATGGACCTGTTCTACGGCGCCTGGTCGACCAAGACCAAAGCCTTGGTCGATGCTTTCACCGTGCTGTTCCTGATCACTTACCTTGTGATCCTGATGTACGGCGCGCTCAGCTCCACCGCTTATAGCCTGGGCTACTTCGGTCTGGAGCCGGTGCAGTTCTTCTGGGACCTGCTGAAAACCCTGCTGAGCGAAGGCCCGGCAGCGGCGGGGGAGAAACTCGGCTATCTGGAGCGCAGCTCCACAGCCTGGCGCCCCTTCCTGTGGCCCGTCAAAACCATCCTCTGCTTCGGCGTCTTCCTGATGCTGCTGCAATGCCTTGCCGAATTGTTCCGGGATATCGGACGCCTGCGCGGAGTTGAAATCTGATGTCCTACGAATGGATCGCCATTGTGATGTTTGCCGGCATGATGCTCATGCTGATGACCGGCCAGCGGGTGTTCGGCGCCATCGGCTTTGTCGGTGCGGTCGCAGGCATGCTGCTGTGGGGCACCGGCGGGGTTGAGATCCCCTTCTCTGCCGCCATGAAGCTGATGAAGTGGTATCCGCTGCTGACGCTGCCGATGTTCATTTTCATGGGCTATGTGCTGTCGGAGTCGAAGATTGCCGACGACCTGTACCGGATGTTCCACGTCTGGATGGGGCCGGTGAAGGGCGGGCTTGCCATCGGCACCATCGGCCTGATGGTTCTGATTTCGGCCATGAATGGTCTGTCGGTTGCCGGCATGGCCATCGGTGCCACCATCGCGCTGCCGGAATTGCTGCGCCGCGGCTATGACAAAATCCTGGTGACCGGCACCATTCAGGCCGGCTCCTCGCTGGGCATCCTGGTGCCGCCTTCGGTGGTGCTGGTGCTCTATGCAATGATCGCCCGCCAGCCGGTTGGGCAGCTGTGGCTCGCCGGCGTGGTGCCGGGGCTGCTGATGGCCACCATGTTCATCATCTATATCTACCTGCGTGCCCGCATGCAGCCGCATCTCGGCCCGGCGATGGAGCCGGAGGACCTGGCTGAATACGAGCGCGTCACCGACCATCCGCTGCGGCTGAACTACATCGTGCTGGGCGCGCTGGTGCTGGTGCCGCTCTTGATCCTGACCGGCGCCCTGGAGACCAAGCCCGCGCTTGGCCTGGCCCTGGCCGCCGGTGCGCTGTCCTTCGCCACCCGCAGTAACCCGATGTTCTACAAAGACATCTTTATGAAGGAGAAGTTCCGCCTGCTGTTCTCCGGCGTGCTGCCGCTGGCAATCTTTGCTGCGATGATGGTGCCCTTTGTGAACGGCTGGACCTCGCTGGTGGAAAGCTCGGCCATCGGTGCCATGACTGCCTTCATCGCGGCAGTGCTGAAGGGGCGGATGACCAAGGAAGTGTTCGAGACTTCGGTGCGCTCGACCCTGGGCATCTCCTGCATGTTCATGTGGATCATCCTGGCCGCTCTGGCGTTTGGCGCCATCTTTGACGGTCTCGGCGCGGTCAAAGCCATTGAGAACCTGTTCACCACCCGCCTGGGCCTCAGCCCTTGGATGATCCTGATCCTGATGCAGCTGAGCTTCATCGTGATGGGCACCTTCCTGGATGACACCGCGATGCTTGTGATCGTGGCACCGCTCTACGTGCCGCTGGTGGGCGCGCTGGGATTCGACCTGATCTGGTACGGGGTCCTCTACACGATCACCACCCAGATCGCCTATATGACGCCGCCCTTCGGCTACAACCTGTTCCTGATGCGGGCGATGGCACCGCCGGAAATCGGCCTCAAGGACATCTATGTCTCGATCATCCCCTTTGCCCTGGTGATGGTGCTGGCGCTCGCTCTGATCATGATCTTCCCGCAGATCGCCCTGTGGCTGCCGGAATATGTCTACGGAAAATAACCAAGGAAGAGTCCTGCCAAGGGGCCGAAAATAGCAACAAGGAGTGAAATTATGACGACAAGACGCAAGTTTATTCAGACTGCCGGTGTTGGCGCCATGGCGGCACCGCTGGCCACCCCGGCGCTGGCCCAATCCACCATCAAATGGCGGATGCAGACCTATGCAGGCGCTGCGCTGGCCGAGCATGTGGTGAAGCCTGCAATCGACATGTTCAACAAGATCGCCGGCGACCGGATGCAGATCGAGCTCTATTATGCCGATCAGCTGGTGCCCACCGGCGAGCTGTTCCGCGCCATGCAGCGCGGCACCATCGATGCAGTGCAGTCGGATGACGACTCGATGGCCTCGCCCACCGAGGTCACCGTGTTCGGCGGCTACTTCCCCTTTGCTTCGCGCTACTCGCTGGACGTGCCGGTGCTGTTCAACCAGTACGGCCTGAATGAGATCTGGGACGCGGAATACTCCAAGGTCGGCGTCAAGCACATCTCGGCCGGCGCCTGGGACCCCTGCCACTTTGCCACCAAAGACCCGATCAACTCGCTGGCGGATCTGAAAGGCAAGCGCGTCTTCACCTTCCCGACCGCGGGCCGCTTCCTGGCGCAGTTCGGCGTGGTGCCGGTCACCCTGCCCTGGGAAGACATCGAGGTCGCGGTGCAGACCGGCGAGCTGGACGGCATCGCCTGGTCCGGCATCACCGAGGACTACACTGTCGGCTGGGCGGATGTGACCAACTACTTCCTGACCAACAACATCTCCGGCGCCTGGGCGGGGTCCTTCTTTGCCAACCAAGGCCGCTGGAACGAACTGCCGGAAGACCTGCAGACCCTGTTCCGCGTTTGCTGCGACCAGTCGCATTATTACCGCCAGTGGTGGTACTGGGGCGGCGAAGCAAGCCTGCGCGTCAACGGCACCAAGATGCAGCTGACTTCTATTCCGGATGCAGAATGGCAGCAGGTTGAAGACGCCGCTGTGAAATTCTGGGATGAAATTGCAGCCGAGTCCGAAACCAAGGCGAAGGTTGTCGAGATCTTCAAGAAATACAACGCTGACATGCAGAAAGCCGGCCGGCCTTACCGCTACGGCTAAGGCACCGGTAAAAACGACGGAGTTTGGCCCGCCCCGTGGCAGGCCAAATTCCTTACTCAAGGAATTTGCCAAAACTTTTGAGGAAAAGTTTTGCGCGTAACAGACAAAGGGCCGCTCATGCTCTCCTTCGACACTCTTAAGGACCAGGTTGCCGATGGCACCGTTGATACCGTTCTGGTCTGCCTTGTGGACATGCAGGGCCGCCTGATGGGCAAGCGTTTCCACGCCAAGCATTTCGTGAATGGCGCCTGGGAGGAAACCCATTGCTGCAACTACCTGCTGGCAACGGATCTCGAGATGGCAACACCGGATGGCTACGCCTCCACCAGCTGGGAGCGGGGCTACGGCGACTATGTGATGAAGCCGGACCTCTCCACTCTGCGCCCTATTCCGTGGCTGGAAGGAACAGTGATGGTCCTGTGCGATGTGCTGGATCACCACACTCATGAAGAGGTCTCGCATTCCCCCCGCGCGATCCTGAAACGGCAGGTGCAGCGGCTTGAGGCCATGGGCTATGACGCCATGTGCGCCACCGAGCTGGAGTTCTTCCTGTTCGCCAAAAGCTTTGACGAGATCCGCCGCTCGGGCTTTCGCGACTTGGAGCCGATTTCGGGCTACAACGAGGATTACAGCATCCTGCAAACCACCCGCGAGGAGCATGTGATGCGGCCCATCCGCAACCATCTGTGGGATGCGGGTCTGCCCATCGAAAACTCCAAGGGCGAGGCAGAGACCGGCCAGGAGGAGCTGAACATCAAATACGCCGCGGCGATGGAGACGGCTGAGTACCACACCATTGCCAAGCATGCGGTGAAGGAAATTGCCGAGCAGCAAGGCCACGCAGTGACTTTCCTGCCGAAGTGGAGCCACGACAAGGTGGGCTCGTCGAGCCATGTGCATCAGTCACTGTGGCAGGACGGCAAGCCTGCGTTCTATGACGAAAGCGACGAGCTGGGCATGTCCGCTCTGATGAAAAACTACATGGCCGGGCTGCTGAAATACGCCCCTGATTACACGGCTTTCATGGCCCCTTATATCAACAGCTACAAACGCTTCATGAAGGGCACCTTTGCCCCCACCCGGATCATCTGGTCGGTGGACAACCGCACCGCAGGCTACCGTCTCTGCGGCGATGGCACCAAGGCGATCCGGGTCGAATGCCGCATTCCCGGATCCGACATGAACCCCTATCTGGCGATGGCAGGCATGCTGGCGGCGGGCATTGCCGGCATTGAGGAAGGGCTGGAACTGCAGGCACCCACAGGAGGTGATGTCTATCAGGGCGACACCGGCATGATCCCGGGCACCCTGCGCGATGCGGCGGCTGCACTGAAGGGTTCGGAGATGCTGCGCGCCGCTTTGGGCGATGATGTGGTGGACCACTACGTCCGTGCCGCGGAAGTGGAAATCGAGGAATTCGACCGGGTGGTCACCGATTACGAGATCGCGCGCGGCTTTGAGCGCGCGTGAGGCGGAGAGGCCTGGATTGGGGCTCTGCCCCAAACCCCGGGGTATTTCGGCCAGAAAGAAGCAGGGGCAGCGGGCCCCGAGGACTGGAGTGAATGGCGATGGGCCAGGTATTGAAATGCATCTCGCCGGTTGACGGATCGGTATTTGCGGAACGCGAAGTGCTGCCGCGCGAGGCGGCTTTTGCGGCAGCGGAGCGGGCGCGGGCAGCGCAAGACGCCTGGGCGGCGCGGCCCTTGCAGGAGCGCATCGGGCTGGTGATGGCAGGCGTGGCGGCTGTCGGCGCGATGAACGCGGAGATCGTGCCGGAGCTGGCGCGGATGATGGGCCGCCCGGTGCGCTATGGCGGCGAGTTCGGCGGCTTCAACGAGCGTGCCAGCCACATGGCCAAAATCGCCGAAGCGGCGCTGGCGGATATCGAGGTGGGCGAGGACGAGACCTTCAAACGCTATATCAAGCGCCTGCCCCACGGGGTGGTGTTTGTGGTGGCGCCCTGGAACTACCCCTATATGACCGCGATCAACACTGTGGCGCCGGCGCTGATTGCGGGCAATGCGGTGGTGCTGAAGCACGCGACCCAGACCCTGCTGGTCGGTGAGCGGATGGCGCAGGCCTTCCATGCGGCGGGGGTACCGGAAGACGTGTTCCAGAATGTCTTCCTGGACCACGGCACCACCTCGGAGCTGATCGCATCCAAGGCGTTCAACTTTGTGAACTTCACCGGTTCGGTCGGCGGCGGCCAGGCGATGGAGCGCGCCGCGGCGGGCACTTTCACCGGTGTCGGCACCGAGCTGGGCGGCAAGGACCCGGGCTATGTGATGGAAGACGCCGACCTGGACGCTGCGGTGGACACGCTGATTGACGGCGCCATGTTCAACTCCGGCCAGTGCTGCTGCGGCATCGAGCGGATCTATGTGCACGAAAGCCTCTATGACGCCTTCCTGGAGAAGGCCATTGCCATCGTGCAGGGCTACAAGCTGGGCAGCCCGCTGGATGAGGCCACAACGATCGGCCCGATGGCCAATGTGCGTTTTGCCGAAGAGGTCCGCGGCCAGATCTCCGAGGCGGTGGCCGCCGGTGCCACGGCCCATATCGAGCCCTTCGCGGAGGATGACGGCGGCGCCTATCTGACGCCGCAGATCCTGACCGGGGTCACCCACGAAATGCGGGTGATGCGCGAGGAAAGCTTTGGGCCCGTGGTGGGCATTATGAAGGTCGCCTCCGACGAAGAGGCCATTGGACTCATGAACGACAGCGACTTCGGCCTCACCGCTTCGCTCTGGACCAAGGATGTGGAGCGGGCGCAAGCAGTTGGCGACCGGATCGAGACCGGCACCGTGTTTATGAACCGTGCCGACTACCTGGACCCCGGCCTGTGCTGGACCGGCTGCAAAGATACCGGCCGCGGCGGCGGCCTGTCGGTCATCGGCTACCACAATCTGACCCGCCCGAAGAGCTATCACCTGAAGAAAGTGACCGGCTAAGGACGGATCCGCCCGCTCCGGCATCTCCTCCCCGGGGCGGGCCACAGCATCAAAGGAACACAACATGTCTCTCACTGGAAACTGGTCCTACCCGACCGCAATCAAGTTCGGTGCCGGCCGGATCAAGGAATTGGCCGAGGCCTGCGCCGCCGCCGGCATCACGCGCCCTCTGCTGGTCACCGACAAGGGCCTGGCCGATCTGCCGGTCACCCAAGGCACCCTCGACATCCTGGAGGCCGCGGGTCTGGGCCGCGCGATGTTCTCGGAGGTCGACCCGAACCCGAATGAAAAGAACCTGGACGCGGGCGTTGCGGCCTATAAGGCGGGCGGCCATGACGGGGTGATTGCCTTTGGCGGCGGCTCCGGCCTGGACCTGGGCAAAATGGTTGCCTTCATGGCGGGCCAGACCCGCCCCGTCTGGGATTTTGAAGATATCGGCGACTGGTGGACCCGCGCCGATGGTGATGCCATCGCGCCGATCATCGCGGTGCCGACCACCGCCGGCACCGGCTCGGAAGTGGGCCGCGCCAGCGTGATCACCGACTCGGTCAGCCACGCCAAGAAGATCATCTTCCACCCCAAGGTGCTGCCAACGGTGGTGATCTGCGATCCGGAACTGACCGTGGGCATGCCGAAATTCATCACCGCGGGCACCGGGCTCGATGCCTTTGCCCATTGCGTCGAGGCCTTCTCTTCACCCCATTACCACCCGATGTCCCAGGGCATCGCGCTGGAGGGCATGCGGCTGGTCAAGGACTACCTGCCGCGCGCCTATGCGGATGGTACTGATATCGAAGCCCGAGCCCAGATGATGAGCGCCGCCGCGATGGGCGCCACCGCCTTCATGAAGGGCCTCGGCGCCATCCACGCCATGAGCCACCCCGTCGGGGCTCAGTTCAACACCCACCACGGCACCACCAATGCCGTCTGCATGCCCAGCGTTTTGGAGTTCAACGCGCCTGCAATTGCGGACCGTTTCAATATGGCGGCGGCCTATCTGGGCATTGACGGCGGCTTCGACGGCTTCCGGCGCTTCGTGCAGGAGCTCAACGACAGCCTTGCCATCCCCCGCCGCCTGGCGGACCTCGGCGTCACCGAGGACGCCATCCCGGCGCTGGCAAAAGACGCTGCCAAAGACCCCTCATGCGGCGGAAACCCCATCGAGCTCAACGAAGAAAACCTGACAGAACTGTTCAAAAAGGCGATCTGAGGCGAGCCGCCTTGAGACCTTGCAGCGCTTCCCGCCCGGCGGGGAGCGCTGTTTCATTTCCAGGCCGCGCGGTCAGCCGCTGACGTAAACCTGGTCTTTGGGGTAATAGAAGATCTTCTGATTGTGCAGCCGGCCCAGCAACTCGTGGACACGGCGCAGAGTTTCTTCATCATCGCTGCCGGGTTCCGGCTGAACCTCGGACAAGCTGTCCCTGGTTGTCTGCAGCGCGGTTTCGATCAGCTCCATGTCGTCAACGGACAGCTCGAACATATCGTTGTACTGGGGCATCTGGGCGCGTTCTCCTGTTTGGCTAGACTGAACTGGCTGCCTTCAGGCTGCACCAAGACAGCGCGCAAAGCCACTGGAAAGCGGGAGCGTAGGCTTGACCCAGCATTAACCGTCTGATTTTCCAGCACTTCACCAGATGGAAAAGGTCAGAGTGTCTCGCCCAGGCTGATAGCCGGGCCGAGCTGATCAAGGATCAGACCCTCTGTTCCACCCGCTTGGCGCGATTGCAGGATGATGCCGGCGGCGCGTTCACCGATTTCACGGCGGCAGGCGTCGGTGGTGGCCAGCTGCTGCGGCAGGCCTTGCAGGATCTGCAGATTGTTGAAGCCCGCCAAGGCAATATCGTCAGGAACCGATAAACCTGCAGCGAGGCAATGCATCAGCCCGCCAACGCTCATCACGTCGCTGGAATAATAGAGGCAATCAAGGTCCGGGCTGCGTTCGAGCATCTGCTCAGTAAGCTCGCGGCCGGTCTGAATCGCGCTTTCGCCGGAGTAATGCTCCAAATCCGCAAGCGTCACGCCCTGAGCGGCAAGTCCGTCGGTGAACCCGTCAAACCGTTTCCGGGCGCGGAAGTCCTGCGGCATCTTGGTCCCGATGAAGCCGATCCTGCGGTAGCCGCGCTCCAGGATCTGTGCTGCCATGTCACGGCCCGCCTGCAGATGCGAGATGCCGACGCAATGGCGCACCGGATCGCCGTCCACATCCATCACTTCAACCACAGGGCAGTCTGCTTGCTGCAGCATCCGCCGGGTGGCTTCGGTATGTTCGAGCCCCGCCACGATCAGGCCGGAGGGACGCCAGCTCAGCATTTCGCGGATGACGCTTTCTTCTTCCTCCAGATCATAGCCGGAAATCCCGACCACAGGCTTCAGCGGGCTCTCCTTGAGAACGGCGGAAATGCCCGAAAGCACCTCGGGGAAGACAAAACTGTTGAGCGAAGGCACGACCACCGCCACCAGATTGACCGATTGCGACGACAGGGAGCCGGCAATCCGGTTCGGCACATAGCCATGAGAGCGGGCGATTTCCTCGATCTTCGCTTTTGTTTTGGCAGAGACATCAGGCGCGCCGCGCAAGGCGCGGGAGGCGGTCATCTCGCTGACCCCGGCCAGCCGGGCCACGTCTTTCAGCAGCAGTTTCTTCGTCATGTGCCCATGCTCCAGCAGTTTGACAGCGGCTGCAAGGGGCCGGCCAGGTGTGAAGGGGTTGATTTAGATAATCGTTATCGTTATCGGTATCGCAACCGTTATCGATACCGGAATCATTCCGGTGCAGCTGCCGGAGGTGAGGCATGGCATTGAAGATCGCAATCAACGGATTCGGGCGGATTGGACGCGGGGTGCTGCGCGCCCTCCTGGAAAGCGGCGCCGAGGATATCGAAGTGGTGGCGGTCAATGATCTGTCACCGCCGGAAACGCTGGTGCATCTGCTGAAGTACGACAGTGTGCATGGGCGGTTGCAAACGCCCGTGTTTCTGGCCGGCGATCTGATCCGGGTGGGGCATCACAGCATCCGGCTAAGCGCTGTCCGCAACCCCGAGGAACTGCCCTGGCAGAACGTTGATATCGCCTATGAATGCACCGGGCTGTTCACTGCCCGCGAGCAGGCAGCGCGGCATTTGCAGAACGGCAGCAAGCGGGTGCTGATCTCGGCGCCGGGCAAGGATGCGGACCGCACTGTGGTCTACGGCGTCAACCATATGGATCTGACCGCAGAAGACGTGATTGTCTCCAACGCCTCCTGCACCACCAACTGCCTGGCGCCGCTGGCCAAGGTACTGGACGAAGCCTTTGGCATCCGCACCGGTTACATGACCACCATTCACGCCTATACCGGAGATCAGCCCACCCATGACACCAGCCGCTCGGATCTGTACCGGGCGCGGGCGGCTTCGCTGTCGATGATCCCCACCTCCACCGGCGCTGCGCGGGCAATCTCCGAGGTGCTGCCGCATTTGAAAGGGCGGCTGGAGGGTTCGGCGATCCGGGTTCCGACGGCCAATGTCTCAGTGGTGGATTTAAGCTTTGTGCCCGAGCGGGCCGCCACGGCTGAAGCGGTCAATGCCGCGGTGAAGGCAGCAGCGGAGAACGGGCTGGCTGGTATCCTTTCCTATGAGGAAGACCCGCTGGTTTCAATCGATTTCAATCACGACTCGCACTCCAGCTGCTTTGCCGCGGCGCAGACATCGGTCACCGCCGATGGGCTGGTGCGGGTGGTCAGCTGGTATGACAACGAATGGGGTTTCTCCAACCGCATGGCGGACACCGGCCGCCGCATCGGCGCCGTGATGGGAACAGCCAAGGTGGCGCTGGCCAGCTGAACTGCTCAACTGACCGGGCTCTCCCGCCCGTCGCCGGTGCATCAGGATGCACCGCTCCCGTTGGGCATGGCGCCGCGCTGACGCGCGGCGCGGTTGCGTTTCGCAGCCGCCGCTTGCCCTGTCAGCCAAGCCAGTTTGTGAAAAACCTGTCTCCAGGATGCAGAATATCAAACTCAGCCGACCGGACGGCTGGCATGCGGCGGCGAATTGCGCCACAACTGCCCGCAAGACATGATCAGCTACAGGAGACCGGCGTGACCGTCACCCGCGAAAGCGTCCTCGAGGCGCTCAAATCCATCGCCGACCCCGTCAGCGGCGCAGATATTGTCAGTGCGGGCATTGCCCGGGCCGTGACGGTCGAAGGCAGCACCGTGCGCTTTGTGCTGGAGGTCGATCCCGCGAAAGCCGGGGCCTATGGCCCGGTGCGAGATCAGGCGGATGCCGCAGTGGCAGCGCTGCCCGGAGTGGACAAGGTCTCGGCCATGCTCACCGCGCACTCCGAGAAGGCACCGCCGGATCTGAAACCGAAACAGCAAGCTCAGCCGCAGCAGCAGGCGCCGCAGAAAGTGCCTGGCGTGGCGCGGATCCTGGCGGTGGCCTCGGGCAAGGGCGGCGTCGGCAAATCCACCGTCTCGGCCAATATCGCCTGCGCGCTGGCGATGCAGGGGCGCAAGGTAGGGCTGCTCGATGCCGACGTTTATGGCCCCTCGCAGCCCAAAATGCTGGGGGTGACCGGGCGGCCCGCCAGCCCCGACGGCAAAACCATCCTGCCCTTGCGCAACCATGGTGTCACCATGATGTCGATGGGGCTGATGACCGGCGAAGACCAGGCGGTGATCTGGCGCGGTCCGATGCTGATGGGTGCCCTGCAGCAGATGCTGCTGCAGGTGCAATGGGGCGAGTTGGACGTGCTGATCGTCGATCTGCCGCCGGGCACCGGCGACGTGCAGATGACGCTGGCGCAGAAGACCCATGTGGACGGGGCCATTGTGGTCTCCACCCCGCAGGACGTGGCACTAATCGACGCCCGCAAAGGCATCGACATGTTCCGCAAGATGAACGTGCCGGTGCTGGGCATGATCGAGAATATGTCGACCCACATCTGCTCCAACTGCGGTCATGAGGAACATGTGTTCGGCCATGGCGGCGTGGCGCTGGAAGCGCAAAAGCTGGATGTGCCGCTCCTGGGCGAAGTGCCGCTGCACCTGGACGTGCGGCTGGCCGGCGATAACGGCACACCGATCGCCGCGGCGCAGCCCGGCAGCGCCCAGGCGAAGGTCTTTCTTGATATCGCTACGCAACTGGTAGACGCCGG
The DNA here is from genome assembly GCF_000813725.1 of Leisingera sp. ANG-Vp. Classification (GTDB taxonomy): domain Bacteria; phylum Pseudomonadota; class Alphaproteobacteria; order Rhodobacterales; family Rhodobacteraceae; genus Leisingera. Next base: position 40,202 of record NZ_JWLD01000047.1, read on the forward strand.
CGCCGCCTGACCGGTCCAGCCCTGGCCGGCACCCGTCAGCCTCAAGGCGGGGCTGGCGAACCACTCAATAGGAAACGCGCTTGATGGGCAGAATTGCCCGTCAGGCGCTTCTCAGCCACCTCTTCTGCGCCGCGCAAGCGGCGCCACGCCCAACTGTGGCAAGCATTCTTCGAATGCGCCGGAACAGGCGGGAGCCTCCCGCCCGCAGGATCAGGCGTACTTCTCCAGAAACGCCTCGGCCTGCAAGCTGCGGAAGTCCGGTAGCGCGGCGCGCAAAGCCTCGTGGCTCCAGTCCCACCAGGCCAGCGCCATCATCTGCTCTGCCACAGATTCGGGGTAGCGGCGGCGGATCACATTCGCGGTGTTGCCGCCGACAATGGTGTAAGGCGCCACATCCTTGGTCACGATTGCGCCTGACGCTACAACCGCGCCGTGGCCTATGATCACCTCCGGCTTGATCATGGCGCCATGGCCGATCCAGGTGTCATGGCCGATATGCGCCAACCTCCCGGCGCGGCGGGTGAACCACTCCGCATCATCCACCGCATTGTCCCAATAGCTTGCCGAGCGGTACAGGAAATGATGCAGCGACGCCTTCTCTATCGGGTGGTCCGAGGCGCCGATACGGGTGAAACTGGCGATATTGGCAAACTTGCCGATCCGGGCGTTGGCGATATCGCAGGTCCTGTCGCAATAGCTGTAGTCCCCGAACTCCGTATTGGCGATGCGGCTGCCTGCACCGATTTCCACGTAGGCACCGAAACGGCTGCCGGTGATCTGGCAGTCCGGGTGGATGAAAGGCGCCGCCGCCTGCAAACGGGTCATAGTCTGCCCTCTTCGCTGACGCGCTGCGGATCAGGGCAGCAGGAAGGGCTTGCCCTCTGCCTGCTTGCGCATAGGAGGCTGATCGCTGCCGCTGATCAGTTTCCGCCGCAGCCAGCCGGAGAACCAGTCCATCAGCATCACCATCAGGATGATCAGCGTGATGTAATAGGCCACTTCCTCCCAATCCTTCTGGGTGATGATCGCCTGGGTCAGCAGCAGCCCGATGCCGCCGCCGGTGATCGCGCCGATGATGGTGGCGGAGCGGGTGTTGGATTCCAGGAAGTACAGCAGCTGGCTCAGCAGCACCGGAGTCACCTGCGGGATCACTCCGAAACGGTAGCGCTGCACCGGTTTGGCTCCGGTTGAGGCAACACCCTCGATCTGCTTCTGGTCAACATTCTCCAGCGCTTCCGAGAAGATCTTGCCGAAGGTGCCGGTGTCCGTCACCAGGATCGCCAGCGCGCCGGTCAGCGGCCCGGGGCCAAAGGCGCGGGCCAGCACTACGGTCCAGATCAGCGAGTCGACGCCGCGGACAAAGTCGAAGAAACGGCGCATGGCAAAGCGCAAGGTTCTGACGGGCATGAAATTGCGGGTGGCCACGAAGGCCAGCGGCAAGGCGATGAGGCCGGCACCGATGGTGCCCAGGAAGGCCATCAGCAGAGTCTCGGCAATCGCCCAGGCCACATCCTGGTGGCGCCACATCTTGTTGGTCCAGAACTCCTGGAATATGGCGCCCGCTTCGCCGGTGGCGGCGCGCTGCATCAGCTCCGCTGCCCCGATACCGTAATAGGGGCTGTCGAGAGTGAAGAAAAACAGCTCCCAGCCGGCGAAATACCGGAAGACCTCAGCCCGGTTGCGGGTCACGGTCAGGCGGCCTGCCGCGGTTTTAACCGCCAGGCGGTTCTTGGAAACGCTGATCCAATCCGGAACTTCCCCCGGCGGCAGTTCAGCCTGCACGCCCGCGCTGCGGTTGGGGGTTGCCCGCACCAAGCCGTAGCCGGGGATCATGTACTCTATGGTGTGAGGCCCGAAGGTGACCACATGGCCGTCTTCCAGGTCAATCACAGTGGTTTCGCCCAGATCGACCCAGTCCGGCGACATGCCGTCCGGGTAGGCGCCCTTGCGCTCCCCCTCAACCGCAACCGACACGTCGCCGCTGCGGTTGTCGCGGGTTACATGGGTCTTGTAGCTGTAGCTGTCGCTAACGAGGGTCCTGGCATTCTCCAGGCTTGCCTTTTGCCACAAGCCCTGAACATCAAACGCAAAGAACACATATGCCAGATAGGCCAGAACCGCGGCAGGCAGCGCGAAGTTCATCAGCCGCTTCCTCAGAAACAGCCGCGACATGCTCAGCTTCAGCTCTGCCTTAGACAGGTTGGTATCAAAGGTGGTCATGCCTTCGCTCCATGGGTCAGACGGTCACGCAACAGGCCGGACAGCTGGTCAACGGCCACAATAGTGATGAAGAGAAGAAGGAAAATCGCAGCGGCTTCATCATAGCGCCCCTGCCCCCAGGACATGGCGTTTTTCAGCTCGTAGCCGATACCGCCCGCACCGACGAAGCCGAGGATGGCAGAGGCGCGGATGTTGATCTCAAACCGCAAGAGCGCATAGCTTACGTAGTTGGGGCCAACCTGCGGGATCACGCCCAGCGTCATCCGCTGCGCCCAAGTGGCACCAACGGAGGAAAGGCCTTCGACCGGTTTCAGCGAGGCGTTTTCATTCACTTCGGAAAACAGCTTTCCCAGCGCACCCGCAGTGTGGATCGCAATGGCGATCATCGCGGGCACCGGCCCGCCGCCAAGAACAAAGATCAGAACCAGCGCAATGACGATTTCCGGGATTGCGCGGCAAATGTCGCTGATGCGGCGGAACAGCGGGATCAGTGTCGGCCACGGCGCCATGCCGCGGGTCGCCAGCAGCGACAGCAAGGTTCCGAATACCGCGCCGACCAGAGTGGAAGCCGCAGCGATGTTCAGCGTCTCGACCAATGCCGGGAAGAAATGCACCAGATGCCCGGGCAGCTGCACGGCCTTTTCGGCTGCTTCCGCGAGAACCTCGGACGGGTAATCGAAAACACGGGTGAAGCCATCCGCAAACGAGCCAGCATTGCGGTTGTCTGCGGTACGGAATCCTGCCGCCATCAGCGCCACAAAGACTGCAAGAAGAATGCCGCCGTAAAGCCGCTTGCGCTGAATATGGGCGGTGTAATGTTCCCGGATCTCGTCCACCGCCGGCCGGGCTGCCGTCAGATCTGCCATGTAGGGGTCCTGGTGTTGCTGTGATGGCAGCAGCTGCCGCCATCAAGGAAATTGCGGGGCCCGGGGGAAAGTCCGGAACCCCGCAGAGCACAATTCAATGAGTGCTGGGCTGAAATTACTGGGATTTCAGTTTGCGGGCTTCGATGATCACGCCGTAGGCGTCGTGCGTGATCGGAGCCAGGCCTTTGGAGTCGCCGCCCAGCACGTTGTACATGCAGTCCGGGTCCATCGAGTTCATCGAGGCCAGCAGGCCGGTCATCTTGACCTTCACGTCTTCCGGCAGCGCGGTACGCAGAACAAACGGGCCTTCCGGGATCGGCGCAGACTTCCAGATCTCGACCATATCGTTCATGTCAACAAGGCCCGCATCCACCGCGCGGCGCAGCGCGCCGGAGGTATAGCCGTCTTCCCACTCGCCCAGGCCGTCGGCCCAGGTCACACCGCCGTCCACATCGCCGTTGAATACCGCAACAATGGTCTGCTCGTGGCCGCCAGTGAACTTCACTTCGCCGAAGTAGTCGCCGGAGTCCATGGTGGCACCGGTCACCTGCGGGATCTCGATCGACGGGATCAGGTAGCCCGAAGTGGAGTTCGGGTCGCCGAAGCCGAAGGTTTTGCCCTTCAGGTCCTCCAGGGTTTCCACGCCGCTGTCCTTGCGGGCAAACCCGATGGAATAGTAGCCGTAGCTGCCATCGGTGTTCACCTTGACCAGAACCGGCTCAACCGCTTCCGGGTCGGACAGATAGGTCTTGGCATAGCCGGAGGCCCCCAGCCAGGCCATGTCGATGGAACCGCCCAAGAGGCCCTGGATCACGCCGTTGTAGTCGGCCGGTGCAAACAGTTTGGTTTCGACACCCAGCAGCTCTTCGGTCTGCTCGCGCAGGCATTCCTGCTTGCTCAGCCGGTCCTGTGCGTTTTCGCCGCCCAGGATGCCGATGCGGAATTCCTTGATTTCCTCTGCCGCAACAGGGGCGGTCAGCGCGGTGGTTGCCAGTACGGCAGCAAGCAGTTTTTTCATCTCGTTTCACTCCGGTTGTCTCCCGGCAGAGCAGTCCGCCGGGACGATGAAAATGGGTCAGGGTTATTCGGCCGGAATGGCGGCGCGCCTCGCGTCCGTCTTTTCCAGCGTTTCGATCTCGGTCGAGGTGGCGGCCTCGGAGAATTCCTCTCCGGCGCCGTAGATTTCGCGGGCAACGCCGGTGGTCAGCTGCTCCGGCAGCCCGTCAAAGACGATGCGGCCGTCGCGCATGCCGACAACCCGGTCGCAGTAGCGGCGCGCGGTGTCCAGCGTATGCAGGTTGGCAATGACAGTGCGGCCGTCTTCCTCGTGGATGCGGCGCAGCGCTTCCATCACGGTCTGGGCGTTCATCGGATCGAGCGAGGCAATCGGCTCATCCGCCAGGATGATTTTCGGGTCCTGCATCAGCGCCCGGGCAATCGCCACCCGCTGCTGCTGGCCGCCCGACAGGGCTTCGGCACGCTTGGCCGCATGTTCTGCGATACCAAGGCGGTCGAGGATGTCGATGGCTTTGTGGATGTCCTCCATCGGGTAGAGGTTGAACAGGGTTGCCATCACGTTGCGGCGGTTCAGCGTGCCGTGCAGCACGTTGGAAACCACGTCCATCCGCGGCACCAGGTTGAACTGCTGGAAGATCATTGCGCACTCGGACTGCCAGGCACGCTTGTCCTTGCCCTTCAGCTGCGTGACATCGCGGTCTGCAAACAGGATCCGCCCTTCGGAAGCGCTCTCCAGCCGGTTGATCATCCGCAGCAGGGTGGATTTGCCGGCGCCCGAACGGCCGATGATCCCGATCATGCAGGGCTTGTCGATATCCAGCGTGGCCGCTTCCACTGCGGTCTTGCCGCCGAATCTCTTGGTCAGTTTGTCAATGCGCAGCACGGATGGCGCTCCCTCTTCGTTCCAGGATTGCCTACCGGCTTTGCTCAAATGCTATGTGTCACTGCCGTGAAAGTTTTGTAACGGCGCCCGGCGCAACCCGCAGGCGTGTGATATAGTGAAACCGCACAACGCAGGGATTCTGCCCCTGTCCAGACAGGGCTGCAGCAGCTATACGGCATCCCGACTCCTCAAATTCCCTTTTGCTGAAGGAAGCTGCCAGATGTCCTTTGACCGCAAGATCAAGATCGCACCTTCGATCCTCTCCGCCGATTTCGCCAATTTCGGCCAGGAGATCCAGGCCATCGAAGCCCAGGGCGCCGACTGGGTGCATGTGGATGTGATGGACGGGCATTTCGTGCCGAACCTCACCTTTGGCCCGCAGGCCGTAAAAGCCTTCCGGCCGCATGTGAAGACGGTGATGGACGTGCATCTGATGATCGCGCCGGTGGATCCCTATATCGACGCCTATGCCGACGCAGGCGCTGATGTGCTGACCGCCCATATCGAAGCGGGCCCGCACATCCACCGCACCCTGCAGGCAATCCGCGGAGCGGGCATGAAGGCAGGTGTGGCACTCAATCCCGGCACCCCGGCGGAAGCGGTGGCGCATCTGCTGGATCTCACCGACCTGGTCTGCGTGATGACCGTGAACCCCGGTTTCGGCGGTCAGAAGTTCATCGACATGACCGCAAAGATCCGGACCCTGCGCAGCATGATCGGCGACCGTCCTGTGCATATCGAAATCGACGGCGGCGTTGATCCCTCGACTGCGCCACTGGTGGCAGCAGCCGGCGCGGACGTGCTGGTGGCCGGTTCCGCTGTGTTCAAGGGCGGTTCAGTGGAAAACGCAGAGGTCTACGGCGAAAACATCCGCAAAATCCGCGCCTCCACCGAGGGCGCCTGGGCCTAGACCAGGGATCTCCCGCCAATCGCCAAGCGCATCCAAGATGCGCTGCTCTTGTTGGGCCAAGCGCCGCACGTGCCGCGCGGCGCTGTTTCGTGATACGGTTGAGTTCTGCGGGTGAGCCCGGCACCGCCGGGCCGCGCCCTGATGGCCCTCAACGGGCCGGAAGGGCGCACGCCCCGCTTCAGGCGCTCTGGTTCAGATCACCGAAATCCCTGCCCTCTGCCGCCAGCTGCTCCAACAGCGGCGCGGGCTGCCAGAAAAAGCTGTCTTCGTCCGCATAGGCCTGGATATCGGCCAGGATGCCTTCAAGGCCTTGCAAATCGGCCCATTTCAGCGGCCCGCCCCAGAAGCGCGGGAAGCCATAGCCGAACAGCATCACCATATCCACATCCAGCGGGCGCCGGGCGATGCCTTCACCCACCACCTTGGCCGCTTCATTCACCATGGCGCACATATAGCGGCGCAGAACGTCTTCGTCAGAAAACGCCCGCGGGGTGACGCCCTGCTGTTTCTGATCCTCAGCAACCAGCTCTGCCACTTGCGGATTCGGCACGCCTGCGCGCTTGCCTTCTTCATAGATATAAAAACCTTTGCCGGTCTTCTGGCCGAAATCGCCGCCTTCGCAGAGCATCTCGTAGAACCGCGGCACCCGTTCGCGAGGGTCGCGGGTGGGCGCGCGGCGCTTTCGGGCGGCCCAGTTGATATCCAGCCCCGCCAAGTCGCCCATTGCAAAGGGCCCCATCGGGAAGCCGAAGCCTGTCACCGCTTTATCGACCTGAAAGGGCGAGGCCCCGTCCAGCACCACGTATTCCGCTGCCTTCCGGTAGGCATTCATGATCCGGTTGCCGATGAAACCGTCGCAGATGCCCGACCGCACTGCGACCTTCTTCAGCCGCTTGCCAAGGGCAAACCCAGTGGCCAGCACCTCCGGTGCAGTCTTCTCTGCCGCAACCACTTCCAGCAGCTTCATCACATGCGCAGGCGAGAAGAAATGCAGCCCGACCACGTCCTGCGGACGCGATGTGGCTGCAGCGATCTCATCCACATCCAGGTAAGACGTATTGCTCGCCAGCACCGCACCGGGCTTACAGTGCGCATCCAGCTTGCCGAAGACCTCGCGTTTTACACCCATGTCCTCGAACACGGCCTCGACCACCAGATCCGTATCTGACAACGCAGCATAGTCCGTGGCGACTGTCAGCGCCTCGCCTATCAGCTGCGCAAATTGCGCTTCGCTGATCTTGCCGCGCTTCAAAGCGCCGTTCAGGTTTCCTTCAATCCGGCTGCGGGCCGCAGCTGCCGCCTCTTCCGTCATCTCGACCAGCACGACCGGCAAGCCAGCCAGCAGTGCCGCCGTAGCAATCCCTGCGCCCATGGTGCCGCCGCCGATCACTCCCATCGAGTTCACCTCGCGCGGTTCGATCCCCTCCAGTTCCGGCAGCTTGCTGACTGCACGCTCGGAGAAGAAGGCATGGATCAGCCCCTGCCGCTGGTCCGACTCCATCAGCTCTGTAAACAGTTCACGCTCGCGTTTGAGACCTGCCTCAAAACTCTCCGCCTGCACCGCCGCTTGCACCGCCCGCACAGCAACAGCCGGAGACATCTGGCCGCGGCCCTTCTTCAACGCCGCGGCATAGGCTGCATCGAAGTCGATGGCTTCCGGCGCCGGCATCTCCCCCACCGCGCGGCGCGGGGCGCCTTGCTCCAGCAGTTCCTGCGCATAGGCCAGGCCGATGTCCCGCGGCTCACCCTCTTCGATCCGGTCAATGATGCCTTTCTCCAGCGCCTCGGCGGCGGAAAAATGACGGCCGCTGGTGATCATCTCCAGCGCTGCCTCCGTTCCCGCCAGCCGCGGAAGCCTCTGGGTGCCGCCGGCACCAGGCAAAATGCCCAGGTTCACTTCCGGGAGGCCCATCTTCGCCGCAGGCACTGCAACCCGGTAGTGCGAAGACAAGGCCACCTCCAGCCCGCCCCCCAGTGCGGTGCCGTGCATTGCAGAGACCACGATCAGCGGCGAGGCTTCGATCCGGCTGCACAGCCCTGGCAGATAGGGGTCCTGCGGCGGCTTTCCAAATTCGCGGATGTCAGCGCCGGCAAAATAGGTCCGGCCCTCGCCGTAGATCAGCACGGCACGGGCACCTTCGCTTTCAGCACGTTCGATCCCGGCGAGCAGTCCTTTGCGCACATCGATTCCCAGCGCATTCACTGGCGGGTTCTGTGCTTTCAGAACGGCAATATCTCCAACCCGTTCATAGGCAATGGCTTCACTCATCCGGTTATCCTCTCTCTTCCGGGGCAGCATGGCGTGGCCCGTCTCCCATTAGATTAGGCACGGCGCACATCATGGAGCCAGCCTCAAAACCTGCAGGCAAAGACAAACCCCGCGTCAGCGGACGCGGGGTGCTTCGTCAGGCACGCGGCCAACGTGTAACAAGTTTATACGGAAAAGGGAACTTTTGAAACTCACGGAACGTCACCCCTTCCAGGCCGCACCGGGTTTCGCTCATCCGCCTTTCACCACACCGCTCGCGATCCATGCATCAAAGATCTCCAGCGCCTTGTCGGCGAAGGCCTGATCATTAATGTGGCACTCCAGATCATGAAGTGCAGCGTTCCGCGGGCAGGATGAACGCATTTCGGAACAGAAAGCCTCCAATCCATCCGCATCGTGCAGAGGTGCGCCAGGGCGGTCCCACTCATTGCAGCCGCCTGCAGGCAGCAGCACAGCAACCGGTGCGGTGGCGGTGGACAGCTTTTTGCAGATTTCCTGCGCCACCTGCCGCCGCTCGCCTGCCTCCAGCATGGCTGAGGTAAGCAGCCGGTTGTGGGCATGGGTTTCACGCCCCTGCAGCGGAGCCGGCGTTTCCTGCCAGCCGACAAAATCCACCAGGTCATAGCAGCCCGGGGCCACCAGCTGCGGCGTGCCGGACTTGCCTGCATTGGTCATCCGGTCCGCCCCCGCCGACAACCCGCCGAACAGGTGGTTCGAAACCTCCTGAGGTGCAAAATCCATCACTGCGGCAAAGGCGCCCTCTGCGGCCAGGCTTTCGAACGCCCGCCCGCCCATGCCAGTGGCGTGGAACACGGCCACTTCGAATCCGCGCTCTTCCAGCGCCGGCTTCAGCGACACCATATAGCGCAGCACCGTTTTCCCGAATGAGGTCATGCCGATCAAGGGCCGGTCCCTTTTGGGAGGCTCAGCCGCGCGGGCAGCGCCAAGAACCGCGCCGGCTGCCTGGCTGAGCGAAGCCTTGCAGATCGAGTTCAGCCCATAGAGGCCGCCAGCCCAGAGGATCATCTGCACATCAGCCGGCATCCGCTCCGGAGGCATCAGCGGCGAAAATGCGACGGTCGAGACAATGTACTTGGGCACCCCGACCGGCAGCGCTGCGCATAGATCCAGTGCCAAGTCGGTGCCCATGGTTCCGCCCAGCACAATCACGCCATCAATACGGCCTGCCCGGTACAGCTCCAGCGCCTTCGCGGTCGCCCCTGCGCCCATGATCTGCATGGCCGTATTTTCATCGCCGGAAGCAATTGCAGCCTCGATGGAGCTGCCGCCAGCCTCCGCCACGTCATGTTTGCTGACATCGGCTGGCTGGCTGGGATCACCCAGAACGCTCACATCCATGGTCAGGACACTGCCGCCCTGCCCGCGGATCACTTCTGCCAAGTAGCCCAGTTCATCGTCCTTGGTGTCATAAGTCCCGGCAACCAAAATGGTCTTATCAGCCATTGGATCTTCTCCCGTTTCGTAAACTGCCCGGCAACACGTGCCTCAAGCGCGCAGGCAGCCCTTTCATCTTGCTAAAATACTCCCGCAGGAGGCCACAGGTTTTGCCCAGGCAAAACCTGTCTTACAATTGGATCCATGCGGTCTTCAGGTCGGTGTATTTATCCAGCGCATGCAGCGACTTGTCATGGCCGTTTCCGGATTGCCCGACACCGCCCAAGGGAACAGTATTGTCGGATCCACCGTATGTATTCACATGCACCACGCCCGCCCGGATCCCTGCCACCATCCGGTGTGCACGGCTCAGGTTTTGCGTCCAAACACCAGCTGCCAGGCCGTAGTCGGTAGCGTTGGCCAGGCTCAGAGCCTCTTCCTCGGTCTCGAATTTGATAACGGCCAGCACCGGTCCAAAGACCTCACGCTGGAACAGCGCATGATCGCGGGCGACACCGGTGACAATGGCCGGGGCCATATAGGTGCCGCCGGTCTCTTCCAGGATACGCCCGCCGCCGGTAATCACCTGGCCTCCTTCCGCCCGCGCCATATCCATGAAGGACAGGTTCTGGCGCAGCTGGGTTTCGGAATTCACAGCGCCAACCTGCGTGCCCAGGTTCAGCGGGTCGCCGACCCGCAGCGCTTCGGTCTCGGCCTTCAGCATTTCCACGAATTCGTCGTGAATGGATGCCTCAACCAGCAGCCGCGAGCCTGCGACGCAGACTTGGCCCGAATTACGGAAGATGCCGGCAGCCGACATCTTGGCCGTCTTGGCCAGATCCGGCGCGTCCGCAAAGACGATGTTTGGGGATTTTCCGCCAAGCTCCAGATAGCAGCGCTTGAGGTTCGAGCGCGCCGAGGCCTCCAGCAGCTTGCGGCCGGTTGCACCCGACCCGGTAAAGGCGAGCACATCCACATCGTTTGACATTGCCAGCGCCGCGCCGGCCTCGGCGCCAGTACCGGTCACCACATTCAGCACGCCGTCCGGCAGGCCGCATTCCGCGCAGATTTCTGCCAGCCGGAGCAGCGTCAGCGAGGCGGTTTCGGCCGGTTTCAGCACCACCGAATTGCCCATTGCCAGCGCAGGCGCCAGCTTCCAGGCGCCAATCATCAGCGGAAAGTTCCAGGGCACAATAGCGCCCACCACGCCGACCGGTGTCCGGTGCACCAGCCCCAGCACATCAGGCGCAGTTGGCGCAACTTCTCCGGCGACCTTGTCCAGCGCCTCGGCGTAATAACGGAAAGTGCCTGCCGCCGATCCCGGTTCGGCCTTCAGCGCCATGTTGAACTCGGTGCCATTGTCGCGCACGCCCAAGACTGCCAGCTCAACGGCCTCGGCCTGGATACGATCCGCTATCCTGTGCAGCACCTGTTTCCGTGCGGCGGGGCTCTGTCCCGCCCAGCGGCGGTCCTCAAATGCCCGTCGCGCCGATGCCACGGCGTTTTCGACATCTGCTGCAGAGGCGCCTGCCAGCGTGGTCAGAACAGATCCGTCAACCGGCGAAGCAACTTCGAGTGTCTGGCCCGAACCTTCCTGCCATGATCCTTCAAGAAAGAGTTTTTGCGGCGCAACATCAAGCTGCCGAAGCTTGTCGATGAGCGGTTGGTCTGCCATTCGGCCTCCTTCAGTTCTTTCCGGTCTTTCAGCACCCGCAGGATGTGGACCGCCAGAACGATGATGATGAGTAGAAACAGGATGAACGCCACCGGGCGATCAATGAAATCGAAGGGCTCCTTCACCCGCGCCATGCCCGCGCGCAGCTTGACCTCCATGATGCCGCCCAGGACCATTCCCAGAATGATCGGCACCGAAGGCAGCGACAGGCGCTTCAGCACGTAGCCGAGGACGCCGAAGGCCGCAGCCATCACGCAGTCGGTGGCGGAGTTGCGCAAGCTGTAGACCCCGACGAAGCTCAGCGTCAGGATGCAGACGCCGAGGAAGCGATTGGGGATGCGCACCACCTGGATCAGCGATTTGGTAGCAAAGAGCAGGAAGACAAGAACCAGGACATTCAGCACCAGCAGCGCCAGGTAAAGCGCAACGACAAAATCCATGTCGTTCTGGAACAGCCCCGGCCCCGGCACCACGTTGTGCACGTAGAAGACCGAGAGCATCATCGCCGTCAGCGCCTCGCCCGGGATGCCCAGCGCCAGGAGCGGCACCATGGCAGCGGCGGGCACAGCATTGTTTGCGGTTTCCGCCGCGATCAGCCCTTCCGACGATCCATTGCCAAAGTCCTGCGGCCGTTTCGAGGTCTTCTGCGCATAGGTGTAGGACATGAACTGCGCGGTGAATTCACCAACGCCGGGGATCATTCCCATCAGCACGCCGAAGGTCGCGGAAACCCCTGCCACGCGGGGGTGGCGGGCCAGCTCGCGCAGGCCTTGGAACATGCCGCCGCGCAGGCGGGTCATGCGGACCTTCTCGTCCTCGTCGGTCAGCAGAACAAAGGCCTGCGAGATTGCGAACAGGCCAAGCACCACCACGATCAGGTTGATGCCGCCGCCCAGGAAATCCTGCCCGAAAGTGTAGCGCTGGGTGTATTTCACCGGCTCCAGGCCGATGGTCTGCAGGAAGATGCCGAAACAGGCCAGAGCCCCTGCAACCAGCGCATGGCCGCGGTGAGCGACAACCACCAGAATGAGACCCAGCAGCGCCGCCAGGAAGATTTCGCGCGAGCCGAACATGGGTGCGATTTTGGCCAGCACCGGGGCAAACAGGATCAGGCAGATGACCGAGAAGATGCCGCCAAAGAAGCTGGAGGAATAGGCAAGGCTCAGGGCCCGGCGCGGCTCTCCGCGGGCGGTCATCGGATAGCCGTCATAGGTCGTGAGCGCATTGACCGCAGTGCCGGGTGTGTTGATCAGGATCGCCGGAATGGAGCCGCCGTACATGGACGACCCGTATATCCCCAAGAGCACGGTCAGCCCGACAATCGGATCCATCGAGAAGGTTGCGGGCAGCAGGATCGCAATGGCAACGGCGGGGCCGACACCCGGGATGGCGCCGATCAGCACGCCGCCGACCGAACCGGCCAGCAGCGCCAGCGCCACGTCCCAGCGCATCAGAATGTCTATTGCAGAGAGGATTAGGTCCATAAGACGCGCTCAGAGATAGAGAATGAAGAAACTGCGCAAGGCGCCGGGCAGATACTCATAGATCAGCGCGCCCGGGATCTTGACCGACAGGAAGCCCTTGAACAGCACCACGACGATGACGGCAAAGGCAACACCGGCCCACAGCATGAAACCGCTGCGGTAACCCATCCGCCAGCACAAGAGCGGCACGAAGGCCATTGTCACAGGCAGGTAGCCGATAACGGGCACCAGCAGGACGTAGCCCATGAACCAGCCCGCGAACTCAAACACCTGCCCCCAGCGTTTGACTTCCCACAGGTCATAGCGGCTGACCCGGCGCCAGGGCAGTTTGTACAAATGCAGGCCGCCCATCAGCACCATGCCGCCAATGGCGACGGCAGGCCAGAACCGGGGCTGGGCAAACAGCTTGGTCTTTTTGACCCAGGTGGTCTGCTCACCGATCAGGGCCAGCAGCAGCAGTGCCGCGGCCAACAGGATCAGGGCAAAGACCAGTTGCCCGCGCCGGGGTCCGGCAAAGCGGCGTTCACGTTCCGAAGGCATGTGAGGAATTCTTTGTCCGCGCGAGTGAAAGGGCACCGGGGCCAGTCACGGCCCCAGTGCGGGGGAGGATTACTCAGACAGCAGGCCGCCGATGCGGGCCATGGTGTCGATGTCATTGGACACGCGGGCGGCGCTGTCATCCGCGCTCTGCCAATAGACCAGCGCGCCGGTTTCCTTGGCGACGTTCTGGGCGCGCTCGCTCATCACGGTTTTCTCAGCCACTGCAATGATCTTATCCCGCACGTCCTGCGGCGTGTCCTTGGTCACGAAAAGACCGTTCCACAAAGCGATGTTCAGGCTCTCGTCCAGCTCACCGATGGTCGGCGCATCAGGCGCCAGCGGAATGCGCTCGTCAGTGATTGAGACCAGCACTTTGACCTGATCCAGGCACGGCAGCACCAGTTGCAGCGTGGTGTTGATCACATCTGCATCGCCGGATGCCAGGGTGTTGCAGTCCAGCGCGTCAAAGGCCGCGTCCGAGCCCCATTCGAAGCCTGCGTTCTTGGCGTAGGCCTTGGTCACCTGGGTCGGAGTCAGAACATCACCGAAATGGCCCAGCGCCACGTCGTTTTCCTTGGCATAGGCCGCCAGCTCTTCCATCGAGCTGTAGGGCGCATCACCTGAGGTGGCGATCACAAAGGGATAGGTCAGGAAGATCCCCAGCGGATCGAATTTTTCAGGCGTCAGCGGCGGGATGTCAATCTGGTGGCCCATTACCGGCACGCCGATGACGAAAGAGCCGATGGTGTAGCCATCGCTGGGCGCATTGGCGACTTCGATCGCTCCGGGGAACGGCCCTCCGCCGCCGCCCGGCTTGTTCACAACTGCTGCTGCAACACCGTATTCGTTCTGGAAATCCTCGGCGATCATGCGGGTCAGCACATCCTCCAGATCACCCGGCGGCCACGGCACAATGAAGTTCACCGGCTTCTCCGGATACTCGGCCTGCGCGGCAACCGCGCTCAGCCCCAGCGCCGCCGCTGCGGCCGCACCTTTCATCAGGGTTTTGAGTTTCATGGCTTTCCTCCCAGTTTTTCAGATTGGTTCATTATTCGAACCATTGGTTTGAATTTAGATTGACAGCCGATCCCGTTATCTGTCAAGAAAATTGCATCACGGGTGCGCCTTTTTCAGAAACGGCCGCCGGCAAGGACGAAACAGGGAGCACGGGCAAGAGCATGGGAACGGTATCCAAAGCCTTGTCGTTACTGACATATTTCAATCACGGACGGACCGGGATCGGGCTCAGCGACCTGACTCGTCTGTCCGGCATGAACAAGGCAACCGTCTACCGGCTGATGACCGAGCTGCAGGAATCAGGTTTTGTCGAACAGACCGATGGCGACCGCATGTACCGCCTTGGCCCGCAAGTTTTGCGCCTGGCGGCGCTGCGTGAGGCGGCAGTGCCGATTCTCTCGGTCTCGCGGCGGGTACTGCGGGACCTGAGTGATGAAACCGGAGAAACCACCCACCTTTCGCTTTTACAGGGTGGCCAGCTGAATTCGCTGTCTCACGCCTACTCCCCGCGCCATGCCACCAAGGTGATGATGGAAGACGCCGAGGTGCTGACCTTCCATGGGACCAGCTCGGGACTTGCGGTCATGGCCTATTCGGATCCGGACTTCACCGACAGCCTCCTGTCCCAGCCGCTGGAAGCGCGCACCCCGGCCACAATTACGGACCCCGGCGAGATCCGGGCGCAGATCGCCGATGTCCGCAGCTGCGGCATGGCGCAGTCCATTGGCGGCTATGAGGCAGATGTGCACTCCCACGCGGTGCCGGTTTTCGGCCCCGACCGCCAGGTGATCGGCGCGCTGGCTGTCGCCGCACCTGTTTCCCGCATGAGTCAGGAACAGAAGCAATTGATCCCTGCCGCCCTGCGCCGCGCAGGCGCCACCCTTACCCATCGCATCGGCGGCTCTGCCCCCGCGGACTATCCGCAGGACAGCACCGCCTGACTTCCCCCTCCCCAGCCCCTGCAGGGCTGCATCCAGGAGCTGACCCCATGAAAGACTCCAATTTCCTGAAAGAGCACAACGCCAAATCCCTTTGGCACCCGATGGCGCATCCCGGCGACAGCCTGGCCAACCCGCCCGCGATCATCACGTCAGCCCAGGGCGTAAAGATCACCGACGTCGACGGGCATGAGGTCGTGGACGCAGTCGGCGGCTTGTGGAATGTGAACCTTGGCTTCTCCTGCCAGCCGGTGAAAGACGCCATCGCGGCGCAACTGGATGTGCTGCCCTATTACTCAACCTTCCGCGGCACCACCAACGACCAGGTGATCCAGCTGGCCGAGGAGCTGCGCAAGTTCTTCGCGCCCGACGGTCTGACCCGTGCATTCTTTACTTCCGGCGGCTCGGATTCGGTGGAAACCGCCCTGCGGCTGGCGCGCCAGTACCACAAGATCCGCGGCGAAGAGGGCCGCACCAAGTTCCTCAGTCTCAAGAAAGGCTACCACGGCACCCACATGGGCGGCGCCTCTGTCAATGGCAATGCGAACTTCCGCACCCAGTATGAGCCGCTGCTGCCCGGCTGTTTCCAGATTCCGGCACCCTACACCTACCGCAACCCGTTCAACGAGAGCGACCCGGAGCGGCTGGCCCAGCTCTGCCTGCAGGCGCTGGAGGATGAGATCGCCTTCCAGGGTGCCGGCACCATCGCCGCTTTCATCATGGAGCCCATCCTGGGCGCCGGCGGGGTGATCCCGCCGCATGAAAGCTTCATGCCCGGTGTGCGCGAGATCTGCACGAAAAACGGCATCCTGCTGATTGCCGATGAGGTGATCACCGCTTTCGGCCGCACAGGCTCCTGGACCGGGTCGCGCCATTGGGGCGTGCAGCCGGACATGATGGCCACCGCCAAGGCGATCACCAATGGCTATTTCCCGTTCGGTGCAGTGATGATCGCGGACCGCATGACCGAAACCTTTGAGAAGGACGCCAGCGGCAAGGCCGCCATCGGCCACGGCTACACCTATTCGGGCCACCCGGTTGGAGCGGCGGCAGCACTGGCTTGCCTGGAAGAGACGCTGAAACTGAATGTGCCGGAGAACGCCGCCGCCCGGGGCACTCAGATCCACCGGGGTCTTCTGGACCTGCAGCAGAAGTACGAGCTGATCGGCGATGTGCGCGGCGGCCACGGGCTGATGAGCGCGCTGGAGCTGGTCTCCGATCGCGCAACCAAGGCGCCGGTGGACAAGAAAACCATCGGCAGATTGCAGGAGGTTGCTTATGAGGCCGGCGCCATGGTCCGGGTCAGCGGCCCCAACATCATCCTCTCCCCGCCGCTGGTGCTGAGCGAGGCAGAAGCCGCCGCCATCCTCTCCGCCCTGGACGCAGGCTTTGCGGCGGTGAGCTGACGCCGGCTGCAGACGCAATCCGCGCCCGGGCCGCCAGGCCCGGGCGCCACCAGATGCCATGGCGGGCCCGGGGCTTTGCTTCGGGCCCGCGCCTCCGGCAGCGCCGCTGGCGCGGCGCGGTTGCGTGATGCGGAAACAGGCGCGGCTGCCGCAGCCGCACCTGTTGCATCAAGCTCCGCTAATGTTCCGCGTCAGGCTTCCGGCACCTCCAGCACCAGCCCGTCCAGGTCCGGGTGCACTTCGATCTGGCAGCTGAGGCGGCTGGTTTCCCGCCGTTCCTCAGCAAGATCCAGCATGGCATCTTCGAATTCGCCGGCCGCACCGCATTTCGCCGCCCACTCCGGATCCACATAGACATGACAGGTGGCACAGGCGAGACAGCCGCCGCACTCGCCCACCACTCCGGGCACATCATGTGCCAGCGCCGCTTCCATCAGGCTTTGGCCATAGTCCACTGCTGCCGTGACGGCGCCGCCGCCCGGCAGTTTCCAGGTGACTTGCATCGGTTTTCTCCGCAGATGATCAGATGAAATGAACGTAGAAATCGCGCATGCCGTCGCCTTCCAGGTCCCGGGTCTTGCGCACTTCCTTGCGTTTCATGAAGACGTGATTGGCGACCAGCTCCGGTCCGACAGCCTCGGCCAGAACCGTATCCTTCTCCAGATCTGCAACCGCCCCCTTCAGGTCCACGGCGGTACCCTCACGGGCATCTGTGCGGTCGAAACCGTCGCCGGTCTCCATCGGCGGCAGCTGGTGGCCGTTCTCCACCCCCAAGCGTGCCGCCTGCAAGACCGCCGCCACTGTGGTGTAGGGGTTGGAGGAAGCATCCGCCATCCGGTGCTCCAGCCGCGCCTTTGCGCCGCCTTCCGAGCTGATCCGCGTGGTCACATTGCGATGGTCGCCGCCCCAGTTCTGCCAATAGCCCGACAGCGAACCCGGCTGCAGCCGCATGTAGCTGTTGGCGGTGGGCGCAATCAGACCCGCCAGCCCCTTGTGGTGGTGCAGCAACCCGGCCAGGCAGCCGCGCGCCAGATCGTTCATATGCTCCGGCCCGCCCCGCGGCCCGGAGGACAACGCATTGCCGCCAGCCTCATCCGCAAAGGAGAAGTTGATATGCATGCCCGAGCCCCCGGCCTCGGCTACCGGCTTGGGCATGAAGGTCAGCACGATACCGTATTCCAGCGCCACCTCCCGCGCCATCAGGCGGAACAGAACAATGTCATCCACCGCCTTCACCGCATCGTCAAAGGTGAGCGTGTATTCAAACTGCGGGCTGTCGAATTCAGCGGTGATCATATCGAGCGAAAAGCCCATGTCATCCGCCATCGCCCAGATCCGGTCATTGAACCGCAGGGGGTCGGCAAACGGCCCGGTGCCATAGACCACTCCGCCCGGCGCATCATAGGGCATCAGCCGCCCGCGGTCGTCCGCCTGCAAGGCAAAGGCCTCCAGCTCGATCCCCACTTTCGGCGTCAGCCCGTGTTTCTGCCAGTCAGCAACCGCCCGCTTCAGCGTGCCGCGCGGGCACAGCGCCAGCGGCCGGCCCTCGTCATCATAAAGATCGCCCAGGACCACCTGAGTGGAGGCGTGCCAGCTGTCGCGGATGTCGTCATGCAGCCATTTCAGCTCCATATCCGGCAGGCCCTGTTTCACCATCGAGCCCGGCGCATCCAGCAAGTCCCGGTCGTAATGGGTGCCAAAGACCGACCGGCAGAACCGTGTCGAGTCATCACCGATCTTGGAATTTGGCAGATACTTCCCCCGCATGATGCTGAGGTGGTCGCAGAACATCGCGCGCAGGCGGGTTTTCATGGCTCTCGGTCCTTCCCTGTTGGACTGTCATTGGCATCGTTTTCCCGTGCCTTATTACTTAACATATTTAGCGGTTACTGCAGAGTCTTTCCTACGGAGGAGCCCAGTTCACGCCGCCTCTACCCGTACCGGCAGCTCCTTGATGCCGCCGACAAAGTTCGAGCGCAGGAATTTATGCGGCCCTGCCGCCTCAATGCTCTTGATCCGTTTGGCCAGCTCTTGGAACAGCACCGTGACCTCCAGCCGCGCCAGCCACATGCCCAGGCACACATGCGGGCCGAACTGGCCAAAAGACAGATGCCGGTTCGGGCTGCGGTGAAGATTCACGTGAAATGGATCGTCGAAATAGCCCTCATCCCGGTTGGCGGAAGAGAACCAGTACAGCACCTTGTCGCCTTCGCGGATGGTCTTGCCATGCATCTCCACATCCCGGGTCGCGGTGCGGCGGAAATAGAGCGCCGGCGTTGCCCAGCGGATGATCTCATCCGCTGCGGTCTCCCAGACCGCACCGCCCTCCTGCATCTGCGCCAGCAGCTCCGGTTGATGGCACATCGCTTGGATGCCTGCGGCAATCGAATACCGCGTGGTGTCGTTGCCCGCTGCCACCAGCAGGCAGAAGAAGTTGCGGAACTCGGTCTCGGTGATCACCGAGCCATCCTTGGCCGGCTCCAGGATCAGATTCAGCACGCCTGAGGTATCCCCTCTGCGCGCCTTCTCCTCCATCAGCTCCTTGGCATACACATACAGCTCCGCCCCGGCAGGCGAATTGAACGGCATCATCCGGAACTCATCCGTCTGCATCTTGTCCAGCACATGCGAGGTAAAATCCGGGTCGGTATTGGCAATCAGCGCATCGCCCTTTTCGACCAGCCAGGGCAGGTCCTCTTCCGGCAGGCCGACCACCCGGCCCAGCATACGCATCGGCAGCTGGCGGGCGATCTCCTTGGTGGCATCGAACTCCCCCTTGGCCAGCGCCTGATCCAGAATATCGGCGCAGAGGCCGCGGATGTCCTGCTCATACTGCGCCATGGTGGTCTTGGAGAACGCCTTCAGCAGCTTCATCCGCACCTTGGAATGCTCCGGCGGATCGGTTTCCTGAAAGGTGCGGCGCGCCAGATACTCTTCGTAGGACTGATCCTCCATCCGGATCCCGCGTGCGGATGAGAACACCTCGGTGTTCTTGTTCATCACCGTGATGTCCTCATAGCGGGTCACCGACCAGAAGTTCCTGCCGCCCTCGTATTCGGTCCAATGCAGCGGATCCTCGCGCCGCAGCCGGGCAAAGGTGTTGTGCGGCGCGCCATTGGCAAATGCGTCGTGGCTGCTCAGATCCGCATAGCCGTCATCCGTGGGGGTCCAAACTGTCATTGCGGGCTTCCCTAACTTGCTTGCCTTATGTATATTAATGACAGTTATAAATATGTAAACTAAAATCTTGCGAGCGTTCTCATGCACTTGGTCGTACTGGTGACCAACACCGACGAAAGCGAATTTGCCCAAAGGCACCCCAAGGACGGGGAGAAATTCACGGATCTGATTCTGATGGCCCGCCCGGACTGGCGCACGTCTGTCTTTTCGGTGAAGGACGGGGAATTCCCGCAGGATCTGTCAGCTTATGACGGCGCAATGATCACCGGCAGCCCGGCCTCGGTCCGCTCCAATGCGCCCTGGATCACACAGTTGCTGGCACTGATCCGCACCGCCCATCATTCAAAAATCCCGCTATTCGGCGCCTGCTTCGGCCATCAGGCCATCGCTTTGGCCCTCGGCGGCACTCTCGATCACAACCCCAATGGATGGGTGCACGGGCTGACCCGCAACCGCTTGCTTCACCGCCCGGACTGGGCCGTTTCCCTGCCGGAGGAGGTCAAACTCTATGGTTCCCACTGCGAATGCGTCAGTGCATTGCCGGCGGGTGCAGCACCGCTCAGCGAAAGCGGCGGCATGAACACAGGCTTCACCCTTGGCCGCCACATTTTCACGACTCAGCACCATCCTGAGATGAGTCATGATTTCATCCTGGCATTGTGCGACGAAATGCGGGACGAACTGGGCCCGGCTGCCTTTGCCCGCGCCTTGGACAGCCTGGCGCAAAAGTCAGATCAGCTATCCTTTGCAGACAGCCTCGCCTGTTTCTTCGAGCAAGCCGCGCAGCGCTGACCCTGCGGCTTCTTTCTGGTCCAAAATACCCGCGCCGCAGGCACGGGGCCGCAAGGCCCCGTTCAGCACCGTTTCAGCCCAGCGCCGCCAGCAGGTCCATCACCGTCACTTGATCAAACTGCACATGCTGGATCATTGCGGCTTCAGCACCCTCGCGGTCATGGGCAAAGATCAGCCCGGCAATCTCCCTGTGCTCTTTGGCCGACTGCGCAATGGCGCCGGGATAGCGGTAGCGCGCCCGGTAGTAGGCCATCAGCTTGCGGGCATTGGTCTTGATCAGCTCGACCAGAAACGGGTTTCCGGAGCCCTCGGCCACACAGGCATGAAACCGCAGGTTCAGCTGGTAGTAGCCCGCCGGATCGCCGTCGCCCTTCTCAGCCGCATGTTCTTCACAGGCGGCAACCACGGCCTCCAGTTCCCTTGCCTGCGCCGGGGATAACCGCCGGGCCGCCAGAGCCGCCGCCTGCCCTTCCAGCCGGGCATGCACTTCCAGAATGGCCAGGAATTCCTCCAGCGTCGGCTTGAACAGCACCGCTCCCTTGCGCGGCAGCCGCTTGATCAGGCCAATGGCTTCCAGCTGAATGAAGGCTTCGCGCACCGGGGTTCGGGACACGCCGTGGCGCTCCACCAGCTCGCTTTCCTCCAGAGGCGCGCCGGGCACAAGGCGGCCCGCCTCGATATCCTGAAGGATTGCGTTCAGAACCTGTTCCGTCTGCCCAGCCATGGCGCCGCCTTTGATGCGTTTCCGGCCAATTTATGAGGCTGCCTGCAATTTGGCAACGCGGGTAAGGGGCGCTGCCCCCGCCCTTGCGGGCTCCCCCGGAGTATTGGCGCAAAGGTGAAATTGCAGAGCGCTTACTGAGGCACCCGCCCGCGGTACTTCTCCGTCAGCTCCGGCGCAACCTCGTCCGCCTCGTAGACGCCCAGCAAGATCCCCTTGCGCCCCGACTTGCCGCGGCGCGCCTTGATCTGCGCATCCGAAAGGGTGATCCGCTGCGACATCCGGAGACCCCATTCCTGCAGCCGGTCGTACATCAGGTCAATGACCTCCTGATACCCGCCCCCCTTGGCCAGATCCACCAGCTCATCCGGATCGTTTTCCAGGTCAAACAGCATCGGCCGCAATCCGCCCTCGGCGTGCATGAACTTCCAGCGCTTGTCGGTCACCATGAAAAGGCGCGCGTCTTTCGGCTCCAGCCCCAGTTTTTCGCACAGCGGCATGGTGGAGTAGTCGAACTCGGCAATGGCATAGTCCCGCCACGCCGGGTTTTCCCCGCGCAGGAACGGCATTAGCGAGCGCCCTTCCAGGATATGCGGCGCAGGCTCGCCGCCTGCAACCTCAAGGAACGTCGGCAGCAGGTCGATTGCCTCCACCAGCTCATCGCAGGTTGTGCCGCGGGTGCTGTCAGCTTCGGCGCGCGGGTCATAGATGATCAGCGGCACCTTGATTGACGGCTCGTGGAACAGGTTCTTTTCCCCCAGCCAGTGATCCCCCAGGTAGTCGCCGTGATCCGAGGTCACCACGATCATCGTGTCCTGCATCCGGCCGGTGTCCTCCAGCCAGCTGAACAGGCGGCCCATCTGGTCGTCAGCCTGCTTGATCAGCCCCATATAGGCAGGGATCACCTTGTCCCGCACCTCATCGCGGCTGAAAGTCTTGCCGATCTGGTTGTTCATCATGCCATCAAAGACAGGATGCGCGTCTTCGCGCTCCGCCTCCGAGCGCACCACCTGCAGCACGTGCTCCGGCCCGTACATGCCGTGATAGGGCGCGGGCACAATATAGGGCCAATGCGGCTTGATGTAACTGAGGTGCGCGCACCAGGGACCATCGGCCTGTTCGATGAACGCCATCGCCTGGGAAGTGAGCCAAGGCGTTTCGCTGTCTTCTTCGGCAATATTGGCAGGCTTGTCCGCATTGACCATGAACCAGCCGGAAGCGATGTCATTTCCCTCGATCCCGGCATTGGCAAAATCGTTCCAAGGGTTTTCACCTGGGTAGCCCTTGCCTTTCAGGTATTCGTTGTAAGGGCTGCGCTTGCCGTCATAAAAACCGTCAGGCCCTTCCGCCCACAGCCCGTCATCGCGCACATAGGGGTCAAATCCGCACTCGGACTGGCGCACCCCGATCACGCTGTCCGGCGCCAGCCCCAACCGTTCCATGCCATCTGCATCCGCAACCATATGAGTTTTGCCGATCAGGTGGCAGCCCATGCCGGCCTTGCGCAGATGGTCGCCCATCGTCCACTCGCCGACACGCAAGGGGTAGCTGTTGAACTGCACCCCATGGCTAGAAGGGTAACGGCCGGTATAGCTGGACATCCGCGAGGAGCCGCAAGTTGGCGATTGCACGTAAGCCCGGGTAAATCGCATCCCCTTGGCAGCCAGCGCATCGATATGCGGCGTGTGCAGATGCGGATGGCCTGCGCAGCTCAGATAGTCGAACCGCAGCTGGTCGAACATGATGTAAAGAATGTTCATTGGCCCCTCCCGCTCAGCGCACTCTCCCGGCATATCCGCATTAATAAACAAGTGAAGCAATTTTGGCGAGCCGGTATTCTTGACCGCCCAGCAGCAATGGCAGAATGATAGCGCTCTGCATTTTCAATTCATCCGTTGCCATCATGCCCGATCCCGCCTCATCCGCCATTATCCGGCCCGCAGAAAGCAAGGACTGTTCCAGCCTTGCAGCCCTGTCTATCGAAGTATGGCTGGCCACCTACCTGCGGGAGGGCGTCAGCGGCTTTTTTGCTGATTACGTGCTTGGCCACTATACGCCCAATCATTTTGCCGCAGCGCTGAACGACCCGTCGGAACGCCTGCTGGTATCGCAAAACAAGGCCGGCATTGACGGATACATCCGTATCACCAACGGCAAACCGCACCCGGCCGGCGGAGAGTCGCAGACGGAAATTTCGACACTTTATGTCCAGCCCCGGCACCATGGAAATGGCCTGGGAAGATCCCTGCTGGAAGCCGGACTGCAGCTGTGCCGGACAAACGGCTGGGACGCCCCCTGGCTTACTGCCAATTCAGAGAACAAAAGCGCCATCGCCTTTTACTGCCGCCATGGGTTCGAACGGGCAGGCAGCACCCATTTCCGGATTCAGGACTCGCAATACCCGAATGACATCCTCCAATACCGCGGGGCATGACCCGCGCGGGATCTCCAGCACCGGGGCTCTCCCGCCCGCCGTCAGCCTTTTCTGGCGAAAGACTTCCGCCCGTTGGGCCTGGCGCCGCGCTTTGCGCGGCGCCAGGCCCAACGGGAGCGGGGGCATTTCAAATGCACCTGCGACGGGCGGGAGCACCCGGTCTCTTCAATCCCGCGTCTCCGGCGACAGGGACTCAATTTCCAGCAGCAGATCTCCCGTCTGAACCTGGGTGCCCGCCTGCGCTGCAATACTGACGACACGGCCTTCGGCAGCGGCCCGGATTTCGTGCTGCATCTTCATGGCTTCCAGCACTGCCAACCGGCTGCCCGCGGCGACTTCACAGCCCTCGGAGACGCTGATTTCCAGCAAGGTGCCGTGCATCGGAGCAGAAACCCGGCCTGTTTGCTCCTGCGGGTCCGCCGCCGTGCCCGCCGGCATTTCAGCCAAACTGAAAATCCGCACGCCGGTGGCTGCATAGTGTCTTCCCCTCTTGAGCTGCCACGCTTTTAGTTCCGCCAGCTCTCCATCCACCCGCCAGCCGTCACCGCCATCCGTTACAATGTGCCGGTCCTCTCCAGCAGAAACAGATACCGTGTTCCCGGCTCCACTGACGCTGGCAACAACAGTCTTGCCGTTCCAGGCAAGGCTGAACCGCGCCGTGAGCATCCCCCGGTTCGACCAGCCGAGCAATTCACCGGCCGTGCCGCCGGCCAGAGCAGCAAAGCGTGTTTGGCGCGCCCGGTGCAAAAGCGCTGCGCCCAGTGCGAAACAGCGGCTGGACCGGTCTTCCTGCAGCCCCTCCGGAAAATTCCGGGGAATGAAGTCCGTAACCGCCCCGCCAGCCGCAAATTCCGGGTGCGCCAGCACCTGCAGCAAAAAGTCCCGGTTGCACACAGGCCCGAACAGCACACAGTCCCGCAACGCCGCAGCCAGCCGGTGCCGGGCTTCTTCGCGGGTGCGCCCGCGGGCGATCACCTTCGCCAGCAACGGGTCGTAGTGCGGCGAAACTTCCTGCCCTGCTGCAATGCCATCATCGACCCGGACCTCTTCGCCGGCAGGAGGCCGCCACTCTTCAACCCGCCCGGCCTGAGGCAGGAAGCCTTGCGCAGGGTCTTCTGCATAAAGCCGGGCCTCGATGGCATGACCGGACAGCCGGACATCATGCTGTGCCACACCCAAAGGCTCGCCGCGGGCCGCGCGGATCTGCATTTCGACCAGGTCCAGGCCGGTGATCATCTCGGTCACCGGATGCTCAACCTGCAAGCGGGTGTTCATCTCCAGGAAATAAAACGTTCCATCCTGGTCCAGCAGAAATTCGACGGTGCCCGCGCCCTGGTAGCCAATGGCTTTGGCTGCTGCCACGGCCGCCGCCCCCATCCGGGCCCGCAGGTCTTCATCCACAGCCGGACAGGGCGCTTCTTCGACCACCTTTTGATGGCGGCGCTGGACTGAACAATCCCGCTCACCGAGATGGATCACCGTGCCATGAGCGTCGCCAAGCACCTGCACCTCCACATGGCGCGGGCGCTGCAGGGCGCGCTCCAGTATCACCGCCTCTGAGCCAAAGGCCGGCAGCGCCTCGCCGCGCGCCAGTTCCAATGCGGCGCGGAAATCCGCAGCACGCTCCACCAGCCGCATCCCCTTGCCGCCGCCGCCGGCAGCCGCCTTGATCATCAGCGGAAAACCGATCCGGCCGGCTTCTGCTGCCAGCTCATCCGCCGCCTGTTCGGCGCCCTCGTATCCGGCTATGCATGGCACGCCCGCATCGATCATCTTACGCTTGGCAGCTGCCTTGTCTCCCATCAGGGCGATTGCCTCGGGCGGCGGCCCTATGAAGACAAGCCCCGCCTGGACGCAGGCCCGGGCAAACGCCGCGTTCTCCGACAGGAAACCATAGCCCGGATGCACTGCCCCGGCACCTGCCCCGCGCGCCGCCTCGATCAGTTTTTCTATCGACAGATAGCTGTCTGCCGCCGGGCCTTCGCCGATCCGCACCGCACGATCCGCAAAGGCAACATGCGGGCTTTCGGCATCCGGGTCCGTAAAGACGGCTACACATTTCAACCCCATTGCCCGCGCCGTGCGCATCACCCGCAGCGCAATCTCGCCGCGGTTGGCCACCAAGATGGTGTCGAAACTGCCCACGCCCGCCCCCATCAGATCCGCGCCACCCCAAAGCTGTTCGGGTTAAGGCTCCGCGCCCGGGCCTCCAGGCAGGTCTGCAGGCAGAAGCCGATCACATTGCGGGTGTCGCGCGGGTCGATCATTCCCATATCCAGCACCCGGCCCGAGGTATAAAACGCATCCGACTGCCCATCGAAATGCGCCGCGATCTTCTCACGCTGCGCTGCCAGCCGGGCTTCGTCTACCTCCGCCCCTTTGCGTTCCGCACCGCGTCTGGCCACCTGTTCCATGGTCAGCGCCGCCTGTTCTCCGCCCATTACCCCGGTCATCGCGTTGGGCCAAGTGAACAGGAAGTCGGCGCCAAAGGCATAGCCGCACATGCCATAGTTCCCGGCCCCGAAACTGGCGCCGGTGTACAAGGAGATCTTCGGCACCCGGATATTGGTCACCGCCTGGATCATTTTGGCGCCATGCTTGATCATCCCTGCCCGCTCGGAAGCAGTGCCGACCATGTAGCCAGTGGTGTTGCTCAGGAACACAACCGGCGTGCCGGCCTGATCCATCGCCTGCAGAAAATGGGTGGCCTTGGCGGCGCCATCCGGGTCCAGCGGCCCGTTGTTGCCAAGGATTGCCACAGCCTGCCCCATGATCCGCGCATGCAAACAGACCGTGGCCGGGCCGAACCCCGGTTTGAACTCGCGCAGTCTGGAACCATCCGCAATCCGCGCAGCAACTTCCCGCATGTCATAGGGCTTGCGATAGTCCACTGGCACGACGCCCGCAATTTCGTCCCCTTTCAGGACCGGAACCTCATACTCCCTTAAAGGCAATGCACAGCAAGCCCAGCCCAGCCCGGCCACCACTTCGCGGGCAAGCTCAATCCCATGCGCGTCATCCTCAGCCAGATATTCGACCAGCCCCGTGACCGCCGCATGCATCTCCGCGCTGCCAAGCTCCGCATCATCAGCCTCCTCGCCGGTCGCGGCCTGAACCAGGGCCGCGCCGGCCAGCATCGCCATGCCGTTTCCCTTAACCCCGATCACATAGTCCGACAGCCCCGGCTGATAGGCACCGCCCGCAGTCGAGGCGCCGTGCAGCACGGTGATCACTGGGATGCCCGCCGCCGACAGCCGCGCGAGCCCGGCGAACATGCCGCCGCCATGCGCCCAAAGCTCCACCGTATAGCGCATCAGGTCCGCACCCGCGCTCTCCACCAGATGAATGAAAGGCAGCTTCTGCTTCTCCGCAACGGCCAGCGCGCCCAGCGCCTTGTCCACCGATTTCTGTGTCATTGCGCCGGCATTGATCCCCGCATCATCGGCAAAGACCATGACCCGCACGCCCTCCACATAGCCGATCCCGAGGATGATCGAGGCACCGGGCACCGAAGTCTCCGGGTCCGGATCATCCACCAGGTAGGAGGCCATGTTGTAGAGTTCCAGAAACGGCATGCCCGGATCCAGCAGGGCCGAGACGCGTTCCCGCGGCGACAGCTGCCCGCGTTTGTCAAAGACCGGGCGCCGTTCTTCGGATTTGGCGGCGGCACGGGCTTCCAGTGCACGCATCCGGTCCACCAGTGCCAGCATGTCTTTGCGGTTTTGCGCGAAACTTCCGCCGGAAGGGCTGATCCTTGTTTCAAAGGCCCGCATCATGTCCTCCCATCAAATCTGCATCCACTTGCACAGGTGCTGCCAGCAGCAGCTGTGCATAGCCCTTGGCCTGCGGATCATTGCGCAGGCTTGACGTGCCGCCGCCGCCCAGCGCCCCGTGCAGCAGAATGTTCATCGACTGGCTGCCCGGCAGGTAGAACCGCTCGAATTCCCCGTCCCAGAAATGCCCGAACACGCTCCGCAAATGCGTCTCATCCAGCGCCGCCCAGATCCAGGGCATGAAGTTTGGCTGACGGGCAATCACCCCGATATTGGCAATATCCCCTTTGTCGCCGCTGCGCGCCCAGGCGAGGCGGATCAGCGGCACCTCAACCGTCTCCTTTGCTGACGGCAAGGCCGGGGGTGCAGGCAGTTCCGGATTGCGGACAGGCACACTGCCGGCCGGCTCAACGGCAACCACTCCCCTGCTGTCCCGCACTGTGGCTTCCACTTGCGCCTTAGGAAGCAAGCTTGAGTGCAGCGCCAGCACCGGCGAAGGCTTGGGCCGAGCCCCCGCAAAGCCACTAAGCCCCGGCGGAGCCGACAAGCCCAGGCCAACGGCTTCTTTGAGGAACAGCCCCACCGCACCGGCATCAGGGTGGCGCACCGCAATCTTGGCCGCAACTTCCCGCGAAGCTCCGCTGTGCCGCAAGGCGCCAAACTGGCTTTCGGCTCCGATCAGTTCAACACTGGTGTGCGTAAATTCCGGAGCGCCCATAGCATCCAGAAGCTTCCGCGCCCGGGCCAGTGCGGCTTCAGCAAACCCCTGCGCCTTTGCCTCGGCATCCAGCCCATAGAAAGTGAAATAGTGCCCGGCGCGGTAACCGTCCTCCCAGGTGACGCAGATCTTGCAGCTCTCCGGCACGCCGAGCCCGCGTGCCCCCGAGACATGCACCCGGTCCGGGCCGGTCCCGGTCAGCACCACGCCGGAAAAGTCGCAGACCACATCCGGCAGCAGATAAGCCTGCGGATCGCCAATCTCGTAAAGCAGCTGCTCTGACACGGTCCCGCGCGAGACTATGCCGCCGGTGTTTGCGGGCTTGGTCACATCAAACGTGCCATCCGCACGGACCCCGGCAATCGGATAGCCAATGCGGGCCATCCCTTCTGCCACCTCTTTCCAGTCAGTGAAATTGCCACCCGTGGCCTGCGGCCCGCACTCCAGTATATGGCCGGCAAGACTTCCGCCCGCCAGTTTATCCAGATCCTCCGACTTCCACCCGAAGTGATGGATGCAGGCGCCCAAAGTCACGGCGCTGTCCACGCACCGGCCGGTGATGACGATATCCGCTCCACGGTCCAAGGCTGCGGCAACGGGAAAGGCGCCTAGATAGGCGTTGATGCTGGCAATCTTCTCCGCCGCCGGAAACGGTGCGCCCGAGAACATGTCCCTGGGCGCCAGCCCGGCCAGGTCCTCCGCGCGATCCAGCAGATCATCACCCTCAACCACCGCCACGTTCAAAGAAAGCCCCTGCGTGGCGATCTCGCGCCGCAATGCATCGGCGCAGGCCCGCGGATTCACGCCTCCGGCGTTTGACACCACCCGCACCCTTTGCCTGGCGATCTCCGCCAGGTTCGGCGCCATCGCCGTCTTCACAAAATCGGTGGCATACCCCGCCTTCCGGTCCTTGGTCCGGGCACGGGCCAGGATCGCCATGGTTATTTCCGCGAGGTAGTCATAGACGAGGAAATCCAGACTGCCGGCTGCCAGCAGCTGCGGCGTGGCCATGGAGGCATCCCCCCAGAAGCCGGCAGCTCCGCCTATGCGCAGGACTTCGGCCATTGAACCTCCTTCCGGCTGCTGCTCCTCTATTGAATATAAGCCAACTCCATGGATTGGCGCTTTCCGATGCTAATCGTGCCGCTCGCTCCGCAGCTCCGGCAACGCTGACCCGGCGTTTGCCACGGCAGAACGCAGCGTCGGCCTGCCAAACGCGTTACAAGTTTTTCAAGCACTATCCATTTCGGTTACATTTAACTTGCCGCGAATCATCTTCCAGCGTATCACCGACCCAACGGTCGGCTTTAAGCCCGCCGGCACCACAGGAGACGCGAACACCCATGGATGCTTTCATCTGCGATGCCACTCGCACCCCGATCGGCCGCTACGGCGGCGCGCTGAGCCAGGTGCGCACCGACGATCTGGCCTCTTTGCCGATTGCAGCGCTGGTTGAGCGTAACCCCGATGTGGACTGGGGTGCGCTGGATGACGTGATCCTGGGCGACGCCAACCAGGCCGGCGAAAGCAACCGCAACGTGGCCCGTATGGCGGCACTGCTGGCAGGGCTGCCGACCTCGGTGCCCGGCACCACCATCAACCGGCTCTGCGCTTCCGGCATGGATGCAGTGGGCATGGCGTCCCGCGGCATCAAGGCAGGCGACTATGACATGGCAATTGCCGGCGGCGTGGAAAGCATGTCGCGCGCACCGTTTGTAATGCCCAAGGCAACCAATGCCTTCACCCGCGCCAATGCGGTCTATGACACCACCATCGGGTGGCGCTTCGTGAATCCGAAGATGGAGAAGATGTACGGCACCGACTCGATGCCGCAGACCGCTGACAACGTCGCCGAAGATTATGGCATCTCCCGCGCCGATCAGGACGCCTTTGCCGCCCGCAGCCAGGCCCGCTGGGCCGCCGCGCATGAGGCCGGCCTGTTCCATGACGAGATCACCCCGGTCACTATCCCCCATCGCAAGGGCGACCCGCTGGTGGTGGACACCGACGAACACCCCCGCCCGGGCACCTCGGCTGAGAAGCTTTCGGGCCTCAAAGGCGTGAACGGCCCGGACAAGAGCGTGACAGCAGGCAATGCCTCCGGCGTCAACGACGGCGCCGCAGCGATCCTGATGGCCAATGAGGCCTCGGCCGCGAAAAACGGTCTGAAACCGATGGCCCGCATCGTCGGCATGGCCGCCGCAGGAGTTGAGCCCCGCATCATGGGCATCGGCCCGGTGCCTGCCACCCGCAAGGTTCTGGCCCGCACCGGCCTCAGCATCGAACAGATGGACGTGATCGAGCTGAACGAGGCCTTTGCCTCCCAGGGCCTAGCCACCCTGCGTGAACTTGGCGTTGCGGACGATGCACCCCATGTTAATCCCAACGGCGGTGCAATCGCACTGGGCCATCCGCTTGGCATGTCCGGCGCCCGGCTGGTGCTGACCGCTGCCTACCAATTGCAGCGCACCGGCGGGCGCTATGCGCTCTGCACCATGTGCGTCGGCGTCGGACAGGGCACCGCCCTGATCCTGGAACGCGTGTAACGAAGTTTACGGAGGTCCCAGACATGTATGCTCAGATGATCAAATCCGAAGCGACCCAGGACGATCCCGAGAAGCTGGCGGCCTTCCAGGCCCGCATCGACGCGGGCGAGAAGATCGAGCCCAAGGACTGGATGCCCGAGGGCTACCGCAAGACGCTGATCCGCCAGATCGGCCAGCACGCCCATTCGGAAATCGTCGGCCAGCTGCCCGAGGGCAACTGGATCACCCGCGCGCCGACATTGGAGCGCAAGGCGATCCTGCTGGCCAAGGTGCAGGATGAGGCAGGCCATGGCCTCTATCTCTACTGCGCAGCAGAAACCCTCGGCGTGTCGCGCGACGAGATCACCGAAATGTTGCTCGACGGGCGTATGAAGTACTCCTCGATCTTCAACTACCCGACGCTGAACTGGGCCGACATCGGCGCGGTGGGCTGGCTGGTCGATGGCGCGGCGATCATGAACCAGGTGCCGCTGCAGCGGACCTCCTTCGGCCCCTACTCCCGCGCAATGATCCGTATCTGCAAGGAAGAGAGCTTCCACCAGCGCCAGGGCTATGACGCCATCCGCAAGATGGCCGAAGGCACGCCCGCGCAGAAGAAGATGGCGCAGGATGCTCTGAACCGCCTCTGGTACCCGTCGCTGATGATGTTCGGGCCTTCGGACAAGGACTCGGTTCATTCCGCCCAGTCGATGGCCTGGAAGATCAAGATGAACACCAACGACGAGCTGCGCCAGAAGTTCGTCGACCAGACCGTGCCGCAGGCCGAATACCTGGGCCTCACCGTCCCCGATCCGGACCTGAAATGGAACGAGGAGCGCGGCCATTACGATTACTCCGACCCGGACTGGAGCGAGTTCTTTGACGTAATCAAAGGCAACGGCCCTTGCAACGTCGACCGCCTCGCCGCCCGCAACAAGGCCTGGGACGACGGCGAATGGGTGCGCGACGGGCTGCTGGCGCATGCCAAAAAGAAAGCCGCGCGCAAGGTGGCCGCGGAATGAAAATGCTGCGTTCCATGCCCATTCTGCAGGTCCGCGATGTCGAGCAATCGGCGCGGTTCTACCAGCAGCTTGGCTTCAAAACCCAAGGCATCTGGGACGACCCGCCGTCCTTTGCAATCGTGCAGCGCGGCCAGGTCAGCCTGGGGCTGGATCGCTCGGAAAGCGGCGAGGTGCCCGCTAACCAATGGTGGGCGGCATATCTCTACGTCGACGATGCGGATGCAGCTCATGCGGAGTTTGCGCAGCTTGACCTGCCGGAAATCACACAGCCCGAAGTCCGTATCTACGGCTGCCGGGACTTTCACATCACCGACCCCGACGGCCACCGGCTGGCCTTCGGACAGGACCTGAACCCTGAGCCATACGGACCCGGCCTGGGCCAGGACAGCAAAGCGGAGGAATGAACATGAAAAACGAATGGCCCCTCTGGGAAATCTTCATCCGCGGCCAGCACGGCATGAGCCACCGCCACGTAGGCTCCCTGCATGCGCCTGACGCCGAGATGGCGATAAAGAACGCCCGCGACGTCTATACCCGCCGCAATGAGGGCGTGTCGATCTGGGTGGTTGAGGCGAACAACATCTCCGCCTCCTCGCCCAGCGACAAGGGTCCGCTGTATGAGCCGTCGGAGAGCAAGGTCTACCGCCACCCGACCTTCTTCGACATCCCCGACGAAGTGGGGGCGATGTAATGGCCTGCGAAGACGCATTCACCCAGTTCCTGCTGCGGATGGGGGACAACACCCTGATCCTCGGCCACCGGGTCAGCGAATGGTGCGGCCATGCGCCGGTGCTGGAAGAGGACATCGCACTCGCCAACACCGCGCTGGACCTGATCGGCCAGACCCAGATGTGGCTGGGGCTTGCGGCAGAGGTGCAAGGGGAAGGAAAATCCGCCGACGACCTCGCCTTCCTGCGCGACGCCTGGGATTTCCGCAACGTGCTGCTGATGGAAGTGCCGAACGGCGACTTCGGCCGCACCCTGATGCGCCAGTTCCTGTTCGACGCCTGGCATTCGATCCAGCTGGGCCGGCTGATGAAATCCTCGGACGACCGGGTTGCCGCGATTGCCGAGAAAGCCTCGAAAGAAGTGGCCTATCACCTGGAGCGCTCTGCTGACACCGTGGTGGGCCTGGGCGACGGCACCGAGGAAAGCCACCGCCGGATGCAGGAGGCTCTGGACTACCTGTGGCCCTACATTGGCGAGATGTTCCAATCCGACGAGACCGACGCCGAGATGGTGAAGGCTGGCATTGCCCCCGACCCGGCCTCGCTGCGCGAGGAATACGACACGCTGGTCTCGCGGGTGCTGACGGAGGCCACGCTGACCATCCCGGAAAGCCGCTTTGCCCATAAGGGCGGGCGCACCGGTGCAATGCACACCGAACACCTGGGGCATCTGCTGACCCAGATGCAATGGCTGCAGCGCGCCTATCCAGGCGCCAAGTGGTAAGGCAGCACATAGAACACTGAGGGCTGGCCCCGGCCTCGGGTGGGGGTGAAGCCCCCTCCCGTGGGGGAGGTCGGGGCTGCCCGGCCTATCGTCCGGGCGGAGCAGCCGAAGAGGAAACCCGCATGAGCCAAGTGACAACTCAGCCAACTGTGGAGCAGATCTGGGACTGGCTCGACGCCGTACCGGACCCGGAAATCCCGGTGATCTCGCTGGTGGATCTAGGCATCATCCGCGATGTGGCTTGGGAGGGCGGAACTTTGGTGGTCACCGTCACCCCGACTTACTCCGGCTGCCCCGCCACCTCGGTGATCGCCATGGACATCGAAACCGCCCTGCGGGACCGCGGGATCATTGATCTGAACCTGAAGACACAGATTTCGCCGGCCTGGACCACAGATTGGCTGTCCGAGAAGGGCCGCACCAGACTGGAGGCTTACGGCATCGCGCCGCCCCAGCCCGCTGGCGGGCCGGAAAAATGCCCGCACTGCGGCAGCAAAGATGTCACCCGTGTGAGCCAGTTCGGCTCCACCCCCTGCAAGGCCCACTGGCGCTGCCAGGACTGCCTGGAACCCTTTGATTATTTCAAGTGCATCTGAGGAGACCCTGATGGCGCGCTTTCACGATCTTGAAGTCACCGACGTCCGCAAGACCATCCGCGATGCGGTAGTTGTCACCCTGAAGCCCGTGAACGGCGCGGCTGAGGAGTTCGATTTCACCCAAGGCCAGTACCTGACCTTCCGCCGCGATTTCGACGGCGAGGAGCTGCGCCGCAGCTACTCGATCTGCGCAGGCACTGGCGAAGGCATCCTGCAGGTCGGCATCAAGCGTGTCGACGGCGGTGCTTTTTCCACTTGGGCCAATACCGAGCTGAAGGCCGGCGACACCCTGCAGGCGATGCCGCCGATGGGCACGTTTTTCACTCCGCTCGATGGGGCGGCCGAGAAGCACTATCTAGGATTTGCCGGCGGTTCCGGCATCACGCCTGTGCTCTCAATCCTCAAGACCACGCTGGCGGCGGAGCCGGCCTCCTCCTTCACGCTGGTCTACGCCAACAAAGGCGTAAACACGATCATGTTCCGCGAGGAGCTGGAAGATCTGAAGAACCTCTACATGGGCCGATTCAACGTGATCCATGTGCTGGAGTCGGATGCGCAGGAAATCGACCTGTTCACAGGGCTGGTCACTGAGGAAAAATGCGCCCAGTTGTTTGAACACTGGATCGACATCCAATCAGTCGACACCGCCTTTATCTGCGGCCCCGAGCCGATGATGCTGGGCATCGCAGCGGCACTGCGAAGCGCCGGCCTGGACGACAGCCAGATCAAGTTCGAACTCTTCGCCTCCGCCCAGCCGGGCCGCGCCAAGCGCAAGGCCTCGGCCGCAGATGCGGCCAGCAGCGCCAACCAGACCAAGGCGGCCATCACTCTGGACGGCGCCACCCAGACGATCGAGATGGGCAAGGACATGACCCTGCTGGATGCGGCACTGGAAAACGCAATGGACGCGCCTTACGCCTGCAAGGCCGGGGTCTGCTCCACATGCCGCTGCAAGGTTCTGGAAGGCGAAGTCGAGATGGTCGCCAACCACGCGCTGGAGGATTACGAGGTCGAGAAGGGCTATGTGCTGTCCTGCCAGGCCTATCCGGTCACCGACAGCGTGGTGGTCGACTACGATCAGTAAGGACAAACCAACCGGCTATTTTCAAACGGATTTCAGGGAGGGCATGGCATGTCCGAAGAGATGAGCATTGAAAGCTACCTGGCCCAGGGCGGGGTTCTGACCAACCCCTCCAATGTGCCGCCGCGCTACCGCGCCGAGCTGTTGAAGATGATGGCCACTTTTGTCGACAGCGAGCTGGCGGGCGCTGCAGGCTTTGCCGATATCATCAACGAGGGGCCTGGCATCAAATCGCGGATTGCAGCGGCCAAGATCGTGCTGGAGAAATCCGACAGCGCTGAGAAGGTGCTGCGCATCATGGGCGAATTCGGCGCCGATACCGAGCGTTACGCCGACCACCACCCCTGGACTGCAAGACTGGAGCGCGATGCCGACATCGGACAGAGCCGCAGCAAGCACGACATGCGGCTGGCGGTGTTCAACTACCCGCTGGAAGGCTGGGCGGATGCGGTGGTGATGAACCTCCTAATGGGCCGCGCAGTCGCCGTGCAGCTGGAAGAGCTCAGCCATGTGTCCTACCAGCCGCTGGCCGAAGCCTTCCGGGCGATCCGGCCGGTTGAGACCCGCCACGCAGAGCTGGCCGAAGAAGGGCTGATGCAGCTGGTTGAGGCGCAGGGCGCAGCTGCCCTGCAAGAGCAGGCAGATTACTGGTGGCCGCGGGTGGCGGCCAGTTTCGGCCAGGAGGCATCCGGAAAATTCGAAGGGCTGCGGGCAATGGGTCTGCGCCGCACCCCCAACGAGGAGCTGAAGGCCAGCTGGCAGCAGGAAGCCGCCGCGGTTCTGAGCAAGGCGGGATTAAAGCCCGCCGGATAGCGCCAGGCAGCGGAGCCCTCCCGCCCAGGCTGGCGCGCATCATAGATGCGCTTGCCCGGTTGGGCCCGGCGCGCGATCTGCGGTCCACCCAAGCCGTCTGTGCAGACGTACAGGGGATTGGTGCGGGTCTGCGGAATGGCGCCCAATCCAGGCGGGCCTCATATTGCCGGAACAGCAATTTGGAGGCTGCAATGAGCACCGGCATCACAAAACTTCCCGCTGGCACCAGCATAGGGCACGTGCATCTGAAAGTTTCCGATCTGGAGCGCGCAATCGGCTTTTACAGCGGCGTGCTGGGTTTCGAGGTTACCCAGCGGCTTGGCAACTCCGCCGCCTTTCTCTCGGCTGGCGGCTACCATCATCATATCGGCCTCAACACCTGGCAATCGCGCGGCGGCCCCGCTCCCGCCCGAAACATGACCGGGCTGTTCCATACCGCAGTCCTGCTGCCGGACCGCAAGAGCCTGGCAGCGGTGCTGCGGCGGATTCAGGCAGCAGGTATCGAACTGGAGGGCGCTGCGGATCATGGCGTATCCGAGGCGATCTACCTGCGCGATCCGGATGGCAACGGGGTGGAGCTGTACCGCGACCGGCCCGAAGCGGACTGGCCGCGGAACCCGCAAGGCGGCCTTGCCATGGGCACCAAAGCTCTGGATCTGCAAGCCTTGCTGGCCGAGACGGCGTAGCTCAGCGTTGCTGCCCCAGTGTTTCGTCTGTGAGACTGTGAGACTGTGAGACTGTGAGACTGCAGTTCCAGCCTTTGACACGCAGCGTCAAACCAGCCTGCGCCTGGCTTTCAAACCGTTGAGAAGTTTCATTTTCCGCCGTGCCTTGCATGATGGCCTGCTCCAGCCTGCCGGGAACGGTCTGGACGGCCAGGCTTTCCCCGCCTAGCTTGCCAGCAGGCAAGACGAGGAAAACGAAATGGCGGCCGGCAAGACCATCCGGACCTATTTCAACGGCAGCTGGCACGACGGCAACCTGGCAGTGCTGCGGGCAGCCGATCATGCAATGTGGCTCGGGTCATCGGTCTTTGACGGTGCCCGGCTCTTTGACGGGATGACACCGGACCTGGACCTGCACTGCGCCCGGACCAATGCCTCGGCAGAAGCGCTGATGATGGCGCCCACGCGTTCGGTTGCGGAAATGATGGACGTGATCCGCGGCGGGCTGGAAGGCTATGCGCCCGGAGCAGCAGTCTATATCCGTCCAATGTACTGGGCGGCGGACGGGGATGAGACACTGATTGCCCCTGACCCGGCCAGCACGCAGTTTGCAGTCAGCCTCGAAGAAATCCCGATGCCCCCGGCCTCTGCTGCAGCCACGCTCACCCGCAGCCGCTTCCGCCGCCCGGTGCTTGAGAACGCGGTTGTGAATGCCAAGGCCGGCTGCCTCTACCCCAACAACGCCCGCATGCTGCGCGAAGCGCGCAGCATGGGGTTCACCAATGCGCTGGTGCTGGATGCGATGGGCAATGTGGCGGAAACCGCTACCACCAATGTCTTTATGGTACGCGATGGCGAGGTTTTCACACCGGTCGCCAACGGCACCTTCCTGGCGGGGATTACCCGTGCACGGCACATCAGCAACCTGCGCCAGGACGGCATCAAGGTGCATGAATGCGTACTGACCTATCAGGATTTTGAGGCCGCGGATGAGGTCTTCCTGTCCGGCAATCTAAGCAAGGTCACCCCGGTCACTGCGTTCGACGATTGCCGGTACCAATCCGGCCAGTTCGCCAAAAGGGTTCGCGACATGTACTGGGACTGGGCAGCCAGCGGAAACTGAGGCGGTTTGGACAATCCCGGCGCGCTCCCGCCCGTTCCGGACCTTTTGACAAAGGCCGCTGCACGGTTGGGCATGGCACCGTGCTCCCGCACGGTGCAGCGCCGCGCAAATGCGCGGCGCTGGGCCCAAGGCCGCCAAGGGCGTTCCGGCGCAGCCGGAAGGTCCTGCGGGCGCGGGAGCCTCCTTCTCCTGGCTGCGGCCGGCGCTAGGGCCAGTTTTCGGTGCAACTCCCCAAGCTTTGGCTCTATTGCCTGAGACGCCCGCTTAGGCCATGATCCGCGGTGGAACAACGAGAGAGCGAAGATGCGCAAATTCCTTGTGGTACTGGATGATAGCCGCGAATGCCTGAACGCGATGCGGTTTGCCGCAATGCGGGCGGCGCATACCGGTGCGGGCGTGACCATCCTGTCGGTAATCC
The DNA here is from genome assembly GCF_000813725.1 of Leisingera sp. ANG-Vp. GTDB lineage: Bacteria > Pseudomonadota > Alphaproteobacteria > Rhodobacterales > Rhodobacteraceae > Leisingera. The sequence goes on from NZ_JWLD01000047.1 coordinate 78,135, forward strand.
CGCCGGATGAGTTCAACCACTGGATCGGCGTCGGCGAAGTGATGCGGGAAGAAGCCCGCGAACGGATCCATGCCCATTTCGAAGTCTTCGCCAAATGGATGCGCGACCGCCAGGGCGTCGACCCTGAGCTTGTCATCCGGGAAGGCGAAGCAGTTCCGGAAATCCTGCAGTTCATCGAGAACGACCCGGAAATCGGCGTGCTGGTGCTGGGAGCCGGCACCGGGCGCAAGGGGCCAGGCCCCCTGGTCACCCAGCTGACCAAGAATTCCGGTGCTTTGCCAGTACCGATGACCATCGTACCGGGCGACCTGTCCAAGGAGAAACTGGAAGCGATCACCTGAGGGCTCAGGAGGGGGCAGTCATGGGCGGCAAAATCACTTTCTGGTTCGAATTCGCCTCCACCTACTCCTACCTCAGTGCCATGCGGATCGGCCAGGAAGCGGCCCGGCGCGGCATCGGCGTGACCTGGAAACCGTTTTTGCTGGGGCCGGTCTTTGCCGCTCAGGGCTGGACCACTTCGCCGTTCAATCTGTACCCCGCCAAAGGGCGGTATATGTGGCGCGACATGGAGCGGATCTGCGCTGCGCGCGGCCTGCCCTTCCGCCGTCCCGCCCCCTTTCCGCAGAACGGGCTGCAGGCGGCTAGGCTGGCGCTGGCGGCGGCCGAATGCAGCAAAACCGAAGCCTTTGCGCAGGCCGTCTACCGCGCGCAGTTCGGGGAAGGTGCGGATATCTCCAGCAAGGCCGTGCTGCGCGGCTGCCTGCACAGCGCCGGGCTTGATGAAGAGCTGATGCAGCGTGCAAAGACGCCAGAGATCAAGGCAGCGCTGCGGGCGCAGACCGATGCGGCAATGGCGGCCGGGGTGTTCGGTGCGCCGAGCTTCACCTGCGGCGGTGAATTGTTCTGGGGCGACGACCGGCTGGAGCAAGCATTGAACTTTGCGGCCCAGACCGCAATTTAGAATCGTTCCAAATCTTGACTTGGCGCGCTGCAAGGCGCATATCGGGGGTACGCTTAACGGAGGCCCCAGATGTTCATTCAGACCGAATCCACGCCCAACCCGGCGACGCTGAAATTCCTGCCGGGCCAGACCGTTCTGGAAGCCGGCACGGCAGATTTCCCCAGCGCCGAGGCCGCAGGCAAATCGCCGCTGGCCTCCCGCATCTTTGCGGTGGACGGTGTGACCGGCGTGTTCTTCGGCAATGACTTTGTGACGGTCACCAAGGCTGACAGCATCGAATGGGACCACATCAAGCCGGCCATCCTGGGCGCGGTGATGGAGCATTACCAGTCCGGCCAGCCGGTGATGGCGGATGGCTCTGCCGATCCCGCTTCGGGCCATGCCGAGCATTCCGGCGAAGACGCGGAAATCGTCAACCAGATCAAGGAACTGCTGGACAGCCGCGTGCGCCCGGCGGTGGCGCAGGACGGCGGCGACATCACCTTCCACGGCTTTGACCGCGGTGTTGTCTATCTGCACATGCAGGGCGCCTGCGCGGGCTGCCCCTCCTCAACGCTGACACTGAAGATGGGCATCGAGAACCTGCTGCGCCATTACATTCCGGAAGTGACCGAAGTGCGCCCGGTTGCCGTCTGATCCGCCTGGAAAGGACCTTAGCATGACCGCTGAACCGCTGGTTCTGGGTTTTGACACATCGGCCGCGCATTGCGCGGCCGCTTTGCTGCGCGGGGAGCAGCTGCTGTGCGCCCGGCTGGAAGGAATGACCCGCGGCCAGGCCGAGCGGCTGATGCCCTTGCTGGAAGAGCTGCTGGCCGAGAGCGGCGTCTCCTGGCAGGACCTCAACGCTATCGGTGTCGGCGTGGGCCCCGGCAATTTCACCGGCATCCGCATTGCGGTGTCTGCTGCACGCGGACTGGCGCTGGGTTTGGACATTCCAGCCGTGGGAGTTGACGGGTTTGAAGCCCGCGCCGCGGACGGGGCGCTGCCAGCTGTGCCTGCACCGCGGGAACAGGTCTATGCCGCAATGCCCGGGGAGGCACCGCGTCTGATGCCCCGCCTTGAGGCCGAGGAGGCCGCGCACGGTGCCGGGCTGGCGTTTACGCCAGAGGCAAGCCCTGCCGGGATTGCCGAAGCCATTGCGCGCATCGCCGCGTCCCGGTTTGAAACTGTCAACGAACCGCCCGCGCCGCTGTATCTGCGCGCAGCGGATGCGGCGCCCTCCAGCGATGTGCCGCCCGCGCTGCTCGATGAGTGACACTCTGACACCGGGGCAGATGGCCGCTGCCCACGCCGCGGCCTTCACGCAATCCCGTCCCTGGAACGCGGATGAGTTTTCCGCTCTGCTGGAGAGCCCTCTGGTGTTTGCCGCAGGAGACGCCCGCTGTTTCGCCCTGGTCCGGGTGATCGCGGATGAGGCGGAACTGCTCACCGTTGCCACACATCCGGAGTATCAGCGGCAAGGTTTGGCGCGCGCTTGCATGACGGGTTGGGAATCGGAAGCGCGGGAGCGGGGCGCGGCAGAGGCGTTTCTGGAAGTTGCCGCCGACAACGCTCCGGCACAGGCGTTGTACAGCGCCTGCGGATTCGCGGAATGCGGGCGCCGGGCAGGCTATTACCGCCGCGAAGGGGCAAATCCCATGGACGCCGTGCTGATGAGAAAGCCTTTACGCTAGGCCAGTTGCGCGGATTTCGCACCAAATGGTCAAAAAGCGGTTGACCCTCTCCCTGCCCTGCAGGCTAAATTGCCGCACCCTCTATGGCCTGAACGGGGCCGGGCAGCGGCGAAAGTCCCGCTGCACTCAACAAAAATGACAGTGGGAGTTAACCTGATGACCCTGATGAAATCGCTGATGGGCGCAGCCGCGTCGCTGGCCCTGACCGCAGGTGCCGCGCTGGCCGAGCCCGCGCTGATCTTCGACCTGGGCGGCAAGTTCGACAAGAGCTTCAACGAGGCCGCGCATAACGGCGCCCAGCGCTGGGTCGAAGAGACCGGCGGCAGCTACCGCGAGATTGAACTGCAGTCCGAAGCCCAGCGCGAACAGGCGCTGCGCCGCTTTGCCGAAGCCGGCTCCAACCCGATTGTCACCATGGGCTTTGCCATGGCCGACCCGCTGGGCCAGGTGGCAGCAGACTATCCGGACACCAAATTCGTCGCTGTTGACGTGACTTGGCTGGAAGCGCCGAACATCCGCCAGATCGGCTTTGCCGAGCATGAAGGCTCTTACCTAGTTGGCATGATGGCGGCGATGGCCTCCAAGTCGGACACCGTCGGCTTTATCGGCGGCATGGATATTCCGCTGATCCGCCACTTTGCCTGCGGCTATGCCCAGGGCGCCAAGGCGGTGAACCCGGACATCACCGTGGTCGCCAACATGACCGGCACCACCCCTGCCGCCTGGAACGATCCCGTGAAGGGCTCCGAGCTGACCAAATCGCAGATCAGCCAGGGCGCGGATGTGATCTATGCGGCCGCTGGCGGCACCGGGGTCGGCGTGCTGCAGACCGCAGCCGACGAAGGCATCCTGTCGATCGGCGTGGACAGCAACCAGAACCACCTGCACCCGGGCAAGGTGCTGACTTCGATGCTGAAGCGCGTGGACGTGGCCGTCTACGAGGCGATGAAGGCTGGCGAGAACCTAGAAACCGGCGTGTTCTCCATGGGCCTGGCCGAAGAAGGCGTCGGCTATGCGCTGGACGACAACAACGCGCCGCTGGTTTCGGACGAGATGAAAGCGGCAGTTGATGCCGCCCGCGAAAAAATCATCGCAGGCGAAGTGAGCGTGGCCAGCTATTATGAAAATGACAGCTGCCCCGCGCTGAGCTTCTAATCAGAAAGCCCCAGGCCATGACGGATTCCCTGAATACTCTGTTTGCGGCCTGGGGCGACCCAACGCCCGAAACGCGTGCCGCCAAGACAGACGCGGCTATCGGGCCTCATTTCTACTACTCCGATCCCAACACCCCTGCCCCCATCGAGAGCCGTGGCGCCTATCTGGACTACATCGCGCAGTTTGCCGCGATGATGCCCGGCGCCTCGGCACAGGTGGTTGCGTCTTCGGAACACCATGGCCACGTGCGCGCCACGGTGGATTTCCTGAAGGACGGCGCGCTGATGGTGCGCGGCCAGTATTTTGCCGACCTCGAAGACGGCAAAGTGGTGCGGCTGATCGGATTTCCAGGCATGGGAGAGCCCGATTGACCGCCCCCGCCATCGAACTCAAAGGCATTTCCAAAGCCTTTGGCCCGGTCCAGGCAAACAAGGACATTTCCATCAGCGTCGCCCCAGGCACCATTCACGGGATCATCGGTGAAAACGGTGCCGGGAAGTCGACGCTGATGTCGATCCTCTACGGGTTTTACAAGGCCGACAGCGGCGAGATCTGGATCAAGGGCAGCAAAACCGCGATCCCCGACAGCCAGGCCGCAATTGCCGCCGGTATCGGCATGGTGTTTCAGCATTTCAAACTGGTGGAGAATTTCACCGTGCTGGAAAACATCGTGCTGGGCGCCGAGGACAGCGGCATGCTGATGCCCTCGCTGCGCCGCGCCCGCAAGGAGCTGAAGGCGCTGGAAGAGGAATACGAGCTGTTCGTGGATCCTGACGCCCGCATCGACGAAATCGGTGTTGGCATGCAGCAGCGGGTGGAGATCCTCAAGGCGCTCTACCGCAAGGCCGAGATCCTGATCCTCGACGAGCCCACCGGCGTGCTGACCCCGGCCGAGGCAGACCAGCTGTTCCGTATCCTCGACCGGCTGCGCGCCGAAGGGAAAACCATCATCCTGATCACCCACAAGCTGCGGGAGATCATGGAGTATACCGATACGGTTTCCGTCATGCGGCGCGGCCAGATGACCGCAACCGTCAAGACCGCCGAAACCAGCCCCGAGCATCTGGCCGAGCTGATGGTTGGCCGCAAGGTGCTGCTGCGCGTCGACAAGGTGCCGGCCCAGCCCGGCGCTCCAATCCTTGAGATCGAGAATCTGCGGGTTGTCGACGAGGCCGGGGTCGAGCGGGTCAAGGGCATCGACCTGACTGTGCGCGCAGGCGAGATCCTCGGCATCGCCGGGGTGGCAGGCAACGGCCAGTCGGAATTGCTTGAGGTACTGGGCGGCATGCGTCCCGGAACCGGCGGCATCAAGCTGCATGGCACGCCTCTGCCCCTTCGCGGCCAGGGTTCAGACGCCAAGGCACGGCGTGCAGCGCATATCGGCCACGTGCCGGAGGACCGCCAGCGCGAAGGCCTGATCATGGATTTTCATGCCTGGGAGAACGTGGCCTTTGGCTACCACCGCGATCCTGCGTATCAAAGCGGGCTGCTGATGAACAACACCGCCCTGCGCGCGGATACAGAAGCCAAGATGGAGAAATTCGACGTCCGGCCGCCCGATCCCTGGCTGGCCGCCAAGAGCTTCTCCGGCGGCAACCAGCAGAAGATCGTTGTGGCCCGCGAGATCGAGCGCAACCCGGATCTGCTGCTGGTCGGCCAGCCGACCCGCGGCGTCGATATCGGCGCCATCGAATTCATTCACAAACAGATCGTCGCCCTGCGCGACCAGGGCAAGGCAATCCTTCTGGTCTCGGTCGAATTGGAGGAAATCCTGTCGCTCTCCGACCGGGTCGCGGTGATGTTTGACGGCATGATCATGGGCGAGCGCCCGGCAGATCAGACCGATGAGAAAGAACTGGGCCTCCTGATGGCCGGTGTCGCGGGGGAGGCCGCGTAAATGGAAAAGATGCCTAAATGGGCAGATGTTGTGCTGATCCCGCTGATCAGCCTCCTGCTGGCCGCAATCCTGTCGGCGCTGGTGATCCTCGGGATCGGTGAAGACCCGGTGGCCGCCGTCAAACTGATGGTCGAAGGTGCGCTTGGTTCGACCTACGGCTGGGGCTACACGCTGTATTACGCCACCAATTTCATGTTCACCGGCCTTGCCGTGGCGGTTGCCGCCCATGCGGGCCTCTTCAACATCGGCGGCGAAGGCCAGGCGATGCTGGGCGGTTTGGGCGTTGCCGTAATCTGCCTGTTCGTCCCCTGGCCGCACTGGTCACTGGCGCTGATCTTTGCAATCCTGGCCGCAGGCCTGTTCGGTGCCGCATGGGCAGCCATCCCTGCCTATCTGCAAGCCAAGCGCGGCAGCCATATCGTGATCACCACCATCATGTTCAACTTCATCGCCGCCGCGGTGCTGAACTATGTGCTGGTGAACCAATTGCGGCCCAAGGGTTCGCAGGACCCGGCGTCGGCCCGCTTTGCCGAAACAGTGCACCTGCCTTCCTTGCACGAAATGCTGGCCCCTCTGGGGATCGAGTTCTCCAAATCAGGCCCGGCCAATGTCAGCCTTCTGGTCGCGCTTGCTGCCTGTGTGCTGGTCTGGCTGCTGATCTGGCGCACGCCGCTGGGATATGAAATCCGCAGCCTGGGCAAATCCGAACCGGCCGCGCGCTATGCCGGCATTTCCTCGGTGCGGATCATCATGGTGGCCATGCTGATTTCCGGCGCGCTGGCCGGATGCATGGCGATCAACAACGTGATGGGCGAGGCCGAGCGGCTGGTTCTGAACGCCACCGAAGGCGCGGGCTTCATTGGCATCGCCGTGGCGCTGATGGGCCGCAACCACCCCTTTGGCGTCTTCCTGGCCGCAATCCTCTTTGGCTTTCTCTATCAGGGCGGGGCGGAACTGGCGCTTTGGACCTCGATCCCGCGCGAGCTGATCGTGGTGATCCAGGCGCTGGTGATTCTGTTCACGGGCGCGCTGGACAACATGGTGCGGATGCCGCTTGAGAAGATCTTCCTGGCGCTGCGGAAGGGGCAGAACTGATGGACTTCCTGACCCTCATCCAAATTCTAGACTCCACCGTCCGCCTCGCAACGCCGCTGCTTCTGGCCTGCCTGGCCGGCCTGTTTTCCGAACGCGCGGGCATCTTTGACATTGGCCTGGAAGGCAAGATGCTGATCGCCGCCTTCTTCTCCGCCGCAGTTGCCGCTGTGACCGGCAATGTCTGGCTCGGCCTTTTGGCCGGCATCGCCTCTTCATTGGTGCTGGCTGCGCTGCACGGTGTCGCCTCGATCACTTTCCGCGGCAATCAGCTGATTTCCGGCGTTGCGATCAACTTCCTTGCCGCAGGCCTCACCGTGCTGATTGCCCAGGATTGGTTCCAGCAAGGCGGCCGCACACCGTCGCTGATCAGCGGCGGCCGCTTCGAAGGCTGGGAGTGGCCCTTTGCAATCGGTCCGCAGGACGCCGCCGCGGCCGGCACGCCAGTCTCTCAACTGATGGCTGCGGCGGATCCGGTCACCCAGGTTTATTCCGAGCTGCTGTCCGGGCATTCGGTGCTGGTCTACTTTGCTTTCCTGGCCGTACCTGCCACCTGGTGGATTCTGTTCCGAACCCGTTTTGGCCTGCGCCTGCGCGCAGTCGGTGAAAACCCTGCTGCAGTTGACACCGCCGGCGTCTCGGTTGTTGGCTTGCGCTATGCAGCAGTGATGATCTGCGGCCTCTTGTGCGGCATCGCCGGCGCCTATCTGGCCACAGCGCTGCAAGCCGGTTTCGTCAAGGACATGACCGCAGGCCGCGGCTTCATCGCCCTGGCGGCGCTGATCTTTGCCAAGTGGCGGCCCTGGCATGCGATGGGCGCCTGCCTGCTGTTCGGGCTGCTGCAAGCCATCGCCCTGCGCTTCCAGAACATTGAGCTCGGCGGTGTTACCATCCCGGTCCAGGCCATGGACGCGCTGCCCTATGTTCTCACTGTGGTGATCCTGGCGGGCTTCGTCGGCAAGGCGATTCCGCCCCGGGCCGGCGGCGAGCCTTACATCAAGGAACGCTGACCCGCTCCCAGCTGTCATCAAACGCCCGGCCAAGCGCCGGGCGTTTCCTGTTGCCCCCGCCTTTGCCGGGTCAAGGGCCGCGGCAGCGGCGGCGCGAAGGCGCCGTTCACCCTTGACGCGGAAAAGGCGGTTTCACACTTGAACAGGCCTCTTGAGGGGCAGGGCTGCCCCTCAAGGGCTTCTCAGCAGCCCCCTTCCCGCCGCACGCAGTGCGGCGCCCGGCCCAAGGCCGCCAAGGCGAAGGCCCCCGGCCTTCACCTGCGGGCGCGGGAGTGCCCTCCCCCAGCGGCTCCGCTGCACGCTCCGCAAACCCATCAATAAGTCCAGTTTGCCGCATCCATCAGTCCTTATTGCTGCACAGCGGCATAGATTGTTGATTTTTGAACGAACTGCGGTTTAACAATGACCATGCAGATCTACCTTCCCATAGCTGAGGTCTCGGTTAATGCTTTCCTTCTCCTGGGCCTCGGGGGAATGGTGGGTATTCTCTCGGGCATGTTCGGAGTCGGCGGCGGCTTCCTGATGACGCCGCTTTTGTTTTTCATCGGCATCCCGCCCGCGGTGGCGGTGGCCACGGAAGCGAACCAGATTGTCGCCTCCTCCTTCTCCGGTGTCCTGGCGCATTTCCGAAGGCGAACGGTCGATATCAAGATGGGGCTTGTGCTTCAGGCCGGCGGCCTCATAGGCGCCGCACTTGGGGTGGTGGTGTTCAACTACCTCAAGGCGCTCGGCCAGGTCGATCTGCTGGTTAAGCTCTGCTATGTCGTCTTCCTCGGCGTGGTCGGCGGGCTGATGTTCATTGAAAGCCTGAACGCGATCCGCAAATCCAAGAAAGCCGGCGGTGCCGCCCCGGCACCGCGCCGCCAGCGCGGCTGGGTGCATGCGCTGCCGTTCAAGATGCGGTTCCGCACATCCGGCCTTTACATCTCGGTGATCCCGCCGGTCCTGGTCGGGGTTTGCGTCGGTATCCTGGCTGCGATCATGGGCGTTGGCGGCGGCTTCATCATGGTGCCTGCGATGATCTACATCCTTGGCATGCCGACCAAGGTGGTTGTCGGAACCTCGCTGTTCCAGATCATCACGGTCACCGGTTTCACCACGATGCTGCATGCCACCACCAACTACACCGTCGACATCGTGCTGGCAGTGCTGCTGCTGATCGGCGGCGTGATCGGCGCTCAGATCGGCACCCGCATCGGGGTTTACCTGAAGGCCGAACAGCTGCGCATCCTGCTGGCGCTGATGGTCATCGCGGTTTGCGTTAAGCTGGGCCTCGACCTGCTCCTGCAGCCCTCCGAGCTGTTCTCGCTCGGCGACAGCGGAGGCCACTGACCCATGCGCAAGCTGCTCTTGTCTGCCCTGACAGCCGCCAGCCTGGCCCTTTTGCCGCAGTCCGCCGCACAGGCCGCCAAAGAAGAAGTTGTCCTCGGCCTCAGCCAGGACCGGGTGGCGATCACCGCCACCTTCGACGGTTCGGAAATCCTGATTTTCGGCGCCGTGAAGCGCGAGGCCCCCATTCCGTCGAAACACCCGCTGGAAGTGATCGTGACCGTTTCCGGTCCGGCCCCTGCGGTCATGGTGCGGCGCAAGGAAAAGAAACTCGGCATCTGGGTCAATACTGACAGCGTGCTGGTCGACTCGGCTCCTGCCTTTTACGCCGTGGCCACCAGCGGCCCCTTCGCTCAGGTCCTGTCCGACACCGAAGACCTGCGCTTCCGGGTGTCCATCGAGCGCGCGATCCGCTCCGTTGGCGCCGCCATGCATATCCGCGGCGCCCAGGATTTTGCTGATGCGGTTGTGCGCATCCGTGAAAAGAACGGGCTTTACTCGCTGCGCGAAAACACCGTGGCCGTCGATGAACAGACGCTGTTCCGCACTGCCATTGAGATGCCCGCCGACCTGACCGAAGGCGACTATGAAACCCGCATCTTCCTGACACGCGGCGGCGAGGTGGTTTCCAGCTACGAGACAACGATCGATGTACGCAAGGTCGGGCTGGAACGGTTCCTCTATTCGCTGTCGCGCGAGCAGCCGTTTATCTACGGCCTGATGTCGCTGGCGATTGCCATTGCCGCCGGATGGGGCGCTTCCGCCGCCTTCAGCCTGCTGCGGAACCGGTAACCGGGGCCCGCCCCGCTTGGCCTTGCGGCCAATTCACCCCGGG
>NZ_JWLD01000047.1:89074-102108 GCF_000813725.1 Leisingera sp. ANG-Vp
CCCCGGGGTATTTTTGCCCAGAAAGAAGCCTCGTGGTGATGGCTTCTTTCTGGTACACAATCCCCCCGCCGGAGGCACGCTGCGCGCCAGCGCAGCGCCGCGCCCAACGGGAGCGGTGCATTTCAATGCACCAGCGACGGGCGGGAGGGCTCAGCCGCGGCCGATGTAAGGCATATTGGTAGCCATCACGGTCATAAATTGGACATTGGCCTCCAGCGGCAAGCTGGCCATGTGAAGAACCGATCTTGCTGCATCCTCCACCGCAAAAGTGTGCATCGGCTCCGCCTCGGGGTTGGCTTCCGCGTGGCGCTGGCTGAGGTCCTCGACCATCGGCGTGCGCGTGTTGCCGATGTCGATCTGGCCGCAGGCAATGCTGAACGGGCGGCCGTCCAGCGACAGGCTTTTGGTGAGGCCGGTGACCGCTGCCTTGGTGGCCGCATAAGGCGCCGACTGCGGCCGAGGCACATGGGCAGCGATGGAGCCGTTATTGATGATCCGCCCGCCCTGCGGCGATTGACGGCGCATCTGGCGGAACGCAGCCCGGGCGGTCAGGTACATGCCGGTCAGGTTCACATTGACCGAGGCGAACCAGTCCTCCAGCGGGATTTCGTCGATAGTGCCCGGCGGAGTGAAGATGCCGGCATTGTTGAACAGCACGTCCAGCCGGCCTGCTGCCGCTGCGAAGCTCTCCACCGCGCGGTTCACGGCTTCCGGGTCAGTCACATCTGCAGGCAGCACACGGGCCCCCGGATTGCCCTGCGCAACCTCCTCAAGCTTTTCCGCCCGGCGGGCCACCAGCCCCACTTCCCAGCCTTTGGCCAGGAACAATTCCGCCACAGCACGGCCGATGCCGGAACTGGCGCCGGTGATCAGGATGGTTTTGCTCATGCGGGGGCATCCTCTTGTGCTTCCAGTGTCAGTGCAGCGGCAGGCACGGCCTTCAAATCATCCACCGGCAGCGGGCCAGAGGGTTTGGCCAGACGGTTGCGGACAACCCAAATCAGCCTGTTCTGGGCGCGGGTGATCGCCACATAAGCCAGCCGCTTCCACAATGGCTGGCCCGCCTCCACCCGGCCCATACGGGCCGCAGCATAGATATCCGGGGCAAAAACCTGTGCGGTGTCCCATTGCGAGCCCTGCGCTTTGTGAATGGTGACCGCAGCACCATGCAGAAAGGCCGCGCCCATACGGGCCGCATAGGGAATGAAAGGTTCTTCCTCATCAGGTTTTTCGATCTTCACGATCGACGCTGCCGAGACTTGCGGATCTTCCGCCCCCATCACATGCAGGCGCGAGAATCCCGGCTTGCGGCCGGGGCCGAGAAAGATCACCTGAGCGCCCTTGATCAGCCCGCGGGCCTCCAGGTCCAGGCGTTTCTTGCGGTGCTTCAAAGGCAGCTCGATACCGTCGCAGATCAGCGGTTCGCCGGCAATCAGCTCATCCTCCGGTGCCCCGTAGACACTGCGGAAGGCATTGATCAGCCGGATGCGGGTGTTGTTGCGCCAGACCAGCACCGGCGAGCGCGCCATCAAGTCGACCTCCACCCGCTGCCCCCAGACCACCCGGTCGTCGCGGCGCGCGGTGTCTTCCACCATGCGCTCGAAATCCTCGAACCCCAGCTGCGGATCGGCCAGCGCATGAGCCAGGTCCAGGATCGGGTTGCCCGCCTCCTGCCGGTGGATGCGGTTCAGGATCAGGCGGCGCGGCTCGGGCAGCGCGTCAAACACCATCGACCCTGACTGGTTCACCGGCGCCAGCTGCGCCGGATCGCCGAACAGGATGAGATTGGGGAAGATCTCCTTCAAATCCTCGAATTGGCGGTCGTCCAGCATCGAGGCTTCGTCGACAAAACCGATGTCCAGCGGCTCCTCCCGCCGTTTCCAGCCGGTGATAAAGTCGGAACCGCGCAGGCCCGCAGCTGCCAGCGCACCCGGGATCGACTTGTTCTTTTCATAGAAGGCCGCGGCGCGCGCCAGCGCTTCCTCCGTCAGCCCTTCGATCTCGGGCTGGTCGCCCTGCCCTGCCAGCCATTCGGCGATCTTCTCAAACTCCGGATCATAAACCGGGGTATAGAGAATACGGTGAATGGTTGTGGCAGGCACCCCGCGCAGGCGCAGCACGCTCGCCGCCTTGTTTGTGGGGGCCAGGATAGCCAGGGTCCGGCGGTCGTCGCCTTTCTTGCGGCTTTCATAGTCGCCTGAGACGACCTCGACACCTGCCTGCTCAAGCGCCTTGTAGAGTTCGGCAAGCAGCAGGGTTTTGCCCGATCCAGCCTTGCCGATCACAGCCATCACCCCAGCGTCGCCGCGGGGCGGGTGCAGCAACCCGTCGTCAAGATCCACACCTGCCTTGTGCAGGAGTTCGGTCACGCTGTCGTAAGCGGTGGCCTGGTCATCGGAGAACTGTACGGGCAGAGCTGTCATGGCGCGACCCTACAGGCGGCGGGCCGGGTCCGCCAGAGGATCCGGCCCTATGCTTATGACTTATCAGGCGGACATCGCCAGCGGGCCGTGTTCCGGCGCACCGCCAAAGGCGCGGTCGAACCACAGCTGCGACAGCTCCGGCGCGATGCCTGCTTTGGCAGCCACTTTCAGGTAGGTTGCCTCGGAATACTCCCAGTACCCCATGCAGATCGGATTACGGCCCCGCCCCTGGGAACTGACAATCTCCGGGCCAAACCCGAGATTGCGGAAGGCCCGCGCCGTGTGCCGGTAGAAAACCGCAGTATAGTGGGGAACATCGAAGTTCCGCATGATTTCCAGGCTGCCAAGCATCAGCCCGGCGGCAATTTTGCCATGCGCATTGCGGGACAGGCAGAACCGGGTGCACTCCCAGATCAGCGGGCTGCAGACCGGCACCCCGTTGCACAGGTCCAGGAACACCTCGTTCACCATCACCCGCCCGGTTGTCGGCAGGAACCGCATCGAGCCGCCATGGCTTCCGTCCGGCAGTTCCCAGATCATGTAGAGCGGATCAAGATCGTCGTATTGATCCCGCTCTTCTCCTTCGCCATTGACTGTCACGTCCCAGCCCAGCCGTGTCTTGAACTGGTCAGCCCTGTCCCGGAACATCGACTGCGTCAAGTCAGCATAATTGTGGAGGTCGTGGCCATAAACATAGCGCAGCATAGTGTAGTCCCCTTCTGGTAGAAAAACAGGGGAATGGTACGACCTTTAAGATTGCTACCCGAGAGGCGCGCAACCCTAAACTGCGCAAGCGCCGTTAAATTACAATCAAACCGAGACTCAACGCGCGGGCAATCGCATGTGTTGTGTTGATCGCGCCAAGCTTGAAGCGGGCGCTTTCAATATAAACACGCAGCGTGTGCTCCGAGATTGACAGCGTTTCGGCCACCTGGGCACGGCTGTAGCCGATGGCAAGCAGCGTCAAGGCATCCACCTCGCGGGGCGACAGCGGCTGTGCCTGCTCGGCATTCCTGGAGGGCTCAAGCTCAAGCACTTTACGGTTGAAATAATGCGCCATCAGAATGAAGTCACGGCTGTGCTTCTCGGTAATCCTCTCCCAGGCGGCATCGTCGCAATTATGGCTGACAGTGAACAGAGCGAACTGGCCGTTCGGGCCGCGAATCGGAATCGCATAGCCTTGGTTGCCCACCCCGTGTTTCAGTGCGTCTTTCAGGAATTCCCGGGCCGGCCTGGGCGACCAGTCCAGCCGTTTCCAGTCAACAGGATGGAACCTCTGGTAGCAGCCCACCACCACCGGATCGACCCGAGAATAGGCCTTGTCAATGTAGCGCTGGGTCCACTCGGGCGGGTAAGAGCCAAAGTAGTAGTGGTTGCCCGCTGTTTCGACCCAAAGATACATAGCATGGTCAACACCGAACCCATCACAGACTTTATGAATGATCTGATGCAGACCATCCAAAGTCTCGGTGGCGTCAAGCGCCTCCAGAATGCGGTCCAGTTCTGCCTTAGCTGCCATTGTTGCATACCGTTGTATTCAAAACTCGGGAGGAACTGGCGCAACGCAACCTTCAAGGTTACTCTAAGCCGTCTCACCACCGTTTGCCGGTTCTTTTGCAGTGCCGGATACCTCTCGGTCAATGACAACCTCCGGCCTTCATGAAGTTTATTTCCGGATACTCATCCAAAACGCGAGTTAACCCGTTTCCGTGCTTCTATAACCATAAAATCAGTAGTTATCACAAGCTTGCGCTCCCCATAAATGGCGATGGCAAGAGGCATAGCCATCTGAAAAAGATAAAATTATAAATAAAAATTCCCGCGAACCGCTGCTGCGATTCGCGGGTTGTTTCCTGTCAGGCAAACTCGCCTGGAAATCAGCTGCCGGCGTCCAGCACATCCTGCAGGGTGCGCAGGCCGGTTTTCGGCGCCTGCACCAGAACCGACATATTGCCCGGCAGGTGCTCGTTGCGCAGCATCTTCATGTGTGCTTCCGGCAGGTCCGCCCAGGTGAACACCTCGGACATGCAGGGGTCCAGGCGGCGCTCGACCATCAGCTGGTTGGCGGCCGCGGCCTGCTTCAGATGGGCAAAGTGCGAGCCCTGCAGGCGCTTCTGGTGCATCCACATGTAGCGCACGTCGAAGGTCAGGTTATAGCCGGTGGTGCCGGCGCAGATCACAACCATGCCGCCCTTCTTCACCACAAAGGTGGAGACCGGGAAGGTGCTTTCGCCGGGATGCTCGAACACCATGTCGACATTGTTGCCCTTGCCGGTGATGTCCCAGATCGCCTTACCGAACTTGCGGGCTTCCTTGAACCACTCGGCATATTCCGGGGTGTTCACTGTGGGCAGCTGGCCCCAGCAGTTGAAGTCCTTGCGGTTCAGCACGCCTTTGGCGCCCAGACCCATGACAAAGTCGCGCTTGCTCTCGTCCGAGATCACGCCGATGGCGTTGGCGCCGGCGGTGTTGATCAGCTGGATCGCATAAGAGCCCAGGCCGCCGGAAGCGCCCCAGACCAGAACGTTCTGGCCCGGCTTCAGGTCATGCGGCTCATGGCCGAACAGCATACGGTAAGCGGTGGCCAGGGTCAGCGTGTAGCAGGCGGCCTCTTCCCAGGTCAGGTGCTTGGGGCGCGGCATCAGCTGCTGGGCCTGCACATTGGTGAACTGGGCAAACGAGCCGTCCGGAGTCTCATAGCCCCAGATGCGCTGGCTGTTGGAGTACATCGGGTCGCCGCCGTTGCAGTGCTCGTCGTCGCCGTCGTCCTGGTTGCAGTGGATGACAACTTCGTCGCCGACTTTCCAGCGGGTCACTTTGGAGCCCACCGCCCAGACGATGCCGGAGGCATCGGAACCAGCGATGTGGAACGGCTGGCCGTGGCCGTCAAACGGCGAGATCGGCTTGCCCAGCGACGCCCAGACGCCGTTGTAGTTGACGCCGGCCGCCATCACCAGAACCAGCACCTCGTGGCTATCCAGCTGGGGCACATCGACAACTTCCTGCACCATCGCGGTATCCGGGTTGCCGTGGCGCTCTTTGCGGATCGCCCATGCATACATCTTCTTGGGCACATAGCCCATCGGGGGCATTTCGCCCATCTCATAGAGATCTTTCTCGGGCGCCTCGTACGACATGACGTCAGTCTGGGTGTCCAAAGCCATGATGGCCTCCTTTGTGTCCTAGTTTTGCCGCGGTGCAGAATCGCAGCGGTTACCTAGGGAATAGGATCGAGGCGGTAATAATGCAACCACTTTTGCTCCCTCTTGGTAATTTTATAACCCTGCGGATGCAGCATTATCTTTAGCAGGTGCAGAAAAACCGTCGGCTGCGCTGTCCTCCGGCAGCAGGTGGCGGATGGAATTTGCATAGAATTCCAGCAGGTCGCAGCGCTCCTCTACCGGGGAAAACCGGCCGTTTTCTTGGGCGATAAGCCCGCGCCGCACGAGCTGGCGCAGCCCCACTTCGGCGGCGTAAGCGAGGTTTTCACGCGGCATATGGACATAGGCCAGCGGCATCGCGGCAATCAGCGCGTCCAGCCTGCGTTCAATGGCAGAACGGCTGAGGCCGTCCTTGCGCAGCAGAATAGACGCAATCAATGGCACCGGCAGTACGGGCACAATACCGCTGATCCGCTCCATCAGTTCCCGCGCCAGCGGCGTGGTGATGTCCCTTTCCCGCCCCGCACCGAATTCCGCGAGGCTCAAGGGCCGGCCGAAATTCACCGCTGCATAGCCCGAACGGTGATAACGCCCGGTCATCCACAGCCACAGCTGCCGCATGAGCCGCAGCGCCACCAGACCAATGCGGGCCCGGAACCGTCGCTCGCCCGCCTTGGCGGCAGAAGTCAGGATCTTGTCCTCCAGGACCCGGTCGTAGTTCAGCGCCACCGGCACAAAAACCACATCGCGCCCTTCCGGGTCATAGCCCTCGACGATGTATTTCAGCAGGCCCAGCTTGGCAGGGGCAAGCGCACCATCCAGGCTTAACCCGCCTTCGGGAAACATCGCCTGTGTTGATCCGCCCCGCGTAGCCAGCCGCACATAGGCCGCCAGGACCCTGCGGTAGAGATCATTGCGCGAGCGGCGGCGGATGAAATAGGCCCCCATCGCCCGGATCAGCCGCGACAAGGGCCAGACCCGCGCCCACTCCCCCACAGCATAAGACAAAGCCGAGCGGTCTGCGGCCAGATAGGTGACCAGCACGTAATCCATGTTGGACCGGTGGTTCATCACAAAGACCACGGTGGCGTCGGGATCAATCGCCCGCAGCGCCGCCTCGTCCTGGTGGCCCAGCCGCACCCGGTAGACCGCGTTGGACAGCAGCCGCGCCGCCCGGATCGCAAAGCCGAAATAGGCAAACGCCGAGAACCCCGGCACGATCTCCCGCGCATAGCGGCGGACCTGTTCAAAGGCCACGTTTTCCGGGATGCCTTCTGCCGCTGCATGATCCACCGCTGCCTGTGTCACCTGCGGATCATGGATCAGCCGCTGAATCATGTCGTGGCGCCGGGCCAGCTTGAACGGTTCGATCGGCCGTTCCAGCCGCTGATTCAGCCGCGCCACCGCCCGCTCCAGACGCCGCCGGAAGAACCAGCGCACCGACGGGAACAGGAAATGCGAGGCAAAGGTCACTGCGGCAAAGCCCAGGATCAGCACAAAGAGCCACAGCGGAAGTTCCACGGTTTGCGTCATATTATGAACCTTGCGTGAGGCCAGCAGGCATTACAAGCATGCTGACCTCAGGGGTTTGCGCACCGCAAAGGCGGAATTGCCGCAACGCAGCGAATTGACACGGGTTGAAAATTGCAGTTTACATCTGCCTGACGAAATAAAATTACCGCCACACTGACTCGCGAGGCCCGCTCATGCCGCAGACGCAAAAAGACCGCCCCTGGCTGATCCGCACCTACGCCGGCCATTCCACGGCATCGGCGTCCAACGCACTGTACCGTGCCAACCTGGCCAAGGGCCAGACCGGCCTGTCGGTAGCCTTCGACCTGCCGACCCAGACCGGATATGACAGCGATCACGTTCTGGCCCGCGGCGAAGTGGGCAAGGTCGGGGTGCCGGTCTGCCACCTGGGCGACATGCGCACCCTGTTCGACGAGATTCCGCTGGAGCAGATGAACACCTCGATGACCATCAATGCGACCGCCCCCTGGCTGCTGTCGCTGTATATCGCGGTGGCCGAGGAACAAGGCGCGGATGTGTCGAAACTGCAGGGCACGGTGCAGAACGACCTGATCAAAGAGTATCTGAGCCGCGGCACCTATGTCTGCCCGCCCAAGCCCAGCCTCAAGATGATCGCGGATGTGGCGGAGTACTGCTACACCAACGTGCCCAAGTGGAACCCGATGAACGTGTGTTCCTACCACCTGCAGGAAGCCGGCGCGACGCCGGAGCAGGAGCTGGCCTTTGCGCTGGCTACCGCCCAGGCGGTGCTGGACGAACTGAAGCCGCGTATCGCGCCTGAGGACTTCCCGGCCATGGTCGGCCGTATCTCCTTCTTTGTGAACGCGGGCATCCGCTTCGTCACTGAAATGTGCAAGATGCGCGCCTTTGTCGATCTGTGGGACGAAATCTGCGAAAAACGTTATGGCGTTGCCGACCCCAAGTTCCGCCGCTTCCGCTACGGCGTTCAGGTGAACTCGCTGGGCCTGACCGAGCAGCAGCCGGAAAACAACGTCTACCGCATCCTGATCGAGATGCTGGCGGTGACCCTGTCGAAAAAGGCCCGCGCCCGCGCGGTGCAGCTGCCCGCCTGGAACGAGGCACTCGGCCTGCCCCGCCCCTGGGATCAGCAGTGGTCCATGCGGATGCAGCAGATCCTGGCCTATGAAACCGACCTCTTGGAATACGGCGACCTGTTCGACGGCAACCCGGCTGTTGACGCCAAGGTTGAAGAACTGAAGGAAGGCGCCCGCGCCGAGCTGGCCAACTTGGAGTCGATGGGCGGCGCCGTGGCCTCAATCGAATACATGAAAGGCCGCCTGGTCGACTCCAACGCCGAGCGCCTGAACCGCATCGAGAAGAACGAGACCGTTGTGGTCGGCGTCAACAAATGGACCGAAGGCGAACCCTCGCCGCTGCAGACCGAGGACGGCGGCATCATGGTGGTCGACCCGGCGGTGGAGCAGGAGCAGATTGCGCGCCTCAATACCTGGCGCGGCGAACGCGATGCGGCGGCTGTCGAAAAGGCACTGGCGGGGCTGCGCGCTGCGGCACAGAGCGGTGCCAACATTATGGAGCCCTCGATTGCCGCCGCCAAGGCCGGCGTCACCACCGGCGAATGGGCCGAGGAGATGCGCAAGGTCTATGGCACCTACCGCGGCCCCACCGGAGTGTCGGCATCGGTCTCGAACAAGACCGAAGGGCTCGATGACCTGCGTGACGCCGTGAACGCCGTCAGCGACGTGCTGGGCCGCCGGATCAAGTTTGTGGTCGGCAAGCCCGGGCTGGACGGCCACTCCAACGGCGCTGAGCAGATCGCCTTCCGCGCCCGCGACTGCGGCATGGACATCACCTATGACGGTATCCGCATGACCCCGGCCGAGCTGGTGGAAGCGGCGCAAAAAGACGACGCCCATGTGGTCGGCCTGTCGATCCTTTCCGGCAGCCATTTGCCGCTGGTCGAGGAAATGATGACCCGGATGAAAGACGCCGGCCTCTCCCATGTTCCGGTGATTGTCGGCGGAATTATTCCCGATGACGATGCTGACCGGCTGAAATCAATGGGAGTCGCCCGGGTCTATACGCCCAAGGACTTCGAGCTCAATTCAATTATGAGCGACATCGTCGACCTGGCAAAACCATCGGAAATTGCAGCAAATTAACTTTTTCTGCGCAATTTTCCGCGAATTCCGAAAAAGATGCTGAAAGGCGTCTGGCATTTGCGCCATAAATGATGACATACCGGGCTCTCCGGTATGTCATTTTTATGTGGAGTTCAAAATGACCGTCGATCTTTCAACAATGTCTAGAAAAGAACTTCTTCAGCTGCAGGGCGACGTGGAAGAAGCGCTGCGCACAGCAGAACTGCGTGAGCGCCAGGAAGCCCTGAAAGCCGCCGAGGAAGCTGCAGCGAAATTCGGATTTTCCCTGGATGAAATCGCCAGCGCTTCGCGCCAAGGCACCAAGAAAACCAAGGCTGCTCCAAAGTACCGCAATCCGGAAAACCCGGAAGAGACCTGGACCGGCCGCGGCCGCAAACCGCATTGGGTGCATGCCGCGCTGACCGCTGGCATGGATATTTCCGATCTGGAAATCTGATCCCGGCGGAGCACAGCCATGACCATTCATATTGGCGCCGCAAAAGGGGATATTGCGGAAACGGTCCTGATGCCGGGCGACCCTTACCGGGCGAAGTGGGCAGCAGAAACCTTCCTGGAAAATCCCAAGCTGATCAACGAGGTGCGCGGCATGCTGGGTTACACCGGCACGTGGAACGGGCACCAGGTGACCATCCAGGGCAGCGGCATGGGAATGCCGTCGCTGTCGATTTATGCCAATGAGCTGATCCGGGACTACGGCGCCAAGACGCTGATCCGCATCGGCTCTTGCGGCGGGATGCAGGACAAGGTCAAGGTCCGCGACGTGATCCTGGCAATGACAGCCAGCACCGTGAACAGCCCCTCCAGCGGTATTTTCAGGGAGCTGAACTATGCCCCCTGTGCAGATTGGGGCCTGCTGCAGGCAGCTGCTCAGGCCGCGGCCAAACACGGGGCGGCGACCCATATCGGCGGCATCTATTCGTCGGACGTTTTTTACGACGAGCGTCCCGATCTGAATGAGCAAATGGTGCGCCACGGCATTCTTGGCGTCGAAATGGAAGCGGCAGAACTCTATACGCTGGCAGCGCGGTATGGCTGCCGGGCTCTGGCTGTTCTGACCGTATCCGACCATTTGGGAACCGGTGAGGCGCTGCCCTCCGATCAGCGCGAACGCAGTTTCGGCGAAATGGTGGAAATTGCGCTGGAAGCAGCGTTTTCCTGACGCTACGTAAATCATTTCCAGTTTCAGGGCAGAGGCCACCCTCTGCCCTTTTTTTGATCAGCACTGCAGAATTGACCAATCAGTCAGGAAATCCGCATCCGCCAGTGATCTTACTGCTGGCGGATATTCAATATTGCGGAAAACATAGGCCGCTATTTTCAAATAATACCGGCAGGATCCTTTCAAAGCCGAACGCAGGATTCGGAATTAAAGTCAATTTTGGCGCGGAAAGAGAAGAGACAGGCTTCTATCCGCTTCAGCCGCACCCGTGGCTGCAGTCATACCCGTTCACAGGCGGGCTTTGCCATTCTGCCAGCGCGTTCTCAGCCGGTGCAAAAATCTCGATCTTCAGCGGGTAGCAGGCCGCCGTGTCACTGGAATGCTCGGCGGAACAGTCTCCGCCCGGACAGGCGCTGAGCGCTCCCAGCAGATCGATCTCTGCAAAAAACTCCAAGTAGTCCCCAGGGCGCACCGGGCTGGCTTTCATGAAGTACTGGCCTGTGTCACGGGTAAATCCGGTGCACATGAAGACGTTGAGGACATCATGCACATGCGGCTCAGCCTCTTCCAGTGAGACGCCCAGATGCGCTGCCAGCGCCCGGGTCAGATTGGAATGGCAGCAATGGTGGTATTGGCTGCCCGCCAGCAGGTTGCCGGTATAGGGGTCGCAGCGGGTGCCGATCACATCATGCACCGAGCCGCCGAATTCATCGATCCCGTACCAGCCCAGCGTGTCATCGATGATGGTCGCCATCGGCCGCAGATGCGGGAAGCTGGTCCACATCCGTTCGCCTGCGGTGATATGGGTGCCGTGCAGAGCGCGGGTCTTGCCGGAATAGAACCGCTCGCTGAGGTCGTTCTTGTTCCACAGGTTCAAGTCCCCCACTTGCGGCCCTTCGACCGAGGTGATGCGGAAGAAATGCCCTGCGGGCACCTCGAAACAGGCCGCATCGCGCGGCTGCGCCAGCACTTCGCCGGTCTTTACTGCCCCTTCCCGCGCTTTGCGGTACAGCGGCAGGTCCGGAGCCGGCAGGGTTTCGTTTGGATAGCAGATCACCGGCTTTACAGCGCGGCGGGCTTCTGCATCAGCGGGGGCAGCGGGGGTGCTGTTCATAGGGCAAACCTTCCTGTTCGTTTGCCCTATCAAGACCGCGGCGCCCGCCGGTTGCAAGCCCCGCCTGAGCGTGCCGTCAGATCACCACCACATCCAGCGGCGGGAAGCCGTTGAAGCCCACCGATGCATAGGTCGAGGTGTAGGCGCCGCAGGAGTGGATCACCACCCGGTCGCCGCCCTTCAGGCCCAGCGGCAGCTGGTAAGGCTTGCGCTCATAAAGCACATCAGCGCTGTCGCAGGAGGGGCCCGCCAGAATGCAGGGGCCGGTGGTTTCATGATCCCTGTCTGTGGTGATGCGGTAGCGGATCGCTTCGTCCATGGTTTCCGCAAGACCCGAGAACATGCCGATATCCAGATAAACCCAACGGTGCAGATCATCGTCGTGCTTGCGCGACACCAGCAGCACCTCGGCGGCAATCGCGCCGGCCTCGGCCACCAGGCCGCGGCCCGGCTCAGCCATGATCCCAGGGACCTCGCCAAAGCGTTCGTTGACCAGTTCCATCACCGCTGCGGCGTAATCTTCTGCCGGCAGCATCTCGGTGCCATAAGACGCAGGAAAGCCGCCGCCGATGTTCAGCAGGTGCAGCTCGTGACCCGCGTCTTCTGCCTGCTTCCAAACCCGTGCCACCTGATCCAGGGTGCCCGCCCACATCCGCGGCTCGCGGGTTTGCGAGCCGACATGGAACGACAGCCCCTCCACTTGCAGCCCGCGGGTCGCGGCATAGTCCATCAGCTTCAGAGCCTTGTCCGGCGTGCAGCCGAACTTGCGGCTGAGCGGCCAGTCCGCTTCGCTGGCCTCCACGATCAGCCGCAGGCAGACCTTGGCGCCGGGCGCGAATTCGGCCAGCTTGTCCAGTTCCTCGCGGGCGTCAGCGGCAAAATGGGTGATGCCGATGCTGTGGGCAAAAGCGATGTCGGCCGGCCGCTTGATGGTGTTGCCAAAGGTGATCCGGCCCGCAGCTGCACCCGCGGCCAGGCACATCTCGATCTCGGCGCGGCTGGCGGCGTCGAAATTGGCGCCCTCCTGCACCAGCCGCTCCAGGATGCCCGCCGCCGGGTTGGCCTTGACCGCGTAGTGGATCCGCGCCCGCCCCAGACCGCGCGCCAGCGCCCGGTACTTTGCGGCCACCGCCTTGGCGTCGACAACCAAGGTGGGCCGGTCGAACCGGCTGGCGGCGATGAAGCTCAGGGTGCGGGATACGGCTTCGCCCTGACGGGCGGTCAGCCCGGCTACGTTTGCGTTCATGGTCATCTCCAAAAGACCCGGCCATATATGACCGCTCAGTTCTGTCAGAGACGTTACCGTCGCTACGTAACCGTAGGGGCGTGACCCCTTTCGCCAGAGGCGCGTGCGTTGGCGTCTTGCGCGTCCGTATCGGCGAAAGAGGCGAGTCTTTCAAGTGTTTTTTGCGCATGGCTGCCGGCCCTGCCCCTCAGAGCGCTCTCCCGCCTGTTCATGCGCCTTTTGAAAAGGCTTTTCACAGTTGGGCGTGGCACCGCGCC
>NZ_JWLD01000047.1:102580-149915 GCF_000813725.1 Leisingera sp. ANG-Vp
GCGCGGTGCCACGCCCAAGGCCGCACAGAAGGTGTTCCGGCGCAGCCGGAGCGCCTGCGGGCGCGGGAGCTCACCGCCCGGATTTGCGGTGCGGGTTGCGGCAGATCCTGGGGGATTCTGTTCCCTCATCAACGGCACCGCAAAAGCTGCAGCGCCACCGTGCCTGAGCCCGCTCCTGACGCCACCGGCAATTGCGGGTCAGGTTCATGGCAAAGCGGCGCCACAGAAAGTAGCAGAAGACACCAATCGCGAGGACAAACAGCAGGACCATACGGCCTGTCTAATTCCGCGCGGTTCCTGTTTCAACAGGCCGCCCGGCAACGCTTCTTCGGATCATGCGGCCCGGTAATACGCGAACAACTCTTCCCGCTGCGTCATCAGCTGCAGGATTGCAGGCGGTTCCGGCTCAAAATAGGCAAAGGCCTGTTCCAGCGCCGCCAGCGCATCGCGGGCGGCTTTAGCCTTTTCATCCTGCCTGGGTTCCACGGGTTTCATCGGACTGCCTCCTGACTTCTGGCAATGCCCTCCCTTGCAGGCAGAGTAGTGCTGCGCCTGCTCCGCTGCACCGCATGAGTTTGCAGCCCCGCCATGCGGTGCCCGCAATCCGCCGCTCAGTACCGGTGTCAGCCTGTCAGAAGGTCGCCGGCCAGCCCCAGCGCAAAGCCCGCCACCGCGCCCAGCGCGGGCACGCTGCTGCGGCTGGAATGCGCCTTTGGTGCGATGTCCTGGAACAGCAGATAGAGGATCCCGCCCGCGGCAAAGATCATGATTGCCCCAAGCACCCCGCGGGCCTCTGCCAGCCAGAACAGCCCGGCCAGAGCGCACAGCGGCCCAAGAGCAGCCAGCCCGAGGAACGCCAGCAGCACATGCCAGGCAGGGCTGCTCCCGCGCCAGATCTCGCGGAAGGCGGCAAAGCCTTCCGGCAAGTTCTGCAGGAAGATCATCAGCGCCAGCAGCCGCGCCGTGGCGGCATCCGCCACCAGCATCGCCCCGAGTGCCATCGCTTCGGGCAGGAAATCGAGCAGCATCGCCAGCAGCAGGGCACCGCTGCCGCCGCGCTGTTGCAGCAGCAGATCGGCCAGAAAGAACACGCCGCCGCCTGCTGCAAACAGAAAGACAGCCAGCAAAGGCGGCAGGGCTTCTGCCGCCTCCGGCACCAGCACCAGCGCCACTGCCGAGGCCAGCGCACCGCCGCCAAAGGCCGCAACCGCATGCAGCACCTCATCCCGGAGCATCGGGTTGCGGATATGCTCGCACCAGGCAAGGACACCGCCCAGAGGCATGGCAAGGCCCGCAAGCCCTGCTAGAAGAATGGCAAATTCATGCGGTTGCATCCAGCCAGACTAGGACTGGCGCCGCCATAGCTCAACGGGTTTCACATCAGGCGTTGATACAGGAGGTTGCCTGGCTGGCTTGCGCCTCCGTCACGTTTGGTCCGGGCTGCACCGTCCGCAGAACCGTCGCCCCGGCGCCGTGGCCCAGGAATTCGGTGCTCACCCGGTACTGCCCGGAAATGCCCGCCGCCTCGATGCAGCTGGGAATGCGCGCGTCGGTGGCAGCCAGCTGCGCACCCAGCCTGTCATTGTCTGCTGCCGTCATACAGCCGGCCAAAGCAGCCAGCGCCGCAAGGGCCAGTGAAACACGTGCCATGAAAACTCCTGTGCCTGCTCCAGGAAAACAATACCCCCGGTTTCGCAGGAAACCGGGGGCAGTGCAATTTCAGCAGCCGCAGAGCGGCGGATCCTTGCGGATCAGGCGCGTCCTCAGACCGCGCGCTCGACCATCATCTTCTTGATATGCGCGATCGCCTTGGCCGGGTTCAGGCCCTTGGGGCAGGTCTTGGCGCAGTTCATGATGGTATGGCAGCGGTACAGCTTGAACGGGTCTTCCAGGTTGTCCAGACGCTCACCCGTCGCCTCATCCCGGCTGTCGATGATCCAGCGGTAGGCGTGCAGAAGCGCAGCCGGGCCAAGGTAGCGGTCGCCGTTCCACCAGTAGGAGGGGCAAGAAGTCGAGCAGGACGCGCACATCACGCATTCATACAGCCCGTCCAGCTTCTTGCGGTCCTCAATGGACTGCTTCCACTCTTTCGCCGGGCGGTTGGTCTTGGTCTCCAGCCACGGCATGATCGAGGCATGCTGCGCATAGAAATGCGTCAGGTCCGGGATCAGGTCCTTGACCACCGGCATATGCGGCAGCGGGTAGATCGCCACATCGCCCTTGATCTCATCCATGCCGTAGATGCAGGCCAACGTGTTGATGCCGTCGATATTCATCGCACACGACCCGCAGATCCCCTCGCGGCAGGAGCGGCGGAAGGTCAGCGTCGGGTCGATCTCGTTCTTGATCTTGATCAGCGCGTCCAGAACCATCGGGCCGCAGCTGTCCATATCGACGAAATAGGTGTCGACCTGCGGGTTCTTTCCGTCATCCGGGTTCCAGCGGTAGATCTTGAACTTGCGCACATTGCTGGCGCCTTCCGGCTTGGGCCAGGTCTTGCCGGTGGTGATCTTGGAGTTCTTGGGGAGGCTGAATTGAACCATGGTCTGTCTCCTTAGAACGTCCGCGCCTTGGGCGCGATTTTCTTGAGGCTGATGCCGCCTTCATCCTCGGTGGTCAGCGGATCCTGGATCACCGGGCGGTAGGACAGCTCAACCTTGTTCCCTTCCACGCGGGAGACGGTGTGGACCCGCCAGTTCTCGTCGTCGCGCGTGGTGAAGTCCTCATGCGCATGGGCGCCGCGGCTTTCCTTGCGCGCCTCGGCGCCAACGATGGTGGCCAGCGCGTTCGGCATCAGGTTGGTGAGCTCCAGCGTCTCCATCAGGTCGGAGTTCCAGACCAGCGAGCGGTCGGTGACAGCCAGATCGTCCATCTTGGCCGCAATTGCAGTCATCTTCCCGACGCCCTCGGCCATGGTCTCGGCGGTGCGGAACACCGCCGCGTCGGCCTGCATGCATTTCTGCATCTCCAGGCGCAGGTCCGCGGTCGGGATGCCGCCTTGGGCATTGCGCAGGGTGTCAAAGCGGTCAAACGCCTTGTCGACAGAAGCCTGGTTCAGCACCGGGTTCGCCGCATCTGCGTCCACAACCTTGCCCGCGCGGATGGCGGAGGCACGGCCAAAGACCACAAGGTCAATCAGCGAGTTGGAACCCAGACGGTTGGCGCCATGCACCGAGGCGCAGCCTGCTTCGCCCACGGCCATCAGGCCCGGCACAACGGCGGTCGGATCATCCGCGGTCGGATTCAGCACCTCCCCCCAATAGTTGGTCGGGATACCGCCCATATTGTAATGCACGGTCGGCAGAACCGGGATCGGCTCTTTGGTCACATCCACGCCGGCAAAGATCTTGGCGCTTTCCGAAATACCCGGCAGCCGTTCCGCCAGCGCCTCGGCCGGCAGGTGGCTGAGGTTCAGGTGGATATGGTCGCCCTCGGCGCCGACGCCGCGGCCTTCGCGGATTTCCATCGTCATGGAGCGGGAGACATAGTCGCGCGGCGCCAGGTCTTTGTACTGGGGCGCATAGCGCTCCATGAAGCGTTCGCCTTCGGAGTTGGTCAGATAGCCGCCCTCGCCCCGCGCGCCTTCGGTGATCAGGCAGCCGGAGCCATAGATGCCGGTCGGGTGGAACTGCACAAATTCCATGTCCTGCAGCGCCAGCCCGGCGCGGGCCACCATGCCGCCGCCGTCGCCGGTGCAGGTATGCGCCGAGGTAGCGGAGAAGTACGCACGGCCGTAGCCGCCGGTTGCCAGCACCACCATCTTGGCGTTGAAGACATGCATGGTGCCGTCATCCAGCTTCCAGCAGACAACGCCCTGGCACTGCCCGTCCTCGGACATGATCAGGTCGATGGCGAAATACTCGATGTAGAATTCCGCGTTGTTCTTCAGGCTCTGGCCATAGAGCGTATGCAGAATCGCATGGCCGGTCCGGTCAGCGGCGGCACAGGTGCGCTGCACCGCAGGGCCTTCGCCGAACTCGGTGGTGTGGCCGCCGAAGGGGCGCTGGTAGATCTTGCCTTCCTCGGTGCGCGAGAACGGCACGCCGTAATGCTCCAGCTCGTAGACCGCCTTGGGCGCCTCCCGGGCCAGATATTCCATTGCATCGGTGTCGCCCAGCCAGTCGGAGCCCTTGACGGTGTCATACATATGCCACTGCCAGCTGTCCGGCCCCATGTTGCCCAGGGATGCGGCGATGCCGCCCTGCGCCGCAACAGTGTGGGAGCGGGTCGGGAACACTTTGGTCACGCAAGCGGTGCGCAGGCCCTGTTCCGCCATGCCAAGGGTCGCGCGCAAACCCGCGCCGCCTGCACCAACAACCACGACATCATACTCGTGGGTTTCATATTCATACGCTGCTGTCATGTTATCTGTTCCTTACCGCGTATTTCAGAGGGCGAGCTTAACAAGCGCAAAAAGGCCCGCAGCGATCAGCGTGTAGGCAAAGGCCGACACCGCGACGAGCGCGAGTTTGCCAGCAGCGCCATGCACGTAATCCTCAATCGCTTCATGCGCCTCGCGCATGACATGCAGTGTGATCACGATCAGGCTCAGCCCCGTGGCAATCGCCGGGAACGGACGGCTGAAATAAGCCTGCACCTCTTCGTAAGAGCCGCCCAGGCCATTGCCGAAAATGATGATGAACAGCGGCACCAGCGGCACCAGCAGGATCGAGCTGACAAGCATTTGCCAATGGTGGTGTGTCCCGGTGCCGCCTGCACCCAGCCCCTGCGCCCGTTTACGGTCTGTCAGAAATCGCATGAGATCGCTCCTTACACCACGAGCACTGTGAGAATGGTCAGGACAGTGGCGCCGATGAACATGCCCTTGCCCAGTTTTTCAGAGACCGGGACATCCAGGCAGTAGCCGAAGTCCCAGATCACGTGCCGCAAACGGCCCAGCATATGATACCAAAGCGCCCAGGCGGCGCCGAACAGAACCAGATCGCCCAGCCAGCTGCGCAGCAGCCCGTCGATAAAGGCAAAGGCGGTCTCCGAAGTGGCGGCGGCCAGCAGCCACCAAACCACCAGCAGGGTCAGAACCAGCGTCGCAATTCCCGTAATGCGGACCATGATCGATGAGATGGAGGTCATCTGCGGACGGTAGTACGGCCCGATCATGAATGGCGAAAGCGGGCGGTTGCCCCGATTGACATCGGCCATGTTGGCTCCTTTCCGTTGGCTGACGACGTTTTAGCCGATTTTTACGTCGTGTCACCCGAAGGAAGGGTTAAAAACCATGTGAATTTGCTCTGTTGGCGCTAAAAGGTCACGCCTTGTGATCACACCAAATATTTAGTGATCACAAATTCGAAGTTTGGAAATTTTTTGCAGAATCATGAAGGCTTCTGCAAATCACTGCAAAGCTGCCGCCCTCCGGCCCGCGCCATGCTGCACTGCGGCAGTCTGCCGGGCAACCTCGCGCACCAGCTTCCTGCGGATCCGGGACGGATAGTCGGCAAAACTCGCCGCTGTGACCACAAAGGCGCCCTCGCCGCGGATCACATTCTCGAAAAAATAGGCCGTCAGATCCGGCTCGCTCTGCTCGATGGCAATCGCGTTCACTGTGACCCCCAGGGCAGACAGTGCACCATGCGCCTCGCGCGGCTCGACGCCCTCGTTGGAAAAGCCGTCGCCGGAAATGTCGATCACTTTGCGCTTGCACTGCGTCACAGCCGCAAACTGCTCCAGCGCCAGAAACAGCGCCTCGCCGACGGCGGTGGAATAATTACGCCAGGGCCGCGGTGCCTGTTCGATCCGCCGTGCCAGCGCCTCGACATCGGCAAAACTGCGCACTGAAGCCCAGGGCAGCGTCACCTCCTGCCGGGTCTCACCGGACCATTGCATCAGCATCACCTGTGCCCGTCCCTTGACGAGCGCTTCAGACACCACCCCATCGCGCAGCCCCGCGGCCAGCCCATCCATCTGGATCCGGTATTCGCTGGCATCCACAGAGCCGGAGACATCCACTGCCAGCACCAGCGCCAGATCGCAGGCCGCTGCCCGAAGCGGCCACAGGAAAAACAATGAAAAAACCATAAGCTGCATGACACGCATGGTTTCAGCCTAGGACGGAAATCCCGCTGCGGCTATCACATTTGCGCCATCCCGGACGCCGGCGGCTGAGAACAGCACTCCCGGGTGCTGTCAGTTCAGGAGCCTGATGCCATCCGGGCCGCGCTGACCTCCGCTGGTGTACAAGTTGCAGATACAGTTCAGCCCTTGCTGATCCAGCGGCTTGCAGAGGTACGCCTTGACCACTTCGAACTGCTCGGCCAGCGCAATGTCCCGGGGATTCAGAGACGAGCTCAGCATCACCACCAGCACCTTGACAAACCCCTCCCCCAGCTGTCCGGTTGCCGCTTCCAGAAACTCAAATCCGTTCATCCGCGGCATGTTGATGTCAAGCAGGATCAAATCCACCCGCGGGCACTCCCCAGCCGTCAAATAGTCCAACGCATCACTGGCATAGTCGAACATCACCAGCTCCCCGACCAATCCGGAGCGCTGAATGATCCGCCGGTAGAACAACTGGTCTGCACGATCGTCATCTATCAGCAGGACTCGGTCTATGATGGGATCAATGTCAGAGTGCAGCATCACAGGCTCCTCACCGGCAGTTTTGCGATGAACGTGGCGCCCCCGCCAGAGGTCGGCACGGTCCATATGCGGCCGCCGTGGTTAAAGACAATCCGGCGGCACAGGGACAAACCCAGCCCCGAGCCCGGGTATTCGTCATAGACATGCAGCCGCTTGAACATGCCGAAAATATTCTCTGCCTCGCCCTCTGGAATGCCGATACCGTTGTCGGCCACCTGCAGCAGGTTCCAGCCATCGGTGTCAGCCGGCGGCGCGCTGATCCGCACCTGCGGAAGCCGCCCGCTGGCCCGGTACTTGATCGCATTGCCCAGCAGATTCTGAACCAGCATCCGGATCTGCAGCGGATTGCCTGCAATTACCGGCAGGCTGTCAACGGTCACCTGTGCCCCGGCCGCTGCGATATCGGCCTGCATGTCGCCGCACACTTCCTGCACCAGCACGTTCATATCCAGCTCGCTCAACTGAACCCCGTCCTCTACCGCCTCGGTGAATCTCAGCAGCGAGTCCACCAGCACCCGCATCCGGGTAACCGTTTCCAGTCCAGCATCCAGCAACTGGCGGATTTCCCCGCCGGCCTGGCCACCCATACTTTCCGACAATTCCGTCAACAGCATCAGCACTGTATTGGCCGGCGCCTTCAGCTCATGCGAAAGCGCATAGGAAAAAGCCCGCAGCTCGTCATTGGCCCGCTCTGCCTCCGCCTTTCCGGCCCTTGCCGCCTCCTCGGCCTGCTTGACCGCGGTGAGATCGTTATGCGCCCCCAGCATGCGCCGCGGCCTGCCATCGGCATCTCGGATCGCCAAGCCCCGGCAGCGCACCCAGACGGTTGATCCGTCCGCATGGCGGTAGCGCACGATCTGGTCATAGGGGTGATCCGGATCAGCACAATGCGCCTGGAAGTTTTCCAGCGCCACCTGCAGGTCGTCCGGATGAATCAGGTCCTGCCATTCTGCCGGGTCATGCTGCTTGGTGGCCGGGTCCACCCCGAACAGGCGCCACATTTCCGGGCTCATCCATTCCTGGTCCGGGTGCTCCAGGTCCCAGTACCAGATCCCGTCCAGCGAGCTTTCCTGAACAAACTGCCAGATCGCCGGATCCGTTTGGATCAGCTGCGCCAGCTCTTCCTTCAGATAATGCGCTTGCGGCATGGCCCGCCTCATGGAAACCCAATTCCCGTATAGGCAGAAACAATCGCAATGACACGTTAAAGTTGTATGAACAAGCAATTAACGCTGCAAAAAACGAAGCGGGCGCCCCCTTTGCTATGGCAGCAGCCCGCTTCTTTCAGGTTCGGAGTACTCTAGGGGGCAGCGCCCCCTCCTCTTCACTTCGGCATCAAAGCCCAGTAGTCGAGATCCAGCAGCACATCGGGCAGGTACTTGCCGTCTTCGCCCTTCAGTTCAAACGGCGCACCGCCCTTGGTAGCCACCAGCCGCAGCCGGATCGCACCGACGCCCGGCGCATCTGTATCCGCCTTGTCCAGAACCTCGGACCAGGCCCGCACGGTCAGCCCCGACAGGCAGGGGTTGGCGTGGGCGCCGCCGTTCAGGCCGACGATCATCTGCGCGTTTGCCAACCCGTTGAACGACAGCGTCCGCGCCATTGAGATCACGTGGCCGCCATAGATCAGACGGGTTCCATCCGGGCGCGCCGTATTGTCGAAATGCACCTTGGCGGTGTTCTGCCACAGGCGGGTCGCCATCATGTGCTCGGCTTCCTCGATGGTGACGCCATCCACATGGTCGATGGTCTCGCCAACCTCGTAGTCGCCCCAGCGGTGCGGCTCGCCGGCCAGGGTGAAATCGTAATTGCTGAAATCCAGCCCGGCCGGGATTACCAGCTGCTCCGCCGGGATCACCTTGTTCAGTTCGGGGATCACGGTTTCGGGTGCCGGGGCCGAGATATCGCGTTTGCGCACCATCACCCAGCGCACGTATTCCATCACGCATTCATCGCGCTGGTTCAGGCCGCGGGTGCGGACATAGACCACGCCGGATTTGCCGTTGGAGTTCTGCTTGAGGCCGATCACCTCGGACTCCGAGCGCAGCGTGTCGCCGGGATAGACCGGCAGCAGCCAGCGCCCCTCGGCATAGCCAAGGTTCGCCAGCGCATTCAGCGAGATGTCCGGCACCGTCTTGCCGAACACCACGTGGAAGGCCGCCAGATCATCCAGCGGCGCCGAAGGCAGACCAGAGGCCCGGGCAAATTCATCCGAAGAATAGAGCGCATGGCGCGCCGGGTAGAGCGCATGATAGAGCGCCCGCTCGCCGCCCGATACCGTGCGCGGCACCGCATGGCGGATCACCTCGCCAACGGTGTAGTCTTCAAAAAAGCGGCCCGGATTGGTCTTGGCCATCAGTGTTCTCCCAGTTTGGTCTCAGGCGTGTAGGTTCCGTCCACCTCCTTCACCACCGCCTGGCCGCAGCGCATCACGCCGCGGGCCGCGTCAAAGGCGTAGACAGGCTCGCCCTGCAGCTCCCAGCCCTTGTTCAGCGCAGCCGTTACCTTGTGGCAAAAGGCGGAGGTGTCGTCTTCGGACAAAAATCGGTAGAGTTTCATGGCTTCCTATCCTGCTGAGGGCCTATCCCGGAAACGGCGACGGCCCGACCATGGAATGGACGTAGCCGATCACCCCCATCAGGACAATCGAAGCGGCAAAGAACATGCCATCCTTGGCAATCGAGCCCTTCGGCCCCGGCTGCCATTCCGGCTCGGAGCGGTTGATCACGATGACCTCAGCTACCGCCCAGGCCAAAAGCCCGCCGAACAGAATGATCGAAGCCAGATCGCCATTCACCAAAAGATGCGCCGTGGCCCAGAGCTTGAACCCCGCCAGCATCGGATGCCGCATGCCGCTCAGCAGCGCGCCTTTCTTCGGTGCCGGGCTCATCATGTAGATGGCAATCAGCACCAGCAGATTGTTGATATGCACCATGAAGGACGGCGGCGCCCAGACATGGATAAACTCCGTGCTGCGGTAACCCAGCACCATCAGCACAACACCCGCAACCAGCACCAGCGCCGCAACGCCGCGGCCGCCGTTGCCCATGGCGGCACGGCGCTCCGGCGCCAGCCGTTTGAACAGGTGGCCGCCCCACCACAACAGGATGCCTATGAGCAGAAGCGTCATCTCAGTCTCCCAAAGCTGTTAATCGCGTCAACAGCTAGGCCGAAAGCGCGGCAATTGCATCCGCTTTTGCCAGGATCTCACGCGCCGTCACCACATGCAGGTTCTCAACTATCCGGCCGTCGACCACGGCAACACCCTGCCCTGCGGCCTGCGCCTCCTCAAATGCGGCGATCTGGCGGCGCGAGGTGTCGATCTCGCGCTCGGTCGGTGCAAAGGCGCCATTGGCCACTTCCACCTGCGCCGGATGGATCAGCGTCTTGCCGTCAAAGCCCATGTCTCTGCCTTGCGCGCATTCCGCGGCCAGGCCTTCGACATCCTTGAAGGCATTGTAGACGCCGTCGACAATCACCAGCCCCTCGGCCTTGGCCGCCAGCAGGCACAGCCCCAGCCCGGTCATCATCGGCAGCCGGTCGGGGCGGAAGCGGGTTTGCAGCTCCTTGGCCAGGTCATTGGTGCCCATCACCATGCCCTGCAGCTTGGGATGCGCGGCAATCGCGGCTGCGTTCAGCATGCCGCGCGGGGTTTCCATCATCGCCCACAGCGGAATGTCTCCGGTGATCTCTGCCAGTGCGTCCAGATCCTCCGGCGCGTTCACCTTGGGCAGGAGAATCGCATCGCAGTCCATCTTTGCTGCCGCCATGGCATCCTCGCGGCCCCACTCGGTATCCAGCCCGTTGATCCGCACGATCTTCATCCGCGCACCAAAGCCGCCCGCC
Organism: Leisingera sp. ANG-Vp; assembly: GCF_000813725.1. GTDB lineage: Bacteria > Pseudomonadota > Alphaproteobacteria > Rhodobacterales > Rhodobacteraceae > Leisingera. Next base: position 113,024 of record NZ_JWLD01000047.1, read on the forward strand.
TCCAGCGCTTGCGCCAAGGTCGCACGGGCATTGGGTTTTTCGTCCACGGACACCGCATCTTCGAGGTCGAAGATCACCGCGTCCACCGGCAGGGTTTTGGCCTTCTCCAGCGCGCGGGGCTTGGAGCCGGGGATGTACAAAACCGAACGGTAAGGGCGGGCACGCGGGTCCATGCAGTGTCTCCACAAGTTATTTTGTTGCGCAAATCGGTATAGATTCGATTGTATACTTTCAAGTACAATTCCGCTGCAGCGCAGCAAAAACCTGACGGCACTTGCAGCAAGATATTGATATTACGTGTGCTTTCATGGTGCGCGGTCGATTAACCACTTATCAGCACCTGATCGGCACACTGAAGGATATCAAGGCACAGGGTCCCTGCCGCCGCACCGGCCGCACCTGACGCCCGCAGGCATGAGGCCTGCACCTAGTAATAAGTCACACACCGGCCCGCTCAGGGACACCGGGGGCTGCCGTCAGGCACCCTGCTCTGTCCGGCCGTTCCGGAAAGGGTAAAACGAGATGAAACAGACACTTTTCGCACTGCCGGTTGCCCTGGCTGCGCTGGTCCTGGCCGCTGCTCCGGCCGCCGCTCAAAACCGCAACTGCGCGCCGCGCGACATGGTAATCAAGCGCCTGGCCGAGAAATACGGCGAAAGCCGCCAAAGCATCGGCATGGGCCAGCAGGGCATGGTGATGGAAACCTTTGCCTCCGGCGAAACGGGCTCCTGGACCATCACGGTGACCACTCCCAACGGCATGACCTGCCTGGTGGCGTCCGGCCAGTCCTATGAAGTGCTCGCAGAGGCACTGCCGGAAACCGACAGCGACGCCTGAAAAGTTATTGAGGCGGGTTTCCAGGCTGCAGGTTAAGCGGCCGGGGACGCCGCGCGGGCTGGCTCTTGCGAGCAGTTGTCAGGTCAGCCCGTCCCAGATCAGCTTGGCGCCGGTCACCGTCAGCAGCACATAGGTGAGCGCAAAAAACCAGCGCTCCGGAATGCTGTGGTGCAGACGCACCCCCAGCCAGGCACCCAGCAGCGCAAATGGTGCCAGCACCAGGTCAAGCAGCAGCGTGTCCCAGGTGAACAGCCCCAGCCAGGCATAAGGCACCGCCTTGGCGATATTGACCGCCCAGAAGATCAGCACTGTGCTGGCCTGATACTCTGTCTTCCGCAACTTCAGGCTGAGAAGATAGACCGCGGCAGGCGGTCCGCCCGCATGGCTGACAAAACTGGTAAAGCCAACGGCCACTCCGGCAAACAGCCCCGCCCGGTCTGAAAGGCGCCCTGCAGCACCGGCTGAAAACCCCAGCTGCCCCCGCATTTGCCACAGCACAAACCCGACCGAGACCGCGCCGATCAGCACCCGCATCGCATCATCATTGACGGCTGAGTAAAGCCAGGCGCCCAGCGCCACTCCGGGCAGCCCGCCGCCAATCAGCAGCAGCGACGCGCGCAAATTCCAGCGCCCCCAATAGGGCTTCAGCGTCGCCAGATCGATCAGCATCAGCAAGGGCAGCATCAGTGCCAGCGCCATTCCCGGCTCCAGCACAAGCGCCAGAATCGAGGCCGAGGCAAACGCCGCGCCGGAACCGAAACCGCCCTTGGACACGCCCGCGAAAACGACCGCAGGGATGGCAAAAACGAAAAACATAGCATCAAATGCCATCATGGCCTGCCTTCGAAAGCCCTAAATTCCTTGCGCTTTAGCGGTATCACCACGGCATACGCAAGTATACAGAGCTCTTTGCCGCAGCGCAGAACCCTTGCACGGGGGGCCGTTACGCCGTAGGCATCAGGAAATTTCAACCGGACCGGAGACATTTCCCAATGGCACGACCCAAAATCGCCCTCATCGGCGCAGGTCAGATCGGCGGCACCCTCGCACACCTCGCAGCGCTCAAAGAACTCGGCGACGTTGTCCTCTTCGACATCGCCGAAGGCACCCCCGAAGGCAAGGCGCTGGACATCGCGGAATCCGGCCCCTCCGAAGGCTTCGACGCCTCCCTCAAGGGCACCCAGTCCTATGAGGACATCGCAGGCGCCGACGTCTGCATCGTGACCGCCGGCGTGCCGCGCAAGCCGGGCATGAGCCGCGACGACCTGCTGGGCATCAACCTGAAGGTGATGAAATCCGTCGGCGAAGGCATCCGCGACCACGCGCCGGACGCATTCGTGATCTGCATCACCAATCCGCTGGACGCGATGGTCTGGGCGCTGCGCGAGTTCTCGGGCCTGCCCCACGCCAAGGTCTGCGGCATGGCCGGCGTTCTGGACTCCGCCCGTTTCCGCCACTTCCTGGCCGAGGAATTCAACGTCTCCATGAAAGACGTCACTGCCTTTGTGCTGGGCGGCCACGGCGACACCATGGTGCCCTCCGTCCGTTACTCCACCGTCGCCGGCATCCCGCTGCCCGACCTGGTCAAGATGGGCTGGACCACCCAGGAGAAACTGGACGCCATCGTGCAGCGCACCCGTGACGGCGGCGCCGAGATCGTTGGCCTGCTGAAAACCGGCTCCGCCTTCTATGCGCCCGCCACCTCGGCGATCGAAATGGCCGAAGCCTATCTGAAAGACCAGAAGCGCGTGCTGCCCTGCGCTGCTTACTGCACCGGTGAAATCGGCGTCAAAGACATGTATGTGGGCGTGCCCACCGTGATCGGCGCCAGCGGCATCGAGCGGATCGTCGACATCCAGCTGACCGAAGAAGAGCAGACCATGTTCGACAGCTCGGTCAACGCCGTGAAAGGCCTGGTTGACGCCTGCAAGGGCATCGACAGCTCGCTGGCCTAAAGCCCGCAGCCTCAGTGACAGTCAAGGGCCTGCCGCCGGCGGGCCCTTTTCTTTTGCGCGCTCCGCAACGGAATGACGTTTATAACTTGCAATGCGGCGCTTGCGGCCTACGGCTGCCTTTCGAATCAACGCCGTTAAGCTTTCGAAAAATTGTGATCACACCCCGGAAAAGCGTGATCACAAAACCCGAAAATCTTCATCATTTCCCGGCCTGCTGTCAAAAAAGCCTTTAACACTTGGCTTTAAGACGGCCTATTAAAGACAGATTATTGCAGCCAGACGGGACAGTTTCAGATGAACATCCACGAATATCAGGCCAAAGCCCTCCTTCGCAGCTACGGTGCCCCGGTGTCAGACGGCAAGGTGGTACTAAAGGCCGAAGATGCCAAAACCGCAGCAGGCGAGCTCGACGGCCCGCTTTGGGTGGTTAAAGCGCAGATTCATGCAGGCGGCCGCGGCAAGGGCTCCTTCAAGGAAGCAGACGCCGGCGAAAAAGGCGGCGTGCGCCTGACCAAATCCGTGGAAGAAGCGGCCGAGGAAGCCAAGAAGATGCTGGGCCGCACCCTGGTCACGCATCAGACCGGCCCGGCGGGCAAGCAGGTGAACCGCATCTATATCGAGGCCGGTTCGGGCATCAAAACCGAGCTGTACCTGGCGCTGCTGGTGGACCGCCAGACCTCGCGCATCTCCTTCGTCTGCTCGACCGAGGGCGGCATGGACATCGAGGAAGTGGCCGCCGCCACCCCGGAGAAGATCCTGTCCTTCTCTGTCGACCCGGCCACCGGCTACCAGGCCTACCACGGCCGCCGCATCGCGTTCTCATTGGGCCTCAAGGGCGCCCAGGTCAAGCAATGCGTCAAGCTGATGGGCCAGCTGTACCAGGCCTTCGTCGAGAAGGACATGGAGATGCTGGAGATCAACCCGCTGATCGTCGGCGACGACGACAGCCTCAAGGTGCTGGACGCCAAGGTCGGCTTTGACGGCAACGCGGTCTACCGCCATGCCGACGTGGCCGAGCTGCGCGACACCACCGAGGAAGACCCGAAAGAGCTGGAAGCCTCCAAGTACGACCTGAACTACATCGCGCTCGACGGCGAGATCGGCTGCATGGTGAACGGCGCAGGCCTGGCGATGGCCACCATGGACATCATCAAGCTTTATGGCGCTGAGCCTGCCAACTTCCTCGACGTCGGCGGCGGCGCCACCAAGGAGAAGGTCACCGAGGCGTTCAAGATCATCACCTCCGATCCCAACGTCAAAGGCATCCTGGTGAACATCTTCGGCGGCATCATGCGCTGCGACGTGATCGCCGAGGGCGTGGTTGCAGCCGTCAAGGAAGTCGGCCTGCAGGTGCCGCTGGTGGTCCGCCTTGAGGGCACCAACGTCGAGAAAGGCAAGGAGATCATCAACACCTCCGGCCTGGACGTGATCGCTGCGGATGACCTGAAAGACGGCGCCGAGAAGATCGTGAAGGCGGTCAAGGGCTGAGCGGAATGAGATTCGGTTCCATTTCGGCTGTCAGCTTCGCGCTGATGTGTGCGGCGTGTTCCAGCGGTTACACCGCTGGAGACGCCGAGCTGAACCTTGCTTCCGCAAGTAGTGAAGCCCCGGAACAAGGCGCTTATGTTGCAACCGCAGCGCCAGCTGCAGGCGGGCGATACGATCCTGCAACCGACGTCTTCGTTCCGGCACCCGGCACCTATGGCAGCCACGAGGTATTGAATTCCACCGCCGCACCCGCGGCTTCACAGACAACTGCGAATGCACCAGCAGCCTTTGCGAGCGCAACTGTGCCGGCAGCCCCGGTGCAAAACGTTGCGTTCTCCTCCTCCGCCAGCCCGGCAGGCGAGGTGCCTCTTTTGGTTCAAACCTGTGTTCAATCCGTTTCCGGAGCTTTCGGGAATGCTGATGGGCTCGCACAGAGGGGCTATAAGCTGCAGCGTGTCTCGGAGTCCCGCCGTAAGTTCCAACGGAAGTTTCCGGTCTCCACTTTTGCGGCTCTGAATGGCTCCCACCGGTCCTCAGGATTGGAACTGCGGGCAAATCCGCGGCGCTCCGAGAACTACTGCTCTGTCACAATCACAAGCAATGAAAGCCCTGGCAGCGTGACTGCGGCTTTGCGCAGCTCTCTTGCAAACGCAGGTTTTCGCGAAATCGGCGGTGACACTTGGAGCAATGGCAGCAGGCAATTCAAGGTGTCCCAATTCCTGTCCGGCTCCAGGGTCGCCTGGACCACCTCGGTCAACATTACTGAAGCCCGATAGCGCAATCTTGCGCCCCTTGGATCAGATCACTCTAGGAGCCTTTCAAATGCAACGACCAACTGGCGGAATCAAACGGACCATTGAGCAGCAGCAAGCTGCTTCAGTGACTGTTTCCCCAACAACGCAAGGTCAAGGCAAGTGAAAGCCGCCGCCTTCCTCACAAGCTTGCGGCAAACCGCTGCGCGCCTCTCAAAACAGGAACAAAACTGATGCCGCAGGCAACCTCAGATACCGGTCAGCATTCGTCTCCGGACGATGCACAGCCGCGCGCCTGCCCGGCCTGCGGCAGCAGCGGGTATCAGCGGCTTGACGAATACTCTCCTGACCATTGGGAAATGGCGGAATGCGCAGGTTGCGGCTTTGTCTTTCTGCGCAACCCGCCGGGCTATGAAGCGCTCAAAGAGGAGTTCGCCTGGGAGCGCACATTCGAGGCCAAGAAAGCTGCCTCCCGCGGGTCAACCCCATTCAGCCCTTTGGCCCGCAAGATCCGCGGCGCCCTGCGGATGGGCCGGGACAAGACCGCGTCCTACCGCAGGTGGTTCAATGATGGCCATGTGCTGGACATCGGCTGCGGCAGCGGCGGGCGCATCGCACCGCCGATGACTCCCTATGGGATCGAACTCTCCTCCGGCCTGCACAAGATTGCCGATGAGTTCATGCGCGCGCATGGCGGCTATTGCCTGCATGGCCCGGGCGCCAAGGCGATCTGGCAATTCCCCGAAGGGCTGTTCGACGGCATCCTCATGCACTCCTACCTGGAGCATGAAACCGAAGTCTCAGAAGTCCTGCAAGGCGCCCACCGCGCCCTGAAACCTGGCGGCGGCGTTTTTGTGCGCGTGCCCAATTACGCCTCGCTCAACCGCCGAGTAGTCGGCCCCAAATGGTGCGGTTTCCGCTACCCCGACCACGTCAATTACTTCACTCTCAGCAGCCTCACAGACGTCGCGGCCAAAGCCGGGTTCACCACCCGGCTGGTCAACCGTGTCACCCTGCACATTGACGACAATGTCTCGGTGCTGCTGCGCAAAAGCAACGCTTCCTAACGCAAGGATCAAAACGACATGGCAGTCCTCATCGACGAAAACACCAAAGTCATCTGTCAGGGCTTCACCGGCTCGCAGGGCACATTCCACTCCGAACAGGCCATCGCCTATGGCACCAAGATGGTTGGCGGCGTCACCCCGGGCAAAGGCGGCCAGACCCACCTGAACCTGCCGGTGTTCGACTCCGTGCACGAAGCCAAGCATGTGACCGAAGCCAACGCCTCGGTGATCTACGTGCCCCCGCCCTTTGCTGCGGACTCGATCCTTGAGGCCATCGACGCGGAAATGGACGTGATCGTCGCGATCACCGAGGGCATCCCGGTTCTCGACATGATGCGGGTGAAGCGCGCGCTGGAGAACTCCTCCTCGATCCTGATCGGCCCCAACTGCCCCGGTGTGATCACCCCGGACGCCTGCAAGATCGGCATCATGCCCGGCCACATCCACAAGCGCGGCAATGTGGGCGTTGTCTCCCGCTCCGGCACCCTGACCTATGAGGCTGTGAAGCAGACCTCAGACGTGGGCCTGGGCCAGTCGACCTGCGTCGGCATCGGCGGCGACCCGATCAAGGGCACCGAGCATATCGACGTGCTGGAATGGTTCCTGGCCGATGACGAGACCGAAAGCATCATCATGATCGGCGAAATCGGCGGCTCCGCCGAGGAAGAGGCCGCGCAATTCCTGGCCGATGAGGCCAAGAAGGGCCGCTCCAAGCCGGTAGCAGGCTTCATTGCAGGCCGCACCGCCCCTCCGGGCCGCCGCATGGGCCACGCGGGCGCCATTGTCGCCGGCGGCAAAGGCGGTGCTGACGACAAGATCGAAGCGATGAAATCCGCAGGCATCGTGGTCGCCGAAAGCCCGGCCGGCCTGGGTGAAGCGGTTCTGAAAGCGATCGGCAAGTAAATGCGGCGCTGCTTGGCATACGCTGCAAGAGCGGTGGAAAGCCTTGGGCGGGTACAGCGTACCCGCCCGCAGAAACATTCCCGTACGTTTGAGAAACGGTCAGGCAAAAAAAGTCAGGCAAGTTTGGAACTGCGTTTCAGCACTGTTCTGCTTACCGCGGCACTTTGCATGTCTCCAGGACTAGTTTCCGCAGGAAACCAAAAAAACAACGAAATTGATTACGCAGTCCAGCTTTGCCGCACTCTAGCCTACCGTCCCGCAGGTCAATGGCCGGAGTATCTTTCTGGTCAAGGATTTACCAAAATTCAAGAAGACCAGGTAGTAGAAACAATTCGCTCGGGAATTGAACTGCAACTAACTCACTTCCCTAGGTCTGATCTTCCAACACCCGAAGCCTTGGAGGCGTGGGTGCAACGTGAAGTTGGTTATCGGCTGAGATCCGGTCGATTTGTTAGTAAGGACCACGGGCCTATGGCTCCTTTTGCAGCCCCCGAAATTGGCACCTTATTTGTCGCGCCCTTGAAGAGAATCAAAAAACATCGCGGCGTTGCAAGAGCCGGCTTAATCAAGTGCGAAATGATATTCGACAAGTGGATCAGCAAACAGAATACCAATTCCGCAGTGAAACGTCTTCTTTCCGACCAGGAAAGTTATCTTGGGCCAGGAATTACTACGCCTGCTTACGCTCACGCCACACTCGGCTATTCACTTCCTAACCCTCCAGAAACGCTTATCGAAGTACTGTCCTATCGAAACAGCAAACGCACGCGCGGCCACACAATCGTAACGATCGAATTGACAGGCGTCCTTTCAAACTAGCTCCGGCTTTAAATCCCAGGTAAACCAATGACCGAACAAAGCCCAAACGACCTCTTCCACGCCTCCTCCTTCATGCAGGGGCACAATGCGGAGTATCTGGAGCAGCTTTATGCCCAATACGCCAATGACCCGAATGCGGTGGATGCCGCCTGGGGCGAGTTCTTCCGCCAGATGGGCGATGCCGAACTGGACGTGAAGGCCGAGGCCGCGGGCCCCTCCTGGGCGCGGGCTGACTGGCCGCCGGCGCTGGATGACGATCTGACCGGTGCGCTGACCGGTGAGTGGCCAGCCCCGGCTGAGGCCAAGGGCGCCGGCAAGAAGATCAAGGACAAAGCATCCGCAAAAGGCGTTGAAGTCACCGACGATCAGGTGCAGCGCGCGGTGCTGGACTCGATCCGGGCGCTGATGCTGATCCGTGCCTACCGGATCCGCGGCCATCTGTCGGCGGACCTGGATCCGCTGGGCATGCGCGCCGCCACTGCGCGGCCCGAGCTGGATCCCAAGACCTATGGCTTTACCGAGGGCGACATGGACCGCCCGATCTTCCTCGACAACGTGCTGGGGCTGCAGGTGGCCACCATGCGCCAGATTGTCGAGATCGTGAAGCGCACCTACTGCGGCACCTTTGCGCTGCAGTACATGCATATCTCCGATCCCGAGCAGTCCTCCTGGCTGAAAGAGCGGATCGAGGGCTACAACAAGGAAATCAAGTTCACCCGCGAAGGCCGCAAGGCGATCCTGAACAAGATGGTCGAGGCCGAGGGCTTCGAGAAGTTCCTGCACGTCAAATACACCGGCACCAAGCGGTTCGGCCTGGACGGCGGCGAAAGCCTCATTCCGGCGATGGAGCAGATCATCAAGCGCGGCGGCGCGCTGGGGGTGCAGGATATCGTGATCGGCATGCCGCACCGCGGCCGCCTGAACATCCTCGCCAATGTGATGCAGAAACCCTACCGGGCGATCTTCAACGAATTCCAGGGCGGCAGCTTCAAGCCCGAGGACGTCGATGGTTCCGGCGATGTGAAATACCACCTCGGCGCCTCCTCGGACCGCGAATTTGACGGCAACAACGTTCACCTCAGCCTCACCGCCAACCCCTCGCACCTTGAGGCGGTGAACCCGGTGGTTCTGGGCAAGGTCCGCGCCAAGCAGGACCAGCTGGGCGACAGCGACCGCAGCCGGGTGCTGCCGATCCTGCTGCACGGCGACGCGGCCTTTGCAGGCCAGGGCGTGGTGGCGGAATGCTTTGCGCTGTCGGGCCTGCGCGGCCACAAGGCCGGCGGCACTATGCATATCGTGGTGAACAACCAGATCGGCTTCACAACCGCGCCGCATTTCTCGCGCTCCTCCCCCTACCCCACCGACAATGCGCTGGTGGTCGAGGCGCCGATCTTCCACGTCAATGGCGACGATCCGGAGGCCGTGGTGCATGCCGCCAAGGTCGCAACCGAGTTCCGCCAGAAGTTCCACAAGGACGTGGTGCTGGACATCTTCTGCTACCGCCGCTTCGGGCATAACGAAGGCGACGAGCCGATGTTCACCAACCCGATCATGTACAAGAAGATCAAAGGCCATAAGACCACGCTCAGCCTTTATACCGACCGGCTGGTGCGCGACGGGCTGATCCCCGAGGGCGAGATCGAGGACATGAAGGCGGCCTTCCAGGCGCATCTGAACGAGGAATTCGAGGCCGGCAAGGACTACAAGCCCAACAAGGCCGACTGGCTGGACGGCCGCTGGTCGCATCTGGACAAGAAGGACGCTGACTATCAGCGCGGCCGGACCGCCATTTCGCCCGAGACCATGGCCGAGATCGGCACTGCGCTGAGCCGTGTGCCGGACGGCTTCCCGCTGCACCGCACCGTCGGCCGGGTTCTGGATGCCCGCGGCAAGATGTTCGAAAACGGCGAGGGCTTTGACTGGGCCACCGGCGAAGCAATGGCTTTCGGCTCGCTGATGCTGGAAGGCTACCCGGTGCGCCTGGCGGGCCAGGACGCCACCCGCGGCACCTTCTCGCAGCGCCACTCCGGTATCGTGAACCAGGAGACCGAGGAGCGGTATTACCCGCTGAACAACATCCGCTCGGGCCAGTCGCATTACGAGGTGATCGACTCGGCGCTCAGCGAATATGCGGTGCTGGGTTTCGAATACGGCTATTCGCTGGCGGAACCGAATGCGCTGACCCTGTGGGAAGCCCAGTTCGGCGATTTTGCCAACGGTGCCCAGATCATGTTCGATCAGTTCATCTCTTCGGGTGAAAGCAAATGGCTGCGGATGTCAGGCCTCGTCTGCCTGCTGCCGCACGGGTTCGAGGGCCAGGGGCCGGAGCACTCTTCCGCCCGTCTGGAGCGTTTCCTGCAGATGTGCGGCCAGGACAACTGGATCGTGGCCAACTGCACCACGCCTGCGAACTATTTCCACATCCTGCGCCGCCAGCTGCACCGCACCTTCCGCAAGCCGCTGATCCTGGTGACCCCGAAGTCGCTGCTGCGCCACAAGCTGGCGGTCAGCAAGGCCGAGGAATTCACCACCGGATCCAGCTTCCACCGGGTGCTGTGGGATGATGCCCAACATGGCAATTCGGACACCCAGCTGGTGCCGGATGATCAGATCAAGCGTGTCGTCATGTGCTCGGGCAAGGTCTATTACGACCTGCTGGAAGAGCGCGATGCCCGCGGCATCGACGACGTCTACCTGATGCGGATCGAGCAGTTCTACCCGTTCCCGGCGATCTCGATGGTAAAAGAGCTGGAACGCTTCAAACAGGCCGAAATGGTCTGGTGCCAGGAAGAGCCCAAGAACCAGGGCGCCTGGACCTTCATCGAACCCAACATCGAATGGGTGCTGACCCGCATCAAAGCCAAGCACACCCGGCCTGTCTATGCGGGCCGTGCCACCTCGGCCTCGCCTGCCACCGGCCTGGCCAGCCAGCATAAAGCCCAACAAGCAGCCCTCGTGAACGAAGCGCTGAGCATCTGAGGAAGAGAGACATGACCACCGAAGTCCGCGTACCCACCCTGGGCGAATCCGTGACCGAGGCCACCGTGGCCACCTGGTTCAAGAAACCCGGCGACTCTGTCAGCGCCGATGAAATGCTCTGCGAGCTGGAAACCGACAAGGTGACAGTCGAAGTGCCCTCGCCCGCAGCCGGCACTCTGGGCGAGATCGTCGCTGCAGAAGGCGACACTGTCGGCGTTGACGCGCTGCTGGCCACCCTGTCTGAGGCCAACGGCGCCGCTGCAGCCCCTGCCGCTCCTGCGGCAGCACCGGCTCCTGCTGCTGCGCCCGCAGGCGGCGATAGCGCCCCGGTGCCGGTCATGGTGCCCGCACTTGGCGAGTCGGTCTCCGAGGCAACTGTTTCGTCCTGGTTCAAAAAGGTCGGCGACAGCGTTGCCCAGGACGAGATGCTGTGCGAGCTGGAAACCGACAAGGTCTCCGTCGAAGTGCCGGCTCCGGCAGCTGGCGTGCTGACAGAAATCACCGCCGCTGAAGGCGCCACCGTGCAGGCAACCTCACAGCTGGGTGTAATCGCAGGCGGCGCTGCTGGTACTGCCCCGGCCCCGGCAGCTCCGGCTGCCGCGCAGTCCCCTGCCGCAGCGGTTGCCAAAGACGTCGCCAACGCGCCCTCCGCCGAAAAGGCGATGGCCGAGGCCGGTCTGAATGCCTCGCAGGTCACCGGAACCGGGCGCGACGGGCGCATCATGAAGGAAGACGTCTCGGCTGCCGTGGCTGCCGCCAAGGCCGCACCCGCCCCGGCCCCGGCACCCGCCCAGGTGCGCGGACCGGTGACGGCGGATGACGCGGCGCGCGAAGAGCGGATCAAGATGACCCGCCTGCGCCAGACCATCGCCAAGCGCCTGAAGGACAGCCAGAACACCGCCGCCATGCTGACCACCTATAACGAGGTGGACATGACCGAGGTGATGGCGCTGCGCAATGAGTACAAGGATCTGTTCCTGAAGAAGCACGGCGTGAAACTGGGCTTCATGTCCTTCTTCACCAAAGCCTGCTGCCACGCGCTGAAGGAAGTGCCGGAAGTCAACGCCGAGATCGACGGCACCGACATCGTCTACAAGAACTTCGTCCACATGGGCATCGCCGCAGGCACGCCCACGGGCCTGGTTGTGCCGGTGATCCGCGATGCGGATGCAATGTCCTTTGCCGCGATCGAAAAAGCCATCGCCGAAAAAGGCGCCCGCGCCCGCGACGGCAAACTGTCGATGGCCGAGATGCAGGGCGGCACCTTCACCATCTCCAACGGCGGCGTCTATGGCTCGCTGATGTCCTCGCCGATCCTGAACCCGCCGCAGTCCGGCATCCTCGGCATGCACAAGATCCAGGACCGCCCGATGGCGATCAACGGCCAGGTGGTGATCCGCCCGATGATGTATCTGGCGCTGAGTTACGACCACCGCATCGTCGACGGCAAAGGCGCCGTAACCTTCCTGGTCCGCGTCAAGGAAGCGCTGGAAGACCCGCGCCGCCTGCTGATGGATCTGTAAGAAGTTATGCCCCTAGCCGGGATACCTAGCCAATGGCCAAGGACGCTCAGCGTTCTTGGCCTAGGTTCTGTCTGCCTGCTAACTGCTTTGCAATTGAATAGCGGCGGCTCCTCGGAAACTTTTCTGACGTCGTTAATGCCGAACACTCTATCGGCAAATTCCTCAGTTTCAGGAGCAACTGAAAGCTTAGTATTCTTGTTCGTTTCCTACGTTGCAGGTGAGGCTTTAATGCTCATGGGCATGAAGGCGCAACATAAGAGTCCAGTTCACTTAATGCGTTTTGCAACAATCAAGTTCGTCCAAACTGAAGGCAACGAAGTGTGGCTTCAGCAGTTTTCGGAAGCCGAAAGAAAGTTCGAGCTGTTTAGCGGATTGGCAATAACGATCTTGCTGCTAGGAGGCAGCATCGGGTTAAACAGTTTTCTCAGTTTTGAATGGCTTTACGGAGTATTATTTTCAATTGGCGGCGTTGTTTTCGCATGCATGTCGTTCAGTTTCGCACAGGACGCTTACGATGGTTTCTCAGAGTTGATGAATGCAGTGGACGAGTTTCGATCACGTGACGCAGATAGAAAGATGCATGAAGCCGAGAGAAGTTATTCGGATGGCGGCAGAACAAACACGCAAGAAACCCTATGACCCTACAGATCCTTTTTTTCTCATACATTGACCTTTCTTTCACAGGTCATTGTCCCCTAAAGCGAGTATCCTCATGACGCTCTCGGATCTGAACCTTGCCTGCCTTTCGATTCCGACCCCAATCCGATTGTATTGCGGCAGCTTTTTCTTGAAGTTCCCAGTGTGCATTGTTTGGGCGGCAGGCGAGTGCGATACCTCGGGCGCCGATGCCTCCCAGCCGAAGACACGCCGCGCATGATGCTTCTTCTTTGCAGAAATACTCCGGGGGAGGCCCGCCAGGGCCGGGGGCAGCGCCCCCTTCCGGACACGGCCAACCGCACGACGGGATTCCTTGAGCGGAATCAAAGCGCTCCCCTGCCTTTCCGGGCCATCCTCTCCGCACTACGGAATAAGGAGAAGACCGATGGCAACTCATGTGCTCTGGCAGGCCGACGTAGCCGATTTCAGCGCCTGGCTCACCGTGTTCAGGCAGGACAAGCCCAGCCGCCAGGCCGCGGGCATCACCGATATGAATGTCTGGAGCGATCCGGACCGGAACAACCACGCCGTGGCGCTCTTTGCGATCACCGACCTGGAGAAGGCACGCGCCTTTTTCGGCTCCGAGGAGCTGGCCATGCATCTGGAACGCGACGGGGTCACCAATGTCTCGATCAAATTGCTGACCCCGGTCTGATCACCGAAGCCCCAAACAACAGCTCCGCGGACCGGAGCCGGGGCCAAGAAAGGAAAACAGCCCATGTCCCAATATGACGTCATCGTAATCGGCGCCGGCCCCGGCGGCTATGTCTGTGCCATCCGCTGCGCCCAGCTGGGGCTGAAGACAGCTGTGGTCGAGGGGCGCGAGACCCTTGGCGGCACCTGCCTGAACGTGGGCTGCATCCCCTCCAAGGCGCTCTTGCACTCGACCCATCTGCTGCACGAGGCCGAGCACAACTTTGCCCATATGGGCCTCAAGGGCAAAAGCCCCTCGGTCGACTGGGACCAGATGAAGGCCTACAAGGACGAGGTGATCGGCCAGAACACCGGCGGCATCGAGTTCCTGTTCAAGAAGAACAAGATCGACTGGATCAAGGGCTGGGCCTCGATCCCCGCGGCCGGCAAGGTGCAGGTGGGCGACGAGGTGCATGAGGCCAAGAACATCGTGATCGCTTCCGGCTCTGTGCCTGCCTCCATTCCGGGCGTGGAGATCGACGAGAAGATCGTGGTCTCCTCCACCGGCGCGCTGGAACTGCCGAAGATCCCGAAAAAACTGGCGGTGATCGGCGCAGGTGTCATCGGGCTGGAACTGGGTTCGGTTTACGCACGTTTGGGCTCGGAAGTGACCGTGGTCGAATACATGGACGCGGTCTGCCCCGGCATGGACAAGGATGTGCAGCGTTCCTTCAAGCGGATTCTGGAAAAGCAGGGCCTCAACATCATTCTGGGCGCCGCGGTGCAGGGTGTGGAGACCACCAAGACCAAAGCCAAGGTCAAGTATCAGCCCAAGAAGGGCGGCGAAGAAGTCACGCTGGACGCCGATGTGGTGCTGGTGGCCACGGGGCGCAAACCTTACAGCGAAGGCCTTGGCCTGGATGCGCTTGGCGTCACCATGACCGGGCGCGGCCAGATCGCCACCGACAACCACTGGCGCACCAATATCCCCGGCATCTACGCGATCGGTGATGTGATCGAAGGCCCGATGCTGGCCCACAAGGCCGAGGATGAAGGCATGGCGGTGGCCGACGTGATCGCAGGCAAGCATGGCCATGTGAATTACGGCGTCATTCCGGGTGTCGTCTACACCACCCCGGAAGTTGCCACTGTCGGCGCCACCGAGGACGCGCTGAAGGCCGAGGGCCGCAAGATCAAGGTGGGCAAGTTCATGTTCATGGGCAACGCCCGCGCCAAGGCCGTCGGACAGGCCGAGGGCGGCTTTGTCAAAATCATCGCCGACAAGGAAACCGACCGCATCCTGGGTGCCGCCATCATCGGCCCGGCCGCGGGCGACATGATCCACGAATTGTGCGTGGCAATGGAATTCGGCGCCTCGGCCGAGGATGTGGCGCTCACCTGCCACGCGCATCCGACCTATTCGGAAGCCGTGCGCGAGGCGGCACTGGCCTGCGGCGACGGGCCGATCCACAGCTGATTTGCAGCCGGACGGCAGGCATTGAAAGGGCAGCTTGACGCAGCTGCCCTTTTTCTGTTGGCGGCCCGGCAAAGGCCGGCTCTAGTGTTCCTGCAATGCAAACACAGGAGGCCCGCAAATGCCCGTTTCACTGCAAGTCATCTACCCTGTCAGCGAAGAAAGCCGCTTCGATCACGGCTACTATGCCTCAACCCACATGGAGCTGGTGGACGCACATATCGCCCCCCACACCCAAAGCATCGTTGTGACCAAAGGGCTGGCCGGCGGCCCGGATGTGCCCCCACCGTTTCATGCTGTCGCAACCATGGTGTTTACCGATCAGGCTGCATTGGATGCGGCGATGCAGGCCGCAGGCCCTGCATTGGCCGACATTCCGAATTTCACCAACGTGCAGCCGCAGATTCTGATTGGCGAGGTGGTCCGCTGAAGAAGCGCCGGGCTGGCAGAGGACATCCTGCCAGCCCAGCCCGGCACAGCGGCCGGCAGGTGAGTGGTGGCGCAAACGCCGGACGGGTGCGCTTGCTGAAGCTATCAACGCGCAGCACCCAGGTTTCCGTCGCAGGTTTCCAAGATTTTGCGCACAAAAGTTTTGCAAAAAACTTTTGCCAAGGAAATTTGAATTTCCTTGCACCGCCTGCCGCAGCTGCCGCCGCAGATCAGCTTTGCAGCGCGGGCTGGCCGGGGTCGAATCCCGCTTCGCGCATCAGGGCCGCCGAACGGCCTTCCACCGTCTCCTCCAGCGCCTTCATAAAGGCTTTCGGCTTCAGGCCGGGCTGCATCGGCTCGAGGAATTCCACCACCCCCAGGCCCGGATGGCGCATCAGCCCGTTGCGGGGCCAGAAGACGCCAACGTTGGTTGCTACCGGAACACAGGCCTGTTTCAGGCCTTCATACAGCACTGCTGTGCCAACCTTGTAAGGCTTCTCGGCACCAGGCATCACCCGCGTGCCCTGCGGGTAGATCACCAGCTGGCCGGGCTCGCGGTTTTGCGCCGCCACATCCTTGACCATCTTGGCAATCGCCGCGCCGCGCTTGCCGCGGTTCACCGGCACACAGCCCAGGCGGCGGGCATAGACGCCGATCACCGGTGTCCACAGTAATTCGCGCTTCATGATGAACCGGGCCGAGGGCAGCGCGTTGAAGATGATCAGGATGTCCAGGAAGCTCTGGTGCTTGGCGGCGATGATCACCTCGCCCTTAGGCACCGGGCCGCGCACTTCGGTGCGGATCCCGACCATCCAGCGTGCTGTCCACAGCACCCAGCGGCAATAGGTCTTGCAGGCCGCCCGGGCGCCCTTGCGCGACACCACGGCCCAAGGGGCAAAGATCACCCCCAAAACCAGCATGGAAGCGTAGACATGAATGTCGAACAGCACCGAGCGCAGCAGCTGGAAAAGTCGGCTCACGACAGTTCTCCCAATCGTTTGGTTGCGGCGCGGGTGGTGGCGGCAAAGGCCACCAGCGCGCCCAGCGGCGGGATCATCAGCGGCACCAGCCAGCCCCAGCCCTGGAAGCCGAGTCCGGTGAGGAAGCCGCCCTCGTCCGAGGCTTCCGGCATCAGCAGCACACCGATCATGCCCAGGGCAACGCCCGCGGCAGCACCGCTCAGTGCCCGCAGGGTAAAGCGGCGGATAAAGGCCTGGGCGATGTAGCTGTCCAAGGCCCCCACCAGACGCAGCACCTCGATCACCTGGGCATTGGCGGCCAGCGCAGCATTCGCAGCCAGGGTGATCATCGCCGCGGTGGCGCCGCCGATCAGCAGGATCGACACCCAGGCCAGGCGGCGCAGCGAGCGGGCCGCCTCCACCAGCGGTGCGCGCCAGCGGGTGTGGTCATCCAGCACCGCACCCGGCACCTCGGCCTGCAGCCGCAGCCGCAAACCCTGGGCATCATAGCCCTGATCGTCGCCGGTTACTTCGATCAGCTGCGGCAGCGGCAGGCTGCCCGCAGGCAGGCTGGAGCCGAACCAGGGCGCCAGAAGCGCCGCCTGCTCTTCGCCGGTCAAAGCACGGGCAGTAGCGACCCCGGGCGTCTGGCGCAGGATTTCCAGCGCCGCTTCGGTTTGCGCCACCCGCTGCTCGGCCGGGGCGTTGATGCGCAGGGTGGCGGCACGGGCCAGCTCCGAGGCCCAGCGGTCAGCCAGACGGCCCGACGCCATCGACAGCGCCAGCGCAAAAACCGCCAGGAACGCCATCGCGCCGGAGACAAACAAAGTCAGATGGGCGGTAAAGCCGCTCGGCGGCACCACCCGGTTGGCCTGGGTGTCTCCCAGGATCAGTCTGCGCAGCCTGCCTTCGCTCATAGGTCCGCTCCCGCAAGCTGCAGCTGCCGGTTCGAGATCCGCAGCACCCGCGCCTGCACCTGGTTCTTTGCCGCCCGGATCAGCGACAGGTCATGGGTGGCGACAAGGATGGTCTTGCCCATCCGGTTCAGCTCCACCAGGAGCTGCAGCAGCCGCTGCGACATTTCCCAGTCGACGTTGCCGGTCGGCTCATCCGCAATGATCACATCCGGCGACAGGATCACCGAGCGGGCCAATGCCGCCCGCTGCCGCTCGCCGCCCGAGAGTTCCGGCGGCAGCGCATGGGCGCGTTCGCTGAGGCCGACCCAGTTCAGCAGCTCGCGCAGGTTGGCTTCCTCGTGGTTCAGCTCGCGCCCCGAAACCAGGAGCGGCAGGGCGATGTTCTCGATCACCGGCAGATGGTCCAGGAACCGGCAGTCCTGATGCACCACCCCGACCCGGCGGCGCAGGAAAGCCATCTGGTCGCGGTCCAGCCCGTGCACATCCATGTTGAAGGCGCGCACCCGGCCGGAGGTCGGCGTCAGCGCGCCGTAGCAGAGTTTCAGCAGAGTGGTCTTGCCTGCCCCAGACGGGCCGGTCAGAAAGTGGAACGAGCCCGGCGCCAGCTGCACCGACACCGCATTCAGCAGCTCGCCGCCGCCGTAGTTGTAGCCCACATTTTCCAGCTCGATCACTGCTGCCCCCCGCTTGCGCCTTTTGAGTAGCGCCCGGGTGTTTTGCCCCAAGGGGCGGGCAGTTTCAATGGGGGCTCTGTTGCGCGGAAGCCGCCGCGGCCGGCGGGCTTGCGGGCGGGCGGCGATTGACACTTTCGCGTCCCCCCTGATCTGCATATAATCCATTGAAAAACAACCTGCCGCCTGCTGGCCGGCAGGATGGTGCCGAGGAGAGCATGATGCGCCTGACCTGCCCGAATTGTGCAGCCCAGTACGAAGTGCCCGAGGATGTGATCCCTGCCGAAGGGCGGGACGTGCAATGTTCCAACTGCGGCCAGACCTGGTTTCAGGCGGCTGCAGGCGCCCCAGCGGCAGAAACTCCGGCAGAAGATGCCGCAGCGGCTCCGGAAGCCGAAGCGGCCCCGGTTGCGGAAACCCCGCCGGAGAGCCATCCCGAGCCCGAGCCCGAACCGGAGCCCGCTGAAGAGAGCTTCGAGGAACCGGCGGAAGCCGCCGCTGAAGAAGACCCCGAGCCGGAGGAAGCCCCGCAGGCCGCCGCCGAAGAGGCCGAAGAGCCGGACGAACTGCCAGAGATGGAAGAGGAACCGGAAGCAGCGCCTGCGCAGCGCGGCCGCGGGCTGGATCCGGCGCTGTCCGACATCCTGCGCGAAGAGGCCGAACGCGAAGCCTCGCTGCGGGCCGCAGAAAGCGAGAGCTTGGAAACCCAGCCCGAACTGGGGCTGGACAGCGCTGCAGCCGAGGACGAAGCCGCCCGCCGCACCCGGCAGGCGCGCGACCGCATGGCCCGCATGCGCGGCGAAGACCCGCGCCAGCTGGCCGCTGCCGAAACCGGCTCGCGCAAGGAACTGCTGCCGGACATCGAGGAAATCAACTCCACCCTGCGGTCGGCCGGCAGTGCAGCGCCTGCGCCGCAGACGGCCAGTGAAGAGCCGCCGGTGCAGCGCAAAGGCGGCTTTGCCCGCGGCTTTGCACTGTCACTGATCGCAGCGCTGGCGCTAGTGATGGTCTATGACAATGCGGCGCTGATCTCCGAGAAAGTCCCGCAGGCGGATTCCGCGCTCAGCAGCTATGTCGGCTGGGTCGACCAGGCCCGGCTGTGGCTGGACGGGCAAGTGAAGTCACTGACCAGCCCGCAGTAAGCTCAGTCAGACAAGCAAACTAAAAGGCCGGGTCAGAGCCCGGCCTAATGCATTTTGCCACTCATGCTAATCGCGCGCCTTGTACCGCTTGGCTACAGGGCTTCAAAACCGGTCCAGCAGCCGCCGCAGGTAGCTGCGCTCCCGCTCGTCCCGGCCGAGTTCTCCAGCCCGGCGGCGAATATCCTCCAGCAGGTCCCAGGCGCGGCCATAGGGACTATTATTATTGATATTACCCAAACGGTTGGGGTCAAGCCCGCCACTTGGTCCGTCAGGACGTTCGCGGCCAAGCGGATCCCGGTTCGTGTCCACCATTTGCCCTTGCCCGTTCTGCTGGCCCGGCTGGCGCTGCTGCGCCAGGGCCTCGCCCAGGCTGCGCATGCCCTCGCGCAGGGCCTCCATGGCCTCTGACTGCCGGTCAATGGCCTCGGCATTGTCGCCGCCGCGCAGCGCTTCTTCAGCGCCCTCCATGGCACGGCCTGCCCGGTCCAGCGCCTCGCGCGCGGCCTCGCCGGCCTCACCGTCCAGATAGGGCAGCCCCTCGCGCTGCTGCTGCAGCTGCTGGCGCAGCGCCTGCTGGCGGTCGGCCAATGAGCCGCCCTGCCCGGGCTGTTCACGGCCGCCAGACCCGTTGCCGCCGGGCGTGCTGTCCTGCGCGCCCTGATTGCCTTCACCGCCCTGGCCGCCCTGACCGCCGCCCTGGTGGCTCTGGCCGCGGCCCAAGCCGCCATCGCGGCCTTCATTGCCCTGGCTTTCGCCGCTGCGGGCGCCGGGGTTGAATTGCTCCTGCAGATCCCGGAAGGCCTGATCCGACAGACCCTGCTGTTCACGCAGGGTTTCGCCCAGCCCTTCCATCGCTTCGCGGCCCTGATCGCCGCCCTGGCCCTGCTGCGAGCGGGTCATCTGCATGTTTTCCATCATCTCCTGGAACTCGCGCAGCGCCTGCTCGGCCTCGGCCATGCGGCCCTGCTCCATCAGCTCCTGGATGCGGTCCATCATTGCCTGCAGGTCATCCTGGCTGAGGGTCATCATGTCCTCCGGCATTTCACCCGGTTCCAAGGTCTCGCCATTGGCCTCGGCCTGGCGGCTGAGCTGGCGCATGTAGTCCTGGGTCGCTTCGCGCAGCTCCTGCATCAGCCGGGCGATCTCCTGCTCCGAGGCGCCGTCGCGCATGGCCTGGCTCAGCCGCTCCTGCGCCCGGCGCATCCGCTCCAGCGCATCGCCGACATCGCCATCTTCCAGCTGGACTGCCAGATCCCACAGCGCGGCGGTGATTTCCTCTTGCCGCGGCTCGGGAATGCTGCCCTGCATTGTATAGGCCTCCAGCCGCCGCAGAATGGTGCGCAGCCGCAGATAATCGCCGTAATTGCGGAACAGGCCCGCCGGACGGTGCGACAAGGTCCGCAGCACCTGCGCGACCCGCGGCGCATTGGCGCGCGCCCAC
Source organism: Leisingera sp. ANG-Vp (assembly GCF_000813725.1). Classification (GTDB taxonomy): domain Bacteria; phylum Pseudomonadota; class Alphaproteobacteria; order Rhodobacterales; family Rhodobacteraceae; genus Leisingera. Next base: position 133,670 of record NZ_JWLD01000047.1, read on the forward strand.
AGCAGGTCGCGCCGCTGTTCGATCACGGCTGCCGCCAGCGGATCAAAGAAACGCCGGGTGGTCAGCTGGGTCCCGAACCCCGCAGCCGCTGCAGATTGCCCGGCCTCATCCACAGCCGAGAAGGTGAAGACCACCGGCAGGTTGGCCCAGGGATGCTGCGCGAAATCCTCGATCAGCTTTTCGGTGAAATCCTTGCGCGACCCAGACAAAGGCAGCGGCAAATCCAGCACGATGGCCTCCCGCGCGTCAGGGTCGGCGGCAAGGCCGTGGCGGCGCTCGACGGCCGCCAGATCCAGCGCGATCCGCACCTGACCGGCAGCCACCCCGTAGTCATCCCCTGCCGAAAAGGCCAGCGTGGTAAAGCCGTCATTCTCCAGCTCCGGCTGTCCGGCCACTGCCACCCGGGGAGGTTCATCCGGGATCACGTCAACCCGCCAGCTGCGCCCGCCGGCACCTTCGATGGCAAAGGAGCCGCTGCGCGCGACCGTGAACTCCTGCGCATCTTCTGCAGACGGCGGCGTTTCTCCGTTGGGATCAGAAACGTCCTGCGACAGGCTCAGCGCCCCGACCTCGCCGTAAAACCGCAGGGTGACGCGGCTGCCCTCGGGCAGTTTCAGCGCGCCTTCCGCCTGATCGTTCAGGTACAGCACCGGCAAGCGGGTATAGGCTGGCGGCTCGGCCCAGCCTTCCCAGGCCGGCCCGCTAAGCGCCGCAGGGCCACCCGCGCCCAAATCCTTGATCGCTGCCACCTGCCAGATTGAGCCGAACAGCAGTGCCACCGCCAGGAACAGCCCCGCAACATAGCGCAGAGCATACGGGTCTGCCGCATTTACGTTCAGATCCGGTGCCGGAGCCCGGGCCTGCGCTGCAGATGCAGCCATCCGCCGCTTGTGGGCGTTCCAAAGCGCGATTGACGCCGCATCTTCTGCGCCGATCGCCTGGGTGTCCAGCAGCGCGGTGACAGGCCGTCCCGGCAAGGTTTCATCGAGCCGCTCCAGCGCCTCGCCGCGGCTGGGCCAGCGGAACCGCCAGGCGCCCCAGCCAAAGGCAGCGGTGGCGGCCAGCACCGCCGCCATGGCGCCGGTCCAAACAGCCGTTTCCGGCAGCAGCAGCTGCAGACCCAGCATCAGTGCGGCCAGCACCGCCATCAGCACCGAAGCCAGCGGCCAGAAGGCGCGCATGGCCCGTTCCGCAACGAGTCCGGCCTGCGTCAGCCGCAAGGGCCAGCGCAGGCGTTTCAGGACCGGATCGGCACGTCTGTCAAAGGGCATTCGGGCCTCATGCTGTGATGGCCCGCGCCGGATCATGTCCCGGATCGCGTCAAAGCCACTCGGGGATGGTATCGCGGTTTATCATTTCGTCAAAGGCCGGACGTTGCCGGATAACCGCGAATTGATCCCCATGCACCAGCACTTCCGGGATCAGGGGGCGCGAGTTGTATTCGCTGGCCATCACCGCGCCATAGGCGCCGGCGCTGCGGAAGGCGATCAGATCGCCAGCGGCCAGAGGGGCCATGCTGCGCTGCTTGGCAAAGGTATCTCCGGTCTCGCACACCGGGCCAACGATGTCATAGGGCTGGCTCTCGGTGCCCGGGGCGGGCTCGTTTACCGGCACGATATCGTGGTGCGCTTCATACATCGCCGGGCGGATCAGGTCGTTCATGGCACCGTCGACGATCAGGAAGTCGCGGCCCTCGCCGGATTTCACATAGATCACCTTGGAGATCATCAGACCTGCGTTGCCCGCGATCAGCCGGCCCGGCTCGATCTCGATCTCGCAGCCCAGATGGCCCAGCGTGTCCTTGATCAGCTGGCCGTATTCCACCGGCAAGGGCGGCGCCTCGTTGGAGCGCTCGTAAGGAATGCCCAGGCCCCCGCCCAGGTCCAGGCGGCGGATGTTGTGGCCTTCGGCGCGCAGGGTTTCCGTGAGCTCTGCCACCTTCTCATAAGCCAGCCGGAACGGTTCCAGATCGGTCAGCTGCGAGCCGATATGGCAGTCGATGCCGACCACCTCCAGCCCCGGCAGGGAGGCGGCAAGAGCATAGACCTCCTTGGCACGGGAGATCGGGATACCGAATTTGTTCTCGGATTTGCCGGTGGCGATCTTGGCATGGGTCTTGGCATCCACATCCGGGTTCACCCGGATGGTGATTGGAGCGACCATGCCCAGCTCCAGCGCCACCGCGTTGATCACCTCCATCTCCGGCTCGGATTCCACGTTGAACTGGCGGATGCCGCCGGTCAAAGCCACGCGGATTTCCTCAGCCGTCTTGCCAACGCCGGAGAACACGATCTTTTCCCCCGGCACCCCCGCCGCCTTGGCCCGCAGGTATTCGCCCTGGCTCACCACATCCATGCCCGCCCCGGCCTGCGCCAAGGTCTTCAGGATCGCCTGGTTGGAGGCTGCCTTCATCGCGTAGCAGACCAGGTGATCGGTGCCTTCCAGCGCCTCATCGAACAGCTTGAAATGCCGCAGCAGGGTGGCGGTGGAATAGACATAAAACGGGGTGCCCACCGCCGCGGCGATCTCGGAGATGGGAACGTCTTCGGCGTAGAGCGCGCCGTCGCGGTAGAGAAAATGGTCCATGGTCCCGGCTTTAGGGCAAAAGGGGCATATGGATCAAATGATTCCGCCGCTCCCGGCGCCGCACCCGGCTGCCGCAGAAGCTCTCCCGCCCGTCGCCAGACGCATCAAAGATGCGCCCGCTCCCGTTGGGCGTGGCGCCGCGCAGCGGCGGTGCCCAGCACCCTTCTCCCTTGACGCGCAGGCCTTCTCACTATGGCAATCGCGCCTGAGGGCTGGCCTGTCCTAAGGCGCATCTCAGTACAGTCTTCTTCTGCGCTGCGTCAGCAGCGCCAGGCCCAAGGCTGTAATAGGCGCCCTCAGGGCGCATTTTCAGGCGCGGGAGTACCCCCGTCTCTCTCAGTCTGCGTGTTGCGGCCCAAGCGCACGCCCTTCTCACTGCATCTTAAGCCGGCGCTGCCATGCTCCTGAGGGATCTCGATCTCCGCCGGGGCTGACACGCCCGGCACTCAGGAACAGGGCCCTGTGGCAAGGGCACGCAGAGACAACGTTCAGCGTGCGGGCGGATACGCCCGTCCCGCCTCCGCCCATTTGGCGGCGCCGCCACTTTTGCAGACGATCTGAAGACCGCCGGCGGTCAGGCCTGCCGGGCAGCAGGAAATCACTCGAAGCACCGCCCGAAGCTGCCTTCGGAGCGGTCTAGAACGTATGGGAAACCCCAACCCGGGCATAGCCGGAGACCGACACACCGGTCTCCGCAGGCGCGTGCTTCTGCGGCGGATTGGCCGTCGGCCCCGGTGCCTCACAGGCTGCCAGCGCCAGCAAAGACAACAGCACAGCTGCAAATTTCATCTGAGTATCCTCAATCGCAAAGAGAAACGCCCGGGCACCAGGCCCAGGCGTTATCTATTTGGTGTTTCAGAGCCTTAGCTTCAAGCAGCTGCCAGACTAGAAGCCGAGAAAAACGCTGATGGGGCCCTTATGCAGCCCAACCGCGCCGCCGGCATGGACACCGCTGTCGCCGACGCCGATCCCGGCGTTCAAGGTCGGCTGCACCGGCTCGCCGTCGACGCCGCAAGCCGCCAGCACCGCCAGTGCAAACAAAGCAAAAACCGTCTTCCGCATTCTTCAGCCTCCTTGCCTCCGCGGCGGCTGCCGCCTCAGCCCGCCAGGAATTCCTGCCAGCGGACGATTTGCGCGCGCACCTGCGCCGGCGCGGTGCCGCCATAAGACATGCGCGAGTTTACCGAGTTTTCGACGCCTAGCACAGTGAAGATGTCCTCGGTGATGCCTTCATGCACGCCCTGCATATCCGCCAGCGAAAGATCCGGCAAATCGCAGCCGCGGCTTTCCGCCATCGCCACCAGGGTTCCGGTCACGTGATGGGCATCGCGGAACGGCACCTTCAGCACCCGCACCAGCCAGTCGGCCAGGTCGGTCGCGGTGGAGAAGCCGGAACCGGCAGCGGCGGCCAGGCTCTCGCGGTTGCCGGTCATGTCTTTCACCATGCCTTCCATCGCCGCCAGCGCCAGCATCCAGTTGTCGGCGGCGTCAAACACCTGTTCCTTGTCTTCCTGCATGTCCTTGGAATAGGCCAGCGGCAGCCCCTTCATCACCATCATCAGCGCGGTGTTGGCGCCAAAGATCCGGCCCACCTTGGCGCGGATCAGCTCCGCCGCGTCCGGATTCTTCTTCTGCGGCATGATCGACGAGCCGGTCGAGAACCGGTCGCTGAGGGTCACGAAACGGAACTGGGCCGAGGACCAGATCACCAGCTCTTCGGCAAAGCGGCTGAGGTGCACGGCGCTGATCGACGCCACCGACAGGAACTCCAGCGCGAAATCACGGTCGCTGACCGCATCCAGAGAGTTGGCCGCCGGGCGGTCGAAACCCAGGGCCTTTGCCGTCATCTCCCGGTCGATCGGGAAAGAGGTGCCTGCCAGCGCCGCAGCCCCCAGAGGCGATTCGTTCATCCGGGCACGGGCATCGCGCACCCGGGACAGGTCGCGGCCGAACATTTCCACATAGGCCATCATGTGGTGGCCCCAGGTCACCGGCTGCGCCGTCTGCAGATGGGTAAAGCCCGGCATCACCCAATCGGCACCCGCTTCGGCCTGGCTCAGCAGCGCCTTGATCAGCGCCAGCAGGCCGCTTTCAGCCGCATCCAGCTGGTCCCGCACCCAGAGTTTGAAATCGGTCGCGACCTGGTCATTGCGCGACCGGCCGGTGTGCAGACGGCCCGCAGGCTCGCCGATGATTTCCTTCAGGCGGGCCTCCACATTCATGTGGATGTCTTCCAAGGCAGTGGAAAACTGGAAAGTTCCGCCCTCGATTTCTGACAAAACGGTGAGCAGCCCTTCCCGAATGGCTTCGGCATCATTATCCGTAATGACGCCTGTTGCGGCCAACATCGCCGCATGGGCCCTGGAGCCTGCGATGTCCTGTGCTGCCATCCGCTTGTCGAACCCGATCGAGGCGTTGATCGCCTCCATGATCGCGTCGGGACCTGCGGCAAAGCGGCCGCCCCACATCTGGTTCGAGGATTGATCTGTCATGGTGTGGAACCCCGGAGATAAAATGCGTCTGTTTCGTCAGCTTTCCCTTTATATGGCCCTCGCCTTGGGTGCAAATGCCGCGGCTGCGGCAGATCAGGCGCAGCTGGAAGCGCTGCGCGAGGACAGCCTCAAGCGGCTGGTCGTGCATTCCGAGCCGCGCGACACATCTGCCACCGCGTTCCAGCTGGCCGATGGCGCCGGCACTGCCAGCCTGGAGGATTACCAGGGCAAGGTGGTCCTGCTGAACTTCTGGGCCACCTGGTGCGCGCCCTGCCGCAAAGAAATGCCGCAGCTGTCAGAGCTGCAGGAGGAATTTGGCGGTGAGGATTTCGAAGTCCTGACCATCGCCACCGGCCGTAACGCACCTGCGGGCATCCAGAAGTTCTTTGACGAGGTTGGCATCACCAACCTGCCCCGCCACCAGGACCCGAAACAGGCGCTGGCCCGCGAGATGGCAGTGATCGGCCTGCCGATCACGGTGCTGCTGGACCGCGATGGCAAGGAAGTCGCGCGGCTGCTGGGCGATGCCGAGTGGAACTCGGACAGCGCTAAGGCGATTATCAGCGCAATGATCGAGACCGAGGCTGAAGGTTAAATTTGCTGTGCGTCTGCGGAAGCCTAGAAACCCTGGGTTCCGCAGACAGGCTGGGAAGTACCAACAACGGCCTTAAGTCTAAAGTGGGCAGCGCTTCCAATTTCCTACTTCAACCGGATTACGGCTCTTTGTCGCCAGCTTTGCCTAGTCTTCCTCGGGGAAAGTCACAGAATGCGCGTATTGGTCTCCAAATATCATTGAGGTTTTGCGTTTCTTTGACCTCCCCCTAGCTTCTGCGTCGCCACTGAACAAAATATGAACCCAGCTCGTTTTCATTGTTGAAAAACTTGTCCATTCAGCAACATCTTCGCCGAGTTTACAGCTGACCTTGTCAACGGACCATCCCTCAGAATCAGCGGGAACAGCCAGTGTTGCGGGCGTCTGAAAGCGAACCCGGAACTCTTTCCCTGTGATAGTGCACGTTGCTGCGACTGGCTTGTGCGGACCGGCAGTCATTTCTGCAGCCCGGAAAACTACTTGCTGCATTGGCGTTCCTCTGGGTGCCGGCTTGTCTGCATATACAAACGGAGCGGGCTCCAGCGGGACAGGTTCGGGCAGCGGAGTACAGGCAATCAATACCGCGGAAGTCAAAGCGCAAGCAGCTTTAGCTGCCCATTTCGAACCAACGAAAGGTGTTTTCAATAATCTGTCCTTCAACTCTGATTTGAATTTCAAGCACCACATATCCAACAGCTTCGAAAGTCCACCGAAAAGCTCATGCAGCCGTTTCGGATGACCGTTGGCCCTTGCCTTGGCGCTGCAGTTGTTCCCAGCGTGATCCCGGCAAAATTTGCACTACCTCATACATGAGGGACGTCTCGATAAGGGCGCCCAACTGTAGGGTGGAGAGTGAAATGAAACCTGTTGTGTTACTGATCGGCAAGCTGCCGCATGTGATTGGCAATGTGGCGGAGCAGCTGGATCATCTGCCGATTCAATGGCTGGGCGCGCATGACCAGCCCGAAGTGGTGCGCCAGCTGGAAACCGAGCCGCGCATCGAATGCGTGATCATGGGCGCCGGGCTGGACGACCAGACCCGCGGTGACCTCATTGGCATCATCGCCTCGCTCCGGCCGGATGTCTGCATTCATCTGAAAGACCGCAGCTCCGGCCCCGAAGGGCTGGTGCCTTTTGTCGAGCAGGTAGTGCAGATGCGGGTGCTGCCGCAGCCGCAGCGCGCGCCCGCAATAGCCTAAGGCCCGCATCCTGCGAGCACGTGCCCCGGGGCAGCACCAAAGCCGCCGGCCAGGCCAGGCGCTTGTCTGGCCAGACGGGAATTGCCTCAAATGCAATCTTTAATCCCGCCTCAACCCTTTTGCGTGATGCTGCACGGCAAAGCATACTGTGTCACATCTTTGCCGGAACGGGGCCCTGCAGCACATGAACAGACGAAACGCCAAGGCAGATCTTCCCGAAGGCTCCGAAAGCCCGCTGAATGCAGCTGTGGCGAGCCGCGACAAATCAACGCTCGAAATGGTTGCCGATGCAGTGCAGCACAACCAGACTGTGCTGGCCTACCAGCCCATCATGCAGGCGATGGCGCCGCATGGCGTCGCCTTCTACGAGGGTTACATCCGGGTGCTGGATCCAACCGGCCGGGTGATTCCGGCACGTGAATTCATGCATGTGGTCGAGGACAAGGAAATCGGCCGCGAGATGGACTGCCTGGCGCTGCAGCACGGGCTGCGGGCCCTGGATAAATTTCCCAACATCCGGCTTTCGGTGAACATGTCGGCCCGCTCCATCGGCTATCAGCGCTGGACCCAGGTGCTGGAGCGTTTCATCAAACGCGACGCCAACCTTGGTGAACGGCTGGTGCTGGAAATCACCGAAACTTCAGCCATGGCCGCGCCCGAGCTTGTGACCGATTTCATGGGCCGGATGCAGCAGCACGGCATCGCCTTTGCGCTGGACAATTTCGGTGCGGGCACCACCTCGATCGGCAGTTTCCGCCAGTTCTTTTTTGACGCCGTCAAAATCGACGGCCAGTTCGTGCGCGGTGTTCATGCCAACTTCGACAATCAGTCCGTGGTGCGCGCGCTGATCGGTATTGCCAAGCAATTCGACATGTTTGTCGTGGCGGAATCGGTCGAAAGCCAGGATGACGCCGAATTCCTGGTCGCCAATGGCGTCGACTGCCTGCAGGGGTACCTGTTCGGCGCCCCTTCCGTGTCGCCGCCCTGGATTGAAGATCTGAAACAGCGCACTCAGACCGGCTGACTCGCGGCGCAGACGGCCTGCGGCGGTTCAGACCGCCCGTGTGTCGTACTCAAACGCGATCAAGACAGCCGCCCGGCACGAGAAGCACACCGGTTCCGGCAACGGCGCCCGGCGTTCCGCCAGCGCGCCTGCAGGGTGCAACAACTCTCTTGACAGATTCTTCCCGATTTGCCTAAGTCCGGCCATTCTGGTCCGGCTGGGAGACCACCCGGGTAAAAGGGAACACGGTGAGGTGTAGCCAACAGGCGCCAAATCCGTGACTGCCCCCGCAACTGTGAGCGGAGAGCAATGCTGCGATATGCCACTGCCCCAAGGGGCGGGAAGGCGCGGCAAAGCCTCGACCCGCGAGTCAGGAGACCTGCCAGGATGATCACCCTGTCCGGGTGCGGGGCGCGCTGAGGACAACGGACTTCCGTAGTGGTGGCAGTTTCACCGTCTGCGGAGGCAATGCCTTCCAAAGACCAAAATCTGACCATGCTGCCCGCTCCGGGCAGCCGCTTGGCCTGCGTCTGTTCGCGCGGGCCGGGAGGAATTGACTATGCGCAAGGCAAGCTTGCCCCCTATCACTGCGATGGCCGCGGCCCTCGCCGCCGCCCCCGCAATCGCAACCGCCCAGGACACAGAGGTCACCGACCTGGGCGAAATCATCGTCTCCGGCGGTTTCACTCCGGTCGGCGCGCAGCAATACGGCCGTGCGGCCACGGTGGTGACCAGCGAGGAAATCGAAAAACGCGGCATCAGCACCGTCCAGGACGCATTGCGCTCAGTACCCGGCCTGATGGTGAACGGTTCCGGCGACAGCTTTACCCAGGTCCGCATCCGCGGTGCTGAGGCCAACCATACGCTGATCCTGATCGACGGCGTCGAAGCCTCAGGCGGCGACAGCGAATACATTCTGTCCGGCTTGGACACTGCCAATATCGAACGCATCGAGGTTCTGCGCGGCCCTCAATCGGTGTTCTACGGCTCCAACGCCTCGGCCGGGGTGATCAACATCATTACCAAGAGCGGCGGCACCGGCACTGAATTCGGCGGCAGCGCCGAGACCGGTTCGGACGGTTACCGGGCTTCGGCACGGGTGTCTCACCGGAGCGAACGCGGCGGCATTGCCTTCAGCCTCGCCCATGACAACGACGACGGCTACGACATCTCCGGCGACGGCGGCGAAGAGGACGGTATTCGCCGCAGCACCGCCCAGCTAAAAGGCGACTACCTGGTGACCGGCCAGTTGAAGCTCGGCTTCAATTTCCGCACCTCCGATGAGCGCTACAGCAACGACACCAACTCGTTTTCCGCGGCCGATGCCGCGGGCTATGTCGTGGATGATCCAACTGCATTCAGCGACCGGGACGAGCAGCTGGCCCAGGTCTACGCCGAGCTTGATACATTGGGCGGCCGGCTGAAGCACCGCCTTTCCCTGGAACGCACCGATTTCGACCAGTCCTTCAGCGGCGGCACGCCAGCCGAGACCACGACAGAAGCCGCAAAATACCTGCTGAGCCTTGGCCTGGACGGGCGCCCCGCGGATCAGGCGGTCCACTTGCTGAACGCAATGCTGGAATGGGAAGAGGACTCCAGCAGCACCAACTCGGCCTTCCGGCGCAAAACCAACTCGATCGCACTCGAATACCGCGGCAGCCTGGCCAACGGTTTGGATTTTCAGCTTGGCGCCCGTTATGACGACAACAGCGTTTTCCAGAACGGCTTCAGCTGGACCGCCAGCGGATCTTATCTGATCCCCGGCAGCGAAATCCGCCTGCATGCCTCCGCAGGCACCGCTGTCGTCAATCCGACTTACTTCGAGCTGTTTGCAAACTCCTTCGGAACCATCGGCAACCCCGATTTGCAGCCCGAGGAGAACCGCGGATTTGACATCGGTGCCGAGTTTACCGTTCTGCAGGGGCGCGGCACCTTTGATATCACTTACTTCAACGAGACCCTGACCAACGAAATTACATGGGGCGTGCCGGTTACTGGCGGCACCACTTATGAAAATCAGGCAGGAGACAGCGACCGGCAGGGCGTCGAACTGTCGGCAAGCCTGGATGCAACCGGCAGCCTCTATCTAAACCTGGCCTACACCTATCTGGACGCCAGCAACCCTGACGGCTCGGTCGAGGTTCGCCGCCCGGAGCACGAGCTGCTGCTCAGCGCCACCCTGCAGACTTTCAACGGCCGCGGCTCGGTTTCAACCGATATCCGCCATGTCGCTGGCAACTGGGACAGCCAATTCTTCGGCTCCTTCGGCACCGCTGAACTGCCGGATTACACCACAGTCAACGTCTCGGCCCAGTATGACCTGACAGACAACCTGGTGCTGACCGGCCGCGTCACCAACCTGTTCGACGAGGAATACTCGGACGTGTGGGGCTACGCCAAGCGCGGCCGTGCGGTCTATGCCGGCGTAAGGGCGTCGTTCTGATCGATGCGCAGGCTGCCCGGCATAGCCCTGGCCCTTCTGTGGGCCGCCACCGGCGCTTTGGCCGGGCCGTCGCGCGTGGTGTCGATGAACCTGTGCACCGACCAGCTGGCGATGCTGCTGGCAGCACCCGGCCAGCTGGCCTCGGTCTCCTATATCGCGCGGGACAGCCGCGCCTCGGCCATGGCTGATGAGGCCATGGCCTACCCCGTCAATCACGGCCAGGCAGAGGAGATTTATCTGTTGAAGCCGGATCTGGTGATTGCCGGGGCGTTTTCGACCCCGGCGACCACCAGCATGCTGCAGCGGCTTGGCGTGCCGGTGGTGGTGTTCCAGCCCGCCGACTCGCTGGAAGACGTGCGGCAGCGGATCCTGGAGATGGGCCGTGTCCTAGGCCGGGAACAGGCCGCGCACGAACTGCTGGCCGGCTACGACAAGCAGCTGGCCTTGCTGCAGCCCGCTGACGGCCCCCGCCCGCGGGCTGCGCTTTATGCGGCCAACAATTACACCGCCGGGCCGAAGTCTCTGGCGGGACAGATTCTTGAGGCTTCGGGACTCGAGAACATCGCCGCCGGGATGGGGTACGCCCGCTCCGGCAAAATGCCGCTGGAAGTGCTGGCAATGGCAGAGCCGGACCTGCTGGTGGGCACCTCGCCCTACCCCCGCGCCTCGCGCAGCGAGGACAATCTGGCCCATCCCGTGGTGCAGCAGCTGGCCGCCCAAAGCGGCGCCGGGCAGATGCGCGATGCGGATTGGGTCTGCGGCACCCCGCATGTGCTGCGCGCGGTGCAAAATCTGTCCGAGGAGCGCCGCCTGTTCTTGCAAAAGGAGCACGGGGAATGACCCGTCTGATGCTGGTACTGTCAGTTGCCGTCGTAGTGCTGTTCCTGATCTCGCTTACCGTGGGACCTGCCGATGTTGACATGGGCGACAGCCTCGCGGCGCTGTTTGACGACAGCTACGGCCCCTTGACGCTGGTGATGCAGGAAATCCGCCTGCCGCGCGCCATTCTGGCCATTGTCATCGGCGGCGGGCTGGGGCTGGCAGGGGCTGCAATGCAGGGGTATTTGCGCAACCCGCTGGCCGAGCCGGGGCTGATCGGGGTGTCCTCTTCGGCCGCATTGGGCGCGGTGCTGGCGATCAACACCGGTCTGGCCGCTGCCCTGACACTGGGCCTGCCGCTGGCGGCGCTGGCAGGCGCTTTGGCGGGGGTATTCCTGGTGATGGCCCTTGCCGGGCCGCAGGGCGGCTCGCTGTCGCTGATCCTGGCAGGGATCGCGATTTCGGCGATGGCCGGGGCGCTCACCTCGCTGGTGCTGAACCTGTCGCCCAACCCCTTTGCCGCCAATGAGATCGTGTTCTGGATGATGGGTTCGCTTGCCGACCGCTCGATGGTGCATGTCTGGCTGGTGCTGCCCTTTGCACTGACCGGTGCCGCAATTCTGCTGACGCTGGCGCGGGGGCTGGATACGCTCACCCTGGGCGAGGATGCAGCCCGGACCATGGGGATGAACCTGAACCGGCTGCGGCTGCTGCTGGTGCTGGGCACTGCCAGCATTGTCGGCAGCGCTACGGCGGTGGCCGGAGCTATCGGCTTCATCGGTCTGGTGGTGCCGCATATCCTGCGCCCCTTTGTGGCGGGCCAGCCCTCGCGGCTGTTGTGGGCCTCGGGTTTGGGGGGCGCGATCATGCTGCAACTTGCGGATATCGCGGTGCGGATCATCCTGCCCTCGCGCGACCTGAAGCTTGGGGTGGTCACCGCCCTGGTCGGGGCGCCCTTGTTCCTGCATCTGATTTACAAGACACGGAAGGGGCTGGCATGAGCGTGCTGTCGGTCGAAAACCTTTCGGTCACCCTGCGGGGCCGCCCGGTGATCCGGGATGTATCGCTTGAGATCCAGGCGGGCGAGTTCGTCGGCCTCCTGGGCCCGAACGGCACCGGCAAAACCAGCCTGATGCGCGCGGCGCTGGGGCTAATCGCCTCCTGCGGGCGCAGCTCGCTGGCTGAAATGAGCGCGGCAGAGCGCGCCCGCGCCGTAGCCTGGATGCCGCAATCGCGCGAGATTGCCTGGCCGGTCCCGGTGGAGCGGCTGGTGGCGCTAGGCCGCCTGCCGCATCTGCCGCAAGGGTTGCGGCTACCGCCCGCGGACCAGGCACTGGTTGATCAGGCCATCACCCGCATGGGGTTGGACCCCTACCGCCAGCGCGCAGCCTCGCGCCTGTCGGGCGGCGAGCAGGCGCGCGCGCTGATTGCCCGGGCCCTCGCGCAAGACACGCCGCTGCTGATGGCCGATGAACCCGCCGCCGGGCTGGACCCGGCGCATCAGATCTCCACCATGGAGGTCTTTGCAGCGCTGGCTGCCGAGGGCCGCTCAGCGCTGGTATCATTGCACGACCTGGGGTTGGCGGCGCGCCATTGCACCCGGCTGATCCTGCTGGCTGAGGGCGGCATTCTGGCTGACGGTGCGCCCGCCGATGTGCTGACACCGGATCTGATGGCCCGCGCCTTTGGCATCTCAATCTGGCATCAGACCACGGCTCAAGGCCCCGTGTTCCAACCCTTGGAAGTACTGTGATGCCTACTGTCACCCTGGACCGCCCCTGGCTCGAGTTTGATCTGGGCGCAGATATGCAGGTGCTGAGCTGGGCAGTGAACCGCCCCGGCCTGGTCACCGCCCGCCGCATCCTGTGGCGCGAGGTCCGCAACAGCGACCTGCCGCGCGATCTGGATGTGACCGAGTGGTTTTCGGATGAGCTGTCCGCGCGCAACAGCAGCGATGCGGTGGCCTTTTTGACCTCGCGCGATGTGCGCCGCCATTGCCAAGCCTCGGCGGAGGTAGAGGGCATTCAAGCCCACGCGGTGGCGACCGTGGGCCTGTCGAACGCCGAACGGGTCGGCAGCCGGATGGATTACGCCAGCCGCAATTGGGGCACCATCAATGTTGCCCTGCACGTGTCCCAGGGGCTGACCCAGGCCGGGCTCATCGAAGCAATGAGCATTGCCGTCCAGGCCCGCACCGCAGCGGTGATGGAAGCGGGCGTCGCCTTGCCAGGCGGAACCGCGACCGGCACCGGAACCGATTGCGTCGCGGTGGCGGCCCCGGCCGGGGCTACCCCTTATGCCGGGCTGCACACCGCCACCGGCGAAGCCATCGGCAAAGCCATTTACCAGGCGGTCCACGCGGGCGCCCTGGAATGGAAAACAACCAACAGGAGGGCAGCAGATGCCTGAGCTTCAACAGGTGCTGAAAGCGGCGCTGATGCAGGAAGACTGCGGCTGGAACATGGGCTCTTTCGGCGCCATCGGCGAGTTCCACCATGTCTATGGCGACCCGGCGCCGCAGCAGCACGCCGGGCTGAAACAGGTGACCAGCCGCGGCGGCGTCCGCATCGACAGCCTCGAAGGTGTGCGCCCGGTGGCATATGAGACCCTCAGCCCCAAGCCGCACCGCTGGACCCAGGCAGTCTCTCTGTGCCTGCCGCACGCCGATGCCGCGATGAGCCGGCGCGATGTGCTGACCGCGCTTGGCCCCGACGAAGACGCTTTACGCGATGAAGACCGCGGTGCCTTTCTGTTCGACATGGGGCTGGGCCAGTACCAGGCGGATTTCTGCATCCGCACTGCCGATCCGGAGCTGCTGGAGGTGCTGAACGAAAACGCCGGCCGCTCGCTGTTTGAGCACGGCAACCCGGCGATGGGCGCGATCCTGAAACACCATCCCCACCGGGTGCTGCTGACCCGCCTGGGCCGGGTCGAGGTTTACCAGATGATCGGCGGCCCCGACACCGGCGGCAAATCCCCGGAAGGCCCGCACACCCATGTGCTGCCCAAGCTGCTGAAGGCCGGGCGCACCCATTCCGCCAACACGCCGATCCCCGAGGGCTGGGTGCCCTGCTGCGGCGTCCATCCCGAGAACCCGGTGATCGGCCGGCTGGGCGAGGACAAGGTGTTCAACCGCGCAGCCTTTGACGCCTTTCAGGAGCTGCTGGGCGCCTGGGGCGCCGAAGCCTACCGCCAGGGCAAGCAGGCGGTCTGGGAGCTGCTGCAGGCTGGCACCCCGGCAGAGGATGCCGCGGAGCCGGAGACCCGGGAAGGCCGGGCCGGCTGGCGCAATGGCATCCGGCAATGGCGGGTGCTGCACGGGCCGAGCCGGCTGACCGAGGCCTATGCCGGGCGCTTTGACCGCGGGGCCGGGGAAACCGACCCGGAAAACCCGGGCCACTGACGGAGGCTGCGATGTCCCTTGCTCCACTCTTTGACTTCATGGCCCGCGGCGGGCCGGCGCTGTGGGTGATAGCGGCCTTGTCGGTGCTGACCCTGGCGTTGTTCCTGTGGCGGGCGGTTGCGCTTGCCCAAGGCGGCGCCTGGCGCAAGACGCAGACCGAGGCCTGGATTGCAGAGTGGCACGAGGGCGGCACCCCGCCTGCCGCGCCGGGGCAAACCCCGCTGGACCGGTTTGCCGGGGCGGCCATGCGGGCGCTGCTGGCGCCAGGCTTCAGCACTGAGGCTGCGGAACGGGAAACCACCCGTGTCGCCAAGGCGGAGCTGGCAGAGCTGCGGCGGGGGCTACGGCCCTTGGAGCTGATTGCTGCGATTGCGCCGCTGATCGGGCTTTTGGGGACCGTTCTGGGCATGATCGGCGCCTTCCAGGCCCTGCAGGAAAGCGGCAGCGGTGCAGACCCTTCGGTGCTGGCCGGCGGTATCTGGGAGGCGCTGCTGACCACGGCAGCGGGCATGGCGGTGGCGATCCCGGCTTCGGCGCTGGCCTCCTGGATCGAAGGGCTGGCCGAGCGTGAACAGACCCGGATGGAGGATGCCGCCACCCGCGTATTCAACGGCGCCTCTGCCCGCCCAGCGCTGCGGCACGCTGCGGAATGACGCTAGCATTCGGGACACAGCGCGTGAGAAAGCGCCTGAGCCTCGCGCCGATGATTGACGTGGTGTTCCTGCTGCTGGTGTTCTTCATGCTGGCCTCGCAATTCGGCCGCGACCGGGTGGTGCCATTGGCCACGGGCGGCGCGGGCGCGGCGTACCAAGGGCCGCCGCGGCTGGTTCTGGTGACCGCCGAAGGGCTGCGGCTGAACGGGGTGCCGGTGGAGGCCGAAGCCCTGGCTGAGCAGCTGGCCCAACTGACCCGCGAGACATCGGATGCGATTGTCCTGCAGCCGGACGCCAGCGCCTCGCTGCAGCAGCTGATGGACGCCGCCGGGCTGCTGGCCGGGGCCGGCTTCACCGGGCTGGCGGTGATGGAGTGAGCGGCATGGATTTCTCGTCTCCTAAGAAGCGGCAGGCGGGCGAGCCGGTCCTGCCGATGATCAACGTTGTGTTTCTGCTGCTGATTTTCTTCCTGCTGTCCTCGCAGATCGCGCCCGGTGCCCCCTTTGCGGTGACACCGCCGGAACTGGAAAACGGCGAGCCCTCCGTTCCCGAGGCCGTGCTGTTCATGTCAGCCGATGGCCGCTTGCATTTCTCCGGCGCCGAAGGCGGCGACGCCATGGCCGCCGTCATGGCGCAGGCATCCGAGATCGACCCTCTGACCCTGCGGGCCGATGCCGAAGTGCCGGCCCGCGCAGTTGCCGCGCTGATCACCCGGCTGCGCGATGCCGGGATCAAGACTGTCACTCTGACAGGTACCGGTTCGTGACCCGGCGTGCGCTGTTCCCCCTTTGCCTGGCTGCCGCCGCCGGGCTGCATGCGGTCCCGTTCCTGGCGATGCAGGACGGCGGCACCAGGGCCGCAGGCACCGGCAGCAGCGGCAGCGGGCAAGTGACCCTGACGGCCGCCTCGGCAGCTCTGGCGCAGCAGGTTGCGGACTGGAACCGCCCGCCTGAGATTCACGCGTCGGCGTCAGCCGGAACGCCACCTGAGGCTCCGCAGCCGCCCGCTGCAACGGCGGCCCCGGCGGCACCATCCGCCCCGCCTGCCCCAGCAGCA
>NZ_JWLD01000048.1 GCF_000813725.1 Leisingera sp. ANG-Vp
CGGCCTTGGTATGGCGGGGGAAGACGTGAGACATGATCAGTTCTCCTTGAGGCGGTGGCCTGCGTCCCGCGCGGCCTGAACGAAGGCGGCAACCGAGGCTGCATTGTCTGCCAGCAGCCCGCCCTCAGGTGTTTCGATGTTATTCTCAAATCCGATTCGCACATCCCCGCCCGCGGCCACCGCGGCCAGCAGGCAGGCGTGCTCATGGCGGCCAAAGGCGCAGACGGTCCAGTTCAGGCGCAAATCTGCCGTTGCGTCACGGAATGCCGTCAGGCCTTCGGGCTGCGCCAGCACCGGCGGAATGTATTTGCCCAGAACAAAGATCGCATCGCGCATGGAGCCCGGCACGGTGCCGTCCTGATACCATCTGCGCAGCTGGGCGATGCAGTCAGGGCCGTAGAGAATGTGCTGCACCTGAGTGCCCGCTTCGGCGCACAGCGCATAGGCGCGCGCGGCCAGCAACGGGTCCCGCGCCATTTCCCGCACTGAGACCGAGGCTGCCGCCGGGCGCAGCGCCTCAAGGCAGGCAAGCTGGGCGGCCGTATCGTAGATGCCTGCGCTCTCTGTTGTGATCTGCACGTCCATGCCCGGCGCGCTTTCCCGCACCGCATCAAGGGCTTCGCGGTAGCGGCCGGCATCCAGCGAATGGCGTCCCGCATCATCGCGCACATGCAGGTGCAGCGCCTGGGCGCCGGCCGCGAAACAGGCAGCCGCCGTTTCTGCGGTCTGTTCCGGTGCCACCGGCAGTTCGGGGTGATCCCCGCGCGTGCGCCGGGCGCCGTTGGGTGCCACCATCAATCCGTATTCCGCCACCGGTCTCCTCCTTTTGCGGCCTGCCCCGCTGCGACTCGCGTCCAGGGTTTGGTACAGCCTGACCCGGCGGCACATCCGCTCTCAAGAAGGCGATTTCAAAACATCTGTTTTATTCCGTTTCATACCAGACAACCTGCCGGAACCGCTCATCTCTGGACTTAAGCAAGCACATGCTCTGGCCCTAACGAATTACACGAAACTGACGTTTCTGGTACATAATACGCCTCAAAGCCCGTGTAGGCTGGCGGGCAGCCTGATTCACTTCCAACGCCGAAAGGACATGTCATGGACGGCACGTTCAACGAAAACGATCTCTCCCGCGTAGTCGAGGCCGACAAGGCCCACATGTGGCACCACCTGTTCCAGCACAAGGCGCTGGAAACCTCTGACCCGCGCATCATTGTCGAGGGCAAAGGCATGCGCGTCTGGGATCAGAACGGCAAGGAATTCCTGGATGCGGTTTCCGGCGGTGTGTGGACCGTCAACGTCGGCTATGGCCGCGAGAGCGTCTGCAAGGCTGTCTACGACCAGCTGATGAAGGTCTGCTACTTCGCCAATTCCGCGGGCTCCATCCCCGGCGCGCTGTTTGCCGAAAAGCTGATCGAGAAGATGCCGGGCATGACCCGCGTCTACTACACAAACTCCGGATCCGAGGCCAACGAGAAGGCCTTCAAGATGGTCCGCCAGATCGCCCACAAGAAATACGGCGGCAAGAAAACCAAGATCCTGTACCGCGACCGCGACTACCACGGCTCCACCCTGGCAACCATGTCGGCGGGCGGCCAGGACGAGCGCAACGCACAGTACGGCCCCTTTGCGCCGGACTTCGTGCGTGTCCCCCACTGCATGGAATACCGCAAGCATGAACTGGGCCTGGAGCACCTGTCCGGCCGCGAGTTCGGCATAGCAGCCGCAGACGCCATTGAGGAAGTGATCCTGCGCGAAGGCCCGGAAACCGTTGGCGCCCTGTGCCTGGAGCCGGTGACCGCAGGCGGCGGCGTGATCGAAGCGCCCGAAGGCTACTGGGAGCGCGTGCAGGAGATCTGCAAGAAGTACGACGTGCTGCTGCACATCGACGAAGTGGTCTGCGGCGTCGGCCGCACCGGCAAATGGTTCGGCTACCAGCAGTACGGCATCAAGCCCGACTTCGTGACCATGGCCAAGGGTGTGGCCTCCGGCTACGCGGCGATTGCCTGCATGGTCACCACCGAAGAAGTCTTTGAGATGTTCAAGGAAGACGCATCGGACCCGATGGGCTACTTCCGTGACATTTCCACCTTCGGCGGCTGCACCGCAGGTCCGGCGGCAGCGCTGGAAAACATGCGCATCATCGAAGACGAGAACCTGCTGGACAACTGCAACGCCATGGGCGAGCGGATGCTGAACAACCTGGCAGCCCTGCAGGAAAAGCACGCCGTGATCGGCGATGTGCGCGGCAAGGGCCTGTTCATCGGCGCCGAGCTGGTGCAGGACCGCGAAACCAAGGAGCCGGTGGACGAGAAACTGGCCCAGCAGGTTGTCGCGGAATGCGGCGCGCAGGGCGTGATCATCGGCGTCACCAACCGCTCGCTGCCGGGCCGCAACAACACCCTGTGCTTCAGCCCGGCGCTGATCGCCACCGCAGACGACATCGACGCGATCTGCGACGCGGTCGACAAAGCGCTGACCAAAGTCTTCGGCTAACAACCTCTCCCTGTTGGACGAAACACTGCGCCCCGGATTTTCCGGGGCGTTTTTCTTTTTTGCATGCCCTGTGCAGGTCACAGAAGCCGAACGCCCACGCCGCCATCCGCGGCCAGGGACGCTCCTGTCACAAAGCTGGAGCGGCCGGACAGAAGAAACAGAGCTGCCTGGGCGATTTCCTCCGGCTCAGCCATCCGTTTCATTGGGTGCAGCCCGGCAATGAAGCTGTGTGTCTCCGGGTCCTCCCCGGCCATTGCCGTTTTGGTGCCGCCTGGCAGCAGCGCATTCACCCGGATACCCTCCGCGGCCAGATCAGACGCAAGCGATTTAACCAGCCCGGCCAGCCCCGCCTTGGAGGCCGCGTAGGCCGCCATGCCCGGCATGCCGCCATTGCTGACCCCGACAAAGGAGCCCGTAAAGACCAGCGATCCGCCGCCCCGCGCACGCAAGGCCGGGATCTGCGCCTTGGCCGAGAAGAACGCTCCGGTCAGGTTGGCGGCTATAACCGCATTCCAATTGTCCGCCTCCATCTGGTCCGCCGGTCCCAGCTCTCCCATCACGCCCGCGTTGTTGAAAGCCCCGTCCAGCCCGTCGAACGCTTCCGCTGCAAGCCCGGTAAGCGCTACCGAATAGGCTTCCTCCGTCACATCCCCGGCGAGGCAGGCCGCCCGGCCGCCGCGGCTGCAGATCTGTGCCGTCAGGCTTTCCAGTTCCGGTTTCCGCCGCGCGCCCAGCACGACATTCGCGCCTTCCGCTGCAAAAAGCTGTGCCGCCGCGGCACCAATGCCGCTGCTTGCGCCGGTTATGATGAATGTTTTGTTCTTTAGTTCCATGTTCAAGGCCTCCAATAGGTTGAATGGCTTGACCTAACAGCCGCTTTTGCCCCGCTTCGACCCGTTTGTTGCGGTTGCAGACGGGGACGTTCCCGTTCCCGCAAGAAACGGGTCAGGGGCTTCAAAAGCCCTGCCCCTCAGCGGCTTGCCGGCGGAAAGAAAGGGCGCCGCGCGCCAGCGCGGCGCCAGGCCCAACGGGAGCGGGGCAATCTCTGATTGCTTCGCGCCGGGCGGGAGTGCTCCGCCACCGCACCCCTGTCCTATCCTCCGGAACAGGAAGCCTGACGGCACGGTGCGGATTACCTCCGGGCTCAGGGCTTTTGGCAAATCTGTCAGCTTCGCCAGCGGGCGGAGTGTTTCCGGCCCGGGTCAGAGCTGCAAATGGATGTGATCGTCATGCCGTGCCGCCCGGCAGCCTTGAAAGCGCAGTTTGCCTGAATGCACTCCCGAACGGTCCTGCAAATGCGGTTCCAGGAACATCTTCTCCACCCGCGCATCCTCTTCCAGCACCTGCAGCAGATAGCGTGTCCGGGCGGCATCAACCTCCAGCTCCCGCCACAAAGGCTGCAGAGCATTCAAATCCCAGCGCAGCGTCAGCCAATTGCCGGGGCAATCCGCCGGCCCTTGTTCAAAGGCAAAGTAGCCGATGGGGGAACGGGTTGCCCCGGGTTCATACCCCTTGGCATCTGTGTAGTAGAAGGCAAGGTCCGCTTTGCGGCCATCGTCATGGGACAGGTGCGGCAACAGCGGGAAGCCGGTAAGGAACGGGAAATTTGCGTCAAGCACTTGGGTGACGGCGCCGGGATACGCTGCATCCACAGCAGCCGCCGTGTCCCGCAGCAGATCTGCCAGTTCAGGCACCACATAGTTCCGGTTCAGCGCGCACTAGAACCAGGACTGCATCTGCAGCGGTCCGCGGTCCCAGCAGCTGAGAGCGACCCGCCCGAATTGCGGTGCGGCCCAGACGGCGGCCAGGCTGAGACCCGCATAGAGAATCAGGAAGGCCAGCAGCCTGCGCCGGAACAGGAGAGCGCCAAGCCAGGCCAGACCGCCCAGCTGCGTAACAAGTGTGAAAAGAACAGCAAGCGCCAGATGGCCAAAGATCTTGAACATGGAGGCACGCTGGCACCGGGCGCAGGCCAGAGCAAGCCGCAGAATCCTCCAAACTGGCCCTAAGTCCAGATTGCACCGCGTTTAAGTCCACCCTAAGGTGGCGCGCATGGCCATTTCAGTCGACACCTTCTTTCTTAACCCGGACGCCCAGGGCACCCTGCAGGCGCAGATCCAGGAGATGATTGCCGAGGGCATTCTCTCGGGCCGGTTCCGGGTCGGAGAGAAACTGCCCTCCTCGCGCAAGCTGGCCGCGCATCTCGGCATCAGCCGGATCACGGTGACGCTGGCCTATACCGAGCTGTTGGCCAATGACTACCTCACCTCGCGCGGGCGGTCTGGCTATTTCGTCTCGGACAATGCGCCGGTGCCGCCCTCCTATACGCCGCAGCAGAAGTCCGGCGATTCCGTGGACTGGGGCAAGGCGCTGGCGCGCAGCTTTACCGGCGGCGACACGCCGCGGAAGCCCGAGGGCTGGCGCGACTACCGCTATCCGTTCATCTATGGCCAGGCCGATGCGTCGCTGTTTGATCACGCCAACTGGCGGCTGTGCGCGCTGCGGGCCTTGGGGCAGAAGGATTTCGCGGCGCTGGCCAATGACTACTTCGACCAGGATGATCCGCTGCTGCTAGAATACATCGCGCGCCACACCCTGCCCCGGCGCGGCATCACGGCGCGGCCCGAGGAGATCCTGATCACGCTGGGCGCCCAGAACGCGCTGTGGATCACCTGCCAATTGCTGCTGAACCGCGGGCGGCGGGCAGCGGTGGAAGATCCCGCCTATTACACTCTGCGCGATCAGGTGGTGCAGACCCGCTGCCAGCTGGACTGCATCCCCGTGGATGAGGGCGGGCTGCCGCCGGAACAGATTTCAGAAGACACCGATGTGATCTTCTGCACCCCCAGCCACCAGAGCCCGACCACCTTCACCATGCCGATGGAACGCCGCAAGGAGCTGCTGCAGCGGGCCAGCGACATCGACGCGGTGATTGTCGAGGACGACTACGAATTCGAAATGTCCTTCCTCGGCGCCCCCTCGCCCTCGCTGAAGTCGCTCGATACCGAGGGACGGGTGATCTACGCCGGCAGTTTCTCCAAATCGCTGTTTCCAGGGCTGCGGCTGGGCTACATGGTCGGCTCGGAGCCTTTCATCCGACAGGCCCGGGCGCTGCGGGCGAGCGTGCTGCGGCATCCGCCGGGCCATGTGCAGCGCACCGTCGCCTATTTCCTGTCGCTGGGGCACTACGACGCCCAGATCCGCCGCACCGCCAAGGTGCTGCACGACCGCCGCGCAGTGATCGAGGATGCAATCCGCAAGCACGGGCTGACAATCGCCGGCGTCGGCAGCTTTGGCGGCTCGGCCCTGTGGATGCAGGCGCCCGAAGGGATTGATGCCACCGCGGTTGCCGAGCGGCTCAAGGAAAAGAGCGTCATCATCGAGCCCGGCGCGCCTTTCTTTGCCGCCGAGCACCGCAAGCAGAATTATTACCGCCTGGGCTATTCCTCGATTCCCGCCACCCGAATCGAGCCCGGACTGGCCTTGCTTGCCAAAGCGCTGAAACAGGGCTGAGCTTCTGAGCCATTCCGCGCATGGCGCGACAAATGATACCAATCGTATCATTTTTAGCATTGCTGGTTTTTATGATGCTGTTATGGGCTGACCGGCTGATGCTTATGTGAAAATCCGGCGGTACTATTTTCATGGATCCGGTTTTGGACCTATCCGGGTTTCAGAACTGGCCCTAACCCGGTCTGCACCTGCCCCCTAAACCAGAGTCAATTCCCGGCAGTGCGCCCGGGGGAATTCCGCGTCTCATTCAGGAGAACCCGCCATGAAAATGACCACCGAAGAAGCCTTCGTCAAAGTCCTGCAGATGCACGGCATCGAGCATGCCTTTGGCATCATCGGCTCGGCAATGATGCCGATCTCGGATATCTTCGAGCCTGCAGGCATCACCTTCTGGGACTGCGCCCACGAAGGCTCCGGCGGCATGATGGCCGACGGCTACACCCGCGCCACCGGCAAGATGTCGATGATGATCGCCCAGAACGGCCCCGGCATCACCAACTTTGTGACCGCCGTCAAAACCGCTTACTGGAACCACACCCCGCTGCTGCTGGTCACCCCGCAGGCCGCGAACAAGACCATGGGTCAGGGCGGCTTCCAGGAAATGGAACAGATGCGCATGTTCGCCGACTGCGTCTGCTACCAGGAAGAAGTGCGCGACCCGTCCCGCATGGCCGAGGTTCTGAACCGCGTGATCATGCAGGCCAAGCGCAACTCCGCACCGGCCCAGATCAACGTGCCGCGCGACTACTTCACCCAGGTTGTCGACATCGACCTGCCGGCCGTTGTTGATTTCGAACGCCCCGCAGGCGGCACCGACGCGGTGAACGAAGCGGCTGAGCTGCTGTCGAACGCGAAATTCCCGGTCATCCTGAACGGTGCCGGCGTTGTTATCGGCGGCGCGATCCCGTCCTCGATGGCCCTGGCCGAGCGCCTGGACGCCCCGGTCTGCGTTGGCTACCAGCACAACGACGCCTTCCCCGGCTCGCACCCGCTGTTCGCTGGCCCGCTGGGCTACAACGGCTCCAAAGCCGGCATGGAACTGATCTCCAAAGCCGACGTCGTTCTGGCCCTGGGCACCCGCCTGAACCCGTTCTCGACCCTGCCGGGCTACGGCATCGACTACTGGCCGACCGACGCGAAAATCATCCAGGTTGACATCAACCCGGACCGCATCGGCCTGACCAAGAAAGTCACCGTGGGTATCGTCGGCGACGCCAAGCAGGTTGCGGACACCATCCTGGGCAAACTGTCCGGCACCGCAGGCGACGAGGGCCGCGACGAGCGCAAGGCGCTGATCGCGCACACCAAATCCTCCTGGGCGCAGGAACTGTCCTCGATGGACAGCGAGCAGGACGATCCCGGCACCACCTGGAACGAGCGTGCCCGCGCAGCCAAGCCTGACTGGCTGTCGCCGCGCCGTGCATGGCGTGCGATCCAGGCCGGCCTGCCGAAAGATGCGATCATCTCCTCCGACATCGGCAACAACTGCGCCATCGGCAACGCCTACCCGTCCTTCGAGGAAGGCCGCAAGTACCTGGCCCCCGGCCTGTTCGGCCCCTGCGGCTACGGCCTGCCGGCGGTTGTCGGTGCGAAAATCGGCTGCCCGGACGTTCCGGTTGTCGGCTTCTCCGGCGACGGCGCCTTTGGCATCGCAGTGACCGAGCTGACCGCAATCGGCCGTGAAGAGTGGCCCGCCGTGACCCAGGTTGTCTTCCGCAACTACCAGTGGGGCGCGGAAAAGCGTAACTCCACCCTGTGGTTCGACGACAACTTTGTCGGCACCGAGCTGGACACCCAGGTGTCTTATGCCGGTATCGCCAATGCTTGCGGCCTGAAAGGTGTGATTGCCCGCACTCAGGAAGAGCTGACCGACGCCCTGCGCCAGGCCTGCGAAGACCAGAAGAAGGGCATCACCACCCTGATCGAAGCAATGATCAACCAGGAACTGGGCGAGCCCTTCCGCCGCGACGCGATGAAGAAGCCGGTTCAGGTTGCAGGCATCAGCAAGGACGACATGCGTCCGCAGAAAGTCTAAGACCATGGAATTGCCCTTTGACCTGTCCACCGGCCAGGGGGCATTTCTGGCCGCCGCGTTATTCGCGGCGGCCCTGATCCGGGGCTTTTCCGGCTTCGGATTCTCCGCGATCTTCATCATTCTGGCGGCTTTGACGACCAATCCTCTGCCGCTGATCCCCGTGGTGTTTTCCTGCGAAATCGCCATGACCGCCTTTCAGGCCCGCGACATCCGCCCGCATATCGACTGGCACCGCGCCTTTGCCCTGCTGGGCGGCGCCGCTGTTGCCACCGTCCCGGCCATCGCCATCATGGCCCGGCTCGGAGAATACGAGGCGCGGCTGGCAATCTCGAGCCTGATCCTGGTGCTAAGCCTGGTGCTGCTGAGCGGCTGGCAAGTGAGCCGCCCCGTCGGGCGCAACGGCACGGCCGGCGTCGGCGCGCTGTCGGGCATTGCCAACAGCGCCGGTGTCGGAGGCCTGGTCACCGCGGCCTTCCTGACTGCGCAGCCGGTTGCTCCGGCAGTGTTCCGCGCCACGATGATCGTGTTTCTGACCGGCATCGACATCATGGCGCTGCCGGTGATGGCCGCTAACGGGCTGGTGGGGCCTGAAACTCTGACCGGCATCCTGCTGGCCTTCCCGATTCTGGGCCTCGGCATCTGGGCCGGGTCCCGCACATTCCAGTTGGTCTCGCAGTCGCTGTTCCGCCGCGCGGTGGTGCTGATGCTGACCGCACTGTCGCTGATCAATATCGCGCGGCTGGCGTTCTGACCGTCCCGCCCTGCCCCGAAACCGCTGCTACAGGACTTCTCCCGTGACCCAGACCTTGTCCCCGCTCGAACTGCTGAAGGCCGAAGCCCCGGCGACCCGCCCCGTTGTTGCGCTGAGCGAGGGCACCGACCCCCGCGTAGTGGCAGGCGCCCTGGCCGCGCATCAGGCGGGCATCGCCGATGTGATTCTGGTCGGCCCGCAGGCTGAAGTCGAAGCCGTGCTGCAAGCCGAGGGCGCCGAAGCCAGCGAAGGCGTCGCGATCCATGATCCAGCCGCTTCGGATCTGACCGCCGGCTTTGCTGCCGAATATTATGAGCTGCGCAAGCACAAGGGCGTGGATGAGGCCAAGGCCCGCGCCGCTGCCGAAACCCCGCTGGTCTATGCCGCGATGCTGGTCCGGCTGGGCCATGCCACCGGCACCGTCGGCGGTGCTGTGCACACCACCGGCGACGTGGTGCGCAGCGCCATCCAGGTGATCGGCATGGCGCCTAATGCGGGCATGGTTTCCTCGTTCTTCCTGATGTACCCGCCGGAAGGCGCGCCTGAGGGCGCCCGCGCGATGCTGTACTCGGACTGCGGACTGGTCATTGACCCCAAGCCTGCCGAGATGGTTTCCATAGCCGCCGCATCGGCGCAATCGGCCAGCGCGCTGTTGCGGGTGGATCCGAAACTGGCCTTCCTCAGCTTTTCTACCAAGGGCAGCGCCAAGCACCCGGCGGTGGACAAGGTGACCGAAGCCCTAAGCCTGTTCCAGGAGGCGCACCCGGAGCTGCCCGCCGACGGCGAGCTGCAGTTCGACGCCGCCTTTGTCCCTTCGGTGGGAGAGCGCAAGTCGCCGGGGTCCAGCGTTGCAGGCCAGGCCAACGTGATGATCTTCCCCAACCTGGACGCCGGCAACATCGGCTACAAGATCACCCAGCGGCTGGGCGGATACTCGGCCATCGGCCCGGTTCTGCAGGGGCTGGCCAAACCCGCAAACGATCTTTCCCGCGGCTGCAGTGCCGAGGATGTGACCCAAATCATCGCTGTCACCATCCTGCAGGCTGCGGAAAACCAGAGACCGGGAAATTGAACAACGGTTCCAAAATTCTGAACCCAACAAGAACACTATTCCCTTTTTGAGGCGATCCGTCTTACGGTCGCCCAAACCACCCAACAGGACCCGCCAATGCTCGTCAGCAGCCAATCCTAAAGAAAGCATCCAAGGTTTCCTGTCATGTCCATCTCAACCACTGTCGCATCGCTGCAAACCGGCGCCCTGAAGGAGAAGCTGAGCCTGCTTCTGCCCGGCATTGCGGTTTCGGCCATTGTCGCCATCACCGCGCAGTTCCTGGCGGAGCATTATGCAACGCCCGCGATGCTGCTGGCGCTGCTTCTGGGGATTGCCGTCAGCTTCCTGGGCGAAGAAGGCAAGACGGTTCCCGGCATTGCGTTCTCGGCCCGGACGCTGCTGCGGCTGGGGGTGGCGCTCTTGGGTGTGCGGGTGTCGATGGTGCTGATGATGGGGCTGGGCTGGGACCTGATTGCCCTGGTGATCGGCGGCGTGGTTGCCACCATCGCCTTCGGCCTCGCGGTAGCGCGGTTCTTTGGCCACAAGTGGCGCTTTGCCTTTCTGACCGCCGGTTCGGTCGCCATCTGCGGCGCTTCGGCGGCAATGGCCATCAGTGCCATCCTGCCCCGCGACGAGCGTTCCGAAGAACGGCTGATCTTTACCGTGATGGGCGTCACAGTGCTGTCGACCGTGGCGATGATCGCCTATCCGATCCTGGTGAACATTCTGGAGCTGAATTCCATCCAGGCCGGCGTGTTCCTGGGCGGCACCATCCATGACGTGGCGCAGGTGGTCGGCGCGGGCTTCTCGATCTCCGAGCAGACCGGCGACACCGCCACTCTGGTCAAGCTGATCCGGGTGGCGATGCTGGCACCGATCGTGCTGGTGGCCTCGCTGATGATCCGCTCCTTTGCCGAACTGCCCAAGGACGGCCAGCGCCCGCCGATCCTGCCGGGCTTCGTAATCGCATTCCTCGTGCTGGCCGGGATCAACTCCTTCGGGGTGATCCCGCCAGCCGTCACCGAATTCCTCAGCCAGTCGTCGCGCTGGCTGCTGCTCACCGCCATCGCGGCAGTGGGGATGAAAACAAACTTGAAACAGGTTCTGGCCGTCGGAGGCGCGGCCATTGCCCTGATCATCGTCGAAACTTTGTTCATTGCCGGGCTGATCCTGGCAGGGATCGAACTATTGACCTGATCGGGGGACCAGAAGGGAGGCCAGATGACATTCCAGCAACCCCGGGTGGAGACTTCACCCCCCGTATCCGACGAGGTGCGGAAAACAACCTGCTACATGTGCGCGTGCCGCTGCGGCATCAACGTGCACATGAAGGACGGCAAGGTTGCCTATATCGAGGGCAACCGCGACCACCCGGTGAACAAGGGCGTGCTTTGCGCCAAAGGGTCCGCCGGGATCATGCAGGTCAACGCGCCCTCGCGCCTGAAGGCCCCAATGCTGCGCACCGGGCCGCGCGGCTCCGGCCAGTTCAAGGAAATCACCTGGGACGAGGCACTGGCCATTGCCGTGGGCTGGCTGGAACCTGTCCGCCACGAGGCGCCCGAGCAGCTGGCCTTCTTCACCGGCCGCGACCAATCGCAAAGCTTCACCAGTTTCTGGGCGCAAAGCTATGGCACGCCGAACTATGCGGCGCACGGCGGCTTCTGTTCGGTCAACATGGCGACTGCAGGCATCTACACCATGGGCGGTGCCTTCTGGGAATTCGGCCAGCCCGACTGGGACCACACCAAGCTGTTCCTGCTGTTCGGCGTCGCTGAGGACCACGATTCCAACCCGATCAAGATGGGCATCGGCAAGATCAAGAAGCGCGGCGCGCGGGTGATCGGCGTCAATCCGATCCGTTCGGGCTACAACGCTGTTGCGGACGACTGGGTCGGCATCACCCCGGGCACCGACGGTCTGTTCATCCTGTCGATGATCCACGTGCTGATGAAGGCCGGCAAGATCGACCTCGACTACCTCAGCCGCTACACCAACGCACCGGTTCTGGTGAACGCATCGGAAGGGCCTGAAAAGGGCCTGCTGATGCGTGACGCGGACGGCAAGATGCTGGTCATCGACCGCAACACCGGCAAGCTGACCCCGTTCGACCAGCCCGGCGTGCGCCCGGACCTGTCGGCGGTCTACGAGAAAGACGGCGTTACCCACCGCCCGGTCTTCCACCAGATGGCCGAACGCTATCTGGCCGATGAATACGCGCCCGAAGCGGTTGCGGACAAATGCGGCATCCCGGCCAAGCGCATCCGCGCCATTGCGGGCGAACTGGCCCGCGTCGCCTTTGACGAGGCGTTTGAGCTCGATCACGAGTGGACCGACTTCCGCGGCGAGAAGCACACCAAGATGGTGGGCCGGCCGGTTGCCATGCACTCGATGCGCGGCGTCTCGGCGCATGCCAACGGCTTCCAGACCTGCCGCGCGCTGCATGTGCTGCAGATCCTCTTGGGCACGGTCGAGGTTCCCGGCGGCTTCCGCTTCAAACCGCCCTACCCCAAGCCGGTCGAGGCGCACCCGACCCCGCACTGCAAGGCGACGCCCGACACCCCGCTGGACGGCCCGCACCTGGGTTTTGTGCGCGGGCCGGAGCATCTGGCGCTGAAAGAAGACGGCAGCCCGGCGCGGATCGACAAGGCCTTCACCTGGGAAAACCCGATGTCGGCCCACGGCCTGATGCATATGGTGATTTCCAACGCCCATGCGGGCGATCCCTACAAGATCGACACGCTGTTCATGTATATGGCCAACATGTCGTGGAACTCCTCCATGAACACCAAGGGTGTGATGGAGATGCTGACCGACAAGGATGAGAACGGCGACTACAAGATCCCGCATATCATCTACTCGGACGCCTACAGCTCCGAAATGGTGGCCTTTGCCGACCTGATCCTGCCGGACACCACCTATCTGGAGCGTCATGACTGCATCTCGCTGCTGGACCGTCCGATCTGCGAGGCAGAGGCGGCGGCGGACGCAATCCGCTGGCCGGTGATCGAGCCGGACCGCGACGTGCGCGGCTTCCAGACGGTGCTGATCCAGCTGGCCAACCGGATGAAGCTGCCCGGCTTCACCAACGAGGACCGCACCGCCAAGTGGAAGGACTACGCCGACTACATCGTCAACCACGAGCGCAAGCCGGGCATCGGCCCGCTGGCAGGTTTCCGCGGCGAGAACGGCGACAAGGAAGGCCGGGGCGAAGTGAACCCCGACCAGCTGAACCGCTATATCGAAAACGGCGGCTTCTACGTCGCGCATATCCCCGAGGGCGCGGATTACTACAAACCCTGGAACACCGCCTATCAGGACTGGGCGGTGGGCATGGGTATCTATGACAGCCCGCAGCCCTATCTGTTCCAGCTTTACGTGGAGCCGATGCGCAAGTTCCAGCTGGCGGCTGAAGGCCACGGCGAACGCCAGCCGCCGGAGCATCTGCGCCAGCGGGTGAAGGACGTGATGGATCCGCTGCCGATCTGGTATGAGACCGACCAGCAAGGCAACGAGGGTTTCACCGTCAACGCGCTCACTCAGCGTCCGATGGCGATGTACCACTCCTGGGGCACCCAGAACGCCTGGCTGCGCCAGCTGCACGGCCGCAACCCGCTTTATGTCCCGACCAAACTGATGCGCGAGCACGGGCTGCAGGACGGCGACTGGGCCAAGGTCTCCTCGCCGCACGGGGAGATCACCGTGCCGGTGATGGA
The DNA here is from genome assembly GCF_000813725.1 of Leisingera sp. ANG-Vp. Taxonomy (GTDB): domain Bacteria; phylum Pseudomonadota; class Alphaproteobacteria; order Rhodobacterales; family Rhodobacteraceae; genus Leisingera. The sequence continues at coordinate 13,560 of NZ_JWLD01000048.1, forward strand.
GATGGCGGCGCTCAACGACAACACCGTCTGGACCTGGAACGCTATCGGCAAGCGCAAGGGCGCCTGGGCGCTGGAGGAGGATGCACCGGAGGCCACCAAGGGCTTCCTGCTCAACCACCTGATCCACGAGCTGCTGCCCGCCAAGGGCGACGGCATGCGGTGGGCCAACTCGGACCCGATCACCGGTCAGGCGGCCTGGTTCGACCTCAAAGTCAAAATCGAAAAGGCCGCCGCGCCATCTGACCTGCAGGAAAGCCAGCCGGCCTTCCCGGCGCAGGAATCCCCGGTCGGCACCGGCCCGAAAGAACTGAAGTGGAAAGTAGGCAAATGACCGAGCTACCCAACTCCACAGACCGCAAGATGGGTCTGGTCATCGACCTGGACACCTGCGTTGGCTGCCATGCCTGTGTGATCTCCTGCAAAGGCTGGAACACGGAAAACTACGGAGCGCCGCTGTCGGACCAGAACCCCTATGGCAGCGACCCGTCGGGCACTTTCCTGAACCGGGTGCACTCCTATGAGGTGCAGCCGGAACAGGGCCATGCCCAGCTGATCCACTTCCCCAAATCCTGCCTGCACTGCGAGGACGCGCCTTGTGTCACCGTCTGCCCCACCGGCGCCAGCTACAAGCGTTCGGAAGACGGCATCGTGCTGGTGAACGAAGACCATTGCATCGGCTGCGGCCTGTGCGCCTGGTCCTGCCCTTACGGCGCGCGGGAGCTGGATCTGGCCGAGGGCGTGATGAAAAAATGCACCCTCTGCGTTGACCGGATCTATAACGAGAACCTGCCGGAGGTGGACCGCATCCCCTCCTGTGTGCGGACCTGCCCCGCAGGTGCCCGCCATTTCGGCGATCTGGGTGATCCGGACAGCGATGTCTCCAAACTGGTGGCAGAACGCGGCGGCATGGACCTGATGCCGGAAATGGGCACCAAACCGGTGAACAAATACCTGCCGCCCCGTCCCAAGGACACGATCGAAGAGGAAATCGACATCCTCGCGCCGCTGCTGGCGCCGGTTGCTGAGGAGCCGCAGGGCTTCATGGGCTGGCTGGACAAGGCTCTCGACAAACTTCCGGGAGGAGCGAACTGATGCATCCCGCACCCTCAGTCATCATCTTTACCACCCTGTCGGGTCTGGGCTTTGGCCTGCTGTTCTTCCTCGGGCTTGGCCAGCCGGCTGTGACCGGCACAGTAGCCTTCGTGTTCTACGCCATCGCCTTTGGCCTGGCCTGCGGCGGCCTCCTGGCCTCCACCTTCCACCTGGGCCACCCCGAGCGCGCCTGGCGCGCCCTGACCCAGTGGAAAACCAGCTGGCTCAGCCGTGAGGGCGTCTGCGCCGTTGGCGCCCTGATCGTCATGGGCCTTTACGCGCTTGGTGCGGTTTTCATGGACAGCCAGTGGACCCTTCTGGGCTGGATCGGTGCCGCGCTCAGCCTCGCCACAGTCTTCACCACCTCGATGATCTACACCCAGCTGAAGACCATCCCGCGCTGGAATATGGAGCTGACGCCCGCGGTGTTCCTCTCCTTCAGCCTGGCGGGCGGTGCGCTGCTGGCCGGTGCCGAGGCCGTGGCCCCCTGGCTCTTGGCCATCGCAGGTGCGGTGCAGCTGGCCTATTGGGCCAAGGGCGACAAGGCGCTGGAAGCCTCCGGCACCAACCTGGGCACCGCCACCGGCCTGGGTGATCGCGGCGCGGTGCGGGCATTTGAGCCGCCGCACACCGGATCCAACTACCTCTTGCGCGAGTTTGTGCATGTGGTGGGCCGCAAGCACGCGCAGAAGCTGCGGATGATCGCCTTTGTGCTGGGCTTTGCGCTGCCGCTCCTGCTGATCCTGACCCCGGTTCAGGGCGTTGCAATCAAACATGTGTTTGCTGCGCTTGCGGTGATCTCGCATCTGGCAGGCGTCGCCACTTCGCGCTGGCTGTTCTTTGCCCAGGCCGAGCATGTGGTCGGCCTCTACTACGGCAAACGCTGATCTTATCCGGGGCGCCCAATGCGGCGCCCCGGACTTTTTTCCGGATTTTTCTTCCGGCCCTGTCACAAACCGCCCGGCTGCCTCGTCCTGTTCCTGAACCCCTTAGAAAGGAACAGACAGATGACCCCGCGCCTTGACTACTTTTCCATCGCCTCCGACCTGTTTCAGCCGATGCTGGAGCAGGAAAAACTGTTCAAGGAGAGCACTCTGGAGCACAGCCTGGTCGAGCTGGTGAAACTGCGCGCCTCGCAGATCAACGGCTGCGCCTATTGCATCCACATGCACAGCCATGACCTGCGCGCCTATGGCGAAAGCGAAGACCGGATGCATCTGCTGAACGCCTGGCGCGAGTCGCCGCTGTATTCGGACCGGGAACGCGCCGCCCTGGCCTGGTGCGAGGCGCTGACCCGGATTGAAACCACCGCAGCGCCGGATGCGGATTATGCTGCGGTTCAGCAGCATTTCGAGCCGCGCGAGCAGGTGGCGCTGACCTTGCTGATCTCGGCAATCAACGCCTGGAACCGGATTGCAATCGGCTTCCGCACCCCGCATCCTGCCGCCCAGGAGGCGAGTGCCGCATGAAGGCTCAGCAGAAAACAAAGGGAACCGATGCGTTCCTGACAGCCCGGCCGCGATTGTTCGCGGCCGCCTACCGGATGCTGGGCACGGTGAGCGATGCCGAGGACATTCTGCAGGATGCGTTCCTGCGCTGGCAGGCAGCCCCGCAATCGCAGGTTCAGGATCCCACCGGCTATTTGATGCGGATCACCACGCGGCTGTGCCTGGATCAGCTGAAGTCGGCCCGGGCCCGGCGCGAGACCTACCCCGGCGAATGGCTGCCCGAACCGGTGCTGACCGAGGACGCCACCGAACTGCTGGACCACGACGTCACCGTGGCCCTGCTGCTGGCACTGGAACGGCTGTCGCCGCTGGAGCGGGCAGCCTTCCTGCTGCATGACATTTTTGACGGCGCTTACGAGGATATCGCCGCCGCGCTGGAGCGCTCGCCCGAGGCCTGCCGCCAATTGGCAGCGCGCGCCCGGCGCAAGGTGCAGCAGCTTCCGCCCAAGGAACTGGAAAGCCCGGAACAGGGCCTGGAGCTGGCCGAGGCGTTCTTTCATGCCTCCCGTACCGGGGACATGGCCTCCCTGACGCGGATGCTGACGCAGGACGTGCAGCTGATCTCGGACGGCGGCGGCAAGGCGATGGCGGCGCTGAACCCGATTTACGGGCGCGACAAGGTGCTGCGCCTGATCGACGGCATTGCGCGCAAATACGGGCAAGGCGATCCGGACCGCTGGCGGACCTGTCGGCTGAACGGCCTGCCGGCCATCCTGCACTGGGCCGAGGACGGTATCCTGCAGGCAACCTCCCTGGAAATCCAGGACGGGCGGGTGTCCCGCATCTATGTGACCCGCAATCCGGACAAGACCGCGCATCTGGCCGAAGCGCTGGCGTAGAGCGGGCGGGAGGGGCCAGCCCCTCTTGCCCCTTCGGGGCAATTCACCCCGGGG
>NZ_JWLD01000049.1 GCF_000813725.1 Leisingera sp. ANG-Vp
GAAACCTCAGCGGCGAGGACTGACCCTGGAAGCCTGAAACAAGGAAGGCGGCCCGCAGGGGCCGCCTTTTTCGATTGCAGAGGCGAGTGCTAGAAAAGGACACTGCCCGGTGTATCCGGCAGATCGTCTTTGTCCGGAGCCTCCAGGTAATTGCGGACGGTTGGATCAATCCGGGGGCTGAGGATCGGGTAGACACCGCAGGCAGCGATGGCTTCGCGCGCCGTGACCCGTTCATCGAGACGTTTCCAAATTGCCCGGGCCGCATAAGGCCGCGGGAACGGGCGCCAGGCTACCCCCATGGTCATGCCGCGCAGGTACTTCAGCTGCTGCCGGTGCGCCGAGAACAGAATGGTCTGCGCCACACTGCCTTCACGGGCGCGCTCGTGCTCGGTGATGAACAGCCGGTTGCCGCGCAGGGTGACCATGCCGTGATAGCGCGAGATCTGCCGGATGCTTTGCTCCGGGTCATGGGCGATTTCCATGTTGCGGGAGACGATATAGCCATCTTCCTCGGAAAACCGCGTGAGCGAACAGAAGATGCCCTCGCCCCAGGACGGGGTGCGGAAATAGGCGTGGTAGAAGCCGAGGTAGCGTTTCAGGTTGCGCTGCTGGCCGCGGAAGGGCGTCATGAATTTCTCGCCCGCGCCAGGCTGCACGGCGCCTGCCGCGTCTGCCAGTTTGGTTTCGAAGTCGGTGTTTTCCGTGAACAGTTGCGACTCAGGGATCGCAAAATAGCGGGCGATGCGGCGCAGGTTGTGGGCCGCGGGCATGCTGCTGCCATTGAGGTAGCGGTTGAACTGCTGGCGGTTGATGCCGATCTCGCGGCAAATCTGGGCGATACTGCCGTGCTCGGCGCATAGCGAGCGCAGATTTTCTGAAAAATTCCCGGACAAGGGCTGAAATCCTTCGCGAACTGACGCTAGTTTGATACGGGTCGCGTCACTTCGCGCATGTTTGCACAGTTCCGTCAATGGAAAATCCGGGGTCTCTGGAGGGCATCACCCCGTCTGGAGACCCCAATGCCCGTCACCTGCATCGAAAACCAATGGCTTCCCCTGCCGGACGGGCGGCGGCTGGCGGTGCGGATGTGGATGCCGGAGGGCACCGGGCCGTTTCCGGCCATCCTCGAATATCTGCCTTACCGCAAACGCGATGGAACCGCAGCGCGGGATGAGACCACGCACCGGGTGTTTGCCGCTGAAGGCTATGCCTGCGTGCGGGTGGATGTCGCCGGCACCGGCGACAGCGAGGGCGTCTTTGATGACGAATACTCCGAGCAGGAGCTAAGCGACGGCGAAGCGGTGCTGGAGTGGATTGCAGCTCAGCCATGGTGCACGGGCAACGTCGGTATGATCGGCATTTCCTGGGGCGGGTTCAACGGGCTGCAGCTCGCGTTCCGCCAGCCGGAGGCGCTGAAGGCGGTGGTCACTGTGGCCTCAGCTGTCGACCGTTACGAGGATGACATTCACTACATGGGCGGCTGCCTGGTTGGCGACAATGCCAATTGGGGGGCGCAGATGTTTGCCTATCTGACCCGCCCGGCCGACCCGGACTTGCGCACTGATTGGCGCGAGGACTGGATTGCGCGGATGGAGAATGTCCCGTTCTGCGCCGCGGACTGGATGCGGCATCCGCTGCGCGACGGTTATTGGAAGCACGGCTCGGTCTGCGAGGACTGGTCTGCGATCAATGTACCGGTACTGGCCATGACCGGCTGGGCCGATCCTTACGTGAACACGCCGACTGCGCTGGCGGCGAACCTGCAAGCGCCGGCCAAGGCCCTGATCGGCCCCTGGGAGCACCGCTACCCGCATATTTCCAAGCTGGAGGCGTCGGATTTTCATTCCGAGGTGCTGGGCTGGTTCGACCGCTGGCTGAAGCAGGAGGAAAACGGCGCCGAAGACCTGCCCGCCTACCGCGCCTATATGCAGGAGCATTTCAATCCCACGGCTCAGAATACACCGCGCCGGGGGCGCTGGGTGGCTGAGGCGGAGTGGCCATCGCCCAATGTGTCGGAAGCTGTTTGGAATCTGGTTCCGGGGGGCTTTGCGGAAAGCGCGGGGGAGGGGACGCTGACGGTATCCTCGCCTGCGCATCTGGGCCAGGCGGGCGGCTATTTCTGCCCGGGCATGCGGATCGACAACGAATTGGCCGGCGATCAGGCGGAGGATGACGCGCTGTCACTCTGCTTTGACAGCCTGCCGCTGGAAAATCCGCTGGAACTGCTGGGCCGGGCCCGGCTGCGGCTGAAATTTTCGGTGGACAAGCCGGTGGCGCAGCTGGCGGCGCGGCTGTGCGATGTCTCACCCGAGGGCGTGTCGCAGCGGATGACCTTCCGGCCGCTGAACCTGACCCATCGCAACAGCCACGAAACACCCGAGGCGCTGGTGCCGGGCCGGACCTATGAGGCAGAGATTGCCCTCAATGAATGCGCCCACCGCTTACGGGCGGGGCATAAGCTGCGGCTGGCACTGTCGACCTCCTACTGGCCGATGATCTGGCCCGCGCCGGAGGCGGCGGAGGTAACCCTGCACCTGGAGGGATGCGCGCTGCACCTGCCGGTGCGCAATGCGGCTACAGAAATTGATCCGGCCAATCCGGGTCCGGCACAGAATTTTCCGGTTCTTCAGGCGAAGGAGCTGCGCCCGCCTTCGGGAACATCCGAACACAAGGTGCTGGAAGACGGCACCGCGGTGCTGGAGACCTTTGACGATTTCGGCGAGACGCGCGATCCTAACCACGGGCTGGCCACCGGCAGCCATGTGGCGATGCGTTATGCCATTCACCCCGATGACCCGGCCTCGGCGCGGTTTGAGACGCAGTGGCGTTTCACCTCAAGGCGGGACGGCTGGCAGGTCGCCATCGACACCGAGAGCACAATGCATTGCGACGGTCAGAACTTCCATCTGACCCGGAAATTGCGCGCCACGGAGGGCGCGGATGAAACGGAAGTCCTGGCAAAGGAATGGGCAGAGACCCTTCCGCGCGGGCTTCTGTGAACTGATCTTAAGGGAGGACACCATGAAGATCGAATGGACCAAGGCGCCGGTGGGGCGCCGCAAGTTTCTAAAAGGCGCAACTGCTTTGGGTGCAGCTGCGGTACTGCCGGGCAGCATGGCCAGCCGCGCCTTTGCCGCCGATGACGGCGTGCTGCGCGTGCGTGCCTATGGCGATGCCCAGAACATGGATCCGGCGCACAGCGTCGGTGTGGTCGAGGAGGAAGTGCACGCCTCGATCTACAACAAGCTGATCCAGTACAAGCCGGGCCGCGAATGGGACTGGCAGCTGGACGCCGCTGCGATGATCGAGCAGACCGATCCGACCCACGTCAAATTCGCGCTGCGCGACGACATCGGCTTTACCAACGGTTTTGGCGCGATGACCGCCGAAGACGTGAAGTTCTCCTTCGAGCGCATCATCGCCGATGCAACCGAAAGCCCGAACAAGCCCGACATGGGCCCGCTGAGCCACGTTGAAGTGACCGGCGAGCGTGAAGGCACCATTGTCCTGAACGAACCCTTTGCCCCTCTGTGGAGCATTGCGCTGCCCTATATCACCGGCAACATCGTCTCCAAAGCGGCAGTTGAGGCCGCGGGCGGCCGTATCGGCGCAGACCCGGTTGCGGAATCCGGCCCCTACCTGCGCGCCAGCTGGGAGCCGAAGGCCAAGACCACGCTGAAGCGCAACCCGGATTGGAAAGGCGAGGCGCCGGCCTGGGATACCATTGAGATCCTGCCGATCGACGACGAGAACACCGCCGAGATCGCCTTTGAGGCCGGTGAACTGGACTTCACCCGCGTCTCGCTGGGTTCGGTCGAACGCTACCGTGCCGGGGTGCCGAACGGCGGCACGCTGCTGGAGTATCCGTCGCTCTATTACGCCTGGCTGGGCATGAACCTGGATCACCCGAAGCTGCAGAACAAGAAGCTGCGCCAGGCGATTCAGCATGCCATCGACGTGCCGACCGTTCTGGAAGCGGCCTATTTCGGCGCTGTGGAGCCCTCCACCGGCATCATCGCGCCGGGCCTCGCAGGCAACCGCGCCAATTCGCTGATCCCGCCGCAGGCGGACTTCGAGAAAGCCGCGGCACTGCTGGCAGAGTCGGGTGAAACCAACGTCACCCTCAAGCTCGACACCCTGAACAAGACCACCTTCACCACCGCCGCACAGGTGATCCAGGCAACCCTGGCGCAGATCGGCATCACGGTTGAGGTCAACGTTCTAGAATCCGGCGCCTTCTGGGCCAGTGCGGACAACGAGGATCTGCAGCTGGTGCTTAACCGCTACTCGATGACCCCGGATCCGTATTACGCCACCTCCTGGTTCACCACCGAGCAGGTCGGCCACTGGAACTGGGAGCGCTTCAGCAATGAGGAGTTCGACAAGATCCATGCGGCTGCCTATCAGGAAACCGATCTCGCCAAACGGGGCGAGATGTACCAGCGCGCGCAGGACCTGATGGAAGAAAGCGGCGCCTACCGCTTCCTGACCCATGAGGCGACGCCGGTAATCCACTCAGCAGGGGTGGTGCCTGCACTGCGGCCCGACGGGCTGGCACTGCTGCGCTACTTCGGTAAGGCCTGACCCTCCCCTGGGCCTGACCACCTGGCACGGCTGCACTTGCGGAGCAGCCGTGCCGATTTCCTACCGCAGAGCAAACCAAGGGAGCCATGCGGCCATGTTACTTTATGCAACCCGGCGGTTCGGGCTGGCATTGCTGATCCTGATCGTGGCGGTCACCGTCATGTTCCTGATGATCCGTGCCGTGCCCGGCGATCCGGTCCAGATCATGCTGGGGCCGCGCGCCACGCCCGAGCTGCAGGCGCGGCTGACGGCGGAGCTGGCGCTGGACCAGCCGATCTGGAAACAGCTTCTCATCTTCTACGGCAACCTGATGCAGGGAGACCTGGGCATCGACGTCTTCTCGGGCCGCTCGGTGACCGAAATCGTGTTCCAGCAGCTGCCGCACACCCTGTGGCTTATCCTGGGCTCGATCACCTGGTCTGCGGCTCTGGGCATTGCGCTTGGCGCCTATGCCGCCGCGCATCCCAATACGGTGATCGACCGGGTTACGGCTGCAATTTCGGTGAGCTTTGTGGCCGCACCCGCCTTTGTGGTCGCGCTGCTGTCATTGCTGATCTTTGCCGTGAACCTGCAGTGGTTCCCGGCCATTGGCGCGGGTGAAGGCTTCTGGGGCCGTCTCAATCACTTGGTTCTGCCGGCCTTTGCCATCGGCCTTAGCTGGGTCGGCTATATCGCCCGTCTGGTGCGCGCCTCGATGCTGGAAGTGATGGGCGAAAGCCACATCCGCACCGCCCGCGCCTTTGGCATCAACGAGCGCCGGGTGGTGATGGTCTATGCGCTGCGCATTGCCATCCTGCCGGTGGTCACGGTGATCGGCGTCGGTATGGGGTTCCTGCTGTCTTCCGCCGTCTTTGCTGAAATTGTCTTTGCCCGTCCCGGCCTCGGCAAGCTGGTGATCGACAGCATCACCACCCGCAACTATCCGATCGTGATGGGATCGGTGCTGATCTCGACCGGCCTGTTTGTGGTCTCCACCGCGCTGGCCGATCTGATCAACGCCTGGCTCGATCCCCGCGCCCGCACAGCGAAATAAGGAGGGCGTGAGAATGGCAAAATCCCGTTCCGAACTGGGCCAGATCATCCACGGCGTCGCCCGCGACCCGCTGGGGCTGATGGGACTGATCATCGTCGGCACCATCGTATTCTGCGCCATCTTTGCCTATTGGATCGTACCCTTCGATCCGGTCGGCATGAACATCAAGTCACGCCTGCAGGGACCGTCATGGACCCATCTTCTGGGCACCGACCAGCTGGGCCGCGATACGTTTTCCCGCGTGATTGCGGGCGGCCAGGTGGCGCTGCAGGTTGCCCTGCCGGCAGTTTTCGGCGCCATGGCTATCGGCCTGACGCTGGGCATGATCGCTGGCTACGGGCCGAAATGGCTCGACAACCTCCTGATGCTGCTCTTTGACACCATCCGCTCTTTTCCCACGGTGATGTTTGCGCTGGCCGTCGTGGCGCTGGTGGGGCCAAGCCTGCAGACCGTGGTGTTTGTGGTCATGGCGACCTCGATCCCGACTTATGGCCGGGTGGCACGGACCCAGACGCTCACCTTGCGCAATTCCGAGTTCATCCTTGCAGAACGCTCGATGGGGGCCAGCATGACCCGCATCCTGGGCGTGCATATGCTGCCCAATATCGTTGGCGTGCTGGCGGTGCTGGCCGCAATGGACATCCCCACTGTGATCGCGCTGGAGGCAGGCCTGTCCTTCCTCGGCCTCGGGGTGAAGCCGCCAACACCCAGCTGGGGTGCACTGCTGAAAGACGGCTATTCACTGATCCGCCAGACACCCTGGCTGGTGGTGGGCGGCGGACTGCCAATCATCCTGGCCACGCTGGGCTTCACCTTCCTGGGTGAAAGCCTGCGCGACGTGGTTGACCCGAAACTGAGGAAACAGCGATGACCGATACGCTTCTGGAAATCGACCGCCTCAGCGTCGACTATGAAACCGCCCGCGGCGATCTGAAAGCCTTGCGCGATATCTCCTTTGACATCCGCAAGGGCGAGATTGTCGGCATCGTCGGTGAATCGGGCTGCGGCAAGTCCACCCTGATCTCCTCAATCCTGCGGCTGACCGCGCCCAACACCCGGTTCCGCCAGGGCGAGGTGCGCTTCAAGGGCGAGGACCTGCTGCAGCTGCCCGAACGCAAAATGCGCGATCTGCGCGGATCTGACATATCCATCGTCTTCCAGGACCCGATGCAGACCCACAACCCGGTGCTGTCTATCGGCCAGCAGATGCTGGACATCCAGCACCGCTCCAAAGCGTCCAAGGCCGAGAAACGGGCGCGCGCTGCGCAGATGCTGGGCGCAGTCGGCATTCCGGACCCGGAGGCGCGGCTGGACCAGTTCCCGCATGAGTTCTCCGGCGGTATGCGGCAGCGGATTGCCATCGCCATGGCGCTGATGTCGGAACCCGATCTTCTGATTGCGGATGAGCCGACCACAGCGCTGGACGCCACGCTGGAGGTGCAGATCATCGAACGCCTGCAGGAACTGCAGCAGCAGTTTGATTGCGCCATCCTGTTCATCTCGCACCATCTGGGCGTGATTGCCGAGCTCTGCGACCGGGTGGTGGTGATGTACGCGGGCGCCGTCGTTGAAAGCGGCGAGGTGCGCGAGATCTTCCATGATCCCAAGCACCCCTACACCCGCCGCCTGATCGACTGCGACCCGGGCCACATCAAGGAGCGCGCCCGCGTGCTGCCCACCATCCCCGGCGAGGTGCCGGACCTTGCCAACCTGCCCGGCGGCTGCATTTTCCGCGACCGCTGCGACCAGGCCATGCCGCGCTGCGCGTCGCAGGTGCCGCCGCTCGCCAAGCTGAAAGAGGGCCACCACGCCGCCTGTTGGCTGAACCATGAGGAGGCCGCCGAATGACCTTGCTGGATGTGAAGAACCTCAAGACCAGCTACGGGCCGGTCAATGTGCTGGCCGGTGTCAGCTTTGCCGTGGAACCGGGCGAGACTTACGCGCTGGTGGGCGAAAGCGGCTCCGGCAAGACCACGGTGATCCGCGCGATTGCCGGGATGGCGCCGGCGCAGGAGGGGTCGGTCAAATTCGACGGGCAGGAAATCCGTGGCGCCTCTGAACGGACCTTGCGCCCCTTGCGCAAGGACATTGCGATGATGTTCCAGGATCCGGTTGGCAGCCTGTCGCCGCGCCTGACGATCCGCAGCTTGATCACCGAACCCTACCGCATTCAGGGCATGAAAGACCGCGATCTGGACGCAGAAGCGCGGCGCCTTCTGGAAATGGTGAACCTGCCATCGCATTTTGCCGACCGCTACCCCTATCAGCTGTCGGGCGGTCAGGCGCGCCGGGTTGGCGTTGCCCGCGCGCTGGCGCTGGAGCCCAAGCTGATCCTGGCGGATGAGCCTACTGCGGGTCTTGATGTATCAGTGCAGGGCGAGCTTCTGAACCTGATGAACGACCTGCGCGAGCGGCTGGGGCTGGCGATGGTGATCATCACCCACAACCTCAACGTCGTGCGCCATGTCGCCGACCGGATGGGCATCCTGTATCTGGGCCGTCTGGTCGAGGAAGGCAGCACCGAGGCGGTTTTCCACGACCCGCGCCACCCCTACACCCGCTGCCTCTTGTCAGCGAACCCGGAACCCGATCCTGACGCGCGCCTGGAGCGGATCGCGCTTAAAGGCGAGCCGCCCAGCCTGCTCAAGCGCCCCTCAGGCTGCGAGTTCCGCGAGCGCTGCCCCTTTGCCCAGGAGATCTGCACCCAGACACCGCAATGGGAAGTCGACAACGGCCACGGCCTGCGCTGCCTTGCACCGCTGCACCAGGGTCGGGCCGCATGACCAGATTTGCAAGCAAAACCGTTCTGATCACCGGCGGGCATACCGGCATCGGCTTTGGCATCGCCGAACGCTTTGCCCGCGAAGGCGCCAACCTGATCCTGGCGGGACGGAACCGGGCAAAGGGTGACGAAGCGGCAGAGAAGCTCGCGGCGCAGGGCGCAAACGCCCGGTTCCTGGCCGTGGACCTGTCGCGCGAGGAGGCCGTGCTCGGTATGGCTGCCGGGCTGGAGCGGCTCGACGTGCTGGTCAACAACGCGGGCCTTGGCAGCCGCCGCATCGAGCATGGCTCCGATGACAGCCCTGGCACCCGCTGGGACCGCATCCGCGGCGCCAATCAGGACAGCACCTACTTGGTCACCGCTCATTGCCTGCCGCTGCTGAAGGCCTCGGGCGGATCGGTGGTGAATATCTCCTCAACCGCCACATGGCACGGCAACTGGGGGCTTTACGGTGTGGCCAAGGCCGGTGTTGAGGCCCTGACCCGTGCCTTTGCCGCCGAAGCCGCTCCGGTGCGGGTCAATGCAGTCAGCCCGGGCTGGATCGCCAATGACCTCACTGCCTCTGCCTCGGGCAACGCGGATGGCAGCTGGGACCTTCCGCCCTCGCTGCTGGACCGCATGGGGAGCCCTTCTGAGATCGCGGGCGCCGTGGCCTTTCTCGCCTCCGAAGATGCCTCCTTTGTCACCGGCCAGACGCTGATTGTGGATGGCGGACTGACCCTGATCGACTACCCCTCCCGCCCGCTGCTGGCGCAGCGCGGGCAGGTTCTGAAATCCCAAGACTGAACACCGGAAAGCCAAGCCATGACATCCGTGCTGCATTTCAACGGCCCGATCCTGACGATGGATGCGGCCAATTCGACGCCTGAGGCGGTGCTGACCGAAGGCCAGACCATCCGCGCCGTTGGCAGCGAAGCAGACCTGCGCGCAGAAATGCCCGCGGGCACGCAGGAAGTGGACCTGCAGGGCCAGACCCTGATCCCGGCCTTCATCGACCCGCACGGGCATTTCCCGGACCCGGGCTTCATCCGGCTGTTCCGGGTTGACCTGGCCTCGCCGCCGCGCGGCGACTGCCCGGACATCCCCACGGCGCTCGCACGGCTGCGCGCCAAGGCGGCTGAAACACCTGCCGGTGAATGGGTGATGGGTGTGCTGTTCGACAATACGTCCATTGCCGAAGGCCGGATGCCCACCCGTACCGAGCTGGACAGTGTTTCCACCGAGCACCCGATTTGGGTGATCCATGCCTCGGGCCACAATGGTTCGGCCAACTCTCTGGCGCTGCAGCAGCGAGGGGTGAACCGGGATACGCCCGACCCTCTGGGCGGCCGATTTGGCCGCGATCCGGAAACTCGCGCACTGACCGGGCTGATCGAGGGGCTCTCGGCCATGGGAGAGATGGGGGATACCGACTTCCTCATTGACCGCGAGCGCTTCTGGGCCGGGTTCAACAGCTGCCGGGACGAGTATCTGGCGCATGGCGTCACCTATGCGCAAAACGCCTGGGCAACACGCGAGATGCTGGAGCATTTCGCCTCTCTGCCTGCAGATCAGGATCCGGGCTATGATCTGGTATTGCTGCCCATCGGGGAGCTGGAACCGGCCCTGACCGAGGGCCCGGACCCGCTGGACTGGCCGGGCAATCCGCATTTCACCCTGGGGCCGCGCAAACTGTTCACCGATGGGGCGTTCCAGCTGCAAACCGCGTTCCTGAGTGCGCCCTACCACAAACCGGTGGACCCGGAGCACCCCTGCGGCATGGCCTATGCCGATGATGCCGTGCACCGCAGGGAAGTGAAAAAACTGCATGATCTTGGCTTCCAGATCCACTGTCATTGCAACGGCGACGCCGGCGCGCAGATGTTCATCGATGCGGTAGCAGCGGCCCTGGAAGCCAATCCCCGCGCCGATCACCGCCATACAATCATCCACGGCCAGGCCCTGCGCGATGACCAGCTGCAGCAGATGGCCAAGCTGGGCATCACCGTCAGCTTCTTTCCGGCGCATGTGCATTTCTGGGGCGACCGCCATTACGACACCTTCCTGGGGCCGGAGCGGGCGGAGCGGATTTCCCCCTGCGCCTCCGCTGAGCGCTTTGGCGTGCGCTACACCATCCACAACGACGCATCGGTAACGCCGACGCGGCCCATTCACCTGGCGCATTGTGCAGTGAACCGGATCACTGCCAGCGGCCGCCGTCTGGGCGAAGCGCAAAGGGTCAGCGCATTGTCGGCTTTGCGGGCGCAAACCATCGACGCCGCCTGGCAGGTGTTTCAGGAAAACACCCGCGGCTCTATCGAACCGGGCAAGCTGGCGGATCTGGCGGTACTGAACCGCAACCCGCTGGTCAATCCTGAAGACATCGAGGCCACGGCGGTCGTCCGGACCATCCGCCGCGGACAAGTTGTCTGGGCGCAGGAGCAGTAACCGAAATGCACGCTAGACCGCGGATCGCCATTGCAGGCTTTCAGCATGAAACCAACTGTTTCGGTACCACCAAGGCCGGGCTGGCGGAGTTTGAAATGGCGGATTCCTGGCCCGCCATGCTGCACGGGGGCGAGGTGATCGCCGAGACCCGCGGTATGAATCTGCCCATCGCCGGCTTTGCCGCGGCGGCAGAAGCCGCCGGGATGGACCTGGTGCCCATCCTGTGGTGCGCAGCCGAGCCGTCTGCGCATGTGACCGATGACGCCTTTGAGACCATCTGCGCCAAGATCCTGGATGGCGTGCAGTCCGCCGGGCCGCTGGACGGCATCTATCTGGATTTGCACGGGGCGATGGTTACTGAAAGCCACCCTGATGGCGAAGGCGAGATCCTGCGGCGGCTGCGGTCGCTGGTTGGGCCGGAGCTGCCAATTGTGGTCAGTCTGGACCTGCACGCCAATGTGTCGGCGGCCTCAGTGGAGCTGGCGTCTTTCATCGCGATCTTCCGCACTTATCCGCATCTGGACATGGGCGGCACCGGCGCGCGCTGCCTGCCGGTGCTGCAGCGGCTGCTGGCGGGCGGGAAACTGCACAAGGCATTCCGGCAGATGGACTATCTGATCCCGCTGCATGCGCAATACACAGGCGCGACGCCAGGCGAGGAGCTCTACGCCGCGCTGCCGCCGCTGGAGGCCGAAGGCGTTCTGGCCGATATCGCGCTGGGGTTCACAGCAGCGGACTTCCCAGACACCCGGCCCTCTTGCGTGGCCTATGGTGCAACGGCTGATGCCGCGGAGCGGGCAGCAGATCATATCTCAGCTCTTTTTGCCGAATTGGAAGCGGATGCGGCACACCCGATGCTATCGCCGCAGGAAGCAGCCGCTCTTGCTTGCGAGGCACGCGAGGGCAAACCGGTGGTGCTGGCTGATGTGCAGGACAACCCTGGGGCCGGCGGCACTTCGGACACCACCGGACTATTGGCGGCGCTGGCAGAAGCAGGCGCACAGGGCGTGCTGATGGGGCTGTTCCATGATCCTGAGGCTGCGGCGATGGCGCATGCGCTTGGCCGCGGCGGGGTGTTCCGCGCTGATCTTGGCGGGCGCTCGGGCGCAGAGGGCGATGCCCCGTTCGAAGCAGAGTTCGAGGTGGTAGCGCTCAGTGACGGCGCCTGCCGCTACACCGGCGAGATGTATGGCGGCGGGG
>NZ_JWLD01000005.1:0-21774 GCF_000813725.1 Leisingera sp. ANG-Vp
TCACTCTTGTAGCTCATGGCAAGATTCCTGCTGAGTTTGCATACAATCGCCGGCACAGAATGCCGGGTTGGCGGTAGATTTAGCCAATCCGCGGCAAAACGCGCGCGTGATTTCCGACATTATCCTGCCCCGAAGCGGCGCGGAGCCTCTCCGGTGTTTCCCGCCAGCCCCTTAAAGGAAACTCATTTCCCTGCTGAAGGGAATTCATGGCTTCCAGGAACGTTGATCCGGAACAAAGAGAGACAGTTTTTCCCCCAGCGACAGCGCGCCGGGCCGTTCCACCCAGGCGGTGATTCCCCGGCGGTTCTGCGCCGCGGGCTTGAAGCGGGCGCCATACCCCGAGTGATCCTTTTCAATCTCACGCCCCGGCAGAACACAGGGGCGATTCTCCATATCCACCGTGAGGGTCACCCCGTCCGGCCCCTGCAGCCGCGAGGATGGCGGCACAAAGGTGAAGTCCGGAATGCCCCGGAGAACAATGGTGGCCCCCAGATGCACCGGATCGATCCGTTCCATTTCCATGTCCGCAGCAATCAGCGCCAGCTCCTCTTCCGACAGGAGGGTGACCTGGCGCACGTTGCGGATTTCAGTGCCTTCCGGGTAGAGGTTGCGCACCCGCACGCAGGAGCTGCGGTTTTCGCCCTCATGGCGTTCCCCGGCGATGCCGCCGAACCCCAGCTGCAGCCGGTCTGACGGGACGGACTGCAGGCCGCTGTCCGCCGGGACATGGCCCAGCCACGTAACCTCGCCCTGAAAACCGCTGTCGCGCAATACCGGCATGCCTGTACTCCTCAATTCAAATCCGCTTGCTGGTGCCGACCTTACAGGCTTTGCGGGCAGCCGCCAGCCGTTCCGCCGTCAAAAGAAAACGCCCCGGAGATCCGGGGCGTTTTACTTGTCTCAGCTATGGTTTCAGGCCGTCGGCTCAGGCTCCATGCCGCCTTCCGGCGGGGATTTCTTCGGCTTGGCCTTGGGAATCGCGGTCACCGAGGCGTTGCCCTGATCCTCATTGCCATCCTCATCGTCGCCTGCCTGCGGCGGCTCGCCGTTCATGACGCGCTTGATCTCGTCGCCGGTCAGCGTCTCGTATTCCAGCAGGCCCTGCGCCAGGCGCTCCCACTCCTCGTGGTGCTCGGTCAGGATCTGGTGGGCACGGTCATAGCCTTCCTGGATGAAGCCTTTGACCTCTTCCTCGATCAGCTCCTTGGTATGGGCCGAGACCGAGAAACCGGCGGTGTTGCCCGAGTAGCCTTCATGCGCTTCGGCATAGTCGATGTTGCCGACCTTGTCCGACATGCCCCAGCGCATCACCATGGCGCGGGCCAGCTGGCTGGCCTGCTGGATGTCGCCGGCCGGGCCGTTGGAGACATGGTCTTCACCGTATTTGATCACTTCTGCAGCCTTGCCCGCCATGGTCATGGCAAGCTTCTGCTGGCATTCGTCGCGGTGCCAGTTCAGGCGGTCCATTTCCGGCAGCGACACCACCATGCCCAGTGCACCGCCGCGCGGAATAATAGTCGCCTTGTAGACCGGATCGCACTCCGGCAGCACCAGGCCGACAACGGCGTGGCCAGCCTCGTGATAGGCGGTCTTTTCCTTCTGGTCCTGGGTCAGCACCATCGAACGGCGCTCAGCGCCCATCATCACCTTGTCCTTGGCGGATTCGAAATCCTCCATGGTGACAAAGCGGCGGCCCACACGCGCGGCCATCAGGGCGGCTTCGTTCACCAGGTTGGCCAGATCCGCACCGGAGAACCCCGGGGTGCCGCGGGCAATGATGCGCAGATCCACATCGGGGCCCAGCGGAGTCTTGCGGGCATGCACGCCCAGGATCTTTTCGCGGCCTTTGATGTCGGGGTTGCCGACGGTCACGTTGCGGTCGAAACGGCCCGGGCGCAGCAGCGCCGGATCCAGCACGTCCTTGCGGTTGGTCGCGGCCAGGATGATGACGCCTTCGTTGGCCTCAAAACCATCCATCTCGACCAGCAGCTGGTTCAGGGTCTGCTCGCGCTCGTCATTGCCGCCGCCATAACCAGCGCCGCGGTGGCGGCCGACTGCATCGATTTCATCGATAAAGACGATGCAGGGCGCATTCTTCTTGGCCTGTTCGAACATGTCACGGACACGGCTGGCACCGACACCCACGAACATCTCGACAAAGTCGGAGCCCGAGATGGTGAAGAACGGAACCCCTGCCTCGCCCGCGATGGCGCGGGCCAGCAGTGTCTTACCGGTGCCCGGAGGGCCAACCAGCAGCGCGCCCTTGGGGATCTTGCCGCCGAGACGCGAGAATTTCTGCGGGTTGCGCAGGAATTCGACGATCTCTTCCAGTTCTTCCTTGGCCTCGTCGATGCCGGCGACATCGTCAAAGGTCACACGGCCGTGCTTCTCGGTCAGCATCTTGGCCTTGGACTTGCCGAATCCCATGGCGCCGCCTTTGCCGCCGCCCTGCATCCGGTTCATGAAATAGATCCAGACACCAATCAGCAGCAGGAAGGGCAGAAGTGTGATCAGGAAGGACTGAAAGCCCGACTGCTGCTGCTTTTCAGCCCGCACCGGAATGTCGTTCTCGATCAGCAACGCGGTAACTTCGGCGTCCCCCGGCTTGATGGTGACATAGCTCTGACCGTCAGTGGTGGTGTAGCGAACCTGTTCGCCATCCAGTGTCACGGTGCTGACCTTGCCGGCCTCGACCGAGCTAACGAAGTCAGAAAATACCTTTTCTCGGCTCTGCATCGTGCTGCCGGAACCGCTGAACAGATTGAACAGCGCCAGGATCAGCAGAAACAGAACAACCCAAAAGGCGATATTGCGTGCGTTGCCCAAGGAAAGCTCTCCCTATCAATGAGGCGGGCCGCGCCGGCCGCCTGCGTTGTGCTTAAAATAAGGATCATTCGGGCAGGTTCAATGCGATAAAAGGGATGCAAAGAACTCTTCTTCGGTTCCCACTGTCTCGGCCGACCATCCATTGGCCAATCCGGCTGCCGGTGCGGCAAGAAGTTCCGTGCCGCGCCACAGCGCTGGCGTGGCCTCCAGAACCGGCCCCGGCACCCCTGCCTCGCGCCAGTCCGGGCAGGCCAGCAAACCCTGCCTGCCCAGGGCGCGCACCTCGCAACCCTTTGCGTCTCCGCCAAAAAACTTCCACCGGTCATCCCAGACCTGCCCGGGCAAAGCCATTTCGCAGCAGACTGCATTGTATTCGCGGCAGACCCAGATCTGCTTGGTGGTGGTCAGCAGCCGGCACCCCGCCAGAGTGACCGAGCCGCCGGTGCGCGCTGCCAGAACAGCCTTTTCCATTGGAACCCGGCGCGGCGGATACTGGGTGCCGGAAATCCACTGAAAAGCCCGCACCAGCAGCCGGTGGCCGATTTCACTGGGCAGAGTCCGGAATTTCCGCTGGCACAGGACAACGGCTCCGGCCTGGACATGCGCCTGGTCGCGGGCCGCCAGGAATGCATACCAATCCAGCGCCTCGCGGGCCTTGGTCATATTGCTGGCAACCTTGGCGAACACTTCCGGCGTCAGCCCCAGAGGCGCCAGTTCTGCAAGCGCCCGGCGCACCCGCACGCGCTCAAACCTGGTGTCCTCATTGCTGGGGTCCTCGGACCAGCCGACGCCCCGGCTTTGCAGAAACTGGCGCAATTCTGCCCGGGTCACATCCAGAAGCGGCCGCAGCAATGTCACGCCATCATGGGTGCGCCGCTCTGCCATGCCCGACAGCCCGGTCACCCCCGAAGCCCTGGCCATCCGCATCAGCACCGTCTCCGCCTGATCGTCGGCGGTGTGGCCAAGCGCCAGAACGGGGATGCCGTGGCGCCGCGCCCAGCCAGCCAGCAGGTCATAGCGCGCTTCGCGTGCCTGATTCTGCAGATTTCCTTCTCGCGGCCCGATCTCCCACCGCAGTACCTCATGGGAAATGCCCAGCGCGGCTGCGGCCGCAGCCGCCGATCTGGCCTCCTCCGCCGCTTCCGGGCGCAGGCCGTGGTCCACGGTTGCTGCCTGCAGCTGCACGTCGCCGCCAAAGCATTCATGCAGCAGATGAAGCAGCGCCATCGAATCACCGCCGCCGGACAGGGCTACGCCCACTTTGTCAGGAAGTGCAGAGCGGAACTGCCTGCACACCAGGGATTTGATATCGCGCTGTGCCGGCGTCAAGAACAGCCCAGCTTGGCCATTTCGGCCCTGGCCTCCGTCTCAGGGCCTGCCCCGGGGAACCGCACCCCGACTTCGGAGAGTGTCACGCAGGCCTGATCCGTCTGCCCCAGCCGCCCCAGTGCAGCACCCAGTTCAAACAGCGCCTTGGGTGCAACTGGCCCTGCAGAATTTCCGGTAAAGGCCGCCAAATAGGCCCGCGCCGCTTCGCGGGTGTCGCCCAGCCCATCCAGCGCCTTGCCGCGGCTGAACTCGGCCTGCGAAGCCAGCGGGCTGCCGGGGTAAGCCTGATTGAACGCCGCAAACTTCTCTGCCGCGTCCTGATAGAGCCCCTCGGTCAGCAGTTTCTCAGCGGCATCGAAATCCGCTTGCTCGCCAATCGCCAGTTCACCGCCGGTTTCCACCTGCCCGCTAGGTACGCTCCCGGTAAAATCATCAACGTCTTCGCTGATGGTCGCTCCAGTCGCCGGCAGTTCCCCGCCGCCCAGCGTCGTGGCGTCTTCCAGCGCAGCAATATCGCCGCCTTCCAGCTCCACCAGCCGGAACTCAAGATCGCCGATCCGGTTGGTGCCGTCAGCGACGATTCTGTCGATCCGGTGGCCAAGCTGTTCGGTCTGCAGGGTCAGCCGCTGCAGCTCGGTTTCGATGGCACCGACCCGGTCCAGCACCGTGTTGCCCGAGACATCGGCCGACGGTGTGCCGGTGGTCGACAGCTCCCGCTTCAAGCGCTGGATCTCAACATGAAGGACCGTGAGTTCCTGGCGGATATCCGCCAGCGTCTGCTGATCCTGCGCCGCCAGAGGCAGCGGCAGAAGCATTACGGAAGCCAGAAGGGCGGTGCGCAGGCGTTTCATGGCGTTACCCCGTCAGCCCGCCGGCCAGCACGGTGACCGCGCGGCGGTTCTTGGAATAGCAGGTCTCGTCCGAGCAGATCTCCAGCGGGCGTTCCTTGCCGAAGCTCACCACCTTGATGCGGCTGCCTGCAACCCCTTGGGAAATCAGGTATTCACGGGCGGCATTGGCGCGCTTGGCACCCAGGCCAAGGTTGTATTCGCGGGTGCCCTGCTCATCGGCGTGCCCTTCGATGGTCACAACGTAGTCGGAATTGCGGGCCAGCCATTGCGCCTGCCCTTGCAGCGTTGCCTGAGCGGCGGGCGACAGATTGGACTGATCGACCGCAAACAGCACCCGGTCGCCAACAGTCTGCTGGAAGTAGGCTGGGCTGGCCGGATCAAGCGCGTCGGCACCTGCCCCGGCTGATCCGCCGCCGCTGTTCAGATCGTCGTTCCACGGGTTGGTGCCGCAAGCCGACAAACCCAGCACGGCAACAGCCGCCAATGCCAATTTCAAACCGCTCATATCGTCTGCCTATCCCATTCTTGTTTCTTGACCCGAAATTAACACATGAACGGGCCGGGTTCTATGCAGGTATCCCCGCCTAACGGGGCTTTTACTGTTGCAGCGGGGACCATGCCGGGTCAGAGGCCCCGTCCGGGGTTTTCACCGGCTTCAGGTTGCGGCCTGTGATGTCGACCGAGTAAAGCAGCGCCCGGCCGGTGCTGCCCTGGCTTTCGCGGGTGAACATGATCACCCGCCCGTTGGGCGCCCAGGTCGGGCCTTCGTCCAGGAACGAGGCAGTCAGCAGCCGCTCCTCGCTGCCATCGGTGCGCATGACACCGATATGGAACCGGCCCTTGTTCTGCTTGGTAAAGGCGATCATGTCGCCGCGCGGCGACCACACCGGCGTTCCATAACGGCCCTTGCCAAAACTGATCCGCCGCGCCTCGCCGCCGCCCACTGGCATGACGTACAGTTGCTGGCTGCCGGAGCGGTCGCTTTCGAAAACAATCTGCGAGCCATCCGGTGAAAAGGACGGCGCGGTCTCAATCGAGGGCGCCGAGGTCAGCCGGGCCTTTGCGCCGGTGGCGATGTCCATCGAATAGAGGTCCGTGTTGCCGCCCTGGGTCTGCGAATAAACCACCGTGCGCCCGTCCGGTGCAAATCGCGGCGCAAAGCTCATGATGCCGTCGCCGCTGGACAGGATTTTGCGCTGCACCTTGCCCACATCCAGCACATGGATCTGCGGGAAGCCGCTTTCATAGCTGGTGTACAGCACCCGGTCGCCGGTGGGCGAAAACCGCGGCGCCAGGACCAGTGCCGCGCTGTTAGTCAGATACTGCACATTGGCGCCGTCGTAATCCATGATCGCCAGCCGCTTGCGGCGGTCGTTCTTGGGGCCGCTCTCAGATACATAGACCACCCGGCTGTCGAAATAGCCGCTCTCGCCGGTGATCCGGCTGTAGATCGCATCCGACACTTTATGGGCCATCCGCCGCCAGCCCTCGGTGGTTCCGGTGAATTGCAGCCCGGTGCCCAGCTCGTTCTCGGCAAACACGTCATAGCCGCGGAAGCGCACTGTCAGCCGGTTGCCGTTGACGCTGACCGCGCCGGTGATCAGCGCCTGGGCATTGACCGCTTTCCAGTCGGCATATTTCACCGGGTTGTCGAACCCTGTCACCTTGGAAATATGAGCGCTGGCAGGCACTTCCCGAAACAGCCCGGTGCCGCTGAGGTCCGACGCGATCACCCGCGCGATCTGGTTCGCGAACTCCGATGCGGCGGAGGTCTCGGGAATGAAGTCCGGCACTGCATAGGGCAGCGGCTCAATCACACCCTGGTCGATTTCAATGCGCAGCGGGCCGTTCTGCGCCGCCGCTGCGCCCGCTCCGGCCAGCGCCGAAGCCCCGAACAGGAGAGCTGCCAGGAAATTCCTCATTTGATCCGCATCCTTTCAGGATTGAATGTCATCTCAATATCGCGCCATTGCGCATATTTTTCAGGGGGAAGGTTAAACCCGTTGCGCCCGCAGCGGATAATTGCCCGCCGGGCTGCCTCATATGCCTGTTTTGCCGCCGATACCGAACCGCCAGTGCTGGTCAGCATCCGGATCGAGCTGCCGTCGGGCTTGCCATCCTCGCTCAGCGAAACGCCGACAACAACGGTGGTGTTCAACGCATCCGTCGACAAAGAGCCCACGTTCCAGCACTGCGAGACCGCAACCCGCAAGGCATCCTTTTCACCCAATGTCAGCGGCGGGCCGGAGGGTTCCGGCGCTTCCGCATCGGCACCGCCCGCCAAAGCCTCGGCCAGCGCATCCTCGACCGCCGAGGACGTGTCCGCCGCAGGCTCTTCCGCAGGCTGTTCCGGCTCGGCGGGCTGCGCTGCCTCCACAACCTCTTCCGGCTGCGGCTGAGGCCGCGCGGGCCGGGTCCGGGGCCGCAGCGAAGCCGCAGGCGCTGCCGAGGCCACCAGTTCCTCTCCCTCGTTCTCTTCGGTCACGATCCGGTCGCTGGCCTCTTCGGGCGCAGTGGCCTCCTGCACCTCCTGCTCGGTCTCGGCGCCTTCCTCAGGCGCGACCTCGGGCTGCTCAATTTCGGCCACCGCCGTGTCCGGCTCCGGACGCGCCACCGGCACCGGTGCCACCCGGTCCGACGGGCGCTGCTGTGCCTCCGGCGCAACCTGCGGCACCAGCGAGGGCACCTCGGGCTCTTCCACGGCAGACGGCAGCTCAACCGGCACATCAGGTTCAGGCTGCGGTTCCGGCAGCACCGCCACTTGCGGGTCCGGCTCTGCAGGCGCCACCGGCTCAGGCCGCGTGATTTCGGGCTCGGGATCAGGCTGCGGTGCAGGTTCGGGAGCGGGCTGCACTGCCTCCGGCTCATTCAGCGGCGCGGGCTCCGGCGAGACCTGCGGCGCCTGGCGCTGCTGGCTCAGTTTCTCGAATTGCTCCGCCGAAATCAGCGCCACCTGCTGCACCTCAAAGGGCAGCGGTTCGGACGGGAACCAGGCGCCAAAGACCACCCAGCCCATCAAGAGCCCGTGCCCGGCAAGTGAAATCTTGGTTCCGGTCTGCACCCTGTGCGTCCCCGCCTACTGTCCCGTGCCCTCGGACGGCTGCCCGTTCAGCGCCGGGCCGCCAGTGTCGGTCACCAGCCCCACGTTAGAGAAACCGCCGGCATTGAGCGCACCCATCACTTGCATCACATCGGCATAGGCAATCTTGCCATCGGCACGCAGAAACACCCGGTCCGAGCTTCGCTCTGCCGCAATAGCCTGCAACCGGGGCACCAGCTCGTCCCGCGCCACCGGCGTGGTCTGAATTTCAACCCCGCCTTCCGCTGTCATGGTCACGGTGAGCGGCTCTTCATCGTCGCCCGGCAAGGCACCCGCGGCGGTCTTGGGCAGCTCCACCGGCACCCCCACGGTCATCAGCGGTGCCGCCACCATGAAGATGATCAGCAGCACCAGCATCACGTCCACAAAAGGCGTCACGTTGATTTCCGACATCGGACGCCCGCCGCGGCGGCGGCGGCCCCTGCGGCGGTTGCTGCCTCCCTGCGGCTGCTGGACTGCGGCCCCCATGGCCTCAGGAATCCAGCTGGCGGCTGAGGATGGTGGCGAACTCATCGGCAAAGGCCTCGTAGCCGCCGATGATGCGATCGCTGTCCGCGCTCAGCTTGTTGTAAAAGACAACTGCCGGAATCGCCGCCAGCAGGCCCAGGCCGGTCGCCATCAGCGCCTCGGCGATGCCCGGGGCCACCACGGCGAGGTTGGTGTTCTGCTGTTCGGCAATCTCGATAAAGGCGGTCATGATGCCCCAGACGGTTCCGAACAGGCCCACAAACGGCGCTGTCGAGCCAACCGTAGCCAGCACCGACAGCCCGCTTTGCAGCCCTTCGGTTTCCTTGGCGATGGCCACATCCATCGAGCGGTCGATGCGCGCTTGCGCACCCGGGATCAGCCCGCCGTCGCTGCGGTGGCTGCGGCGCCATTCGGTCATGCCCGCAGAAAAGATCCGCGCCGCCTGCCCCGGCGGCTCTGCCCCCAGCTGGTCAAATAGCTCATCCAGCGGGTTGCCGGACCAGAAGGCCCGGTCAAAGGCGTCGGCCTCGCCGCGCGCCCGGCGGTAATTGATCATCTTCTGAATGATGATGCCCCAGGACCAGATGGAGGCCCCGATCAGCATCAGCATCACCAGTTTCACGGTTACGGTGGCCCGCGCGAAAAGGCCCCACATGGAGAAATCAATCTCCTGCGCCAGCGCCAGAGTTTCTGCTTCCATTCGCCTGCTCTTCGATGTCCCGGCCGTTTTTCCGGCCTTATTTGCGGCAAAGCTAGCGCAGAACAAAAGGAAAGGCCAATAAAACAGGCGGGCTCACGCCGATTGTGAGCTGAGTGCGCGAATCTCTGCCGGAAGCCTGGCCGGTTTGCCGCCGGTGGTGATGCAGACAATGGTGACCTGCGCCCGGAACAGCGGCTGGCCGCCGCGGGTGACTTCCTGAATCAATGTCATTCTGGCAGGTGTCACGCTGTGCAACGACGTGCAGACCAGCAGTTCTTCATCGAATTTGGCGGGCGCCAGGTAATCCGCCTCAATGCGGCGCACCACGTAGATCAGCCCGGCCTCGCGCATCGCGTTCTGATCCACGCCGATGCCGCGCACCCAGTCACTGCGGGCACGCTCGATGAAACGCAGGTAATTGGCGTGATAGACAATCCCGCCCATGTCGGTGTCCTCATAGTAGACCCGGACAGGGAAATCATGGTTCATGGCCTGCTCTCCTGCTCTCCTGCATTTTCCTGCGCACCCTATTCCCCGGGCCCGGCAGCCTCAACCGGC
The DNA here is from genome assembly GCF_000813725.1 of Leisingera sp. ANG-Vp. Classification (GTDB taxonomy): domain Bacteria; phylum Pseudomonadota; class Alphaproteobacteria; order Rhodobacterales; family Rhodobacteraceae; genus Leisingera. The sequence continues at coordinate 9,833 of NZ_JWLD01000005.1, forward strand.
CCGTCTCCCAGCGGATATTCTGCCAGCACCTCGTAGCGGGCGCCATCCGGCATCAGGGTTGACTGGTACAAGGCAATTCTGTCAGCCCTTGCCTCCAGCCGGAACCCTCCCGTGTCTTGAAGAAACCCAGCGATCTTCTCCAGCCGGCCGGGCTGCAGATGCCGCGGAAACCTGACCAGCGTAACGTGCGGACGGAAACGCTCGCGCGGCAGCTCAATTCCGGCTGACTGGCACGCGCTGCGCACCCGGTCCCGCAGGCGGCTCAGCTCCGGTGTCTTCCGCACTGCAGCCGCAAGTACGCGCGGCTGCTTGCCGCCAAAGACTTCCAGCTCGTCAAAAGAGAGATCCAGCGCCGGCCCGGCAATCTCTGCAATTTCCTGATGCAGGGCCTGCAGCACCGCCTCCGGCTGATCGTCCAGGAAGGCCAGCGTCAGATGCATGTTCTCCGGCGGCACCTGCCGCCCCACAGTCAGCCCTTCCTGCACCCTTTCCAGCGCCTCCAGGGCTGGGTCCGGCAGCGGCAGGCCGACAAACGCACGCATCAGAGCTGCGGCTGTTCAGCAGCCGGGGCCTGCAAGCGGGCAAAGAGGCGCAGCGCATGGGATTTGTCCTCTGCCGCCACTGGCATCATCCGGTCATAGGCCGCAGCGATCACCCCGGCGATCTCCGGACGCAGGATGGTTGCACCGGTTTCCGGGATCACCGCCAGCGGCGAGGCCTCGGCAAATGCGCCGTCCCCCCACATCAGCGCCGCCTGCACGGCCTGGGTCAGCGCCAGGGTCTCGGCCGGCATCTGCGCCATGGCGCCCTTCATCCGCAGGAACACAAACGCCGCCTGAATCGCGCCTTGGCCGTCAAAGCGGAACGCCCGGTACTGGCTGGCATCCGCGTCCTTCAACCGAGTAACCAGCGGCTGCAAACCGGGAATCAGCCTGTCCAGGTCCGGCACCGCCAGCAGCTCGTCCCATTCCCGGAAGAAAAAGAACATCAGGTTGGAACCCAGTTCCGGATCGGTTTCGGCCATCTGATGTCCCGCCAGGGTCATCACCGCCTCCAGCGCTCCCTTGACGGTCTTCAGGGTCTCATCCTCAACCCCGAACACAATCGGTGCCACCGGCCGCCCCCAGCGGGCAAATGCATAAGAGCCGTCAGAGCGGGTGAACATGGCTTCGATCTGTTCCGGCATCAGATCCGGCAGCTGGGCAGTCATGGGCGTCTCCTTGGTGCTGCCCCGTCTATGCCGCCTGGCGCACGCAGTGGCAAGAGTGCGGGGAGGCTCCCGCACCCGCAGGTGCCTGGCTGCGCCAGCCCCCTTGGCGGCTTTGGGCCCGGCGCCGCTGGCGCGGCGCGGTAGCGCTGGCTGCACGCGCACCGGACGGCCGCCGCCGGACCTGCCGGGAAACAGCGGAAAGCTCCGGTCTGCTCAATTGCCGCTGACAGCTGCTTCCTCTTGCCTCAAGCATACCCGCCGGAGGCACGCCGCGCGCCAGCGCGGCGCTTGGCCCAACGGGAGCAAGGCATCTTGGATGCCGCCGCGACGGGCGGGAGGCCCGCCTGGGACTTCAGGCAGAGGGCGGCAAATACCCGCCCCACTTGCGCCGCAGAGCCTGTGCCGGATCGATCCCCTGCCACTCCGCAAACAGCAGCAGAAATCCCAGAAGATCCGCGACCTCATCTTCCAAGTCCCGGCGCGCAGCCTCACCCCGGCCCTGGCCGGCAAGTTTGAGATAAGCAGAGGCCACTTCGCCCAGTTCTTCGGTCATCTTGCCGAGATACCACGCCGGATCGCGGGCGATGCCGAACCGCTCGGCATAAGCGTCCGCAACCAGCCGCGCCAGTTCCGTCAGCCCGGCAATACTATCGCTGCGCGCTCCGGCCTCTATCCCGCCTCCAGCCGTCACCCGAACAGGTCATTCTGCGACCGCGGCGGCGCCATCCCCAGATGGGCCCAGGCCTTCTGCGCCAGCATCCGGCCCCTCGGCGTGCGCTGGATCAGCCCCTGCTGCAGCAAGTAAGGTTCAATTACTTCTTCCAGTGCATCACGGCTCTCGGACAGGGCTGCCGAGATCGTCTCGATTCCCACAGGCCCGCCGCCATAGTTTTCAGCAATCAGCGTCAGATAGCGGCGGTCAGCACCGTCCAGCCCCAGCTGATCCACCCCCAGCCGGGTGAGCGCGCCGTCAGCCAGTTCGCGGGTAATCTTTCCATCGCCCTCGACAACCGCAAAGTCCACCACGCGGCGCAGGAGCCGCCCGGCGATCCTTGGGGTGCCCCTGGCGCGCCGCGCGATCTCGCGGGCGCCGGCGTCATCCGCCGGCGCGCCCAGCTTGCGGGCGTTGCGGCTGACGATCTCGAACAGCTCGTCAATGGTGTAAAACTGCAGCCGGGTCGGGATGCCGAAGCGGTCGCGCAGCGGCGTGGTCAGAAGGCCCATGCGGGTGGTGGCGCCGACCAGGGTAAAAGGCTGCAATTCGATCCGGACGGTGCGCGCGGCAGGGCCTTCGCCGATCACCAGGTCCAGCTCGAAATCCTCCATCGCCGGATAGAGCACTTCCTCCACCGCCGGGTTCAGCCGGTGAATCTCGTCGATGAACAGCACATCCCGGGCTTCCAGGTTGGTGAGGATTGCGGCCAGGTCGCCCGCCTTGGCCAGCACCGGCCCTGAGGTCATCCGGAAGTTCACCCCCAGCTCGCGCGCAACGATCTGCGCCAATGTGGTCTTGCCGAGGCCCGGAGGCCCGTGGAACAGCGTGTGGTCCATCGCCTCGCCGCGGCGGCGGGCGCTTTCGATAAAGACCCGCAGGTTGGCGCGGGCCTCGGCCTGGCCGATGAATTCGCCCAGCCCCTGCGGGCGCAGGGCTCGGTCGTTTTCCGCAGCACTGTCTTCGGGCAGCGGTTCGGGGCGGAGGGCGGGGTCAGCGTCGATCATTTGTCTGTCAAGTCCCTCTTGCCTCAGCCCTTGGGCGCCAGCAGGCGCAATGCGGCGCGGATCAGCTCTGCCTCATCGGCATCCGGATACGTGGCCGCAGCCTCTGCGACCGCGGCAGCGGCGTCTGAAGGACCATAGCCCAGGTTCCCCAAAGCTGACAGCGCCCCGGCAGAGGCTGCAGCGGCTCCTGACGGTTTCTTAGGCGGCGCCTTGCGTGCGGGCTTGGCTGCCGGAGCCGGCTCAGCGTCCTCAATCACATCCAGTCCCGGACCGTCCATGGCGTCCACGACAGTGCCGCCCATAGCCATCACTCCCGGCGCCTTGTCCTTGAGGTCCAGCACGATGCGCTGCGCGGTCTTGGGGCCGACCCCTTTGGCAGCCTTGACCGAGGCCCAGTCACCCAGGGCGATGGCCCGGCTCACCCCGTCCGGCCCCAGCGCGCCGAGAATGGCCAGAGAAACCTTGGCCCCGACCCCTTGCACCGAGGTCAGCAGCCGGTGCCACTCCTTCTCGACCAGCGAGGTGAAGCCGTAAAGCTGCATCAGGTCCTCGCGCACCACCATGTCGGTGTAAAGCGCCACCGCCTCGCCCGGCCCGGGCAGCGCGGCCATGGTGCGGTCCGAGCAATAGACGATATAGCCGACGCCGCGCACATCGATCAGCACGTGATCCTGCGCCCGGTAGTCGAGCCGTCCTGTCAGCTTGCCGATCATGCGCGTTTCTCCTTCAACTGCCGCTGCTGGGTGCCGCCGTAATAGGCGTGGCAGATGGCAATCGCCAGCGCATCAGCTGCGTCGGCGTTTTTCGGCAGGCAGCCGGGCAGCTGCAGCTTTACCATATGCAGGATCTGCTCCTTCGCGGCATGGCCGACGCCGACCACGGTTTTCTTGACCCGGTTGGGCGCATATTCCCCCACCGGCAGTCCGGCCTTGGCCAGCGTCAGCAGCGCCACGCCGCGGGCCTGGCCCAGTTTCAGCGTTCCGGCGCCGTCTTTGTTCACGAAGGTCTGTTCGATCGCAGCCTGATCCGGCGCAAAAGCCGTGATGATTTCGCTGACCTGGTTATGCAGCGACAGCAGCCGCTCGCCCAGGTCGTCGCCATCCGAGGTGCAAACCCCGTTGGCCACATGGCTGAGACGGGTGCCCTGCGAATCGATCACCCCCCATCCGAGGTTCCGCAACCCCGGATCAATGCCCAATATCCGCATGATGTGCCCGGTCCCTGCCCGCTTATCAGAAATTATTTTGCCCACGATTAGCACAAAACGCGAACATGTCCAATTGCTTTCCCTCTCCCGGCAATTGCAGACACCGATGCGCGAGGTCTGTTTCCGACCGTTTGCAAATGCGGGACCGACACTTTTGCCACATTTCAGCAACCGGGCGTTTACCCCTTATTTGCAAGGCTCAAAGCTATGCACAAATTGCATATGACACATGCAATTTCAGGCCTTGCTGCGGAAATTGTTCAGCCCTAGATGCGGTCCATCGCAACGACGCGAACGAATGCTAACACCTAATCAGAGGACAAGGATATGGCCGCATTTGACACCACCCGTACCACTTATGGTTCCACCGGCCTGTTTGGCCGTTTCGGAGCCCTGGTTGCTGCTGCAACCGGCGCTTTCGCAGCTTGGAATGACGAGCGCGCAACCCGCAACGCCCTGTCCGGTCTGAGCGACCGCGAACTGGCCGACATCGGCATGTCGCGCGGCGACATCGACCACGTTGCCAAAGGCAAATCTGTCTTCTGAGACACCTGTTTCCGCCCTGCCTCCTCCCTCGGGGCGAATAGGGAAACGCCGCGGACCTGAACAGGCCGCGGCGTTTTTTGTTGCTGGACTGCAGTGCACCGCTGCCCGAAACGAAAGAGGCCGCAGGCTGGATGCCCGCGGCCTTTTCAGCCCCCATAGCTGATTTCCCTGTCAGCCTGGTCTTTCCGTCACCGCAGGATCGGCCCGATCTTCTGTGCTACAAAAACGGAGACCGGATCCGCCTGCATTACAAAGGCGCCCGCGCGTTCGACAGCGCTGCCCTGCGCCAGGGTCCTGACCCGCTCGTCATAGCTGCCAAAACCAAGTGCCGCCATCAGGAAGCCCTTGAACAGAAGAAAAGCCGCCACGAAAAACACGACCGAGCGCCCGGAGATCCGGGACTGCACCCGGCGCGGCTTGACAACCAGCAGCCCGTCGGGCCGCAGTTTTGCCGAATAGCCTCCGGACATGGCTTCATGCTTGCGGTTGATTTGCTTCAAACGCGCCTGGAACTGATCACGATGTTCGCCCATTACGAGCCTCCGAACTGGCCCCCACCAGCGGATGGCCTATTGTTGGCTCGAAATGCGGCGAAAATGCGGCGAACCCCTAAAATTCGCCGCAAACTTAGTTCAATCAGCCCGCTTTACGCAGAAGTAACGTTGTCCATTCACCAATTTCGTCCCGGCGCTCCAGATTGATGCCGTTCTGTGCATAAACCTCGATCACCCCATCCGCCTGCTCGTTCAGGATGCCGGAGAGAATCGCATAGCCGCCGGGGCGCAGATTCGCCGCCACATCCGGCGACAATGCGACCAGCGGGCCCTTCAGAATATTGGCGAAGATGAGATCAAAAGGCGCCTGGGCCTGCAGCTCGGGATTGTCGAACCCGGCTGCTTCCAGGCAGATGACCTGGCCGCCCATGCCGTTGGCTTTAAGATTAGCCTCGGCCACTTCCACTGCGACTTCGTCGATGTCGCTGGCCAGGATAGTGCCGTCCCAGACCCGCGCGGCGGCCATGGCCAGCACCGCGGTGCCGCAGCCGATATCCGCCACTTTTTCGCCACGGAAACCCTGGTCCAGAAGATGGTCCAGTGCCTTGAGGCAGCCGAGGGTGGTGCCGTGATGGCCGGTGCCGAAGGCCATCGCCGCCTCGATCAGCAGCGGAATGCGGTCCGCGGGCACTTTGTCCGCATCGTGGGAACCGTAAACGAAGAAGCGGCCCGCCTCCACCGGCGCCAGTTCGCGGCGCACATGGGCGACCCAATCGGTTTCCGGCACTTCCGAGACCACAAAGGGCTTGGCGCCATGCATGGCTTCCAGCAGCGCAAGGCCCGCCTCATCCGGGCTTTCGGTGAAATAGCCGCCGACTTCCCACAGGCCCGAGCCGTCTTCCATCTCGAAGACGCCAACGCCGGTGGGCTCCGGGTTCAGCCGCTCCATCGCTTCGCCCAGCGCCTCGGCCTGGGCTTTTCCGGTAAGGGTGGTGAGGGCGGTGTATGTGGGCATGGCGTCTCTCCAGAAACTGTTGGCAAGCGCCTAGGCCGCCGCGCGCCCCGCGTCAAGCGCCCTCAGCCCGGCTCGAAGCCAGGCTGCGCCACAGCGCAGCGGGATCACTCGGCCGGCGCCGGGCGCGCGTATTTGCTGAAGATGGTCTCGTTCCCGGGTTCCGGGTGACGCGGGATCAGCAGCGACAGCGACAAAGAAACCAGTGCCATCGCTGCAGCCAGAGCAAAGACCAAGCCCGGCGAATAGACCCACAAGAGCCCCAGCAGCACCGGCAGGAACACCGCGGCGATATGGTTGATGGTAAAGGCAACAGCTGCGGTCGGGGCGATATCTGCCGGATCCGCAATCTTCTGAAAGTAGGTCTTGAGCGCCAGAGCCAAGGCAAACAGCACGTGATCCACCACATAAAGCACAGCGGCAATCACCACCCCCCAGCCGAACCAGTAGATCCCGCCATAAGCGGCAAAGACAATCGCCAGCCCTGCGTATTCAAAGATCAGCGTGCGCCGCTCGCCGAAGACCGCCACAGCCTTGCCCAGCAAGGGCGCCACGGTCATGTTGATCATCAGGTTGATCAGGTAAAGCCCGGTCAGCTCATGCACGTCAAAACCGAACTTCTCGACCATCATGAAGCCTGCAAAGACCACAAAGATCTGCCGCCGCGCTCCGGCCATGAATTGCAGCGCGTAATACAGCCAGTAGCGCTTGCGCAGGATCAGCTTCTTGGTTTGCGGTGTCGGCGAGTCAAACTGCGGATAGGCAAAAAGCGCAACCAGCGCGATCAGCGCCGTCGCACCGCCCGCAGCCAGGAACACCGTGTTATAGGCCAGGTCGAACCGGTCCCAGGTCAGCACGATCAGGCCGTAAACCACCAGCGTCGCCGCCGAGCCTGCCGCCACCAGCCAGCCCAGCGTCTGCGGCGCCTTCTCCTTGGACAGCCATTGCAGCTGCAGCGACTGGTTCACCGTCTCGTAGTAGTGAAACCCGATCGAACTGAGCAGCGTCACCATCAGCAGGCCGCCCAGACTTGGGAACCAGGCAGTGACAGCCGTGGCCACACCCAAAAGCATCAGCGAGATCAGCCCCAGCACCTGCTCGCGGATGAACAGGATGACAGCAATCACCCCCACCGCCAGGAACCCCGGGATCTCGCGGACCGTATGCAGCAGGCCGATGTCCGCGCCATCGAACTGCGCCGCCTCGATTACGAAGTTGTTGAGCAGCGCGCTCCAGGCATTGAAGGCAATCGGCATCGCCAGCGCCATCAGGAACAGGAGCGTCACGGGACGGCGCCAGAACGGGAGGCCCTGCGCCTCAAGAAGGGGCATCGGTTTGAACATGCTTTGCATCTAAGCCTCCACGACCCTTTTGGCGAGAGGAAAGACGCCGCCGCACATGCACCTCCGCACCAGCGCGCAAAGGCCCGGCCGCAGAAAATCCGCCGCGGCTGATCTGCATCAAGACACTGCGCGCATTCATGACATATGCAGATTTGCGAATTTGGGAGAGTTGTGATGGATCTGGTGCCCCTGGCAGAGCGCATTGGCGAAGCCCCTGCAGCGGCCCTGCTGGGCCTGGTGACAGGCATCGTCTTCGGCATTGCCGCACAGCGCTCCCGCTTCTGCCTGCGGGCGGCAACCGTGGAATTCGCCGGCGGCCGGCTGGGAGACAAGGTTTCGGTCTGGCTGCTGACCTTCTCCACCGCGGTGGTCTGGGTGCAGGCAGCACAGCTGCTGGGGCTGATGGAAAGTGCAGACGCCCGGATGATGGCGGTGCCGGGCAGCTGGTCCGGCGCCATCCTCGGCGGGCTGATGTTCGGCTGCGGCATGGTGCTGGCGCGCGGCTGCTCGGGGCGGCTCTTGGTGCTGGCCGCCACCGGCAACCTGCGCTCGGTGGTGTCCGGGTTGATCTTTGCGGTGGTGGCGCAGATGAGTCTTTCCGGCCTGCTGTCGCCCGCCCGCGACTGGCTGGCCAGGCTCTGGATCACCGAAGGCGGCCGCAATCTGGACCTGCTGGCCGCCTTTGGCCTGCCGCAACCCGGCGGGCTGATGCTGGGCCTGGGCACCGCCGTCCTGGCTCTGGGGCTGGCGCGCCGGAACAGGATTGGCGCGGCGCGGCTGATGTTTGCCTCCGGCGTGGGCTTTGCCGTGGCGCTGGGCTGGGTGCTGACCTATGCGCTGAGCCAAATCGCCTTCGATCCGGTACAGATCGAAAGCGCCACCTTCACAGGCCCCTCTGCGCATACGCTGATGTTCTTTCTGGACCGCGGCGCAGTGCTGGAATTCGATATCGGGCTGGTGCCCGGCGTGTTCGCCGGTGCGATGGCCGCTGCCGCTCTGACCGGAGAGATGAAACTGCAGGCCTTTGACGGCGCCGCCACCATGCGCAAGGCGATGACCGGCGCGGCGCTGATGGGGTTTGGCGGCATGCTGGCAGGCGGCTGCGCCATTGGTGCCGGGGTTACCGGCGGCTCGATTTTCGCAGGTACAGCCTGGGCAGCGCTGTTCTGCATGTGGATTGGCGCGACCGCCACCAGCCTCCTGACCCGCGCTTCAGCTGAAACCGCAGCGGTCTGAGCCTGGGCCCGATGCGCGGCTCCAACTCTTGCTCCAGCTGATCGAGGCAAAAGGAAAGCGGCTTCTTTCTGGTCAAAAACACCCCGGGGGAGGCCGCAGGCCGGGGGCAGAGCCCCCTTGCATCACAAGAAACTCTGCGGGTCGATATCAATGCTCAGGCGCAGGTCGCCTTTCAGGCGCAGCGGTGCCGTCCAGCGGGCCAGCGCCTCCTGCAGCGGCGCCCCCTTGGCAGCCTTGACCAGAAGGCGCACTCTGTGGCGCCCCCGCACACGGGCAATCGGCGCCGGCGCCGGGCCGAACAGCTGCGCTCCGATCTGCCGCAGCGGCCCGTCGTTGCGCGCCATTGCATTCCCCAGATCAAAGACTTCGGCCAGCTCCGGCCCCGACAGGATAATCCCGGCCATCCGGCCATAGGGCGGAACCCCTGCTGCCTGGCGCTCGGCCGCTTCCGCCTTCCAAAAGTTCTCCTCATCCCCGGACAGAATTGCCCGGATCACCGGGTGTTCCGGCTGGAAGGTTTGCATCAGGGCCTCCCCGGGCCGTTCGGCCCGCCCGGCCCGGCCCGCCACCTGCCGCATCAGCTGAAAGGTGCGCTCCGCGGCCCTCAGGTCCGATCCTTGCAGGCCGAGGTCGGCGTCGATCACCCCCACCAGCGTCAGCAGCGGGAAGTTGTGGCCCTTGGCCACCAGCTGAGTGCCCAGGATGATGTCCGCCTCACCCGCCGCAATCTCCTCAATGCGGGCCTTCAGCGCCCGGGCAGAGCCAAAAAGGTCAGAACTCAGCACTGCGATCCGCGCCTCAGGGAACAGCGCCGCCGCCTCTTCCGCCAGCCGCTCGATACCGGGACCAACCGGCGCCATTTTCCCCTCCACTTCGCAGGAGGGGCAGGCCTCCGGCACCGGCTTGGTCTCACCGCACTGGTGGCACATCAGCCGCTTCATGAAGCGGTGCTCGACCATCCGTGCGTCGCAATGGTCGCACGCCACCTGCGCACCGCAGGCGCGGCAGATGGTCACCGGGGCAAAGCCGCGGCGATTGAGGAACAGCAGCGACTGCTCGCCCCGCTCCATCCTGAGCTTCATCGCCTGTTTCAGTGTGGGTGAAATCCAGGTCGAGGGCAGCAGATCCTCGGAGCGCATGTCCACGCTGCGCATCTCCGGCAGCACCGAAGCGCCAAAGCGGGAGGTGAGGTTCAGCCGTTTGTACTTCCCGGCCTCCGCATTGGCCCAGGTCTCCAATGACGGTGTCGCCGAGGCCAGCACCACCTGGGCCGAGCACATCGCGGCGCGCAGCACCGCCATGTCGCGGGCATTGTAAAGCACCCCGTCCTCCTGCTTGTAAGAGGTGTCGTGCTCTTCATCGACGATGATCAGGCCAAGGTCGCGGAACGGCAGGAACAGAGAAGACCGGGCGCCGATCACCAGCTGCGCCGCGCCCTGCCCGACCATTTTCCAGACCCGGCGGCGTTCAGTCATGGTGGCGCCGGAGTGCCACTCTGCCGGCTTCGCCCCGAAACGTGCCTCCACCCGGGTCAGGAACTCTGCTGTAAGCGCAATTTCCGGCAGCAGCACCAGCGCCTGCCGCCCGGCGTGCAGACAGGCGGCGACAGCCTCCAGGTAGACCTCGGTTTTGCCGGAGCCAGTGACCCCCTTCAGCAAAGTCGTTCCGTATTTGCCGCTGTGCACCGCCTCGGCTAGCACAGCTGCCGCTCCGGCCTGATCCTCTGTCAGCTCCTTGCCCGGCAGTTCCGGATCCAGATGCGGATACGGCAGATCGCGCGGCGCTTCCTCCTCGCGCAGGGCACCCTGTTTCACCAGGCCTTTCACCACCGAGGGCGTCACATCTGCCATATCCGCCAGCTCACGCGGGGTGAAAGCCAGGCCGCCGTATTGCTCCAGCACCTCCAGCACCCTTGTGCGGGCGTCGGTCATCCGGTCCGGCACGCCTTCACCCCGGCGCAGGATCTTGCGCATTGAAGGCGGATCGGAAAGCCCCGGCGCCCGCGTTGCCAGCCGCAGCATCGCGGGCATCGAGGTCAGGGTGTAGTCGGCGGCCTTGCCCAGAAACTGGCGCATCTCGCCGCGCATCGGCGCCACATCCAGCACCCGGATCACCGAGCGCAGCTTGGCCGAATCGAACCCGCCCGCGCCTGCCCCCCAGACCACGCCCAGAACCTTGCGCGGCCCCAGCGGCACCTCGACGTAGGCACCGATGAAACAGCCGCCCTCGGGGGCGCGGTAATCCAGAAGCCGGTCAAGGGGTTGCGTGGTCAGCACCCCGACCCGCTCTCCTGCCTGAAAGAACTCCTGCCCGCTCATGCTGCTGCCCGTGTTGCCGCTTGGTATCCCATGAGGTAAAGGCAGAAGCGACAGAGGCCAACCCATCCAGAGGACTGCCCCATGAAATTCTTTGTAGACACCGCCGAGATCGGCGCCATTGCCGAGCTCAACGACCTGGGCATGGTGGACGGCGTCACCACCAACCCGTCGCTGATCAAGAAATCCGGCCGCGACATCATCGAAGTGACCAAGGAGATCTGCGACCTGGTCGATGGCCCGGTTTCGGCGGAAGTGACCGCGACGGATGCGGACACCATGATTGCCGAAGGCCGCAAACTGGTGGAGATCGCCGAGAACATCGCGGTCAAGGTGCCGCTGACCTGGGATGGCCTGAAGGCTTGCAAAACCCTGACCGATGACGGCCACATGGTGAACGTGACCCTGTGCTTTTCGGCCAACCAGGCGCTGCTGGCAGCCAAAGCGGGCGCAACCTTCATCTCCCCCTTCATCGGCCGCCTGGACGACATCAACCTTGATGGCATGGAGCTGATCGAGGACATCCGCACCATCTATGACAACTACGGGTTTGAGACCCAGATCCTGGCGGCTTCGATCCGTTCGGTGAACCACGTGCTGGATTCGGCCCGCATCGGCGCCGATGTGATTACTGCACCGCCCGCGGTGATCAAGGCGATGGTGAACCACCCGCTGACCGACAAGGGCCTGGACGCGTTCCTCGCCGACATCAAGGCGGCAGAGATCAAGATCCTCTGACCCCTTCCGGCTGACTAAACCCGTAAAAGGCGCTCCACCCCGGGGCGCCTTTTTCTTTGCCGGATCCCGGTGCAATCCTCCAAACCCTCCCGCGCCGCTGCCCTCCCCGGCTGCTGCCGGGC
>NZ_JWLD01000005.1:22030-25212 GCF_000813725.1 Leisingera sp. ANG-Vp
GCTGCCGGGCCCAACGGGAGCAGTGCATGCCAATGCACCGCGACGGGCGGGAGCAGCCCGGGGCACGAATCCCAACCCAACCGCATTTTTCCGCAGCATTGCGCAAATCCCGTGTTATACACGGTGCAAACCCGTCAGAGGTCCTTATCCGCAAGAGTTTCGAAACATGAGCAGTTCCGCCACTTTGGAAAACCAGCTGCGCGAGGCCATCCTCGCCAAACCCGATGCCGTGCTGGAAGACCAGCATCTGATGAACGCGCTGGTTGCCGCCAACGAACGCGCCATGGGGTCCAATGTGGTCGACCTGCGCGGCATTGCGATGGAGCGGCTGACCGCACGGCTCGACCGGCTGGAGGACACTCACCGCTCGGTTATTGCCGCCGCCTATGACAACCTGGCCGGCACCAACCTGATCCACCGCGCCGTGCTGCGGCTGATGGAGCCGCAGGATTTCAACGCATTCCTCGCATGCCTGGAACAGGACATGCCGGAGATCCTGCGTGTGAACGCCCTGTCTCTGGTGCTGGAAACCGCCCAGCCCGGCGGCGCCGCGGTTGAGCGCAAGTCCGGCGCCCTGAAACTGGCAGGCCCCGGCTTTGCCGAAAGCTATGCCGGCCAGCCCCGCAGCACCCGCCCTGTCACGCTGCGGCAAACCCAGGGCGGCAGCCCGCGCATCTACGGGCACAAGGCTGAGTGGATCCGTTCCGAGGCCTGCCTGATGCTGAACCTCGGCGAAGGCCGCCTGCCGGGCATGCTGGTGATGGGCTCAGAGGATCCGCATCAGTTCTCACCGATGCAGGGCACTGATCTCCTGACTTTCTTTGCCGGCGTATTCGAACGCTCGATGCGCTGCTGGCTGTCATGACGCTGATCTCCCCGGCCTGCCGCGATGCACTGCAGCTTTGGCTGCAGCGGCTGGGCGGGCTGGAGGATGCCTCAGCCAATACGCTGACTGCCTACCGCGGCGATGTCGCGGCTTTCCTCGCCTTCATGACCGCCCATGCCGGCGGGCCGCAAGGTCTTGGCGCTTTGGCCAGAATCACCACTGCCGACATGCGCGCCTGGATGGCCTCGGAGCGCAGCAGCGGCACCGGCGCACGCTCGCTGGCGCGCAAATTGTCGGCGGTCAAGAATTTCTACCGCTGGCTGGCAGAGCGCGAAGGATTTGAACCGGCCGCCGTCCTGTCCGCCCGTGCACCGAAGTTCCAAAAGAAACTGCCCCGGCCGCTGGCGCCGGAGGCTGCCAAAGCGGTGCTGGAAACGGTGGAGCTGCAATCTCAGCAGGACTGGGTAGCCGCACGCGACGTTGCGGTGGTCACCCTGCTCTATGGCTGCGGGCTCAGGATCTCCGAAGCACTGGGGCTGGTGGGCCGAGACGCACCGCTGCCCCCGGTGCTGCGTATTCTCGGCAAAGGCAGAAAGGAGCGTGTGGTGCCCGTGCTGCCGGCGGCACGCGACGCAGTAAACCGGTATCTGGAACTGTGCCCGCATCCGCAGGAGGCTGACTCGCCGTTGTTCCGCGGCGTGCGCGGCGGTGCCCTCAACCCGCGCCAGATTCAAGGGGTAATGGCCAGGACCCGTGCCCAGCTTGGCCTGCCCGCCACCGCAACCCCGCATGCTCTGCGCCACAGCTTTGCCACTCATCTGCTGGAGGCGGGCGGCGACCTGCGTGCCATACAGGAGCTCTTGGGCCACGCCTCGCTGTCCACAACCCAGGCCTACACGGCAGTGGACACCACGCACCTGCTGGAGGTCTACAACCGGGCCCACCCCAAGGCGTGATTTGACCTGCAGCCCTGCCTGGCATTTGCTGGCAGATGGAGGACCGCTCTATGACTGCCAGCAACGTGATTCTGACCAGCGTGATGACGTGCCCGGTTTGCGGCGAAAAGACCGAAGAGACGATGCCGCAGGACGCATGCCAATGGTTTTTTGAATGCGGTGCCTGCCGCACTGTGCTGCGGCCTGAAGCCGGCGATTGCTGCGTCTTTTGCTCTTATGGCAGCGTGCCTTGCCCGCCGGTGCAGGAAGGCAGCGGCTGCTGCGGCTAGGCCGGCTGTCTGCGCAGATTTCCCTAAAATGCAATTCATTTAGAAGACGGCGGGAAAGCCCCTGTTAAGGCAGGGCGGGCCAGATGACAGAAACCGATCCAGAAAGGATTCTGCCATGACCGTACCCGGTTTTGCCGCCCTGTTTGCCGATGGCGCCCCTGCCGCCCCTGCTCCGCCGCCCGGCGGCCAGCCCTGGGAGCGGATCGGCGATCTTCCGTCTCAGCCCCCCTTCTCCTCGCCGGATATAACTGACCCTGCGCCCTTTGGCCGCCGGATGGCCCGGATCCAGTTTGCTGCGGGTACGGAATTCCGCCCAAGGCTGCATTGAACGCTTGCGGCCCTGGGGCAAATTCGCCATCAGGGAAGCATGACACCTCAGATCCGCGCCCTCTCCGTTCACCTGCTGACCGCAACCGGTGCCGTTTTTGCCATGCTGGCAATGCTGGCAGCCGCGGATGGCAAATGGAGCCTGATGTTCGTCTGGCTGGTGGTGGCCTTTGCCGTTGACGGCATCGACGGCCCGCTGGCGCGGCACTACCACGTCAAGCGCTACTCGCCGGAATTCGACGGGGTGCTGCTGGACCTGATCATCGACTATCTCACCTATGTCTTCATCCCGGCCTTTGCCCTGTTCCAGTCGGGGCTAATGGCCGGCTGGACCGGCTGGTTTGCCATCATCGTCATTACCTTCGGCAGCGCGATGTATTTTGCCGACACGCGGATGAAAACCAAGGATAACTCCTTCTCGGGCTTTCCCGGCTGCTGGAACATGCTGGTGCTGGTGATCTTTGCGCTGGAGCCCAGCCATTGGACCAGCCTGGTGCTGGTAACCCTGCTGGCCATCGCCATGTTCCTGCCGCTGAAGTTCATCCACCCGGTGCGCACGGTGCGCTGGCGCAAGATTTCCCTGCCGATGGCCCTGGCCTGGACCTTTTTTGCCGGCTGGGCCGCCTGGGTCGATTTCCACCCGGCCAGCTGGGCCCATTGGGGGCTGGTGGTGACCTCCGTATACCTGCTGTTTGTCGGTATTGCGCAGCAGATCGTGCCGGAGCGTCGGCGCAAGTCTTCCGCGGTTTGACGGTGAAGGGGCGCAGCCCCTCTGCGCCCATTCCGGGCGCATTCACCCCGGGG
>NZ_JWLD01000005.1:26100-52285 GCF_000813725.1 Leisingera sp. ANG-Vp
GTATTTTTGACCAGAAAGAAACCCAAGGGCAGGCTTCCTGGGCCGGAAAACTGTCAGATCAGCAGGCTGGCGGCGCCTTCGTGCTTCAACAGTGCCACCTTGGTTTCCACGCCGCCCTGGCCCGAGAAGCCGCCAAGGCCGGTGGCGCTCAATACGCGGTGGCAGGGAATGATTACCGGGATCGGATTGCCGCCGCAGGCATTGCCCACCGGCTGCGGCGGGGCTTTGAGGTCTTTGGCAATATCGCCGTAAGTGCGGGTATCGCCAAAGGGGATGGCCAGCATCGCATCGCAGACAGCACGCTGAAAATCAGACCCTTCCACGTGCAGGGGCAAGTCGAAAACGGTCAGCTCGCCGGCGAAATAGGCGCGCAGCTGCGCCAGTGCCTGTTCCAGCAGCGCCGTATGCCCGGTGGCCTCCGCCGACCAGGCGAGCCGCACGATGGCGCCATCCCGTTCTGTCACGCTGAGCGCGCCAACCGGGGTTTCAAGACTGGCTGATATCATGCTGCTGCCCTCCGCAAGACCGGCGGCCAGTCTCCTGCAGGCCGCCGCCGGATGCAAGCCGGGCGCGGCCGGTTAACGCTTTGTTAACCAGCCTTAAGGAAACCTCACCGCATTACATCAAATTATCATAAAGTGAGTTTCAAGAACGGAACTAAGGGTAATCAAATGCTGTCTGCAGTCTCCAGCACCGCCAGCCTTTATAACAGCATGAAGCAGATGCAGGCCGCCTATCAGCGCCAGCCCGCCGTAGCGGAAGCGGGCGGCCAGCCGGTGGATGCCCCGCTGGTGGACGGCAGCACCCAGGGCCTGGCCCGCAGCGTGACCCGCGAGCAGGCCTTGAGCGGCGTGCGCCCTGACTCTCTGACCCCGCAGTACATCGGCCCGGCCCGCGCCGCCGCCCGCAGCGAGGCACTGAACCTCAAACAGGTGAACGGCATCGATATGGCGGCCTACTACCTGGATCTGGCAAACGGCTGCCAGGCCGGGCCCAAACCGGTGAGCGTGCTTGCAGCTGAGGCCGGCTATGCCAAGGCCCGCCGCATTACTGGCTAACATTTCTCCAGACCGGCGAGCACCCTCCCGGCGGCAATCACATTCAAACACTGCCATATGTTAACGCGCTATTAAATCCAGTGCGTTAAGGTTCCTTTAAGAATGGTTCAATGCCGTCGCGAAGGACCCTCTGAATGTTTGTGCCAGTTTCAGGAAGTACTAACCCTATCAAGCCGAAGCGCGGTTTCTTGACCGCCCGGCCCGTGGTCCGTTCAGATGACCCGGGCAAAAGCGAGTCCGCCGAGAACCTGCCGCGCTGGCAGGACGGGCATACGGAGGATGCTTCGCATCCCGGCGACGGCGAATCTTCTGCCGCCCCTTCCGGCAAGGAAGCCGCCGCGCAAAAGGATGAGCCGTTCCAGGAAAATGCGGATCTGGCACGGCATCTGCTGCTGCAACGCGCGGGGCTGCAAGCAAACAGCCGCCCCGGGGAGGCCGCTTCCGCCCCCCACGGGTATGAGGAAGCCAGATCCCTGCAGCCTGGCCAGCCTACTGCAGCTGCGCCCAGAACAGCTCCAGATGGCGCGACATGATCTCCTCGAACCGGCCGCTGCCGCGCAGCTTCTGCAGGCCTGCATTGATCCGGTAGAGGTGAGTGGTGCCGCGCCAGTGGCGCTTGGAAATCACTACGTGAAGGCCCTCCTCCGACAGCGGCTTTTCCAACGGCACCACAGTGTCGCGCAGGTCTTCCTTGACGATGGTATTGGCGCCCAGGAACAGATTCACCGCCGCGGCGTCCGCCTTCCCCTCAGCCACCATGCGGAAACAATCGCCCGGGGTTTTCGGCTGCACCAGGGTGACCTTGTCTTCATCCAGCCAGCGCCGGTCCGAGCGGTTCAGATCATGGGTGAAATACCCGGCCGGACGGCACAATGTCCGGCCTTCGACATCTGAATCCTCTTCATATCCAAAACCGCTGTCAGCCCGAACAAACAGCATGATCGGCATTGTCATCACCGGCTCGGAGAAGTGGAAATTCACACAGCGCTCATTGCCCGGCTCGGCTTCGCAGTCAGGCTTCAGCCAGGGGAACCCCATGTCGAATTCTTTCTTGTCCAGCATCGGGAACAGGTGTTTGGACCAGTCGTCCTCCCAGCTTACCGAATAGCTGACCGGCGACGGCGCCAGTTCCAGCGCCGCATTGACCAGCTCGGTCACCATGCCCTGCCCTGGCAGCCCGCGGTCGGTGAATGGCGCATAGCCGCTCCCCGTGAGCAGCGTCAGCTCCGCCTTTTCCTTGCGAAGCGGCGTTGCATCCGGCGCCGTGGCGCCGGTGACGCAGGGAATAAATAGCTTGCGCCCCGGCAGCACCGTGGCGCCGGCCAGAAGCTTTTGGTTGCGGTAATAAACCAGGGTCCAGCGCTCGCGGTCGCCATAGTGGGTCTCGGCAATCGAAAACAGCGTGTCGCCGGGCTGTGCAACATAGTCGACATCGCAGATGGCCCAGGCCGCGGCCGGAGCGAGGGTAAACGCCGCTGCCAGCTGCAGGATCCGTGAAAAAAGCCGTTTCATGGCGCATTCCTCCTCAGAAGCCGGCCCAGATCCTGGCCATGTGATCCTCGATAATCGCCTGGTAGCTGCCATCCTCCTGGATGCCGCGCAGGCCGCCGTTGATCATGGTCAGCATCTGCTCGGCCTGCGGGTGCGACTTGTGCACCACCACATGCAGGCCTGCGACCGACAGCGGCTGCGGCAGGACGGTGATGCGGCCATCCAGACCGTGGTCCTTGATTGCGGTGCGGCCGGTGAATTCGTTCAGCGCCACGGCGTCCGCCTCCCCTTCCAGCACCATGTCGAAGCAGTCTTTGACACTGTTGGGCTGCTTCAGGGTGATCTTGCCGTCCTTCAGCCAGTTGCGGCCGTTTTCATCCAGGTCATGGGTAAAATAGCCGGCCGGGCGGCACAGGGTCTTGCCTTCGATATCGGCATCCTGGTTGAAGGCAAAGGAGTTGGAGCTGCTGGTGAACAGCAGGATCAGCATCTCGAACATCGGCTCGGAAAAGTGGAAGTTGACGCAGCGGAAGTTATCCGGCGCGGCCTGGCAGTCCGGCTTGTACCAGGGGAAGCCAAGGTCAAGCAGCGCGTTGGACAGCAGCGGTTCCAGATGCGCCGACCAATCGTTCACCCAGTGGATCGAATAGCCTTCCTTGGGGGCTGCCTCAGCCATCGCAGCATCAACCACCTCGTTCAGCAGGCCGCCGTTGTGGGCGGCCTTGGCGGTGAAGGGAGCGAAATCATCTCCAGTCAGCAGGTTGATCCGCTTGCGCACCGAAGCATTGCCCGGCTGCACCTTGACCGGCACCGCCGCAACCGGGGCGGACGCGGAGATTTCCTTGCCGCCCGGCAGGCCAAGGGGCAAACCCTCGAGACAAGCCAGCGACAGTTTCATGCCAACGCGGATGGCGTTCGGCTTGGGGCCGATCTGGTCGATGTTGCGGTTGTGGATGGCGCTCCACTTGCCTGCGTCCTTGTAGAGCTTGTCGGCAATCACCGACAGGCTGTCGCCGGACTGCACGGTATAGAATCCGCCGCAGGTTTCGGCAGCAGCAGAGGTGGCTGCAAGGCCAAACAGGCTCATTGCAGCGGCAGCTATGGTCTTTTTCATGGTCCCCCCGGAAGTCTTATGCACCGCGGCCTGCTCCGGCTCGCGGCGCTTGTCAGTCTTGTTGTTTGCTTGTTGTCCCCGGCTCCGGATTCAGCAACGCTTTGGTAATGGCGCCGGGACCGGCTCCGGCACAGCCGCCGGAACTGAATTCAGTTACCGACGAACAGCGCCAGCAGCGTCGCGGTATCGACACGCCCGTCCGCACCGATCAGGCTGGCCGGCACGGTGATCTCCTGGCGCTCATAGGCGCCGTTCACCAGCTGGTCGATATAGGCCTCAGACTGGCCCTGGGCCGCGGCGGTCATCACCATCTTGAACAGCGCAGTGCCTTCGGCAGGCGCTGCAGGTGCCTCCGCTGCCGCTTCCGGCAAAGTCTGCTTGCTGCGCAATGCCGCCAAGGTGCCCGCAGTGATACGCGCCACCAACTCGTCTTCGCCGCTGGTTTCTGCTGTTTCCAGCGCTGCTGCAGACGCAGCTCCCGAGGGCTGCAGCTCCTCAGCCGCCGCGGCCTCTGCTGCCGCCGTCTGCTGGGGGGCCGGCGCTGCGGTCTCTGCCGGAGCGCCCCCGCCGAACTGGAAGTAAAGCAGCATCGCCGAGGCAACCGCCAGCCCTGCCGCCGCCAAGCCAAGCTTTGGCAGCGCGCTGCCGCCTTCAGCCTGTACCGGTGCAAAGGGCTGCGGTTCAGGCAAAGCTTGCCGGGTTTTTCCCGGCTTTTGTACTGTCTGGCTGGCAGAGGGTTTTTTAGCCGCCGCAGCTGCCCTCGCTGGCTTAGCGGCCGCCGTCTCGGCAGGTTTCGCCTTAGGGTTCCCAGCAGCACCTTTGGCCGCTGGCTTCACTTCCGCCAGCGGTGCCTTGGCCTGCTTTGCCCCTGCACTGGCTTCGCCGTCCTGTCCAGCGCTGCTGGCAACCAGCCCGATTTTCATGTTTTTCGGCGCTGACACCCCTTCAATCCGGACTGCCGTGCCACGCGTTTTGCCCGGCTCACCCGCCGGTTGCGCGTCCGCTTTCAGCTTCAGCATTGAAAACTGCCCCCCTGCTCCATGCCATGTTTTGAAATAACGGCTGAAAATCTTCATGGAATTAACAAATTTTTAACCAATTGTGGAAAACCGGTCAACATCTAGAGGAATCTAAAAGGGTCCGACACAAGGCCACACCCGGAAAAAGTGCGGGAAAGTCCGCAACAACAGCGCAAAATGACAACGCCCGGCCAAAAGGCCGGGCGCTGCTCACAAGCTATAGGCGAAATCAGGCTGTTATCCCAGCGCGCTGTCGCAGCGGCCGCAAACGCCCTCATGGTTGTGGTTGCCCACGTCCGGCAGGATTTTCCAGCAGCGCTGGCACTTGCCGCCATCGGCTTTCTCGAACACCACCGAGACGCCATCCACCTCCGGCATGCGGAAAGCTTCGGCAGGTGCCGGATCGCCGGTCAGCTGGATATCCGAGGTGATGCAGACATCGGCAAAGTTCACCGTCTTGAGCGCCTCCAGCGCCTCCGCGTCGCGCACATGCACCACCGGAGCCGCTTCCAGCGAGGCGCCGATCACCTTGTCGGTGCGCTGCACCTCCAGAGCGGCGGTCACCACCCGGCGGGCCTGGCGGATCTTGGACCACTTGGCGGCCAGCGGCTCGTTCAGCCAGTCGGCGGGCGTGTTCGGGATATCCTGCAGGTGCACAGAGCTGCTCTCGCCCGGGTATTTCTCCAGCCAGACCTCTTCCATGGTGAAGACCAGGATCGGCGCGAGCCAAGTGGTCAGGCGGTGGAACAGGATGTCCAGCACGGTACGCGCTGCGCGGGCGTTCAGGGTGTCGCCATCGCAATAGAGCGCATCCTTGCGGATGTCGAAGTAGAAGGCCGACAGATCCACGGTGGCAAAGTTGAACACCGCCGAGAACACCCCCTGGAAGTCAAACGATTGGTAGCCGGTGCGAACCTTGTGATCCAGCTCGGCCAGACGGTGCAGCACCCACTGCTCTAGCTCCGGCATGTCCGCCGGCTCCACCCGCTGCTCTTCCTTGAAGTCGCCAAGCGAGCCCAAGAGGAAGCGCATGGTGTTGCGCAGGCGGCGGTAGCTGTCGGCGGTGCCTTTCAGGATCTCCGGCCCGATCCGCTGGTCGGCGGTGTAGTCGGTCTGAGCTACCCACAGACGCAGGATGTCGGCGCCATACTGCTTGACGACCTCTTCCGGCACGATGGTGTTGCCCAGCGACTTGGACATCTTCATGCCCTTCTCGTCCAGCGTGAAGCCATGGGTCACCACATTGCGGTAGGGCGCGCGGCCCTTGGTGCCGCAGGCCTGCAGCAGCGAGGAGTGGAACCAGCCACGGTGCTGGTCGGTGCCTTCCATGTAAACATCTGCGATACCGTCCTCGGTGCCGTCCACGCGGTCGCGCAGCACAAAGGCGTGGGTCGATCCGGAGTCGAACCACACGTCCAGCACGTCGAACACCTGGTCATAGGCCTCGGGATCGACGATGCCGTCCAGCACCTTGGCCTTGAAGCCGTCGGTGTACCACACGTCGGCGCCATGCTCTTCGAACTCGGCTACGACGCGCTTATTCACCTCTTCATTGCGCAACAGGAAGTCCGCATCGGTGGGCAGCGCGCCTTTCTTGGTGAAGCAGGTGAGCGGCACACCCCAGGCGCGCTGACGGCTCAGCACCCAGTCGGGGCGGCTCTCGATCATCGAGAACAAGCGGTTGCGCCCGGTCTGCGGCCACCATTTCACCAGTTCGTCGATCGACTTCAGCGCGCGCTCGCGGATGGTATCGCCCATCTCGCCCATGCCGTCGTCCATCTTGCGGTCAACGCTCGCAAACCACTGCGGTGTGTTGCGGTAGATGATCGGCGCCTTGGAGCGCCAGGAATGCGGGTAGCTGTGCTTGATCTTGCCGCGCGCCAGCAGGCCGCCGACCTCAACCAGCTTGTCGATCACCGCCTTGTTGGCATCGCCCTCGCCGCCTTTGCGCGACAGGATGAACTTGCCACCAAAGAACGGCAGATCCGCCCGGAAGGAGCCGTCATCCATCACGTTATAGGTGATCACCTGCTCCAGCATGCCGAGATCGCGGTAAAGCTCGAATTCCTCCATCCCGTGGGACGGCGCGCAGTGGACAAAGCCGGTGCCCTCGGTGTCGGTAACAAAATCAGCCGCGCGGAAATCACGGATATCGTCCCATTCACCATTGCCGCCCTCGGCACCTGCCAGCGGATGGGTCAGGCCGATGCCTGCCAGATCCGAGGCCGGAACGTCCGCGACGCGGGTGTACTGATCCTCAGCCAGGCGCGCGCGTTTGAACACATCCGCCGCCAGATTGTCGGCCAGGATGTATTTCTCGCCCACAGCGGCCCAGCATTCATCCGGGGTGCCGGTGACTTCATAAAGGCCATAGGCAATCTCTTCGCCGTAAACGACGGCCTTGTTTGACGGCATGGTCCAGGGAGTGGTGGTCCAGATCACCACATTGGCGCCCGCCAGCTTGTGGTCCGCAGGCTCAGCCACCTTGAACTTCACCCAGATGGTGAAGCTTTCCTTGTCGTGATACTCGACCTCGGCCTCCGCGAGCGCAGTCTTTTCGACCGGCGACCACATCACCGGCTTCGAACCCTGATAGAGCGTGCCGTTCATCAGGAAGGTCATGAACTCATCCGCAATGACCGCCTCGGCGTGGTAGTTCATGGTCAGATACGGGTCATCCCAATTGCCGGTGATGCCCAGGCGCTTGAACTCCTCGCGCTGGATATCGACCCAGCTGTCGGCAAAGGCGCGGCATTCCTGGCGGAATTCCACCACCGGCACCGCGTCCTTGTTCTTGCCCTTCTTGCGGTACTGCTCCTCGATCTTCCATTCGATCGGCAGGCCGTGACAGTCCCAGCCCGGCACATAGCGGCTGTCAAAGCCCATCATCTGATGCGAGCGGACGATCATGTCCTTGATGGTCTTGTTCAGCGCGTGGCCGATGTGCAAGTGGCCGTTCGCATAGGGAGGGCCGTCATGCAGGGTGAAGGGCTTGCGTTCTGCGTCGCCGCCCTTGGCCGCAGCGGCCTTCTCCCGCAGTTTGTCATAGACGCCGATCTGCGCCCAGCGCTCCAGCCAGCCGGGCTCGCGCTTGGGCAGGCCTGCGCGCATCGGGAAAGCGGTTTTGGGCAGATTGAGAGTGTCTTTGTAGTCAGGCGTCTGGGGCGTGTCGGCGCACATGTGCTGCGTCCTTCGGATGATCAAGGTCGGAAATGGGGATATTCGGTTCGGCGCGATGGCTCAAGCGCCTTTGCCCGGCGGCTCAATGGTTTCAGAG
This sequence comes from Leisingera sp. ANG-Vp, assembly GCF_000813725.1. Classification (GTDB taxonomy): domain Bacteria; phylum Pseudomonadota; class Alphaproteobacteria; order Rhodobacterales; family Rhodobacteraceae; genus Leisingera. The sequence continues at coordinate 34,060 of NZ_JWLD01000005.1, forward strand.
CGCCGGGGATATAATTCGAATAATGATGGCCGCAAAGTGGGACATGACTGGCCTTATAGGCCGGAGCAGCCATAGGGTAAAGCGGCGTATGCGCAGCATTCGAAAAAGCGGGCGTTAGCCATCGCGAGACTACTTGCAGGCCCGCGATGACATGTTCTTAGGAAGGGCCTTGCACGGCGTCAGACAAAAATGATGTCCCCGGCCTTAACCTGGTCACCCTCAACCGTAAGCGTGTTGCCATCGAGGAAGTCAAAGACCATCACACCACCCGACCACGGTGTTGCGTAGCTGAGTATCATAGCAGCATCCCAGCCTTCAGAGGCTGGAAAATCCTCCCTGGAGAAAGCAATTTCGTCCGCGCCTTGGCCAAAATCCGTAATTGAATCGCCACCTGCAGAGAAGACAAATACATCCGCGCCGGTACCGCCAGTCATCTCATCGTTGCCAATACCGCCATTCAGCCAGTCAGCGTAGCTTCCGCCGTCAAGGCTGTCGCTTCCCTCTCCACCTGTCAGCGTGTCATATCCTTTGCCGCCAATCAGCGTGTCTCCGCCGTCTCCGCCGTCCAGCGTATCATTGCCGTTGCCGCCATCCAGTTGGTCTCTACCCGCGCCCCCATAAAGAACGTCGTTGTTCTTGCCGCCGAACAGGCTGTCATCACCGCCATAGCCGCTGAGTGTGTCATCCCCACTTCCGCCGTAAAAGGTGTCCCTTCCAAGCTCGGCTGAATCCCCGTGGATATCATCATCTTTAGATGTCCCGGTGATTTCTGTCGCTAACTCACCGTCCACATAAATGCTGCCGTCAAAAACTTGCCCTCCGTTTTTGATCGTCACGTCGGTAAAATCACGGGTACTGCCATCCTGGACAAACACGTCCTCGCCTGCTGTATCAATAATCTCGATACCTTCGATAATCGCGGACCGGCCAATGACGATCTTGTCGCCTGGATCGGTCTCAAACTTCAGAACATCCGTGGCGGTTCCGTCCTTTACAGAATCGTCCCCGTGAACCTCGTCATTGAATATCAAATCGTCGCTGGTCTTATGGGTGATTGTGTCGCTGCCCCAGCCGCCCCAGATCAGATCAACGCCACTGCCGCCATCGAGTTCATCGTTTTCATTGCCGCCTTCGAGAATATCAGCCCCGTCTTCCCCCAAAAGCGTATCTTTGCCGGATCCCCCGTAAAGCGCGTCACTGCTCTCATTGCCGTTGAGAAAGTCGTCTCCGTTCTCACCAAACAGCGTGTCGTTTTGTGCACCGCCTTCAATCGAGTCATCCCCACTGCCGCCCCAAAGGGTGTCGTCCCCGCTCTTTCCAAGAAGCGTGTCATCCCCTGCGGCACCAAAGAATGTGTCTGCCCCGGCATTGCCGGTAATGGAGTCCCCCTTTCCGGTCCCGATAACTTCTGCTCCCAGGTTATCATCGACAAAAATACTGCCTGTGACGGAGTCAGTTCCATCCGGCCCATCCCTGAACACAATTCCAGAAAAGTCATAAGACCCGTTACCTTGCACGTACAAAGGATTGTCTACTTCTTCGCCGTTCAAGATGGTTTTGCCCGTGTCAATGACTTCGAAACCTTCGAAAATAGCCTCTTTGCCAATGATGATCTTGTCGCCCGGAGACCTTACAAACTTCAGAACATCCGTAGCTGAGCCGCCTTCATCTGAATCGCCATACACTTGATCATTGAAGACCGCGTCATCTTGAGTTCTGTGGGTGATCGTATCATCGCCCCAGCCCCCCCAAATGATGTCAACGCCGCTGCCCCCCTCCAGGGAATCGTTTCCGGACCCGCCATCCAGGAAATCGGCACCCTCCTCTCCCAAAAGGAGATCGTTGCCGGCATTACCTTCCAGTGTATCCGCAACTTCGCTGCCAATGAGTGTGTCGTCCCCGTTAGTACCTTGCAAACCCAAGCCTCCCAAATCTATCTGCGTTAGTATGAAATCAACTTTCAACAACCCAAAGATTAACAAACTGTTAAACAATCGTTAACCGGCAAGGGTTTGCAGCCAGGTCTGCCATCCTGTATCTCCGCGGCCAGTCAGAGGAGCCTGCAATGACCGCAACTGAAACCGCAAACCCGCTGGCGCGGTTTGAGATCACCGCCGCAGATATCTCGCGGGTGGTTGCCGTCTTCTATACGCGGGTGCGAAGCCATGCGGTGCTGGGGCCGGTGTTTGCCGCCCATGTGGAAGACTGGCCCCAGCATGAAGAGAAAATCGCAGGCTTCTGGCGCAATGCGATCCTGCGGGAGCGGAGCTACAGCGGCAATCCGATGCGGGTGCATGTGAGCCGGCCGGATGTGAAGGCGGAGCATTTCCCGCTGTGGCTGGGGCTGTTCCACGAGGTGTTGCGCGCCGAGCTGCCAGAAAAAACCGCGCTGCAGTGGGGTGCCTTGGCGGACCGCATTGGCGAGGGCTTCCGCACTGGTGTCGTTGCGATGCGCCAGCCCAAGGACCAGCCTCCGAAACTGTTCTGAACGCCCTCAGCCGGGGCGCTCCCGCGCCTGGCGGCTGCCCGGCAGTGCCGGACCACCGCAGCAGCCTTGGGCGTGGCTCATGCTGCGCATGAGCCTGGCGCGCCCGCGTCAGGCCTCTTTCGCAAACAGCCCGGTCAGCGCCCGCTGCACCACCTTGCGGGTGCTGGGTTTGCGCGCTTCCGAGAACGGCATCGGGCGGCAGACCTCCATGGCGGCAATCCCCACCCGCGCCGACAGGGCGCCGTTGACCAGCCCCTCGCCGAAGCGGCGCGACAGTTTGGATAGCACCGAACCGCCCAGCACCGGCTCCAGCAGGTCATCGCCTGCGGCCACGGCGCCGGTGGCGGCGAGATGCGCGAGCACCGCGCGGGTGAGCCGCCAGGAGCTGAAGAAACCGGGGCGGCCGCCATAGATGCCTGCCACCCGGCGGATCATGCGCAGGCTGGAGACCAGCGCCGTCAGCACATCCGCCAGCGCCATTGGCACCAGCGCGGTCACCGTGGCCACCTGGCGGGCAGCGGCCTCCACCTCGCGCAAGGCCAAGGTGTCAAGCGGCACCAGCAGCTCATCCTCTGCCAGCCGCAGCAGAGCGTCGCCGTCCATCACCTCCGCCTTCAGTTCCGCCAGCCGGGCCTGGTGCCAGGTGAGTTCCTCGCGGCCGGCATAATAGCTCTCCAGCCGCGCAGTGAATTGGCGGGCCGCTGCCAGATCCCTGCACTCGCCGGCGGCATGGCGCAGCGCATCAACCCGGCGCAGCCGTGCCAGCGCCGCCAGTTCGCGCAAGGCCATCAGCAGCGCCATCAGAGCCAAAGCCGCAAGACCTGCACTCACCGCCCAGCCCAGAACCGGGAACCGGGCGATCAGCCCTGTTGCAAAATCCCAGGCCGCCACGGAGGCGATGGCGCCGGCAACAGCCGCCAGCAGCGTCCAGAACCAGCGGGCCAGCCGCGACGGCCGCTGCGCAGCAAGCCGGGCCGCCTGCTCCATCGCCGGGGGGCGTTCCGCCAGGGAGGACACCTCAGGCACCGGCGGTGCCTCGGCCACCGGCGGCGGTGCGGCCTCCTCTTCCAGGTCAAACAGGACTGGCTTCTTGCTCACGCGGCCGCCTCCTGTGCTGCCCGCCACTCGTAGGTGATATCCGGCAGGCCTTCCTCGTTGTTTGAGCCATCACCGCGGCCGGTCTCGGCAAAGCCTTCGCGCCGGTAGAAACGCTGGGCGCGGGTATTGGCCACGAAGGTATTGAGGGTGAGCCGCGGCGAGGCCGCCTTAGCCGCATCCAAAAGCGCCCGCCCGGCCCCCAGCCCGCGGGCTTCCGGCGCCAGGTAGAGAGAGCAGACCTCTTCCTCCTTGCGCGCCAGAAAACCTTGGATGCGCCCTTCCCGCTCAGCAACGGTCACCCAGCCGCGGTCAATCATCATGCCGCAGAAATAGATCACCTCGGCAGCAGTATAGAGCTTGGGCATCCAGCCGGTGTCCTGCTGGAAACCATAGAGGATGTTCCCTGCCGCCCCGGCATCAAGCGGGGCTGCGGCACGCAGGAAGAATGTGGCAGAGGGGAGTGTCAAAGGGCATCTCCGATCAGGAATTCGGCGGCGCGGTCGAGCCGGATATGCGGCGGACCGCTGCCGTGTTTAAGCGTCAGCGGCGCCGGCGCAAAGGCCATGGCCTGGTAGTCACCCATCAGCCAGCTTTCCGCCCCTTGCCGCGCCGGTGTAAGCAGCTGTGCCGGATCCTCCGGCAGGGCGCCTGGATAGAAAGCTGCCTGCTTGCCGCTTTCCAGCAGAGTGCCGCGCACGCAAGGAAGCGTGCTGCCGTTGTGCGGGCGCATTTCCTCGGTGGTGGTGCGCAGCGAGGCCATGGCAAGCGCTGCGGTCTCCGCCCCGGCAAAGCGGGCCCGGTCCTGTGCTTCGCGGGTGAGGGCTTCGATGATCGCAGTCATCGCCTCGTGCTGGGCGTGGTGCAGGTGGTCGGCTTTGGTTGCGGCAAAGAGGATCTTTTCCACCCGCTTGCCGCCCAGAAGCCGGGTCAGAAAATGGTTCCGGCCCGGCTTGAAGGCGCTGAGAATATCCGCCATCGCGTGGCGCAGATCCTCCACCGCCTGCGGGCCGGAATGGATTGCCGAGAGCGCATCCACCAGCACCACCTGGCGGTCGATTCGGGCGAAGTGGTCGCGGAAGAAAGGTTTCACAACCTTGGACTTATAGGCCTCAAAACGCCGCTCCATCTCGCGCCACAGGCTGCCGCGCGGGGCACCGGGTTCCGGGGGCAAAGGGGCAAAGGTCAGCGCCGGCGAGCCTGCCAGATCGCCAGGCAGCAGGAAGCGTCCCGGGGTGCAATCGTAAAAACCGGCCGTGCGGGCCGCATTCAGATATTCAGTGAAGGCTGCGGCCAGGGCCTGGGCCTGCGGCTCGTCATGCATCTCCGCAGGGAGCGCCTGGGCATTTGCCGCCAGAAAAGCCTGGGCCTGCGGACGGTTTGCAATGCGGGCAAGCACATCCTGCGACCACTCCGAGTATGATTTGTCCAAGAGCGCCAGGTCCAGCAGCCACTCGCCCGGATAGTCGACGATATCCAGATGCAGGGTGCGCGGCCCCTGCCAGCCCGACAGCAGGCCGGCGGGCCGCACCTTCAGACTGAGACGCAGCTCGGATACCGCCCGTGTGCTGTCCGGCCAATGGGGTGACGGCCCGGTCAGGGCCGCGAGGTGGTTTTCATAGTCAAAGCGCGGCACGGTGTCGTCCGGCTGCGGCTGCAGGAAGGCAGCCTCGATCCGGCCCTCGCGCGCGGCATTGAGCTGCAGCATCCGCCCCCGGTCCAGCAGATTGGCCACCAGCGAGGTGATGAACACCGTCTTGCCGGAGCGCGCCAGCCCGGTGACCCCCAGCCGCAACGGACGGTCGAACAGCGCCGCTGAGACACCGCTGGCGGCGTTCTCCACGCTGCTCATCACCCCATCTGCGAGGGAGGTAAATACCAAGGCCCTGATCCTGCTCTGTTCTTGCTGCCTGCAAGATAGGCAGCGCACCAACGGGATACCAGAGCGCACGCAGGACTTGCCCCGCCGCTGTTGCATTGCTACTTGGCCGCCCATGCCGCGTTTTGCTTTGAAAGTCGAATACCACGGAAAGCCTTTTGCCGGCTGGCAAAGGCAGAAGGATCTGCCCTCGGTGCAGGGCGCGATCGAGGCTGCCCTGGCAAAGCTGCAGCCGGGCGAGCATACCATTGCTGCCGCCGGGCGCACGGACACCGGCGTGCACGGGCTGGGCCAGGTGGCGCATTGCGACATGGCCAAGGAATGGGACCCGTTCCGCCTGTCTGAGGCGCTGAATTACCATCTGAAGCCTGATCCTGTGGCGATTGTGGATTGCGCCCGGGTGGACGAAGACTGGCACGCGCGGTTTTCAGCCGTGGAACGGCAGTATCTGTTCCGCATCCTGATCCGCCGCGCGCCCGCCACCCATGACGCGGGCCAGGTCTGGCAGTTGAGCCATGACCTGGACGCAGACGCCATGCAGGACGCCGCCAGCCACTTGATTGGCAACCATGATTTCACCACTTTCCGCTCCTCGATCTGCCAGGCGGCGAGCCCGGTCAAAACACTCGACGAGCTGACGGTGGAGCGGGTGCAGGGGTTCTCGGGGCCGGAGATCCATTTCCACGTCCGTGCCCGCAGCTTTCTGCACAACCAGGTGCGCAGCTTTGTCGGCACCCTGGAGCGGGTCGGCGCGGGCGCCTGGGACCCCGCGGATGTGAAAGCCGCCCTGGAGGCCTGCGACCGCGCCGCCTGCGGGCCGGTCTGCCCCGGGCACGGGCTCTACCTGGCGCGGGTCGGCTACCCGGAGGATCCGTTCGCCTGACACTGCCCTCCCCCGCCGCCCGCGCGCGATTGCGCCCGGAGGCCGCATTTCCCGGCTTTACACTGCCGCCGCTGCCGTGGCTTAGTCCGCCGGATGAAAGGCTTCGCAGGGAGAAAGCAGCATGGCGCTTCTGGTCAATGTCGGGTTTGACAACTGGTACACGGATGAGGAGCTGGCAGCGGAGCTGAAGGCACTGGCCCCGGAGCTGGACATCCGGCCCACGAGCGATGCAGGCAATCTGGCAGAGGTCACCATGCTCGCGACCACCGTGCTGAAAGACGGGTTGCCGGAACAGCTGCCGAACCTGCAGCTGGTGCAGAAACTGGGGGCCGGCGTCGACAGTATCGTGGCCCACCCCAGCCTGCCGCCGCATGTCCGCGTCACCCGGCTGAAGCCGAACGAGCCTGCGCATGAGATTGCCGAGTTCTGCCTCGCCTATGTGCTGCACGGCCAGCGCAACATGGCGCAGCACGAAGCCTCGCAAAAACGCAGCGCCTGGGAGCCGCTGGCGCCGAAACGCCCGACGCACACCACCGTCGGCGTGCTGGGTCTCGGCCATATCGGCGGCATGACAGCAAAGCTGATGCGCGATCTGCGGTTCCGGGTTCTGGGCTGGAGCCGCTCACCCAAGGAAATCGAGGGCGTTGACTGCCGCCACGGTGCAGACGCCCTGCCGCAGATGCTAAGTGAATGCGACTATGTCTGCGCCATCCTGCCCTCAACCCCCGCCACCCGGCAACTGATGAATGACGGGATGCTGGCGTCGATGAAGCCCGGCGCCACGCTGATCAACGCCGGCCGCGGCGACCTGATTGATGAGACCGCCCTCGCCGCGGCGCTGGACAAGGGCACTCCGGGCCGCGCCGTACTGGATGTGGCCAGCCAGGAGCCGCTGCCCGAGGACAGCCTGCTCTGGACCCATCCGGGCGTCACGATCACCCCGCATGTCTCGGGCTGGCACCTGGGCGATGCAATGAAGGATGTGGTGGAAAACTACCGCCGCCTGGAAGCAGGCAAGCCCCTGCTGCACGAAGTCGACCGCCAGCGCGGCTATTGATCCGGACTTCCTTGAAACGGCGGGCCAGACAAGGTTCGACGCGCGCCTGGGCACCGCCAGCATCGGTGAACGCCCCCAGAGAACTGGTAGAGGAAGTTCACCGGGTGAACAGAATCGCAGGCAAGTCGAACCTCGGCAGGTACAATTCAGATCGAGACCTCAAAAGGTCAAAAACGAGGAAAGAGATGTATCGGCACAGCCTGATGCTACTGCATGGTTGCGAACTCTTCAGGTGTCACACTGTACAGAAAATCTGAACCGCTTCCGCCCCATTCGCAGTTCTTCAGTCTTAAACACCAGAACTCCCAATACTTTACCAAACCGCCGTCCGCACCAGGGGTAATCGCAAGTGCAGCATTTAATATTTTTCCATTTTGAAATGATAGAAAATCAAGAAACGGAGTGCGGCCTGAAAGGGCTAGAGGCGGAGTAGCCAGCACTCCAAAGAACAGCGTTACAATCACCGCAGATGTAAGCGCCTTAATCTTCATAGCAGCACACACGTATCTTTTCAGAATGACGGCCTGTCGGCTTTCCTCTTCCGCAACAAACTTCTTTGGCTGTTACCATAATGGCTTCAAACCTGTCATATGAATCCGGAAGTGCCGACCCTCTAAAGCAGCAAGCGCGCTGGCACTGGGTTCTTCAGTCAGCGTTCCACCCTGGGTGCGAGCGAAGAGGAAAAACACGCGGCCCCGGTCGGGGCCGCAGGCTACTTAGCCGATGAAATCCTTGTAACCGGCTTCATCCATGTAATCGTCCATCGGCGACAGGTCCGAGGGCTTCAGCTTGAAGAACCAGGCGCCGCCTTCGGGGTCCTCGTTCACCTTGCCCGGATCATCGGCCAGGGCTTCGTTCACCTCGACCACCTCGCCGTCCAGCGGCGCCAGGATGTCCGAGGCCGCCTTGACCGATTCAATCACCACGATCTCGTCATCCTTGGACACTTCGGTGCCCGGCTCCGGCAGCTCCACATAGACTACCTCGCCCAGCTGCTCAGCCGCATGGGCGGTGATGCCAACGGTGATCAGATCGCCTTCAGGCAGCAGCCACTCGTGTTCCTCGGTGTATTTCATGATCTTGTTTTCCCTTAGAAAAGCACAGGTTTGATATGTGTTGTGGCCGCCAAAAGGGCGCCGCAGGAAACAGAGGCCCGGCGCACCGACCCCTGCATACGCGGGTATACGCTAGCAACGGCCGCGCCCTGCGATCAAGATGCCAAATCGCGGGATCAGCAAGATTTTAGGCGGCAGCGCCGCCCCCCGCCGAAGGTGTCAGAACAGGTTGAAATACTCCGCCTGTTCCCATTCGCTGACGGTGTCCAGGTAGCGTTCCCACTCGAACCGCTTGAGGTGGTGCAGATAGGCCGTCACATCTTCACCCAGCGCCTCCCGGCACAGGCCGGAACCTTCAAACGCAGCCAGCGCCTGGCCCAGCGAACGCGGCAGCTTATCGCTGTCTTCGCTGTAAGGCGACACCGTGGGACGCGGCGCCTCCAGCCCTTCAGACAGGCCTGCCGAGCCCGCGATGATCTGCGCGGCCAGCGCGAAGTAAGGATTGGCGGAACTGTCCGGCGCCCGGTTTTCAATCCGGCTGGCGGCATCGCCCGGATGCATCAGCGCCCGCAGCATGGCGCCGCGGTTGTCCTCGCCCCAGCCGATCCGGTTCGGCGCCAGCTGATAGGGCAGATAGCGCTTGTAGCTGTTCACCGTCGGCGCAATCAGCAGCGAGGTTTCTGCGGCGTATTTCAGCAGCCCCGCCATCCAGGCGCTGGCCGGCGGTGTCAGCATTCCTGGCGTTTCCGGCATGAACAGATTGCGGCCCGTGGCCAGATCCTGCAGCGATTGATGCACATGCCAGCCATTGGCCATGGCATTGTCCAGCCGCGGCTTCGCCATGAAACTGGCATGCAATCCGTTTCTGGCGCAAACCTCCTTGACCATGGTGCGGAACATCACCATCGCATCGGCCTGGGCCATGGCGCCATCGGGGGCAAAGGTGAACTCCACCTGGCTGGGGCCCATCTCGATCTCGACCGACCGCACCGGCAAGCCCAGTTTCTGGGCGTTGCGGCGCAACAGGTCCAGAACGCCTTCCACCTCGCCATAACGGGTCTCGGTCAGATACTGGTAGCCTTGCATCAGATTGCGGGTCTCAACCGGGGCACCGGGACGGCCCGCCTGCGCATGCGCGTCTGCTTTGCCGGCCAGTTCGAAAATGTGAAACTCGACCTCCAGCCCGAAGGTCGCCGCCATCCCCTGCCCGGCCAAGCGGTCCACCGCCCGCTGCAGCACGCCGCCGGAGGCAAAGGGAACCGGCCGGCCGTCCTGAAACACCGGCTCGCAGAAAATCCAGGCGGAGTGGCCCGACCACGGCAGCGCCCGGTAGGTATCGGGACGCGGCACCAGCAGCACATCGCCCGCGCCTTGCATCGGCCCCGCCAGCCCGCTGCCGCTTTCCCAGACCGGAAAAGCGGTGCGGTGCGAGGTGTCCTTCAGCAACAGCGTCGACGGTACATTCAGGCCGCGCTCAAAAATGCCGGCAAAAGCCTCAGCCATCACCGTCTTGCCGCGCAGCAGGCCGTGCTGATCCGGAAACAGCACCCGCACGGTTTCAATCCCGTCGAATTGCGCGCGTGAGGCAATCTCGCCCGCCTTGCGGCAGTCTTCGGGGCCGAGCAGCCCCAGACGGGCCAGTTTGCCAGATGTGAAATCTTGCGCCATAGAGGGCCTCTTGATTAGCAAGCAGCTTGAAATTGCACCTGAAATACCCCCGCGTCCAGCGTGGCAGCGGCATTTGCCGCATATGTCTGTGCATTCCCGGAGCGGTGCCGGATTTGCACCTTGACAGCGTTCAGTAAGCGCACATTGTGTGCAGCATTCGCACAATAGCCGCCAAAACGCGCGGCAGCAATTTCAAGTGACAGCAGGCAGCAGATGACGGTTTCGGAGCAGGACAGGAATATTTCTTCAAGCTTTGCCAAGGGGCTGGCGGTATTGGCGGTGTTTGACGCAGCCACCCCCAGCATGACCCTGGCGGAGATAGCCCGGCGCAGCGGCCAGGACCGCGCCACCGCCCGGCGCGGAGCGCTGACGCTGGTGCAGGCAGGCTACTTGCGTCAGGACGGCCGGATGCTGTCGCTGACGCCGCGGGTTCTGGCGCTGGCCGGCGGCTTCCTTCAAGCCAACCAGTTCGGCCGCAAGGTGCAGCCCGTCCTGAACCGCCACGCCCGCCAGATGGAAGTCGAGGTGACATTGGCGATGCTCGACCAGGGCCGGGTTCTGCTGCTGGCGCAATCCACCGTCGAGCACAGCCACATCACCTATGGCTTCACCGCGGGCTCGCATATCCCCCTGGCCCATACCAGCCTGGGGCGGATGCTGCTGGCCGGGCTGCCGTCCGAAGAGGCGGCAGCCGTTCTTGCAGATGCGGACATCCCCCGCCACACCGAGCAGTCGCTGCAGGACCCCGCCGCCATTCTCGAGCGTGCGGCCCAGGCGCGCGAGCAGGGCTTCTGCATTACTGGCAGCGAGTTTGAAGCCGGTATCACCGGCTATGCGGTGCCCGTCGCGCGCCCGGGCCGCACGCCGGTGGTGGTGGGCAGCTCCGCGCCGCGCGGCCTGCACCCCGAGGCCGATGCCGAACGGCTGCTGCGCGGCCTGCAGCTCTGTGCCGCTGAACTGCGCCAGGCCGAGGCGGTGGATCATCTTTGACGCGCATTGCGGAAAACCCCGCCTTGCAATGGCATCGCCCCGCGCTAGGCTGCAGGGAGAGATTTCCGCAGGAGCATTTCGATGATGAAACAGACTGCACTGGCGGCCGCCCTCTGCGCCGCCCTCGCCGCACCCGTCCTGGCCAAAGGCGTGGAAGGCACGCAAGTGACCGTGCTGGGCCGCGACTGGGTGGTTGCGCCGGTTGAGGACATGGCCGGCCGCTACAGCGCCACCCGGCTCAACCGCGAGCATCTGCCCTTCCGCCCGCCTGCGGTGCTGACTGCGCGCCAGGCGGTCAGAGCTTTGCGCGCTGCAACCGGCTGCAGCGTCAACTTGGACACGATGGTGCGCGACATCACCGGCACTTATTATGCCCAGATGATCTGCCGCAAATAAGGGCGCCTCTGACGCTTGCGCGGTTTGCCTGCGGTTTTCTGAAACATCCTCTTGGGAAATGTGATCATTTTCCCGGAGGCGATGGATTGAGCGGCCCCGGCGTGCCTGCCATAGATTGCGCATGAAACTTGCTATCAACGGATTCGGCCGCATTGGCCGCGCCATCCTGCGCCAGATTCTGACCACATCGCGCGGAGACGGCATCGAAGTGGTGCGGATCAACGACATCGCGCCCTTGGACATGTGCGCCTATCTGTTCCAATACGACAGCACGTTCGGCCCCTTTGCCCATCCGGTAGAGCATGGCGGTGATGCGCTGCAGGTGATGGGCCGCACCATCCCCGTCAGCCATGAACCCGACCTGACCAAAGTGGACCTCAGCGGAGTCGATCTTGTGCTGGAATGCACCGGCATCGCCCGCACCTCGGATGTGGCTGAGCGCGGCATCAAGGCAGGTGCTGGCAAAGTGCTGATCTCCGGCCCCTCCCCGGCCGCCGAGCTGACCCTGGTGCTGGGCGCCAACGAAGAGCAGCTGGGCGATGCCCGCATCGTCTCCAACGCCTCCTGCACCACCAATGGCCTCACGCCGCTGGTCAAGCTGCTGGACCAGATTGCCGGCATCGACACCGCCCATATGACCACCATCCACTGCTACACCAACTCGCAGCCGATGGTGGACGCGCCGCGCGGCGACTTTGCCCGCTCGCGCGGCGGTGCGCAGTCAATGGTGCCCACCACCACCTCGGCGATGCATCTGATCGACGAAGTGCTGCCGCATTTGAAAGGCCGCGTCAGCGGCGCAGCCGTGCGGGTGCCAACCGCCAGCGTATCGGCAATCGACATGGTGGCGCAGCTGAAAACCCCAATGAGCGAAGCAGAATTCACTGCCGCGCTGCGCGAAGGCGTAGAAAGCTCGCAAGTGCTTGGCTGGACCGATATGCCGCTGGTGTCATCGGATCTGCGGTCACGGCCCGAATCGCTGGTCATTGCCGGCCCGGAGACCCGCATGGCAGGCGATGCCCAGGTGCGGGTTTTCGGCTGGTACGACAACGAATGGGGCTTCTCGGCCCGGATGCTGGATGTGGCGCGGCTAATGGCCGGCTGACCCCGGACGCCGCGCTGGCCGCCCTGCAGGCCCGCCGCTGGCGGGCTGTGCTATTTCTGCGGCTGGCGGCTTTGCCCGGCGAGACGCAGCCAGCGGAAAATCAGCATCAGTGCAAACATGCAGACGGTGAGGCCAATCAAGTCGCCCGCTGCATAGATGGCCATCACCGGCAGCTGGTCACCCGGGAAAATCAGCCCTGAAAACACCACCGACTGGCCAATGGAATTGATCACGGACGCCAACGCGCCCGCCCCCAGCAGCCATTTCCATGCCATCCGCCGCGCCTGTCCCGCGAAAAGCGGCCGCCCCAGCAGTTGAAACAGCCCGAAAGCAGCCAGCGCGGACAAAGCACCCACCGCAATCGACTCCAGCAGCACCGGCTGCATCAGCTGCCTAATACCCGCCTCAGTGAACATCAGCTCCGACAGAAAGGCGCCAACAGCCAGCGGCGGCACAGCCTTCCAGCCGAACAGCCAAACGCTGAGCACCCGCACGCCGTGCGGAAGATAGACCAGGCTGGCAAAAACAGTAAGTTCGGGAAAAAACAGCTTTTGCACTGGTGTCACAACCCAGGCGGTCAGCCCGTGGCAAACAATGTAGACGGCGGTGATGACGGCAAAAGCCTGCAACCGGGACAGGATCGTTAGGATGTTTATCATAAACCCGGTTTAGTCTTCCGGTGTCGGCATCGCAACCAGATGTTGTGTGCAACTACTGTGCCGAGGGATCAAAACAGACCACATAGTGCTTGGCCCTGGTTCCGCCCGCACGCTCCAGAAACCCCATTTCCAGCAGTGATTTCAGCGTCCGGTGATAGGTCGCTTGGGCAATCCCCTGCACCAGGCGGTGGCTGCGGATCTGATCGGATTGCACCGGGTCGCCAGGTTTGGCTGTCAGCGCATGGGCGGCCAGAAACACATCCCGCTCGACCGGGCTGAGACGGTCCAGGCCGATGTCGCGCTCCATCTGAAACAGCATGTCGCGCAGCTCGAATATCGATTTCAGCCTTTCCAATACCCTGTCCCCGCTTAACACGCCTTCTGCTTCATCTGCTTAAAATGATACCACGCAAAATTATCAAACTGACAATTATATAGACAGTAATATCTCGCGTGGTATCATTCCCGCCAGGCATGGCTTCATGTGAGTGGTGGCTGCGCCTGACGTTAACCCAATGTAGCTTTGTTAATCAGTGCCAGCTCCGGCAGTTTCGGCTGCCGGAGCTGAACTGAATAGTACATTTTCCCTTCCGCTTGCCAAATCATATTTACCGCCATTTGTTCCGCTCGGGCGCCAAACCGGCGGGAATGCGCACGACCGCACCGCCCGCCTGGCTGAGAGCAAGCCGTGCGCGGCAATCCGCCGCTGCAGCGTCCGGGCAGGTTCCTGGCGGAAAGCTGCCGCTTTGCTGGTTCCATCCCGCAAAATTCCCGTGCTAGGCTTGGCTCAATGCGCCTGCTGCCCTTCCGGGGGCCAGGCCGGATTTTACGCCCGCTGCCGGGAGCAGATATGAATTTTCCTTTCCGCCCGCGCCATCTGGCGCGCGCCGCTGCCTTCAGCCTCCTGACCCTGCTGCCGCCTGCCGCCTTTGGTGCCGAGGCCGTCCTGCAAGCCCCCGGCGCCGATGCCGCGCTGGAAGAGCGGCTGCGCGGCGCCTCTGCTTCGGTGGCGGCCAGCGGCGAAACCAATGTGCAGGAGCTGCTGGCCGCCGCCCTGTCCGACTACCGGACGCTTGTGCAGGTGCTGTATGATGCCGGCCATTTCTCGCCGGTTGTGAACATCCGCCTCGACGGGCGCGAGGCAGCGCGGATCCAGCCGCTGAACCCGCCCAAATCCGTCTCCAAGGTTGAGATCACCGTGCAGCCCGGCCCGCGCTTTGCCTTTGGCGCGGCAGAACTGGCGCCCTTCCCGCAAAACAGCGAGGTGGACATTCCCAAAGGCTTTGCCCCCGGCCAGCCGGCCGGCACCGGGGTGATCCGCGACGCGGCGATTGCCGGCGTCAAGGCCTGGCGCCGCGCGGGCCATGCCAAGGCGCGGGTCTCCGAACAGAACATCACCGCCAACCACCTTCAGGACCGGCTCGACGCCCGGCTGCGGCTGGCGCCAGGGCCGAAACTGCGCTTTGGCCGGATGCGGATCGACGGTGACAGCTCGGTGCGTGACGACGCCATCCGCCGCATCGCCGGCTTTCCGTCAGGCGAGGAGTTCCACCCGGATCTTGTCGCCAAATCCGCCACCCGGCTGCGCCGTACCGGCACATTTTCAACCGTTGCCCTCAGCGAAGCGGAACAGCCCAATCCGGATGGCACCCTCGATTTCACGGCCCAGGTCGAGGATCTGCCGCCGCGCCGCCTGACCTTTGGCGCCGAAATCAGTTCCTCGGACGGTGTTGAGCTGTCCGGCAGCTGGATGCACCGCAACCTGTTTGGCGCCGCCGAGAAACTGCGCATCGAGGCCCGCCTGAGCGGCATCGGCAGCAGCAACGACATCGACGGCCGCATCGCGGTGCGGCTGGACCGCCCCGCCGCGCTGGGGCCGGATGACCTGATTTTCTACCTCGCCGAGGCTGAACGCCTGGACGAAGAGCACTACACCGCCACCCAGCTGCTTGCCGCCATCGGTGCCCGGCGTACGTTTTCGGACATATTCTTTGCCGAGGCCGCGGTGGGCGTCTCTTCCACCCTGGCGACGGATGTCTTTGGCAAACGCCGGTTCAAATACCTGGCGGGCCGTATCCGCGCAGAATATGACGCCCGCGACAGCCGGGTGAACCCGGCCAACGGCTTTTTCCTGCAAGGCGGCGCCACACCGTTCATCGGCATCGACGGCAGCAAATCCGGCCTGCAGCTGAAAGGCGACGGGCGCGCCTATTCCGGTCTGGGCGCCGATGACCGGATCGTTTTGGCCGGCCGGCTGCAGATGGGCTCGGTCATCGGCCCCTCCCTCAGCGAGGTGTCCCCGACCCTGCTGTTCTTCTCCGGCGGCGCCGGATCGGTGCGCGGGCATGAGTTCCAGTCGCTGGGCGTCCCGGTCGGCACCGGCACCGCGGGCGGGCGCAGCTTCCTGGCCCTGTCCGGAGAGGTGCGGGGCAAAGTCACTGAAAAGATCTCGCTGGTTGGATTCTATGACATCGGCTTTGTCGACGCGGACAGCGTTGTCTCCGGCTCCTCAGCCCGCCACGCAGGCGCCGGCCTCGGCCTGCGCTATGACGTGGCCGGCATCGGCCCGCTGCGGCTTGACCTGGCCTACCCCGTCGACGGCGGGTCCGAGGACGGGCTGCAATTCTACATCGGCATAGGACAGGCGTTTTGAGACAGTATCTAGCCTGCGGTCTGGCCCTTGGCCTCACCCTTACCCCCGCCCTGGCGCAAGACAGCGCCGAGGAGAGCGGCGGCCTGCTGGTCGATTTCCTGGAAGACACGCTGTCCGGCGACAGCCGTTACATCAGCGTGACCGGGCTGGAGGGGGCGTTCTCCTCGCAAGCCACCATAGAAAAGATCACCGTGGCCGACGCAGACGGCATCTGGCTGACCATCGAGGGTGCAGAACTGGACTGGAACCGGCTGGAGCTGTTGCGCGGGCGGTTCTCGGTCAACCAGCTGTCGGCAGAACGCATCGCGGTGGAGCGCGCGCCGGAACCGGTGCCGCAGGACCCTGAGCTGCCTGCGCCGGAGGCCGCGCCCTTTGCCCTGCCGGACCTGCCGGTTTCGATCGAGCTCGGCCAGATCAAAGCAGACCGGATCGAGCTGGGCGAGGCTCTGGCAGGCACCGCGGCCAGCCTCTCGGTCGAGGGCTCGCTGAAACTGGCGGACGGCGCGCTGGACACCAAGCTGGACGCCGCCCGGCTGGACAAGCCCGGCGACCACCTGCGGCTCACGGCGGGCTATGCCAATGAAACCCAGCAAATCACCCTGGACCTGGCGCTGCAGGAGGCGCCGGGCGGGCTGATCTCCCGCAGTCTGGACCTGCCGGGCCGCCCTGACCTGCTGCTGACCGCCAAGGGCGAAGGCCCAGTCAGCGATTTCACCGCCGGCATCAGCTTTGGAACCAATGGCACCGAACGGCTGGCGGGCCGGGTTGTGCTGGCGGCAAGCCCCCTGCCCGCAGATGCCGCGCCAGAGACACCGCGCAGCATCGCTTTCTCCGCTGACCTTGGCGGCAATATCGATCCTCTGCTGCCGCCGGTGCACCGGCCCTTCTTCGGCCCCGGCCTGCGGCTGAACGTCAAAGGCACCCGCGCAGGCAGCGGCGCAATGGTTCTGGACACGCTGGTCCTGCGCACCAATGCGCTGCAGGTGACCGGCGCAGCCTCCCTGGATGCAGGCGGCAAGCTGGACACCGCCAACCTGAAAACCGCCATCACCCCGCCCGCAGGCCAGGCAGCTGTTACTCTGCCGGTTGCAGGCGGCCAGACCACGCTGGCGGCAGCAGATCTGCAGCTCACCAAAACCTCTGAAGGCAGCTGGACCCTGGACGGCATCCTGAACCAGCTGAGTCACCCCGGCGCCCTGATCGGCCAGGCCGAAATTGCGGGCCGCGGCACCCTGGACCAAAGCAGCGGTTTTGCCCTCGAGGGCCGCCTGACAGCGGGCCTCAGCAATTTCCAGCCCCGCGACCCGGCACTGGCCAAGGCCACAGGCGACGGCATCCGCTTTGAGGGCACGCTCAGCACCAAGGGACCCGGCGCACTGCGGATCACGGATATGGAGCTGCGCGGCAACGATTTTCAGGCCGCCGGCGACGTGGCGCTGGACGGTTTGGAAAGCGGACTGAAAGTAACCGCGGACCTTGCTGCAGGCGCTGCCGATCTGGCGCGCTTCTCGGAGCTGGCCGGGCGTCCGCTGGGCGGCGCGGTGCGCGGCGCGGTCAAGGGGTCCTTCACACCGCTTTCAGGTGCCTTTGCCACCGATCTGGAGGTGATCGCGCAGGACCTTTCCGCCGGTATCGCCCAGGCGGATGAGCTGCTGGCAGGCACCACCACCCTGCAGCTCAAGGCCGCGCGGGATGAGGACGGCATCGCCATCGACCACTTTGACCTCTCAGGCAGCGCTATTGCCGCCACCGCCGCCGGCACTCTCAACAGCGATGCCGGACGGATGGAGATCACCGCCGAACTCAGGCAACTGGAGGTGCTGGTGCCGCAAAACCCCGGCACGCTGGCGCTGGCCGCCACCCTCACCCGCAACGGCAACCGGCTCAGCGGCGTCGCGGAGCTGAGCGGCCCGCATACCTCCAGCGCCAAGCTGGACGGCTCGGTCACGCTGGAGGGCGATGCCGATTTCAGTTTCGCAGCCGCGCTGCACGAGCTGGAACGTTTTGTGCCGCAGCTGCCGGGCAAGCTGAGCGCCGATGGCACGGCCAAACGCCGCAATGGCGACTGGCAGTTCTCGGCCGCGGTGGCAGGGCCCACCGGCTCTGCTGCGGACTTCGAAGGCAGCTTCCGGGAAGGTGACGGCAGTGCCGATCTGCGGTTTGATGCGGCGATGGAACAGCTGCAGCGGCTGGTTCCCGACCTGCCTGGCCGGCTGACCGCCAAGGGCACCGCCAGCCGCCGCGAAGGCACCTGGACGGTGGAAAGCACCGCCAGCGGCCCCGCCGGTATCGACAGCC
>NZ_JWLD01000050.1 GCF_000813725.1 Leisingera sp. ANG-Vp
GGTGCATCCCGGGCCGCAAGCGGCCCGGGGAAAAGTAAGTAATGTCAGGCATATTGAGCGGCCTCCCGGCCCGCGATGCGGCCGAATACCGTGCCGATGGTCATGCCGAAACCGGCCAGATAGCCCTGGCCCAGGATCGAGCCGGCCATGGTTTCCCCTGCAGCCCAGAGGTTTTCCACCGGCCCATTGGCTCCCTGCACCTGCGCAGTCTCGTCCACCTTGAAGCCGAGGTATGTGAAAGTCACACCGGGCCGCAGCGAATAGCCGTAGAAGGGCGGCTCAGTGATCGGGCGGGCCCAGTTGGTCTTGGGCGGGGTGAGGCCTTCGGTGGCCAGCCCGTCCAGTTCGGTCGGATGGAAAGTGCCAGGGCGGCAGGCTGCGTTGAAATTCCCGATGGTCTCCGAGAGCTTCTGCGGGTCCAGCCCCAGCTTGCCGGCCAGCTCCGGGATCGTGTCCGCGGTGACCGGCGGGAAAACCGAGGGCATGAACAGGTCCTTGGACTTCGAGTCGATGATCGAATAGGCCACCTGCTCGGGTTCAGCGGCCACCAGCCGCCCCCAGATCGCATAGCGCTTGGGCCAGACATCCTCGCCTTCGTTGTAGAAGCGGTCGCCGTCCCTGTTCACCACCACCGAGAACGGCACGCAGTCGAGCCGGGTGACAATGCCGCCGTCGAATTTGGGCGCCCGGCCGTCGATCGCCACCGCATGGCATTGGGTCGGATCACCAATGGACTGCACCCCCTGCCCCAGCAGGTCGAACAGCACATCCCCGCGGTTGTAGGGCGTGCCGCGGATCAGGAAGTTCTCGGCTTCCGGCCCCCAGGCCTCAACCAGCCGTTCGATATTACCCTGGAAGCCGCCGGAGGCCACCACCACCGCGGGCGGGCTGAGGCTGTGGCGCCCGCCACTGTGAGTGAAATCGATCCTTGTGATCCGGTCGCCGTCCAGCTCGATGTGGGTGACCGGTGCCTCATAGAGCACTTCGACCCCCAAGGCCTCGGCGGTGCGGTAATAGGCATTGACCAGCGCCTTGCCGCCGCCAAGGAAGAAGGCGTTGGTGCGGCTCAGCGACAGCGTGCCCGACAGCGAGGGCTGGAACCGCACGCCATGCGCTTCCATCCAGGGCTGGCTTTCCTGGCTGCCTCGGATCGCCATACGTGCCAGATGCTCGTCGGTCTTGCCTTTGGTGACCAGCAGCAGGTCATTGTAATACTCGTCCTCATCATATGTGCCCGTCAGCACCGACAAGGGGCCGTCATGCATGCAGCGGAAGTTGCGGGTGTGGCGCGAGTTGCCGCCGCGGTAGGGTTTGGGCGCGGCCTCCAGCATCAGGACGCGCTTTCCGGCCTCTGCCGCGGTGATCGCAGCGCAAAGGGCGGCATTGCCGCCGCCCACCACAACGATATCGGGATTGCTCATCATCTCGCTTACTTTGGCGCCTTGAACAGGTCCTTGCGAAGGGTCATCAGCGCGCCGGGGTCGATTTTGCCCTGGATGATGGTGGTCTCGCCGCTGACCAATGCGGCCTCCAGCGCCGGGCCCATTTCTCCCGGGCCATCAACCCAGATGCCCTTGCCGCCGCAGAGTTCCGCAAACTTGTCATAGCGCGGCGAGGTGATCTCAGCGCCCAGCAGGCGGCCGCCGTAGAACTCCTGCTGATAGGCTTTCTCGGCGCCCCAGGCCTCATTGTCGAGCACCACGATCACCACTGGCAGCTTGTGCTGAATGGCGGTCTGGATTTCGATCATGGTGTAGCCGACAGCGCCGTCGCCCATCACCGCCACCACCGGGCGCTCCGGTGCGGCAGCCTTGGCGCCGATGGCAGCAGCCAGGCCAAAACCCACAAGGCCGAAGTCCAGCGGCGTGATCAGGCTGAGAGGCTCATAATGGGCCAGCCGGTCAGCGGCCTGCAGGCAGGTGTTGCCTGTGTCGAGCGTGACAATGGCGTTCTCAGGCAGAGCCGCACGGATCTCGCCCAGCGCCCGGCGCGGGTGCATTGGCAGGGTGGCGATCTGTGCTTCTTCTTCGCGTTCTGCAGCGAGGCTTGCCATATCGGCCTTGAAAGCCGCGCGCCATTCGTCTGCTGCAGGTTTCGCGGCCGCCGAGGCCAGCGCCTCGGCGGTCAGCCGGGCATCAGCCTGCACCGCGATCTCGGCGGGGAAGTAGCGGCCCACAGCCGAGCCGTCGATATCCACATGAGCGACGCGGGTGTCCGCGCCGACATAGTCGTTGCTGTGGAAAGTGGAGTTGAAGCCAAGCCGTGCGCCCAGCACCACCATCACATCGGCTTCCTTGGTGAGGCGGCTGGCCACCCGGTTGCCGCGCGGGCCGGCCTGGCCTGCAAACCACGGATGCCCATGGCGCATCACGTCGGCGTGGCCGGTCGAGGCCACCACAGGCACTTCCAGCGTCTCGGCCAGGGCGGTCAGCGCCTCGCGCCCCTTGCCCCATTTGAAACCACCGCCCGCAAAGATCACCGGACGCTCCGCGTTTGAGAGCAGGGTTGCGATGGCGCTGATGTCTTCCGGAGCCGCAGGCCCCGGACGGGCGATGTTCACTGGCTTCGGGTCGATGGCCGGCACCTCGGCGGCAAACAGATCACGCGGCACATGCAGCACTACCGGACCGCGGCGGCCCGAGTTTGCGAGCCGGATCGCATCCTCCAGCATCGGTGCCAGGCGCGACGGATCAGTGACCATGACCGAGCGTTTCGAGATCGGCGCAAACAGGGCAACCTGGTCAACCTCCTGAAACGTGTCCTTGCACTGGTCGGCGCGGGTGATGGCACCGGCAATCACCACCAGCGGCGAATAGGCCAGCTGCGCCTCGGCCACCGCGGTCACGATATTGACCACGCCCGGCCCCGCCTGCGCCCCCAGCACCACGCCGGGCTTGCCGGTCATCCGGGCCCAGGCATCGGCCATATGGCCCGCGGCACGCTCATCCCGGGCGCCGACGTATGAAATGGCGCCGTCCTGGTACATCGCATCGTAAAGCTCCAGCATCGAGCCGCCCAAGAGGCCGAACACAGTGTCGATGCCATTGGCTTTCAGAACGCGGTAGGCGGCCTCGCCTCCGGTGATCATTTGGGTGATCATAGTCATGTCTTAATCCTCGGATCGGGGCCGCAGGTTTTGCGGGTCAAAAACAGCGTCGGGGTGGACGGTCACAGCGAATTCCTGGTTCAGTATCTGCACGGACAGACCTTCACGCGGGGTGCCCTTGCGGACAAACAGCCAGCCCAGCGACTTGCCGACGGTGTAGCCATAGCCGCCAGAAGTGGTCAGACCCACGGGGTTCCCTTCCAGCAAAACCGGTTCGCCGCCGTGGATATCGATGCCGTCGGCGTGAAGTTCTGCGTATAACAGCTCCCAGTCCGGATCGCGGGACTGCAGAGCCTCTTTGCCCAGAAACGTCCGGTCTTCGGTGACAACAAAGCGTTCCAGGCCCACATCCAGCGGCCCCACATCGGTGGTCAGCTCGCCGGAGGCTCGGTAGGCCTTCTCCATCCGCATGCCGTTGAAGGCATATGAGCCAAGATCGGTCAGCCCGTGCTTTTCGCCGGCGGCAAACAGCGCGTCGTAAATCTCGCCAATCTGCTCCAGCGGTGCGTGCAGCTCCCAGCCCAGTTCACCCACAAAGGAAACCCGCAGCGCGTAGCAGGGGATGCCCGCCACAGTGATCTCCCGCCCCGACAGCCAGGGGAACGCCTTGTTTGAGAGATCCGCGTCCGTCAGCTCCGCCATAATCCGGCGCGAGGCCGGGCCGGAGAGCGCCAGCATACCCCAGTCGTGGGTTCGGTTGACCATCTGCACATCTTCGCCGTCGAGGATGTGCGACTTGATCCAGTCGAAATCCGGATTGCAGCGGGCAATCGGCGAGCCGGTGAAATAGCGATCCTCAGCCATGCGCCAGATGGTGATTTCAGTTTCGAAGCGGCCTTTCTCCGTCAGCAGATGATTGAGGCTCATCCGGCCGTCCCTGGCCGGGATCTTGTTGGCCGACAACCGGTCCAGCAGCGCGCCTGCATCCCTGCCGGTGATCTCGAACTGGGCAAAGGCGCAGAGGTCGATGACACCGGCCGCTTCCCGCGTTGCCTTGGCCTCGGCCATGGCGTTGGCGTGCCAGGGCTGGTGGCCCCAGCCGATCTGTTCCTTCTCGCCAACTTCACCGAAATAGCGCGGGCGCTCCCAGCCTGCGACCTCGCCGAACACCGCGCCCTTGGCGGCCAGCCGGTCATAGAGCACGTGGCGGTTCAAGGGACGCAAGGATTCGAACTGCTTGCCGGGGCACGGGGTATCGTGCCGCCGCATGAACTCATCCTTGGTGCGTTCGACAATGAAATCGTCCGTGGAGAAGTTGCCATAGCGGCGCGGGTCCATGCTACGGGTGTTGATCGGGGTTTCGCCGTGCACCATCCAGTCAGCCAGCACCTTGCCCGCGCCGCCGCCCCAGGCCAGGCCGATGGAAGAGCCGCAAGACAGCCAGACATTCGGTGCGCCGGAGGGTCCCACCAGCATGCCGCCATCCGGCGTATGGGTGATCGCGCCGCGCACCACGCGCTTGATGCCGAGTTCCGCCAGTACCGGCATTTTCTCGAATGCCACCAACAGGAAATCACCGATGGAGTCGTAGTCCGCCTCAAACAGCTCATTTTCAGCGGCCCAAGGCGCGCCCTGCGGCATGGTCCAGACGGTGGGGCAGACGTGGCCTTCGTAGATCCCGATGAGGCCGGATTTCTGCTCCTGCCGGATGTAGCCGCCATAAGCGTTGTCGCGCATCACCGGCAGTTCCGGGCGGTCCATGAACTCGGGCACGGTGTCGGTAACCAGATAATGGTGCAGGCAGCTGACCGAAGGGATTTTCAGCCCGAACCATTCGCCCACCTGGTTGGCGTAGGAGCCCGCCGCAATCACCACATGTTCGGCAAGCACATCACCCTTCTCGGTCCTGAGCAGCCACATGTCACCCTTGCGCGAGGCTCCCAGCACCTGGTTACGCCGCTCGATCTTTGCGCCGCGCGCACGGGTGGCGGCGGCCAGCGCCATAGTGACGGAAGACGGGTCGATATGGCCGTCCTCGAATGTCTGCACCGCCGCTTTGACATTGTCCACCTTGTAGAAGGGGTTCACCTTGGCGATCTCTTCCGGGCCAACCAGTTCCATCGGCAGGTCCAGGAGCTTGCCAACGCCCATAATCGACTTCATCCAGTCGACTTCATCATCGGTTGTGGCAATGCGGAAGCCGCCGACCTCATGCCAGCCAATGCTCTGGCCGGTTTCCTTCTCGACCCGCTTGTAGGTCTCGATCGAGGTTTTGTTGATCCAGCCCGCGAGGCGCGAACCCACCGCATGGGCGATCTGGCCCGCCGCGTGCCAGGTGGAGCCGGAAGTAAGCTCGGCCTTTTCAAACAGGATCGTATCGGTCCAGCCGTTCTCGGCCAGCTGGAACTGGGCGGCCACGCCCATGATGCCGCCGCCGATGATGGCGACCTGCGTGGTGCGGGTGGTGTCAGTCATGTGCAAACGCCTCTTTGGCGGGTTTCAGAGACGCCTTGGCGCCGTAGCGGGTGCAGGCGATTTCGACTTCGAAACCGCTCACAACGGTGTCTTTGGCGAGTTGGTCCAGCGGAGCGTCAATCATCGCCAAGGCAACCGAGCACCCGTATTTGTAGCTCCAGGCCGCCGAGGTAATCTGTCCTACAACCTTGCCATCGAGGTAGATCGGCTCGTCATGGATCGGGAGCGCCTCCGGGCCGTCAAACAGGATTGAGACGATCCGGCGCTCAGGCGTGTGCTCCCGCAGCGCTTCCTCGCCCACAAACCCGCTGCCAAAGGCGCAGAAACTGCCCAGGCCTGCCTCCTGCGGCGTGGTGCCGGGGCTCAGTTCATGGCCAAAGGCGCGGAAACCGCTTTCGATCCGCAATGAGCCGCTGGCAAACAGGCCGGCATGGCTGGCCCCTGCCGCCACTAAGGCCTCATAGGCAGCCATCGCCATGTCGGCAGGGATGTAGAGCTCATAGCCCTCTTCGCCGGTGAAGCTAAGGCGCCCCGCCCAGCCGCGGGCCAGGCCGATCTCTACCGGACCGAACTGGAAGCGTTTCAGATCCGGCACCGGGCTGTTCGAGGTCGCCTGCAGCACCTCGCGCGCCTTGGCACCGGCCAGGCCGATGATTGCGTAGCCACTGGTCACATCGGTGAATTCGACCCGGAAACCGCCTTTGGTCTCGCGCATCCGCTTCAAGTCCCGCACCACTTCGCCGGCACCCACGATCATCAGATAGGTGTCCGGCCCGTGCCGCTGAACGGTGATGTCGCTCTCCACCCCGCCCTTGCGGTTCAGGATCTGGGTGTAAGCAATGCGGCCGTCGGAAATGTCCATCTCTGCCGCGCACAGGTGGTTGAGGAAAGCGCAGGCGTCCGGCCCTTGCACCATGATCTTGCCAAAGGCGCTTTGGTCCAGGATGGCGGCACCGTTGCGGCAGGCGTCGACCTCGCGGCCGACCTGTTCGCGCCAGGCAGGCGCACCGAAAGTCAGCGGCAGATGTGCGTCTTCGCCACCGAAATGCACCGCCCGCTCCCAGCCGCCGCGGCTTTCGAACCTTGCGCCTGCGGACACCAGCCCCGCATGAATGGGGGAGCGTCTTTGCCCCCGCGCCGTGTCCATCGAGCGGCCCGGGAACGGGTTGTCGTAATGGCGGCCCAGCACCTCGGGAATGCGGGCCTCCAAAGCGCCCAGCACGTTCATCTCAGGGCTGAAGCGGCGGATGTCGGCCTCGTTCAGCTCCATCGTCGGCTCGCCCGCGATGATCCATTCGGCCATCGCCTTGCCCGCACCGCCGGCCAGCGCGATGCCGGTGGAGTTCATGCCGCCCATCAGGAACAGCCCCGGAACTTCGGGGCTTTCGCCCAGCATGAACTGGCTGTCGAGGGTGAAGCTTTCGGGACCATTCAGCAGCATCCGCACCTCGGCTTTCTCCAGTGCGGGGATACGGCGCAGGGCGTTCTCCATCATCGGCATGAAGTGGTCCCAGTCCTCGTCAAGCAGATCAAACGAGAAATCCTTGGGCAGCCGGTCCAAAGGCAAGCCCTTGGCGTGGGGTTCAAAACAGCCGACCAGCAGGCCCTCGACATCGTCGCGGGCGTATAGGAAGGCATCCTGATCGTTCAGCGTCGGCAGATGGCCCCCCTTGCCCAGCGCCTGTACCTCTTCCAGCGGTTTGGTCAGGATGTAAAAATGCTCGCAGGCGTACAGCGGCATATGGGCGCCTGCCATGGCGGCAACCTCGCGGGACCAGAGGCCGCAGGCGATGACCACCTCATCGGCCTCGATCAGATGCTCGCCTACTTCAACGCCGGAGATCCGCCCGCCCTTCTTCTGCAAGCCGGTGACCGCGGTCTCCTCAAAAATCTGCACGCCCCGCGCCCGCGCGCCCTTGGACAGCGCCAAAGCCACATCCGAAGGGTTTACCCGGCCATCCGCAGGCGACCAGACCGCGCCGATCACATCGTCGGTTTCAATCAGCGGCCACAGCTCTTTGGCGCGGGCCGCATCGACCACTTCGGCCTCCAGCCCGAAGGCGCGGCCCAGCGAGACCTGGCGCTTGATGTTGGTCAGACGGTCCTCATTAGTGGCCAGGGTCAAGGACCCGGTCTGGGTCCAGCCGGTGGCCTGGCCGGTTTCCACCTCCAGCTCGCCATAAAGGTCGATCGAATAGTTGATCAGCTTGGTCAGCGTCGCCGAGGGCCGCAGGCGGCGCACCAACCCGGCGGCGTGCCAGGTGGTGCCGGAGGTCAGTTTCGAACGCTCCAGCACCACGATGTCTTTCCGCCCTTCGCGGGCCAGGTGATAGGCAATGGAACAGCCGATGACGCCGCCGCCGATGATGACAGTGCGGGCGTGGGAGGGGAGGCTCATTGAATTACTCCGTCACGGATGAGCGCAGAAATGGTGCCGCGGAAATGCTCCACGGCCTCGTCGATCAGGCCAGGGGTATGCGGCAGGCCGGTGACGCAGGAAGTGAAGGACATGAAGTCCACCCCGCGCGCCAGCAGCCCGTCGCGCAGGCCTTTGACGATGGCAGGCGGGGTCTTGCGGATCGTGGCCGCGTCCAGCCCGTCAATCGAGGTGCCGCCGAAGTAGAGATGGCAGGTGGAGCTATCGCCATAAGCCAGCGCCCGCACCTCCTGCTCGCGGAACACCGCATTGAAGCCATCGCGCAGCCGCGCGGCCATGGCATCGGCATGGGTCTGAACATCTCCGGTGGAGAGGATCTCCATCGCCTTGATGGCGCCTGCGGCCACCATAGGGGCGGCGTTGAAGGTGCCCTTGTGGCTGACCGGAGGCGACAGCCCGTCGCGGGTTTCACCGGGGCTCAGCAGCTCCATGATTTCGGCCTTGCCAACCACCGCGCCGCCGGGCAAGCCGCCGGTCACGACCTTGGCAAGCGTGGTCAGGTCCGGCACCACGCCATCGCGCGCCTGACGGCCGCCGGGCGACCAGCGCAGGCCGGTAATCACTTCGTCAAAGATCAGCACATGGCCGCTTTGATCTGCCAGCGCCCGGATGCCCTGCAAGAACTCCTCGGGCAGCGGTACTGAGCCGTAATTGGCGCCCGAAGCCTCGACAAACACCGTGCCGATCTGCGGGTCGCTGTCCAGCAGCGCGGCAATGGCCTCCAAATCCGGCGGCGCCACCACGGTCAGGTCGCTGACCGCCTGCGGCACTCCCAGCGAAGGCGCGGTATTGGCGCCCGGCTTGGCGCCTTTGATCAGCATGTCGTGCCAGCCATGGAAATGCCCGTCGATGCGCAGGACCTTGTCGCGCCCTGAATGCGCCCGGCCCAGCCGCAGCGCCAGCATGGTGGATTCAGTGCCGGAGCCAGTGAAGCGGACGCGCTCTGCCGAAGGGAACAGGCGGTTCAGCCACTCCGCCCATTCCACCTCCAGCGGGTGGCAGTCGCCGGTGTAGGGCATCTGCTGCATCTGTGCGGCGACCGCCTCGGCCACTTCGGGATGGGCATGGCCCAGGATCTGGCTGGCGGCGCCCAGCTTGAAGTCGATATAGCGCTTGCCGTCCGCGTCCCATTTCTCGGCCCCTTTGGCGCGGGTGAAATAGACCGGATGCGGGGTCTTGTAACGCAGCTCGTGGCTGACCCCGCCCGGCATGACAAGGCGTGCGCGTTCAGCAAGAGATTGGCTGGTGTTCATGCCCGCTCCTAGTGGTTCAAAACGATGGATTTGATGGCGCAATAGGCGCTGAGGCCGGCAAGCCCCTTCTCACGGCCAATGCCGCTTTCCTTGACGCCGCCGAAGGGGAGGGTGTCGCCGCCTTTGAGAAAGCCGTTCACAAACACCTGCCCCGCCTCCGCCTTGCGGGCAAAGCCTAAGGCCTGAGTGGTATCTGCCGTGTAGATCCCGGCGACGAGGCCGAAGGCTGTGCCGTTTGCCAGCTCCAGGGCCTCCTCGGCAGACTGGCAGGTCTGGGTCACCAGAACCGGGCCAAACACCTCCTGCCGGGCGATCTCGGCATCTGCCGGGACATCGGCAAAAACCGTGGGAGCGTAGAAGTAGCCGTCAGCCAAGCCTTCCGGGCAGGCCATGTGGCCGCCGGTTACGCAATTCAGCCCGTCTTCCTTAGCGCGGTCGACAAACCCTTGCACCCGTTCCAGCTGGGCCGCAGAGATCAACGGCCCCAGGTCCGGGTCGTCCAGGCCGTGGCCGATGGTCATTGCCTTGGCCTTGGCAATCACCTTCTCGATCAGTTTGTCATGCACAGAAGCATCGCAGATCAGCCGGGCGCCCGCGGCACAGACCTGGCCTGCGTTGAAGAAGATCCCGCGCGCCACACCTGCGGCTGCGGCATCCAGATCGGCATCTGCCAGGACAACCACCGGAGATTTGCCGCCGAGTTCCAGCGTGGTGCCAGCAACCGGTTTGGAGGCCGACTGCATGATCTTGCGCCCGGTCGCGGTGGAGCCGGTGAAGGTCACATGCGCCACATCCTTGTGGCTGGCCAGAGCCTCGCCGATGCCGCCTGCGCCGGTTACAACGTTGAACACCCCGGCGGGCAACCCAGCCTCAGACGCCAGCTCAGCGGTCAGAATGGTGGTGAGCGGCGTCAGCTCCGATGGTTTGGCAACTACCGTGGCACCCGCGGCCAAAGCCGGAGCCGCCCCGCGTGCAAGCGTTGAGACCGGGTAGTTCCACGGCAGGATATGCGCCGTGACCCCCACCGGCTCCAGCACAGTAAAGGCCGTCTGGTCCGAACCCAGCGGAATGCTCTCGCCATTCAGCTTGTCGCAAGCCCCGGCATAAAAGCGGAAATAGTCTGCAGCACGGCCCACATCCCGCTTGGCTTGGCTGATGGGCTTGCCTGCGTTCAGGCTCTCAACAGCCGCCAGCCGGTCCGCGTTTTTTTCCAGCAGCTCCGCAAGCCGGAACAGCACCCCGGCCCGGTCTGCCGGAAGTGTATCCGCCCAGCGCGGCAGCGCCGTCTTGGCACTGGCAACCGCTTGCTCCACCTGGCTGGTGTCCGCGTCCGAAACCTCGGCAAAACCCCGTCCCAGCGCCGGGTCAATCAAGCTGCGCGCCGCACCCGATCCTGTCTGTCCCGCGCCATCGATCCAGCAATGCGGTATGTGCTCCAGCTGCCGGGGGTAAAGCGGATGATCCTGCATCACGCCCGCCCAATTTGCTGGCGGCTCAGACAGATGTTGAACCGCTCGCGCAGCTCCAGGTCCTTGTCGTCCGCGATATGGCCAGGGAAATGGCCGGCCAGCAGCTCCCGCGCCTTGTCCTTGGCCACGTCGCCGATCGGGCGCGAGCCCTGCTCCTCCCATTCCCGCGGGGTCTGGCGGTCGCCAAAATGCGGGTAAAAGTAGTCGGATTTCATCCGGCTGAAAGTGTGACGGTGGCCAAGGTAATGCCCCTCGCCGCGGCAAACCTCGGCAATCACCTCGGCGCCGATGTTCTCGGCATTCACCTCCACACCGCGCAGGGTCCGCAGGATGTTGCCGATCATATCGTTGTCAACCACATAGGCCTCCAGCGACACACCCAGCAGGCTCGCCTGCATGCCGCAGGCCTGGGTGATCAGGTTAGACCCTGCGTGCGCCGCCGATGACACCGCAAGGTTCTTCTCGCTGCCGTACTGCGCATCCAGCGTCTTGGAGTCGGTGATGCCGGCAATTGAGGTGACCGGCAGATTATAGAACCGGCCCATTTGCGCTGCTGCCGCCATCAGGATCGCCTGCTCGCCGCCGCCTGCACACATGGAGCCGGTGCGCAGATCGGCAATCAGCGGCTTGGCGCCATAGATTGCCGCCACATTCGGATCGATCAGCCGGGCAAACACAAGGCCCGCAATCGTTTCAGCCACCGCCTGCACCAGCGAGCCCGCGATGGTCGCCGGGCTGGTGGCGCCTGCCTGGCCTGCCGAGATCAGCTGCACCGGAAAGCCTGCCAGCACCGCGGCCTCCAGCGTGTCCAGCGCCTCTTCAGCAAAACGCATCGGCGGCACCACATGGCAGACCATCACCGTGAGGAATGGGCGGGCGCGGAAAGCTTCCTCGGACCCCGCCAGCGCGTAGCACATATCCGCCAGCTGCTGAACGTTCTCAGGCTCTGAGACCGACACGGACACGTGCTTGGAGGTGCCCATCAGGCAGGCATAGGCGGTGTTCAGGTCCATATCCGCCACGTTCTCGATGTCGCGAGCAACCACCGAGCGGCTGAAATGGTGAATGTTTTCCATCGCATCGCAAATGCGCGCGGCATCGTAGAGGTCCTGCAGCGTGCCGTCGCGGTAGCGCCCGTCTTCGATGTCAAACACCCCAGGCGCGCCGCCGCCGGAACTCATGTGGACACGTTTGCCGGACAGTTTCAGATCATGGCGCGGGTCCTGGCCGTAAAGCACCACGTCGCGACGGGCTTCTTCAATAGTCTTCAGCACCAGATCACGCGGGAACAGCAGACGCTTGTCCTCAGTATAGGTGCCGCCTGCCGCGCAGACCTTCTCGATCATCGAAGGCGTTGCCTGGCTCAGCCCCAGCGTTTCCAAAAGCGACAGTACCGCCTCATTGACCTCGGCCTCATCGGCATCGCTCAGCGGCCGGAACCGGCCGCCCTCGATACCGCCCCAGACCGGCGGGTTGTCCTCTGCCGGTGCGCTCTCGGCTTCGATCCGGGCTTCCCTGCCGCGGCGGCGCGATCTTGCAGCCATGATGTTCCCCTGACGGACTTCCTTAGCGAGAAGGTTACGCAGGGGCGGCCCGCGGCACAAAAACAAGTTTCTCTTGCTACTGATGAGTAAAACTCATTTAAATCCAGCATGGCCAATCTCCCTTCCCTCCCAGCCTTGCGTGCCTTTGAAGCCGCTGCCCGCCTCGGCAGCTTCCGCGCCGCGGCGGAGGCGATCAACGTCTCGCCAACTGCTGTCAGCCACCACATCCGCGGGCTGGAGGCCTATCTGAACATCCAGCTGTTCATCCGCGACGGCCGGCAGGTGCACGTGACTGACGAGGGAGCCCGGCTGGCCGACGGGGCATCCAAGGCGTTCCGGATTCTGGAGGCCACAGTGGATTCCGTTGCGCGCTGGCCGGAGAAAACCACTGTCCGCATCGCCCTGGGACCCAGTTTTGCGACCCGCTGGCTGCTGCCGCGCTTTGCTGATTTCTGTTCCGCGTTTCCGGATGTGGAGCTGAAGCTGGTGCAGACTCCGCTGCTGGTGTCGCCGCAGAATGTGGATGCGGATATCTTCATCACCTGGGGAGACGGCCGCTTTCCCGGCATGATCTCGGAGCCGCTGGTCAGCGTCCTGTCAGCACCGGTCGCCAGCCCTGCTTTGCTGGAGCGGCTGGGGCTGCCGCAGACACCTGCAGACCTGAAGCGCTTTCCCCTCATCCACCAGCGCGACACTCTGGGCTGGAATGCCTGGTTCATGGAGGCCGGTGTCAGCCTGAACGGCCCCCTGCCGGGGCCGATCATCGAAGACACCAATGTGGTGCTGCAGGCCGCTGCCGCAGGCCAGGGCATCGTGATGGGATGGATTCCGCTGATCGACACCGATCTGGAAAGCGGGGTCCTGGTGCAGCTGTTCAACACCACTGTCAGCGAAAGCCGCGCCTATTATCTGGTCCGGCCCGAGTCCGGGCTGAATGAAGGGATCACCAGCGAAATCTGCGACTGGCTGCTGGCTCAGGCCTCTCCGGCAGCGGCGGCTTAACCCGGCGGCTCAGGCTTTGGGCAGCACCGGAAAATGCGCCAGCAGCGAGGCCTTTGCTTCCAGCACATGCGCCCGTGTCAGGTCCGCAGCCCGGCGGGCATCACCCTCTTCGCAGGCCGTCAGGATTTCCAGATGCTCCCGCTCGGCCCGCGCCATGCCGTCGCTCATGACCAGCTGCGCCCGGATATAGCGGTCGATCCGGTCCATCGCCCCGCGGGCAGCCTCGCGGTGGAAGCTCAGCGTGCTGGCACTATAAAGCGCACCATGGAATTCCCGGTTCAGGACGCCCCACTCCATCGGGTTTTTGCAACCGGCAAAGGCTTCGCATTTCTGCCGCGCCTGCGCCAGCAGCTCCGGCCCCATCCGCGGCACCGCATCGCGGATGATCTCCGGCTCCAAAAGCGCCCGGAAGTCGAAGATCTCCGCCGCCTCAGCCGCCGACAGCCCGGCCACCACGGCACCCTTGAACCGCTGGGTCTTGACCAGACCGTATTCCTCCAGCCGCGAGATCGCTTCCCGCACCGGAATCCGGCTGGTGCTGAAGCGGCGGGCGATTTCCTCCTGCCGCAGAGGTTCCCCCTCCTCCAGCCGCCCGTCGATGATCGCCTGGCGCAAAGCCTCGAACACGGCAGCCGAGGCCGAGGCCGCTTTGGAGATATCAACCGGATCCAGATTCATTGCGCAGCTCTCCTTTGCCACAGGTCTATTGGAACCTGGCCGGGCAGAAAAGCGGACCGGATAGGAAATTCAGGCAGCCGGCAAAGCGGTCACACTTCCAGCGAGACCCACAGCACCTTGGCGTCTTCCTCGCTGACCGACACGCATCCATGCCCCATGCCGCTGTCATAATAGACAGAATCCCCCGGACCCATGCGCAAAGGCCGGTAGTGCTCGGTGTAGAGGGTCAACTCGCCGCTGAGGACAAACATGAATTCCTCGCCGCGGTGGCGGACCCAATTGTCGAACTCGGTCACATCCCGCGCCTTGATGGTGCTGATGTATGGCACCATGCGCTTGCTGGTCAGTTCGCTGCACAGAAGCTCATGGTCATAGGTCGAGGTTTCCTTGTGCTCGCCCAGGCCGGTGCGGGTGAAGTCCCGCCGCCCGGTCACGCCGCTTTGCCCCGACTGCACAAACAGCTGCGGCGTTTCCAGCTCCAGTGTCTGCATCAGCCGGCGGATAATCTCGAAACTGGGACGGGTCTGATTGTTCTCGATCTTCGACAAAGTAGACCTGCCGATGGCCGCAGCGCGGGCCGCTTCCTCCAGCGTCAGCCCCTTTTCCTTACGGGCGTCGCGAATCATTTTCCCCAGGATTTCGCCGTCCGGAGCCTCCATGGCTTCGGGACCCAGTCCTGTTTCCTCTGAGGGAATTGGTTCCATTTGCGTGAATTCTCCTGTGCTGAAAATAGCTTAGCTTTGATGTATCTGCGGGTCAAAATTTCCATCACAGTACTTTTTGTTTGCAAGAGGGAAAAAGTTTCCTATAGGAGACGAAACGTCGTATACGGCAGCATACGTGCCGGTCCTGGACCGCATTTCGGAGGAGAAACCAAATGAGCGCTTATGATCTGATCGTGATTGGGGCTGGACCGGGCGGTTATGTCGCAGCAATCCGGGCTGCGCAGCTGGGCCTGAAGGTCGCTTGCGTCGAGGGCCGCGGCTCTCTGGGCGGCACCTGCCTCAACGTTGGCTGCATTCCCTCCAAGGCCCTGCTGACCTCCTCGGGCAAATATGCCGAACTCTCCCATCTCTCCTCGCATGGCATTTCGGCCGGGGAGGTCAGCCTGGACCTGGGCGCGCTGATGGCGCGCAAGGACAAGATCGTCGGCGACCTGATCAAAGGCATCGCCTTCCTGTTCAAGAAGAACGGCGTCGACCACATCGAAGGCTGGGCCAGCATTCCGGCGCCCGGCCAGGTGCAGGTGGGCGGTGAAGCCTACACTGCAAAGAACATCCTCATCGCCACCGGTTCGGAACCCGCCACCCTCCCCGGCGTGGAGATCGACGAGGTGGACGTGCTGAGCAGC
The DNA here is from genome assembly GCF_000813725.1 of Leisingera sp. ANG-Vp. GTDB lineage: Bacteria > Pseudomonadota > Alphaproteobacteria > Rhodobacterales > Rhodobacteraceae > Leisingera. The sequence goes on from NZ_JWLD01000050.1 coordinate 15,256, forward strand.
ACCGGTGCGCTGGCTCTTGAAGCCGCGCCAGAGCATCTGGTGGTGATCGGCGCCGGCGTGATCGGGCTTGAACTTGGTCAGGTCTGGTCACGCCTCGGATCCAAGGTGACGGTTGTGGAATACCTCGACCGCATCCTGCCCGGCATCGACGGCGAGATTGCCAAGCTGTCCCAGCGCGCACTCAGCAAACGCGGGCTGAAGTTCCAGCTGGGCCGCGCGCTGAAGACCATTGAAAAGACTGAGACCGGCCTGACACTGACTCTCGACCGGGTCGGCAAGGACAAGGAAGAGCAGATTGAGGCCGACAAGGTGCTGGTCGCCATCGGCCGCCGCCCTGTGACGAAAGGCCTGGGCCTTGAAGAGCTCGGTGTCTCCATCAACGCCCGCGGCTTCATCGAAGTCGACGAAACCTTCCAGACCTCTATCCCCGGCATCTTTGCCATCGGCGACTGCGTGCCCGGCCCGATGCTGGCGCATAAGGCCGAAGAGGACGGCGTGGCTTGCGTGGAAATCATGGCTGGCGAGCACGGCCATGTGGATTACAACACCGTGCCCGGCGTGGTCTACACCGATCCCGAGGTTGCATCGGTCGGTCAGACCGAAGAAGCGCTGAAAGAAGCGGGCACCGACTACATCTCCGGCAAGTTTGCGTTCATGGCCAACTCCCGCGCCCGCTCCACCGGTGAAACCGACGGCGCCGTCAAAGTGCTGGCCACACCCGAGGGCAAGATCCTCGGCGCCCATATCTGCGGCGCGCATGGCGGTGATTTAATTGCAGAATTGGTGCTCGCGATGACAAAAGGTGCTACTATCGAGGAGGTTGCACGGACCTGTCACGCGCACCCTGCAATGGGTGAGGCGGTGAAAGAAGCCTGCCTCGATGCGCTTGGCCGTGCCATCCACGCCTGATCTGGAGGGAGCTGCCAGATGACGATCCAGCTAAGACCCCGCCACCCGGAAAAGGCCCACAAGGCCGACAGCGCCATCCCGCGCAAACCGCGGTGGATCCGCAAGAAGAAGATCGAAAGCGCCGAGTATTATGAAACCCGCAAGCTGATGCGGGAACATGATCTGGCCACCGTCTGCGAAGAGGCCGCCTGCCCCAACATCGGCGAATGCTGGTCCAAACGCCACGCCACCATGATGATCATGGGCGAGGTCTGCACCCGCGGCTGCTCCTTCTGCAACGTGACCACTGGCAAGCCGGACACGCTGGACGCTTTTGAGCCCGGCCGGGTTGCCGCCGCCGTCAAGAAACTGGGACTGCGCCACGTGGTGATCACCTCTGTCGACCGGGACGACCTGGAGGACGGCGGCGCTGAGCACATCGCCCAGACCATCCGCGCCACCCGCCATCAGAACCCCGGCACCACCATTGAGGTGCTGACCCCGGATTTCCTTGGCAAGGGCGCAGCCGCTGATGCGGTATTCGAGGCCGCACCGGACGTTTTCAACCACAACCTGGAAACCGTGCCGCGGCTTTACCCGCGTGTGCGCCCCGGCGCCCGCTACTACACCTCGCTGCGGCTGCTGGACGACGCCAAGCGCGCAAATCCGCAGCTGTTCACGAAATCCGGCATCATGGTCGGCCTGGGCGAGACCCTCGACGATGTGCGCCAGGTGATGGATGACCTGCGCGCCGCACAGGTCGATTTCCTGACCGTGGGCCAGTACCTGCAGCCCACCCCGAAACACCACCCGATCGACCGCTTCTGGTCGCCGGAAGAATTCGAGCAGTTGGAACAAATCGCCCGCGCAAAAGGGTTCCTGCACGTGTCGGCCACCCCGCTGACCCGTTCATCGTTCCACGCGGATGAAGATTTTGCCGCCCTGAAAGAGGCCCGTCAGATGGCCTTGGCAAAGGGCATTCAACCTTAACGCAAGCGGGAGGAGACCCATGGAAGCGTTAAACTCAGCAGTAGGCTGGATAAATGGGATTGTATGGGGGCCGCTGATGCTGGTCCTGATCCTAGGTGTCGGCTTTTTCCTGCAGGTAGGCCTGAAGTTCATGCCGATCCTGAAAATCGGCACAGGCTTCAGCCTGCTGTTCAAAGGCCGTGAAGGCCAGGGCGACGGCCAGATCAGCCCGTTCAACGCGCTGATGACCTCGCTGTCGGCCACCATCGGTACCGGCAACATCGCAGGTGTTGCCACCGCGGTCTTCCTCGGCGGCCCTGGTGCGCTGTTCTGGATGTGGATGACCGCTCTGGTCGGCATGGCCACCAAATACGCCGAAGCCGTCTGCGCGGTGAAATACCGTGAGAAGGACGAGCTGGGCAACTATGTTGGCGGCCCGATGTACTACATCAAAAACGGCCTGGACGCCAAATGGGCCTGGCTGGGCTTTGCCTTTGCCCTGTTCGGTGCAGTTGCGGCCTTCGGCATCGGCAATGGCGTGCAGGCCAACGGTGTGGCACAGGTTCTGGAATCGAACTTCGGCGTCAACACTTCGGTCACCGGCGTAATCCTGATGGTGCTGACCGCAGCTGTTATCCTGGGCGGCATCACCCGCATCGGTGCGGTTGCCGGCAAGCTGGTTCCGTTCATGGCCATCGCCTACATCATCGCAGGCCTGCTGGTTCTGCTGCTGAACCTGGGCAACATCGGCAACGCGCTGTCGCTGGTCTTCACCTATGCCTTCACCCCGTCCGCAGCCGAAGGCGGCTTTGCCGGTGCGGCAGTCTGGGCAGCGATCCGCTTTGGTGTGGCTCGCGGCGTGTTCTCGAACGAAGCGGGCCTGGGCTCTGCTCCCATCGCCCACGCGGCGGCTGAGACCAAAGGTCCGGTCAACCAGGGCCTGATCGCAATGCTGGGCACCTTCATCGACACCATCATCGTGTGCTCGATCACCGGTCTGGCGATCATCTCCTCCGGTGCATGGACCTCCGGTGAATCCGGCGCAGCCCTGACCTCGCTGGCCTTTGAGACCACCCTGCCCGGCATCGGCGGCTCTCTGATCGCAGTTGCCCTGTCGATCTTTGCCTTCACCACCATCCTGGGCTGGTCCTTCTACGGCGAGAAATGCGTCGAGTTCCTGCTGGGTGTGAAGTCGCTGATCCCCTACCGCGTGCTGTGGATCGTGATGATCTACTTCGGCGCCACCGCCGACCTGGGCTTCATCTGGCTGCTGGCGGATACGCTGAACGCGATGATGGCCATCCCGAACCTGATCGCCCTGGCCCTGCTGAGCCCGATCGTCTTCAAACTGACGAAAGAGTTCTTTGCCACCGGCGGCAAATCGGAAGAAGCTGGCACTGCAGCTGAATAACCATCGGCGGGGGGCCGTTCCGGCCCCCCGTTCCTGACCCGAATTCCACATCTCGAGGAGACGGCTGATGGCCACCAAAATTCTGCTTCCGATCGATCACACCGATCAAAACTCGTGGAAGAAAGCGCTGCCCGTCGCGCTGGAGCAGGCCAAGTTCTACAGCGCCGAGCTGCACGCTGTTTCGGTTATTCCCGAGATCGTCCAGCTGCCCAACCTGCCCGCCGGCTACGGCTCCGGCGCCAAGGCCCATGTGCAAAGCGCGGTCGAGGCCATCCTGGCCCAGAACGGTGCCGCGGATGTGCCGGTGCAGATTGCAGAAGGCAGCGTCTACCGCGAGATCCTGAAACTGGCCCACAAAGACGGCTATGACCTGATCATCATGGCCTCCGCCGAAGGCGAGTTCCCGAACTATGAAATCGGCCCGAACCTGGCCCGTGTCGTGCGCAATGCACATTGCACGGTCACGGTTGTCCGCGGCTGAGCCCGCAATCTATCAGAAGGGATATCCGTCATGACCGACGCACCCAAACGCACCCCGCTTTATGACCTGCACGTCGAGCTTGGCGGCAAGATGGTCGACTTCGCCGGCTGGGAAATGCCGGTGCAGTACCCCATGGGCATCATGGGCGAGCACAAGCAGTGCCGCGAGAAAGCCGCGCTGTTTGACGTCTCCCACATGGGCCAGGTGATCCTGCGCGGCGACAACGTGGGCGAGAAACTGGAAACGCTCTGCCCGCAGGCTTATGCCACCCTGAAAGAGGGCAAGGCCCGCTACGGCTTCTTCACCAACGAAGACGGCGGCATCATGGACGACCTGATCGTCTCCAACGCAGGCGACCACTACTTTGTGGTGGTGAACGCAGCACTGCGCCACCAGGACATTCCGCACATGCAGGCGAACCTGGACGGCGTCGAAGTGACCGAGATCTTCGACCGCGCACTGGTTGCTGTGCAAGGCCCCAAGGCTGAGGACGTGGTGGGCGAACTGTGCCCCGCCGCCCGTGAGCTGAAGTTCATGGAAACCGCCATTGCCGAAATCGGCGGTGTCGAGTGCCGCATCTCGCGCCTCGGCTACACCGGTGAAGACGGTTACGAGATCTCGATCCCGGAAGCAGACGCCATCCGCGTGTCCAAACTGTTCCTGGCCCATGACGACTGCGAGCCCGCAGGCCTGGGCGCCCGCGACAGCCTGCGGCTGGAAGCCGGCCTCTGCCTCTATGGCAACGACATCGACCAGTCGACTTCGCCGATCGAGGCCTCGCTGGCCTGGGCCATCCAGAAGCGCCGCAAGGAAGAAGGCGGCTTCCCCGGTGCTGCCCGCGTCCAGAAGGAACTGGCCGAAGGCGCTGCCAAAAAACTGGTCGGCATCAAGCCCGAAGGCCGCGCCCCGGCCCGCCAGGGTGTGGAAATCCAATGCGCAGAAGGCAATACTATTGGCGCGATTACCTCGGGAAGCTTCGGACCGACCGTCGGCGGCCCTGTCGCGATGGGCTATGTCTCGGCAGGCCACGGCGAGCCGGGCGAAAAAGTGAACCTCATCATCCGCGGCAAGGCGCAGCCGGCTGAGATCGTCGCCCTGCCCTTCGTCACCCAGAACTACAAACGCTAAGACATCATCAGGAGAGTCAAAATGGCCACCTATTACTCCGAAGACCACGAGTGGATCACCGTTGAAGGCGACACCGCAACCCTGGGCATTACCCAGCACGCGGCTGACCAGCTGGGCGAAGTTGTCTTCGTCGAGCAGCGCGAAGCCGGCGACGAGTTCGAAAAAGGCGGCGAGATCGGCGTCATCGAGTCGGTGAAAGCAGCGTCCGAAATCTACGCGCCGCTGGACGGCGAAGTGATCGAAGCCAACGAAGCCCTGGCCGACAACCCCGGCGCCCTGAACGAAAGCCCGGAAGGCGACGCCTGGATCTACAAGATCAAGATCTCCGACGCCTCCCAGCTGGACGATCTGATGGATCTGGACGGCTACAAGGCCCTGATCGGCTAAGCACTCTTCCCCGCCGGGACCGCCCGGCGGGGTCCATTGCCCCAGACAAGGACCCATAGACATGGCCTTCAAACTTACCGATTACGAAGCCTATGACTTCGCCAACCGGCGCCACATCGGCCCGTCGCCGACCGAGATGCGCGACATGCTGCAGGTGATCGGCTTCAAAACCCTGGACGAGCTGATCGACGCAACCGTGCCGCCTGCCATCCGCCAGAAAGAGGCGCTGGACTGGGGCCCGGCGATGACCGAACGCGACGCGCTCTTCCACATGAAAGAAGTTGCGTCCAAGAACAAAGTTCTGACCTCGCTGATCGGCCAGGGCTACTACGGCACCACCACCCCGGCGCCGATCCTGCGCAACATCCTGGAAAACCCGGCCTGGTACACCGCCTATACCCCCTATCAGCCGGAAATCTCCCAGGGCCGCCTCGAAGCGCTGCTGAACTACCAGACCATGGTCAGCGACCTGACCGGCCTGGACATCGCCAACGCCTCCCTGCTTGATGAGGCCACCGCTGCTGCCGAAGCCATGTCGATGGCGCACCGCGGCTCGCGCTCCAAGGCGAACAATGCGGCTTTCTTCGTCGACAAGAACTGCCACCCGCAGACCATCGCCGTGATCCAGACCCGCGCCGAGCCCCTGGGCATCGACGTGGTGGTTGCCGATCCCGACGATCTGGACCCGGGCGCAGTCTTCGGCGCGATCTTCCAGTATCCCGGCACCTACGGCCACGTGCGCGATTTCACATCGGAAATCGAAGCCATCCACGAGCACAAGGGCATCGCCGTTGTCGCCGCTGACATCCTGGCGCTGGCGCTGCTGAAGTCGCCCGGCGAGATGGGTGCGGATATTGCCATCGGCTCCACTCAGCGCTTTGGCGTACCGATGGGCTATGGCGGCCCGCACGCGGCCTATATGGCGACCACCGACAAGCTGAAGCGCGCAATGCCCGGCCGTATCATCGGTGTCTCCGTCGACGCCCGCGGCAACAAGGCTTACCGCCTGGCGCTGCAGACCCGCGAACAGCACATCCGCCGCGAAAAAGCCAACTCCAACGTCTGTACCGCTCAGGCGCTGCTGGCTGTCATCGCGTCGATGTATGCGGTCTACCACGGCCCCGACGGCATCAAGGCGATTGCCCAGTCGGTGCACCGCAAGACCTCGCGCCTGGCCGCTGGCCTGGAAGAGCACGGCTTCAAGGTGCAGCCGGAAGTCTTCTTCGACACGCTTACAGTTGAAGTCGGCCCGCTGCAGAAAACCGTCATGGAGGCAGCCGTTGCCCGCGGCGTGAACCTGCGCAAGATCGGCGACAGCCACGTCGGCATCTCGCTGGACGAGCAGACCCGCCCGGAAACCATCGAAGCCGTCTGGGGTGCCTTCGGCATCGATAAGAAAGACGACAGCGTTGCCAACCGCGCCTACCGTCTGCCCGACTATGCGCTGCGTGAAAGCGAGTACCTGACCCACCCGATCTTCCACAAAAACCGGGCCGAGGCAGAGATCACCCGCTACATGCGCCGCCTGGCCGACCGCGACCTGGCGCTGGACCGTGCAATGATCCCGCTCGGCTCCTGCACCATGAAGCTGAACGCGACCATCGAAATGATCCCGGTCACCTGGCCGGAATTCGGCAACCTGCACCCCTTCTGCCCGGAAGACCAGGCGCAGGGCTACCACCAGATGATCGACGATCTGAACGACAAGCTTTGCCAGATCACCGGCTATGACGCGATCTCCCAGCAGCCGAACTCCGGCGCCCAGGGCGAATACGCGGGCCTGCTGACCATCCGCAACTACCACGCGTCGCGCGGCGAAGCGCACCGCAACATCTGCCTGATCCCGACCTCTGCACACGGCACCAACCCGGCGTCGGCGCAGATGGTGGGCTACAAGGTTGTTCCGGTGAAATCGGATGACAGCGGCAACATCGACGTCGCCGACTTCCGCGCCAAGGCTGAGCAGCACAGCGACAACCTCGCGGCTTGCATGATCACCTACCCGTCGACCCACGGCGTGTTCGAGGAAACTGTGCAGGAAGTCTGCCAGATCACTCATGATCACGGCGGTCAGGTCTACATTGACGGCGCCAACATGAACGCCATGGTGGGCCTCGCCCAGCCGGGCAAAATCGGCGGCGACGTCTCGCACCTGAACCTGCACAAGACGTTCTGCATTCCGCATGGCGGCGGCGGCCCCGGCATGGGTCCGATCGGCGTCAAGGCGCACCTGGCTGAGCACCTGCCGGGCCACCCGGAATACGGCACTGCTGTTGGTCCGGTCTCAGCCGCTCCGTTCGGCTCGCCCTCGATCCTGCCGGTTTCCTGGGCCTACTGCCTGCTGATGGGCGGTGCAGGCCTGACTCAGGCGACCAAGGTTGCGATCCTGAACGCCAACTACATCGCGGCACGCCTCAAGGACGGCTACAAGATCCTCTACACCTCGGAAACGGGCCGTGTGGCGCATGAGTGCATCCTGGACACCCGTCCGCTGGCCGATGAAGGCAACGTCACCGTTGACGACATCGCCAAGCGTCTGGTCGACTCGGGCTTCCACGCTCCGACCATGTCCTGGCCGGTGGCAGGCACGCTGATGGTGGAACCGACCGAATCCGAGCCCAAGGATGAGCTGGACCGCTTCTGCGATGCCATGCTGTCAATCCGCTCGGAGGCGCAGGACATCATCGACGGCAAGATCGACGCGGACAATAACCCGCTCAAGCACGCGCCGCACACGGTGCGCGATCTGGTCGGCGAATGGGACCGCCCCTACAGCCGCGAGCAGGCCTGCTTCCCGCCGGGCAACCTCGGCGTCGACAAATACTGGCCGGCCGTGAACCGGGTCGACAACGCCTATGGCGACCGTCACCTGATCTGCACCTGCCCGCCGATGTCGGACTACGAAGAAAACGAAGCCTGATCCTTCAGGCCTCCCGCCCCGCCGGCGCGTCCGGCGGGGCAGCTCTGCAGCCCCGTCCCGACTGCAGCCGCCCGCATGACCCGCTCAGAGGAGAGAATGATGTCCCGTCTCGAACCGCTGACCGTGCCAGCTACCCAGCAATCCGCTGACAGCGCGGCACAAGCCCGCTCTCATGATGTTGAAGTCATCCTGCCGCAAACCGAGCCGCCCGCTTCAGCGCAAATGATCTGCGACGTGTTCCGCGCCGCCAATGACCTGTTTCCCGACAGCGGCTACCGCATCGGCGTGCGCAATCTGGCCTCGACAATGCGCACCGCGCCCGCGGGCTGGAAGCCCCACACCGTGATTTTCCTCGGCGGCATCGCAAGCCGCTGGACCCCCAACGCCGGCGAGAAAGCCAGCCTGCAGCGGATCTGCCGCCAGGCGCAGCGCTGCCTGTTTGCCGGCAGCGCCATCTTCCTGCTGCCCGAAACCGGCCTGCAGGCTGAGTTCGAAACCGCCGTCCATTCCAATTTCACTGCTGCCGCCCAGGAAGAACAGCTCGCCTGCGCGCCCGCCGGCACGCTGACCACCGCCTCGGGCCGCATCAGC
>NZ_JWLD01000051.1 GCF_000813725.1 Leisingera sp. ANG-Vp
TGCTCCGCCGTGCGGCGTTTTTCCTCAGTGATGTTGGTGGCGAACTTCACCACTTTCACCGGTTTGCCATCGGCATCAAAGATCGGGTTATACGAGGCGTTGATCCAGATTTCCTCGCCGCGCTTGCCAAAGCGTTTGTATTCCCCGGCCGAGAATTCGCCCATCGCCAGCTGCATCCAGAAATCCCGGTATTCATCCGATGCAGCGTAAGAGGGATCGCAGAACATCCGATGATGCTGGCCGCGGATTTCGTCCAGTGAATAGCCAACGGTCGAGAGGAAGTTCTCGTTGGCTGTCAGGATCGTCCCATCCAGCTCAAACTCAATGACAGCCTGAACACGGTTGATAGCGTCCACAACGCCTTGCAGATCCGCACCCGCCTTCAGAGACTCCGGAGTTTCGGAGATTTCTTTCGCACCCATAACCTTGCCTCACTCACAAAAAACTTTCTACGTGAATGTCGGGAAAACCCCTTAAAAATTGCCTACCGCTGTTTCCTTTTGAGGGTGCTTAATCTCAAAAAATCTACCGAAAATTGCGCATCCAAAACGGCATTCACGCAAGCAAACAGCTCTTCCGAAATGCTGGCCCGCCAGTGATCCGCTCACCTAAAATTCCGGTATCAACATGCCAGCCTGCCGCTATCGGCCCGCTGACGAGTGGTGTCGGTGGAGACCCGATGGTGGCGTCACTCGGGCCGCCAGGATTAGGAGCATCACCTTTGGATCTGCATGGATGGGCAGCCAGCCCGCCGACCCGCTCAGACGGTGCCGAAATCGCTCAATCCAACTGGAGCATAAATCGGGGCGCTTTGGAGCCTCTGAGGCGTCCAAGCTTCTTGTTTTGCTATGTCAGGAGGCCGATGGCTGGGGTGGTAGGATTCGAACCTACGGTACACGGTACCAAAAACCGCTGCCTTACCACTTGGCTACACCCCATCGGTGAGGCGCTGTCTAAAGTTTGTTGCGGGGGGGTGCAAGAGGGTTTTTGAAAAAAAGTGCAGTTCTTTTTCCAACCCTCCGGGAATCCTGGTTTTATCGATGTTCCGCTGTGGCAGGCCTCCAGCTGAAATGGCAGGAAATAGAAATGAATTTAAAGAGTTGCACGGTGATCGCAGCTGGAATTTCTGGGCGCGGGGCAGCCCTGAAAACAGCCTGCCCCAGCCTGTTGGGACAGGCCGGGGCAGGTGAAAACATGATCCGGCAGCGGCTGGAAGAGCAGCGCCGCCGGCCCGGGTATTAAGAGCCCCAGATCGCCTGATGCGCCTCTTCGCCGCTTTCGAAGATATGCGGCTGGACGCTGCGGCTGGCAAGCTCGCCCTGCATCTTCAGACGCATGAAGGCGCTGGTGGTGTAATGGGCAATCGACTCGCTGCTGGCCTCCAGGAGATGCCCGGCGGTGGCCGCGTAGTCATCCTGCAGATCCTCGGCGATGCGGAAGCCGTTCTGGTTCACCACCGTGTTCACGCCTGTGCCGCTCCTGGCAAAGGCCTCCTTCAGCACCCGGGTCAGATCCTCGATGTCGCGCTTCTTCTTGACGCTCCAGCCTTCCAGGTTGAGGAACATGGTATGGCGGGCGGCGTCATAGGTGACGCGTTCCGACAGGTTCAGGTTCAGCAGGTCATCAAGCAGCCCCATCGGTTCGTCGCGGAAGATGCGCGGGTCCATCTGGGTGACATTTTCGATGATCGGCTTGAACTCCATCTGGTCGAGGATATCGCGCTGCAGGTCGATGCCCGGGGCAATCTCGATCAGCTCCAAACCTTTGGGGGTCAGCTGCAGCACGCAGCGCTCGGTCACATAAAGCACCGGCTGCGAGCGTTTGGAGGCATAAGGCCCCGAGAAAGTGATCTGTTCGATCAGGCGCACAAATTTCTTGTTGCGGCCCTCCTGCACAATGCGCAGCTGGCCGTCTTCGACAGCAACCTTCAGTCCGCCTGCGGTGAAGGTGCCGGCAAAGACCACGGCGCGGGAGTTCTGCGAAATATTGATGAAACCGCCGCAGCCGTTCAAGCGGCCGCCGAAGCGGGAGGCGTTGACGCTGCCTTCGGCATCGCATTCCGCCATCCCGAGGCAGGTGAGGTCGAGGCCGCCGCCGTCGTAGAAGTCGAACATCTGGTTCTGGTCGATCACCGCATCGGCATTGGCGGAGGAGCCAAAGCTGGAGCCGCCCGCCAGAACGCCGCCAACGGCGCCGGCCTCGGTGGTGAGGGTGATGTACGGGGTGGCCTTCTCCTCGTTGGCCACGGCAGCGACGCCGTCCGGGGCGCCGACGCCGAGGTTCACAGCGCCATTGGGCGGCAGTTCAAAGGCTGCGCGGCGGGCGATGATTTTGCGCTGGTCCAGCGGCATCTTGGCGATGCCCTCAACCGGCACCCGGATTTCACCGGAGAGCGCCGGATTGTGCTGCACGCCGTAGTTCATCCGGTGCATGTCCGGGTCGTCAGCAACGCAGACACAGTCCACCAGCAGACCGGGGATTTTCACGTCCTTGGGTTTGATCGAACCGTCTTCGACGATGCGCTCAACCTGGGCAATGACAATGCCGCCGTTGTTATGGGCCGCCATCGCCTGGGCCAGGCAGTCCAGCGTCAGCGCCTCGCGCTCCATGCTGATGTTGCCCGAGCGGTCGGCACTGGTGCCGCGGATCAGCGCGACGTCGATCTTGGTGGCCTTGTAGAACAGCCATTCCTCGCCCTCGACCTCGTGGAAGCGGACGATGTCCTCCTGGGTTTTCTTGTTGACCTTGCCGCCGCCGTGGCGCGGGTCGACATAGGTGTGCAGGCCGACCTTGGAGAACAGGCCGGGCTGGCCCGCGGCACAGGCGCGGTAAAGCTGCGAGATCACCCCCTGGGGCAGGTTGTAGCCGCAGATTTTTTCCTCCTGCGCTGCCTGCGCCACTTTGGGCATACGGCCGAAATTGCCTGCGATCACCCGGCGCAGCAGGCCGTCGTGGTGCAGCCGCCCGGTGCCCAGGCCTTTGCTGTCGCCTGCACCTGCGCACATGATCAGGGTCAGATCGCGCGGAGCGCCTTCCTCAAGGAAACGTTTCTCCAGTGCCGCGTGCAGCAGTTCCGGAATGCAGCTTTGCACAAATCCGGTGGTGGTCACGACATCCCCGTCCCGGATCAGCGCCATTGCCTGTTCGGTGGTGGTTGTCTTGTCTTTCATGGCGGCGCGTCCTCCCCGATGCCTGTCGCCTTCCGCGCAGGCTTTGCTGCCTCACGGAAATCTGATCGGGCATTCTAGGGGCCGGCGGCGCGGTGGCAGACACCGGATTCCGTCAGCGTATGGCGGAGTTACGACATCGCCAGTTCCGGGCAGGACAGAAGTTTCCGATCGGAGGCTGCATGTTCCTGATGCGGAGGCGGGGAGGGGCACCGCTGAGCAATGCGGCTCCACAGCCGGCGTCAGAACAGGCTGTCGCCGGAGTCCTGCCATTCCTTCATGGTCACGTTTTCCAGCACAACCGACCATCCAGCGCCGTCGGACACCTGCAGCTGCCCATCAATTTCGGTGACTTGAAGCAGCCGTTTGGGGGTGCCCATTACCTTGATCCAATCCAGCCCGAGTTCGAAGTCGGTGATCGTGTCGTTGCCGTGCTGTGCGCTTCTGAATACAAAGCAATCGCTGCCGGCGCCGCCTGTCAGCAGGTCGTCGCCCTTGCCGCCGTTCAGCGTGTCATCGTGTTTGCCGCCGTCCAGGGTGTCATTGCCCTTGCCGCCGTTCAGCCTGTCATAGCCGCGGCCGCCGTCCAGCATGTCATTACCTTCGTTGCCGCGCAGCTGGTCCCTGTTGCCGCCGCCCAGAAGAATGTCGTTGCCATACCCGCCGCGCAGGTAGTCGTGGCCGCCGCCGCCATCCAGACAGTCGGCGCCGCCGTTGCCGTTCAGATTGTCATTGCCGCGGCCGCCTTGCAGGTCGTCGCAGGCGCCGTATCCAATCAGTGTGTCATTGCCGTCGCGGCCATGCAGGAAGTCACGCAGGGCGCCGCCCTGCAGAACATCATTGTCCTGAGTGCCGATGATCCGGTCCATGCCTCCGAAGATATCCTTTTGGATCAGCTCAATTTCGGTATTGCGCAGGATGATGTCGGACAGTTTCGTGTCCCAGAGTTTCTGCATTTCCCGTGCCGGGATGCCGTCGCGCCCCTCGCTCCAGAAGGGGTCGCCATCACGCAGCCGGGTGAATTGATCCACCATGACCGTGGTAAAGGTCTCGCCCAGCATGCCGTGGCCGTAGGCGTCTTCGGCCAGGCCGCCGATCCAGGCATCCACCTTGTCGGGGGTGCCATAGGCCTCTTCCAATTTGGCGGCAAGACCCGCGTCCGAAGTGATATCGTCAAAGCTGTCAGCCCGGGCCAGTCCCAGCGCCTCGCGCAGATCGTTGTAGCTGGCAACGCCCAGATCTCGGCCGCGCTGGATATTCAGCGCCGCCAGGTCAAACCCGCCGGCACCGGGCGGGCCGAACAGGAAAGAGCGCACGTCTTCCACCACCTTGGTGTCGATCGCCTCGGCGGTCTGCGAGGCGGCACCGCGGATGATATCTTCGATCATGCTGTCCTGTTTCATCAGCTCCGGCTGGAAGAACGCGTCCCGCAGTGCCAGCGGATCATAGCGGGTGCCATCCTCGCCGACCCGCTGCAGATTTGCCGACAAGAGCGTATGCCCCAGCCGGAACACCACGGTGGAGAACTCGATCGCGATGCCTGGGTTCACCGTTGCATCATAACCCTGGTATTCGCTCATTGCGCTGTCGCAGACCAGATAGGGCAGGAACTCCTTGTAGGTGACCGCCTGCACCAGCGCCTCGACCCGGGCACGGGCCGCCTCGAACAGCTGATCATCGGTCAGATAGGGGTCACGTTCTGCCAGCTCGTCAACCAGCCGGTTGTGCTCGCGGGTGAAGATCGTATGCATTGAAGACAGCGCCACATTTTCGGCGGCCCGCACATCGCCGGTCAGGAACCCGTCGCCGTCCCGGTACAGATGGCCGTCCTCGGTCAGCTTCAGCTTGCCGCCCTCGTCCCGCATGGCAGAGACCGTCTCTTCATCCGAGCCATAGATCATAGATGCATCGATATAAGCGGTGATCTCGTTGATGTATTTGCCGTCCTGCTGGTCCACCCGGGTAAAAGGGATGACCGCTTCGCCGGTGCCATAGGGGTCGAAATACGGATCTCCCGCCGGCACCGGTATATCGGCGCTGGTATAGGCTCCGGCACTGGTCAGCGACAGGTCATGATCCAGGAACTGCCCCCAGATCCACAGAAAATCAGAGGCGCATTCGCTGTTGTGGGTCGTGCCGTGCTGCACCGAAAGAATATTGGAGATTTCCCTGGCGCCGGGCCGGTCCGCGCCGGACATTTCGCCATCAGGTCCCAGATCGCTGGGGGCCAGATTCAGCAGCCCGGTACCGGTTGCGCCCCAGTCTGGATTGTCAGGGTTTGTGGAATAGCCATCGGCGGGGCGCGCGGCCCCGATCTGCAAATTGGACATGTGATCCCCCAATCACTCATTACTTTCACCGAAAATGCCGTTGCGCGCGGCCCGCAGGTCCCCTCTGCGGCCAGCGCTGGGCAAACGCCTGCAGCTTCCCGGAAATGCAATCCTGCCGGGACTCAGGCACTCAGCCAGTATATCACGTTTTTGTGTCGAATTGTGTCAATTTGTGATCGGTGCGCCAGGTAAGCAGCCTGGCCGCTGCGGGTCAGGCCCGGCGGGCGTGTGCCGCAGCGCTGACCGGAAGGCCGCTGCCGGTCCACTTAGCAATCTGTTCCAGCAGTTGCTGCTTGCGGACTGGTTTGGACAGGAAACCGACCATCCCCGCAGCACGGCAGGCGGCTTCATCTGTGCTCAGCACATTGGCTGTCAGCGCAAGGATCGGGCAGGGGGCGCGGCCGGTCTCCTGCTCCCAGGCGCGCAGCCGCCGGGTTGCCTCCAACCCGTCCATCACCGGCATCGACATATCCATCAGTACCAGGTCGAAAGGCTGCGCGGCAAAGGCGTCCACCGCTTCCTGGCCATTGCTGCACATGGTTATCCGGATTCCCGAGGGCGCCAGCATCTTCTTCAGCACCAATTGGTTGGTGCGGTTGTCCTCGGCCACCAGAAGCCGCAAATGGTCAAAGCCCGCCGATACCTGTTCTGTGCCGGGCGCGTCCGCAGCGGGCACCGCCGCCTCGGGCGCAGGGCGCAGCATGTCCTGCAGCGTGCGCAACAGCACCCGGTTGCGGGCGGGTTTCATCAGCACCTGCACAGCCTCCTGGTCCTTCAGCATCTGGTAGCCAGAGATCGCCTGGCTTCCGGCGCAGAACGCCACGGGCAGGCCCTGGCATCCGGCCAGGCTGCGGATGCAGCGGCACAGATCGCCGGCCTGCTGCGGCGGCAGGGTGTTCTCCACCAGCACAAGGTCCGGCGGCTGCCCGGCTGCGGCCATCTCCTCCAACTGCTCCAGCAATTCCGCCGGGCTGGCCGCGGCTGAAGTTTCTGCGCCCCAGTAGGCCAGCTGGCGCAGCCGCACATCGCGGGAAAACGCCAGATCCGCGGCCACCGCCACCCGCTTGCCAGCCATCGGCCGGGTTGCAGGCGCGGGCTGTGCGGCCACCGGAAGGGTTAGGCAGACCGTAAAGCAGGAACCTGTACCCGGCTCGGATTCGACATCGATCCTTCCGCCCATGGCCTCAGCCAGCCGGGCAGAGATTGCCAGTCCCAGCCCGGTGCCCTCAAAGCGCCGTGCGGTGCTGCTCTCCACTTGCTCAAAGGCGTGAAAAATCTGGCCGATGGCGTCTGCGGGGATGCCGACACCGGTGTCTCGCACGTCAACGCACAGCGGAATTTCATGGCTGGCATCATAATTCAGGGTGATGCTGACATGGCCCTTCAGTGTGAACTTGACGGCATTGCCCACCAGGTTCATCAGGATCTGCCGCACCCGGCCGCTGTCGCCGGTAAAAATGGCTGGAGTGGATTCCGGGATATCGATGCAGATCTCCACCCCTTTGGCAGTCGCACTGGGCGACATCAGCGTCGCGACATCATAGATCACGTCGCGCAGGTTGAAGGGCTGTTCCAGCATTTGTGCCTTCCCGGCTTCCAGCTTGGAGAAGTCGAGAATGTCGTTGACGATCCGCAGCAGCGCCTCGGAGGAGGCCAGGATGGTGCCAGTGCAGGACTGCTGTTCAGGCGTCAGATCGGTTTCATTCAGCACTTCCGCCATTCCCAGCACCCCGTTGATCGGGGTGCGGATTTCATGGCTCATGGTGGCCAGGAAGCGGGATTTGGTTTCCGTCGCGGCTTCGGCCCGGGTCTTTTCCTGCTGCAGCCGCTCGGCAATGCGCTTCTTCTCCCGGAGGCTGGACTGCAGGGTGTCGAGTGCGGCAAACACCGCGGCAATCTCGCCGCCGTCCTGGGCAGCGCCGTCCTGCTCTTCGCTGGCCAGCCGCCGCAGTTTGGAGGCTGCGGCCTGCATCGCTGCCGAAATCGCATGAGCTTTGCGCATGGCAAAGATCAGCGCCGCCGCCATGATCAGCGCCGTGCCTGTCAGCCCCAGCACAAAAATCCGCGACAGCGTCTGGTTCGCCGCAGCCACTGCCTGTTCCGCATGCACCGCGGCCAGTGCACTGACCATGCCGGCTTGTTTGGTGACCGCTTCGCTGCTCATGACCAGGGCGCTGGGCGTGGGAATTTCTGGAGCGGATTTGACCCCCAGCAGCACTACTGCCATTGCGCACCATTCCGCCAGGGCATCGTTCAGCGCTTCGGCTTCCCGGCGCAGGGGCGCCGGCAGCGGCAGCGCCAGCAGGGCGCTGAGATCGCGATTGATATCGTTCAGATGGGCCTGAAAACGGCTGGCCACTTCGTCCTGAGGGATCAGCCGGGTCATGGCGATCACCTCCTGGGCATAGTTCTCGGCTGCAATGATGCCGGACCCGACGCTGCTGGCGCGGCGGGTGACCTCCAGCGAGGCCTCAAGCACCGCGTCTTTGCGGCTGGAGGCATACATCGCCATGCTGCCCACCAGCAGCGCAGCAAACAGCGCCGCCATTGCGATGACAAGAACCGGCAGGACAATGGACCGTTTGATATTCATAAGGAGCAGCTTTCAGCCGGGGGCATCAGTTGGCCGGCAGAATAGGGGTTGGCACATTGGTTTCATTGTCCGTCAGCGTCTCAAGAAAGGCGATCAGGTCAGTTATCTCCTCTGCGCTGACAGCGAAACCTGTGATTTCCGCCTGCCGTCCGGTGCGGGCGCCGCCGTTGGCATAGTGGCGGATCACGGCGCGCAGCGAGGGCTGCGAACCGTTGTGCATGTAGGGCGCGCGCAGTGCGATATTGCGCAGCCCCGGGGTCTTGAAGCGCAAAGTGCCCTCTGGAGCCTGCGCCGCTGCCCCGCCGTGGCCGGGATCGCTGGACTGCAAGCCAATGTCATGCAGCTGATTATCGGTGAACATCCAGCCGGAGTGGCACGAGGCGCAATTCGCCTTGCCGGTGAACAGAGCAAAGCCGCGCTTGGCCGCCTCCGGCACGGCACCGGCATCGCCCTCCACCCAGCGGTCAAAGCTGGCCACGCCGCTGACAATAGTGCGCTGATAGGTGGCCAGCGCCGTCAGAATGGTTTCTTTGCGGATGCCGCGGCCGGGAAAAAGCCGCTCAAACCAGGCCTTGTAGTCGCTGACCGCTGACAGCCGCGCCACGATGCCGTCAAAGGTTGCGTTCATCTCGTCCGGCGCGGTGATCGGCCCGATCGCCTGTTCCTCCAGGCTGTTTGCGCGCCCGTCCCAGAACAGCGGCGTGATCCAGGCGGCATTCAGGATCGTTGGCGCATGGCGGAGCACCGGCGTATTGGCAGCGCCGATAGCCTTGGGCACCGGGGTTTCCCAGCCGAAAGAGGGATTATGGCAGCTGGAACAGCTGATGTTCTGTCCGCCCGACAGCCGCGGATCAAAGAACAGCATTTTGCCCAGGGTGGCAATTTCCCGGCTGTATGGCGCAGACGGCGGGAACGGAATGGTCTCCGGGCGGCGGAAGTCCTCAAGCCCGGCGGGTTGCGCCAGACTCTGGACAGTCCACAGCAGCAGTGCCGCAAATGCGGCAGCAGCAGCTTTCCACTGCATCCGGGACCTCCTCTTACCTCACAATGTCTCCATAACTCGAATGGCATAATCTGAGAAGGCCGTTAAGATTTCGATTATGCGGCGGGGGGTGTGCCTGGACCGGATTTGGCTGCCGCATCCGGCGCGCCGGACGCCCGCTTGGGCCCCAGCCGCCGGGTGACCAGCCAGGGGCCGGTCCGCAACGCCATCAGCGCAAAGCCAGCGGTCCAAAACACGGCTGACAGGGTGATCCCGTCCCAGCCTGCTGCCAGAAGCCCGGTTCCTGCAGCGCGCAGCCCGGCAGCGCCCAGCACCAGCGCAAAGGCCGCCGTCAGGACCGGGCCCGCCGCCAGCGCCCTTCCGCTGTGCCCCATGGCAGCGCGCATCATAACTGCCAAAGTCATGCCGCCGATTGCACCGATGCCCAAAAGATGCACGGCAGCCGCCGGCTCCAGCAGGCCGAACGGCACGGCACCGGCAGCCAGCAAGCCGGCGGGCACCATCGCATAGGCCGCGTGCAGCATGAACAGGAGCGGGTCGCTCATGGCAGCCAGCCCGCGCCAGCGGGACAGGCGCAGGGTATGCAGCAGTCCGGCCGCCAGCAGCAGTGCCCCAGTAACGGCCGCCCACGGGGCCAGCACCCAGGCCAGCAGCGCCGCTGCACCAGCTGCCAGGCAGGCGGCATCAAACCGGCCAAAGGGCACAGGCATCCGCGAAACCGCCTGTTTCGCCAGCCAGTTACGGGTGAAGCTTGGCACGATCCGCCCGCCGATCAGCATGATCAGAAAGATCAGCACCGCAAGACCCAGGCGCCGCGACACATCCGCAACGCCCTCGGTCATGGCTTCGATATGAAACAGGGCATTGGCCAGCCCCAGCAGCACGACCGGCACCAGAACCTTGAGGTTGCGCCAGTTTTCGCCGGCGATGATTTCGCGCGCGATCATCACCGCAACCGCGGCCAGAAAACTGCAATCCACCGCCATCACACCAAGCGGCGGCAGCCGCAGCCAGCCTGCCAGGGCGAGCCGCCCCAGCAGCCACAGGCCCAGCAGCGCTGCCAGCGGCCAGCCGCGCGCAGGCATCCGCCCGGTCCAGTTCGGCACCGCGGTGAACAGGAAACCGGCAACAACCGCAGCGCCGTAGCCAAAGATCATCTCGTGGCTATGCCAGTCTGAGGCCAGGAACGGCCCGTTGAATTCCAGCTCTCCCAGCCAGATCAGCATCCAGACAGGAACCGCCAGCAGGGCACAGAGGCAAGCCGCCAGAAAAAACGGCCTGAAGCCGAAGGACAGAAAAGCAGGGCCATCATAATTCTTGCGCGCGCTCATGTTCGTCTCCGCCGTGCGGAGCTGCTGCGAACAGCCCGGCACCGGTTCAAGTGTCGTCATGCGCATTGTTATGCGGCTTTGGCCGCCAGCGGACCTTGAGCTTCCTCAACTTCGCTCCGCTTTTGCCAGGGCCCTGGACAGGCAAGCGCCCGGCAGACCGCACCTGAATGGAGAACCTGACGGAAAAAGGCCCCGCGCAAGCAGGGCCTGGAACCATTTAACATCGGGCGGGACAAAAGGTGGCAAGGCGGCCCGGTGTTCGGGGGGAGCCGCCTTGCCGCGGTATCAGCCGGCCGTTGCCAGAAGGCCGGCTTCCGCCGCTGCCTGAACCTCGGCCAGGTCCGCTTCGCCATCGGCATTGGCGTCGATGGTGGCAAAGGTTTCTGCGGTCAGATCCGGGAACGCGGCCTGCAGTTCTTCGAGCGAATAGGTGCCGTTGCCGTCAGCGTCGGCTTCGGTGATGGATTCCATCGCGGCCAGCGGCGAGGCGGCCAGAGCAGCAAAAGCGGCGGCGGTCAGCGCGAATTTTTTCATGTGAGACACTCCGTTCATGTGTTTGTTTCTTCCTGCGGCCACGGTGTTCCGTGTGCCGTGGCCTAGAGCTAGAACCTGCACTGGCCTGCTGCTATCCCTTTGGAGCCAAGCGGCAAATTCCGGCGCTGCCCTGCCGGAACCGGGTGCCCGGCTCGGCATTTTGCCGCCCTGCGCAAATGCTGATCCTTTCTCCGCTCAGCGGCCTGGACCGATCCTGCAAGTTTCTGCCGGGGCGGCTTTCAGTCCGCGCTTCCCCCCTTGCGCCGGGCCGCCGGAACCCGGCTGGCGTTCACTTTCTGCAGCGCCTGCGTGGACAAGGCGCAATTGCCATCTAGGTTGCAAAGAGGTGTGTATAGGTGTGCGGCGGGTGTTGTGGCTGCAAAAATGGAAATTGTAACGGATCCCGGAGCGCTGGAAGCGCTGCGGCCTGCCTGGGCAGAGCTGCACCGCGCCTCCGGCGGCGGGCCGTTTTCCTCAATGGGCTGGATCCTGGCGTGGATTGCGGGTTTCGGCAATGGCGCCCGGCCGCGGATCGGTTGCGCCTGGCGTGACGGCCAGCTGGTGGCGGCGCTTCCGCTGGGTGTAAACCGGGCTCCTTTGTGGAAAGGCGGTCCCCGGCTGCGCAGGCTTTCGATGCTGTGCAGCGACCGGGCCGGGTTTCATGACGTGCTCGCAGCTCCGGGGCATGGCCGGGAGGCCGCCGGGCTGATGGAAAACCTTCTTGCGGCCCGCGACTGGGACGTGGCGGATCTAACCCCGATGCGGGTGGCGGGTGCCTATGGCCGGATCCGCGCCGCTACCGCTCAGGGGCGCCTCCGCAACCGCCAGCGCGGTGAGATCCGCGCCGGGGTCTGCCGCCATGACGATGGCTGGGAGGCCTGCCTGTCCCGCCGCAGCCGTGATTTCCGCAAATCCCTGCGCTCCGGCCGCCGTGCGCTGGCCAAGACCGAATTTCAGTTGCTGACCGCCACCAAACCGGGGCCGGCGGCGGATCGCATTCTTGACGGTGCGCTGACCGTTTCCGCCCGCACCTGGAAGGCGCGCATGGGGACCGACATCGGTACTGACACCGGCACCCGCCGGTTCTTTCAGGCGCTGTGGCGGAACATGTCGGCCAGCGGCACCATGGCTGTGCATCTGCTGGTGATCGACGGCCGCGAGGCCGCCAGCTGCATTTGCCTGGAGGCGGGGGATACCTCTTACGGGCTGATCCTCGATTTTGATGAAAGCTTCCGCAAGATCTCGCCCGGGCGGATCATGGCCGCGACTTGTATCGAGACCGCGGCGGCCCGCGGCCTGCACTATACCAACATGCTGCGCTCGACACCGTTCCTGGACCGGCTGGCAGATGACTTCGAAAGCTTCCAGCGGCTGCGCATCTGCCGCCGCTACGGCTATGCCGATCTGCTGCTGACCGCGCAGGAGCTGCTGCGCCCGGTCGGGGCCAGGGCGCGCAAACTGAAACAGCTGCGCACGCGCAAGCGGTCGGCCTATGTCAGCTGACCGGCGGTGAAGGGGAAAGACCATGACCTGGGGGAGAAACAGGGTTAAGCACTTGGCACGCAAGGCTGCGGGGCTGGCGGCCCTTTTATGCATGGTGCCCGTTCCGGTTTTTGCAGCGGAACTGCTGCTGGGACCGGGCGATGAAATCAGTGTTTCGGTGCTGAACCGCGACGACCTGAGCCGGACCTACAAGCTGCGCCAGGACGGCCATGTTTCGCTGCATCTGGCTGGTGAAGTCCGTGCCGAGGGCCTGACCGCGGCCGAACTGGAGCTCTGGCTGGAACAGCAGCTGACCGAGCGCACCGGCCTGCCGGCCTCGGTGGCGGTCAGCGTGTCTTCCTGGCGTCCGGTCTATGCGCTGGGCGATGTGGTGATCCCGGGCGAGATTGCCTTCCGCGACGGGCTGACCGTCGGGCGCATCCTGGCAGTTTCCGGCGGCCTCTATCCGCGCGAAAGCGAAAGCGTGTCCAGCCAGCTGGACATCCGCATCGCCGATGAACAGGCCCGGATCACCGTGCGCCGCTCCACCCTGGTGGAGCTGCATTCCCGGCGGCTGCGCCTGCTGGCGGAATCCTCGGGCGCAGTGGAGATTGCTCCGGATGCGCAGTTTTCGGCGCTGGCCGGGCCGGAGGCCGATCAGCTGATGGCCGAACAGCTGGAAATCCTGCGCAGCCGCCAGGACCGGGCGCAGGTGCGTGCTGCCGCAGCTCAGGCCCAGGCGCAGCTTGCTGATCAGGAGGCCCAGGCGCTGGCCCGGCAGCAGGCGATCCTACGCGAGCAGATCGAAACCAGCGCCAAGGCGCTGGCTGATCTCGAAGGGCTGCTGGACCGCGGCTTGACCAGCACCGAGCGGGTGCGCCAGCTGCGCACCATCTACAACGACGAAAACATCGAGATGATGCTGGCCGCCAGCTATGAGGCCCGCGCCCGCCAAAGCGAGACGAGCCTGCTGGCCTCGATCGAAGACGCCTACCGGGTCCGGCGCGAGGAGATTGCCTCCGGCCTGTCCAGCGTCATGGTCAGCATCCGGGCCGAGGAGGCCGAAATCGAAGCCTCGCGCGAGCTGATCCGGGCGCTGTCGGCGGCACTGGGCGAGGTGCCCGCCACCGGTCCGCTGCTGCCCGCTGAATACCGCATCCGCCGCAACACCCGTGCCGGCGAGGAAATCCTGCCAGCCGCGCTGGAAACCCGGGTGCTGCCCGGCGATCTGGTGGAAGTCCGCCGCGGCGGCTTTGCCGAGCTGGAGCCCGGGTAAACACCCCGAAGTGCAACAGGCCGCAGTTCAGCCAGGTTCATCTGCCGCGCGCGGTTGCGCTGCGCCCAGGTTCCGGCGCCGCAGCAGCCGGCACCAGCAAACCGCTGGCAAGGTTTTCAAACGCCCGCACCGCTGTTGCCGCCAGGTAAGGATCTGCGGCTTTCCTAGCCTCTTCCAGAAACTGCGGGTCTACAGGGCGGCTGAGCGCGCGCCGGATCGCCGCGGCCAGCATTTGCACATTGCCCGGTTCCACCAGTACCCCGTGCCTGCCGCCCTGCAGGATTGCTTCCGGCCCCAGGCAGCGGCTGGCAATCAGCGGCGTGCCTGCGGCCAGCGCCTCAACCGCCACATTGCCGAACCCCTCCCGCAAGGAGGGCAGCACTGCCAGCTCTGCCCGCGCAAAATCGTGCAGCAGGTTGCCGGAGTACCCCATCAGACGCACCCGCTCCGCTGCGCCCAGGCGCAAAGCAAGCTGCTCGAGGGCGGCTCTTTCGGGTCCCGAGCCGTAAATCAGCAGTTCGGCCTGCGGATGCATTTCCAGAACCTCCGCAAAGGCGCGGATCAGTACATCATGCCCCTTGTCTTTTATCAGCCGCCCGGCAGCCGCGATCCGCCCCGGCAGCCGCTCCGGCGGGTCCGCTTGCAACTCTGCCAGCTCGGCGTCTTCCAGGACTGGATTGGGCAGGCAGGCCAGGGGCGGTCCCGGCAGAGCCAGCGCTTTCAGCCAGCCTTCACCAATTGCCTGCAGCGGCACAGCCAAGCGGTCCGCCCGCGGGTAAAGCAGCCGGATCAGCCCCCGCCGCAGGCGCGGGCGGCGCGCCTTGGCCAGGTAGTTCTCAACCGTGGTGTGCTCCGAGAGCACCAGCCTGGGCCGCTGCCGCCTGGGCATCATTGAAACCGCCAGTGCCGCCGACAGGTTCATCGCATTGGTGCCGCTGTACAAAAGCTTTACCCGGTGCTGCCGCAGAAGCCGTGCCAGCGCCCAGGCCCGCGGCAGCAGGCCCTTGCCGCCGCAGCCCGCCACCAGGACATCCTGCGGCAGATCCCGCAGCAGTTCGCCTTCGCAGCGGTTCAGGATCAGCAGCGGCGACCAGCGGCTGCGGTCCAGATGAGTCAGCAGCGCGCGCACGACCACCTCGATTCCGCCCGCCTTCAGATGCGGCAGGGCAAAGGCAATCCGCTGCGGCTGGCTGTCTGGCATGGAGTGTTCCCGTCTATTGCTTCCATTCCCCGGCCGGCTGCAATTTCCCGGGCCTGGCGCCGATCGGGCGCTATATCAATTTGCAGTGTTGAGTTGAGAGTAGGTCCGCCATGAACATGCTCAAGTGCATCCCGCCTTTGCCGGGGCTTTTCCTTTTCGCTGCCCTGGCTGCAACGGCTCCGCAGCCTGCGGCAGCCGAAAGCGGTTCCTGCACACCGGACAGCCGCCACTGGGTGTTTGAAGCGGCAGAGAAGAACGGCGGCTTTGCCTTTGTACAGCTGCAGCGTGGCGAAGCAGCCCAGGTGCAGGATCCGCTGCAGCCGGGCAATCAGGTGGCGCATCTGGTGGCAGGCCCCAAGAAACGGGGCAAAGTGGGCAAGGCCGATTATGTGCACCGCTTCGATCCCTTGCCGGCAGGTACTGTGATCTCGATGCAGGCACGGATGTATTTCCCGCCGGAGACACCGCTCAACAGTGTTATTCTGATGGATCTGGAATGCGCCTCCTGCGGGCTCGACACCAATCCAGGGATCCGTCTTTACCTGCGCAAGGGGCTGCTTCGGGTGGACCGCTCCAAGATCGGCATCCAACAGCCGTTCCTCTCCACAGTGCCGCGGCTGCTGCAGCCCGGCACTTGGCATGAGATCACCTGGCAGGTCACGCTTGGCAAAGGCGCTGAAGGGCACTCGCTGGTGATGCTGGACGGCGAGGTGGTCAGCGATGCCCGCGGCACCACTATGCTGACACAGGAAATTGTCAGGCAATATGCGGAAATCACCGTGCAGGAACAGGTGGACCGCTTTCAGGTCGGGCTTACCGCAAATTCCAACAAGCAGCCCGCAGCTCTGTTTCTGGACGACGTCCGTTTCTGTCTGCTTTGACCTGCGCTGCGGGTGACCCCGCGGCGGGCGCCCGGTTTGTCTTCTGCTCATGCAACTGCTTGATGGAGCGCTTCGCAGATCCGCTGCATATCTGCAGGGACCAGCCCGGCATGCACCGGCAGCCGCAGCACAGAGCGTTTCAGGTCTTGGGCGCCGGGATGTTCCGTCAAATCCACAGCCGGATGAAACTGCCGCCAGAACCGCACCGACTGGATGCCGGCTGCTTGCAATCGATGATGAACACGGTCGGCGTCTGGCGTGAAAAGCGGAAAGAACGCAGGACAGGCGCCAACTGGTAAGTCCGGCAGCAAGGGGCGCATTCCCGCCCGGCGCGGCACACTCGCCTGCAGTGTCTCATAGTTGCGCCGGTGTGCGGCTTTGACGGCGGCCGCATCGGTGCCGCGCAGCAGCAGCCGGGTCAGCAAGGACATCCGCCCGCCCATATCCATCGGTGTAATCCCAGCCCGGCTGTGCCAGCATTCCAGCTGCCGCGGATCAGGAGAGGACGCGATAGCTGGCGCCGATGCTGCAAGGGTCCGCCGCATCACCCCTTTGAAACCAGCCAGCACCGCCCGCAGCGGCGGCGGCTGCAGCCGCGCCAGCGCCCGGGGCTGAGGCTTGCGCAGCCACAACGCGCCGCCCTCCGGCAGCGGCAGTGTCTTGACCAGGCTGAACACCGACATATCGCCCTGGCTGCCCAGCGGCACTGCGTTCTGCGTACAGGAAAACAACCCCAGCGCCACATCCTCGATCAGCACCGCGCCATGTGCCCGGGCCAGCTCCAGCAGCGCTTCAGCCGGCTGGCCGTAGCCGAAGTAATGGATCGCATAGACCGCCGCGATGCCGCCCTTGGCCAACTGCTGCGCTACATTCTCCAGATCTGCGCTCAGATCCGGGTTCAGCCGGTAGAGCGCCACCTGCAGCCCGGCTGCCAGTACGGCATCGGCCTCCGAGCCGCAGTGCCAGGCCGGCAGCAGTACTGCCGCGCCTTTGGGCAGCTCCAGTGCCCGCAGCCCCTCGCGGATGGCAAAGCGGCCGTTGCGGGTCAGATGGGCATTTGCACTGTCGAACGGAAACGGCAGCGCGGCGCCGTGCATTCTCAGCTGAAGCGGCGGTGATTTCCGGATCAGGACGTCAGGGCTCATGCGGTGCCCCGCCGGATTGCCTTGCGCAGTATTCCGCGGACGCGGGCCAGCTCCGGCACCTTCAGCACCGTTGCCACCGCGGCAAAGACAAGAGCGCCGCAAACAGCGGACAGAACCGCGACCGACAGCATTTCGAGCCGGCCGGCCAGCTCCCGGGCCGCTGCCGCTTGCACCATCCAGACCGCCGCCGCCGCCGCGGCAGAGGCCAGCGCCATGGCGGCAAAGGATCCCGCCTCGCGCAGCCGCACCGGGGCGCCGATGGCCTGCACTAGCCGAACATAGAGAACGATCAGCAGGGCAGACATCGCCGCCAGGGAGGCCAGCGGTACCGCCAGCACGCCAAGGACCGGCAGCAGCAGCCAATTCAATCCCACCCGCACCGCCAGAGACACCGCGATACCGGTGAAGATGATTTTCAGATGCGGCGCCCTGGGATCGGCAAACAGTGCGGATGCCAGCGTCCCCAGCAAGGCGTTCACCACTAATAGCGGCGCCAGCAGCGCAATAATGCTGGCAGTTTGCTCCACAGCCCAGGGCTCAAAGGCACCATGCCCCAGCAGCACCGAGACCGCCGGGCGGTTCAGCATGAACAGCACCACGGCGGCGGGCATCACAAACAGCAGCGTCGCCCGTACCGCATCCTGCACGCTCTTGCGGAAGGCTTCTTGGCGGCCGCGGGCCAGGTGGCTGGCAAATTCGGTGTAGTAGACAATGATCACGCTGCTGGTCACCACGCCCGGCGCCATGTTGGTCATGCGCTGGGCAAACTCCAGTGTAGCGACGCTGCCCGCACCGGTGAGCGAGGCCATAGCCATGTCGATCCAGCCGGCGCCAAACAGGTGAAACTGCGCCAGCAGCATGGCCCAGATCCGGCTGCGCGAATAGGGCAGCTGCTGGCCGCTGCTGTCCGGCTGCGGCGTCCACTCCTGTGCCAGAGCACGGCGGATGCAGACCGCAAAGAAACAGGCCATCGCCACGGTGCCTGCCGCAATCGCCAACGCCACCGCACCCAGCCCGAAGGCAAAGACCGGCACCAGCGCCAGCGCTGCCGCGGCGCAAGCCCGCGGCAGCAGCCGCGCAATCACCGGCAGCCGGAACAGCCGCAGCGCATTCAGCACTGCGCCGGACAGGGCAGTGGCCGCCGACAACGGCAGCACCGCCAGCAGGATCCGCAGGTACACAGTGGCATTTGCATGCTGCTCTGCGCTGAAGCCGGGCGCCAGCAGTCGGGTCAGCGCCGGGGCAAAAACAAAAGCGGCGGCGCAGAGCACCGCCGCCGCCAGCAGAATCTGCCAGCTGCGTTTGCGCAAGTGCCTGGCCAGGACCTGCAGCCCTTCGGTTTCAGCCATCCGCACCATAGGAGGCACCTGCAGAAACTGAAGCGTCCGCTCCAGCCCGGCTGCAATGTTTGAGACCACGCGGCGGGCCAGGAAGAATGCGTCCGAAGACGCCCCGGCACCAAAAAGATTGGCAATTGCCAGCGCAATTGCCAGGCTTAGCGCCATCCCGATGGATTTCCAGAAAGTCACCGAAATAATGCTGCGCAGGGTTCCATTCTGTTTCATGCGCTGCGCTTTCCGGCGTCCTCAAAAATCTGTTCCAACTATTCAGATTAGCGCCCTTCCCCGGGGCGGCCATTAAAATGCATCACTTTTTCGAAAGCTTGCTCCGGGCGCCATGCGCAAGAGAATGGAGGTTCTAATGTATTGCATTATTTCAGTGGCTTATGTGGTGGTAACTCCTTCGGCGTATGCCGCTTGGCCAATTGACACGAATCACCCTGTTCCGTTCCATCGTATGCGGGGGATGACGCAGCTGTTGCCGGGCTATTGTTGAAAGCGCGGTGAATTGGCTTGCGAAATGCATTCGTAAATACTGGGAATTGTATAGGGGGATACAATGAACCGGGCTTTTGTTCGCGGATCAGCCGGGGGGGCTGATGGCGCGAAATCTATAAATGGCGAAAGATCTGTGCCGTCCAGGCCAGCCGTTTCAGCGGCCAGGCCGCTTGGGAGAGTGAACGAGGGACCGCAGGACAGGCTGCAGAGCCGCCCAAGAACCGGAGACTGGCCGGAAACAGCAAACAGGCTGGATGCCGGGCCGGACGCCGGGGCGTGCCGCGCCGAGGCAGCACCGCGCGGGCTGCTGAGCGGTGCCGAACTGCGCACTGGCTACGCTCCTGGAAACCCGCTTTTCGATGCCATTCTCAACCGCGGCCTGGCTCTTTTGCTGCTGCCGCTGGTCAGCCCGCTTATGCTGTTGATAATCATGCTGCAAAAGGTACTGGTGCGGGGGCCGGTGTTCTATGCCGGGCCGCGGCTCGGCAAGGACCGCAAGGTATTCAGCATCTTCAAGTTCCGCACTCTCAGCTTCAAGGCCGGCACCGTCACCCGAGACCGGACCCTGCCGCGCCGCTCGATGACGGAGACCCGCATCGGCATCTACCTGCGCCGCTCGCGGCTGGATGAACTGCCGCAGTTGTTCAACATCCTACGCGGTGACATGGTGTTCTTCGGGCCGCGTCCGATCCGCCCCGAAATCGAAGAGGTCTACCGCAAGGAGGCGCCCGGCTATGAGGAGCGCTTCCGCATCCGTCCCGGGCTGGTCGGGTTCGCCCAGGCGCTGATGACCCATGAGACCCCCAAAGCCCTGCGCGCCCGCTTCAACCGCATGTGCTGCCGCACCCCGATCCGTTACGGCGCTGCCTTCAGCTTTCTCGCCTACGTCGGCTTCTGCGTGCTGCGCAAATCTATCCGGCTTGCTGTCTCCGGCCTCACCGCCCAGTTCCGGCCGCTGGCCGAGCACAGGTGGCTGCGGGCCGGTTTCAACTGCCCGCCCGACAGCCGGGTCGAGCTTGACGAGGGCAACAGCACCCACATCGGCGCCATCTGCGGCATTTCCGACGAAGTGCTGCAATTCATCTCGACCAGGCCCTTTCCACAAGGCGAGCATTTCGTGATGCTGACCCGCAAGCGCCGGTCCGGCCGGGTCTGCCGCCTCAAGGTGCGGGCCAGAATCGAACACAGTGAGCCGGTTGGCATCGGCAAAAGCGGCTTTGCCAACTTTGCCACTTATTCAACCACCTCTCTTGCCGCCCGGCATTTTGTCGAGAGGTATTTGCTTCAGTCTTCGGTGATTTCCTCATGACTTGGCACGGGCGGCAGCGGGGGGCAGCCGCCCGTGCTGGAGCCAAAGGGCGCTGGACAGGGCATCCAGCCTCGCCAGTCCGGCAATGCCGCACTCTGGGGGGGACGCAGCCATGACCGCGCATTACCGGCAGTTGCTGCTGTATTACCGGGGGCTGATCCTGGTGGCCTTTCTGGCTCTGGTCGGCGGCACCGCAGCGCTCAGCACTCTTTTCCTCTATGTGGCGCCGCTCTACACCAGCTCTGCCAAGGTCTCGCTGCTGCCGACCCAGACCGAACTGGCCTATAGCCAGACCTTTGTGCGCTCCACGACCATCAACCCGGCCAATCTGCTGACCCAGACCCACGTCGAATACCTGCTCAGCCGCGAGATCGCCGCCAAGACCGTGGACCGGCTGACGCGCGAACTGCAGCCCAGCCAGCCGCCGGCTGCAGCTGAGATCGTGGAAACAGAGAAGGCACCGGGCCTGAAGCAGCAGGTTGCCCAGCGGTTCACCAGCTTCCGCCGCAATTTCCGCCGCATCTACAACACGCTGAACTCGGGCAAGCACGTGGTGCAGGACCCGCTGACCGATGCGGTGCTGACGCTGCAGGACGCCATCGGGGTCGAGATGGTCGAAGGCACTTACATCATGCAGATCAAGGTGACCTGGGATAAGCCGGAGATCGCCGCGCTGGCCGCCAATCTGCTGGCCGAGGAATATGTGGCGCATCTGCGGGCCCAGGCCGACGCAGCCTCGCGCCAGCTGGAGGCCGCCTTGCGCCAGGAGATTGCCAAGGGCGATAGCAATTTCACCGAACTGGAGGATCAGATCAACGCACTGCGGCTGGCCCGCGCCAACAATTTTTCGATGATGCGGGTGATCGATCCGGCGGTAGAGCCAGTCTATCCCAGTTTTCCAAAGGTGATTGTTTTCACTGTGTTTTCCATCGTCGGATGGGTGATGGTCTCGGCTTTTCTTGTGATCAGCGCCGACACTTTCTCCAGCACCATCAAAACCGAAAGCGACCTGCAGCGCCTGTTTGGCCCGCGTGCCCTGGGCACTCTGCCGCTGAGGCGGCCGAAACGTGCCAAGCTGGCCGAGCTGGCCAAAATGATGAATTTGCAGTGCAACGCCATGCCCTGCCAAGGCGCCGTAACCGCGCTGGGCAGCGATGAGGAATGCCGCCGCCTGACCGCAGTGATCGAGGTTGCTCTGCGCCGCCTCAAAGGCTGGCAGAAGCTCAAGGTGAGGCGCCTTGAGGACAGTGAAACCGCGGTGCAAGGCCAGGCGGGCGGCGCTGCTTTGCAGGCGGTGCCCGGCGGCCGCGGCAGCCAGCCGGTGATCCAGCTTGGCCGCCCGCTGGGCGGGCGGGCCGGCGCTGCGCCGACCAATGGCGTCAAGGTGACCGACCTTGGCGGCGGCGCCGAAAGCTTCTCAATGAGCAAAGCCTGCGGTTTCAACTGGGTGGTGATCGGCATCCGCCCCGGCGGCGCCACTGAGGAGGCGTTGCAGGGTACGGCCGCGCGGCTGCGCGAGCAAGGGGTGGCGAATATCTTTGGCGTGTTTTTGAAAGGCTGACAGGAGGTTACCTGGGTGTGCGGGGGCATAAGACATCCCTAACCAGCTGCCGCGCGGCGGCGCGCAGAGGATACAGCAGCGGCCCTGGCCGGACTGGCCGCAAGGCTGAACGGCGCCGGGCGCTTTTGATCTGGGCCTGTGGGGTTGCCGCGATCCTGCTGTTCTGGCTGGCTGTCCCAGCGGGGGCATGGCCGCGCTGGAGCGTCCTGCCGGCGCTGGCGGGCTGGCTGTGGATCGCCGATGGCTGGATGCGGCGGCCGGGCGGGGTGCCCTGCCTCACCTGGCACAGCGTCAGCGCGGACGCGTCCTGGCTGCCCTGGGCATCCGAGACTTCTGTGCGGCCGGAAACCCTGGACCGCCAGCTGGCGCTGTTGCGGCAGATGGGCTGCACGGCGATGGACAGCGCCACCTTCATCCGCCGCCGCAGGGCCGGCGATCCGGTGCCCGCGGGGACAGTGCTTTTGCACTTCGATGACGGGTATCTCGACAATTGGGTTGCGGCGGCGCCGATCCTGCGCCGCCATGGCATGTGCGCGACCCTGTTTGTTTCGCTGGAATTCGCCGCCCCGGAGCGCCCTGCGCCGCAAAGCCTGGACGACACTCCATGGCCGTCCCGCTGGGATGGGTATCTCAGCTGGGGGGAGATCCGGGCACTGGACCAGCCCGGGCCGGACAAGGTGTTTGATGTGCAGCCGCATGGGATCAACCACATCCGGGTTCCGGTCGGCCCGCACGCGGTTGGCCGGCTTACACGGGGCAATTGGAAACGCCATGCCTGGATGCAATGGGCCGCCATGCGCGGCAGCAAGCACGACTGGTACAGGGCCGAAAAACCGCCTGCTGTTCCCGCGGGGACTGCAATCCCGGAAAGCGACGCGGCGCTGGCCGCTCCGGCCTTCACCGGGGGGCGGTTTGAGAGCGAGGCGGAATATGCAGCCCGTGTCGGCGCCGAACTGGCCCGCTGCCGCACCGAGTTCAAGGCCCGCCTGGGCAAGGTGCCTGACCTGTTCTGCTGGCCGCAGAACCGGACCTCGGGCCTGGCTCGCCGCATTGCTGCGGAAGAGGGCTACTTGGCCTCCACCGCAGGCAATGGCAGCAACCGCGAGGGTGAGGACCCGGCAGTGATCAGCCGGGTGCACGCGGGGGAAAACGCAGCAGGGTTTCGCAGCGCGCGGCTTGATGCCTGGCACTTCCGTGCCACCGTGCGCTGCTTTCAGGGCAACCACTACTGGTACCTGCTGATCCTGGCCGCGAGCCTGAGCAAAGCGTTGCACAAGCGACTGAACCTGCGCCCTCAGCGCAGGCAGCAGCGCCGGGGGGCGCGGACGGCATGATCTGGCGGCTGACCGGATACCTGCTGCTGACCGGCATCCTCGGCTTTCTGGCACTGCTGCTGATCGCCTTTTCGCTGGCCTCGCCGAAAATGGGTGCCGCGCTGGTGCCGGGCCTTGCCGTGGGCGGGCTGGTCACCCTTAATCCCTTTGCAGCACTGACACTGCTGGTCACCTTTGCGCATCTCGATGCACTTGCCAGCATCCTCTCGAAGGCGCTGCCGCTTTCGGCTTTCAAGCTGCTGACCGTTGCCGCGCTGGGCGGGCTGCTGCTGAAAGGCTACCGCAAGCCGCGGCACTTGCGGCTGGGCCCTCGCAGCCGCACAAAGTCACTAGTGATGCTGTTCCTGCTCTGGCTGGGGATTTCCTTCCTCACCTGCGAATACCCCAGTGCAGGCAAAGACCATGTTATCGGGTTCGCCAGCGTGATTGTGCTGTTCTTCCTGATCGTTGCGATGGCCGACACGCCGCGCCGCCTGCGCTGCTTGGTCTGGATCCTGGTTGGCACCGGGCTGGTTTCGGGTCTGTTTGTGCTGGCCGAAAGCTTCCTGGGGGTGCGGCTGGTCGCCACCGAGGCGGCCGCAACCACTGCCCAGTTCGAAGGAAAGGCCCGCAGTGCCGGCGCTTCCAATTACAATCCGACAACGGCGGCGCATATGCTGCTGTGCACCGTCGTAATTGCTGCGGTTTTGTTTTTTGAACACAAGCCTTTGCGCTGGTTCAGCGGCGCTGTGGTATTGATCGGGACTGCCGGTCTGGTGCTGACGCTGGCGCGCTCGGCAGCGATTGCGCTGGCGCTGATCGCAGTGGTCTACATGTGGCGGAACCGGGGGCACCGGATGTTCCCGCTGCTGCTGTTTGCAATGGCCGCCGCCGCCGCCGCCGCGATGCCCTTTGTGCCCGAAGTCTATTGGGAACGGATGGGCACGATTTTCGAACAGGGCTCGGACCGGACCCTGCTGCGGCGGTTTTCCTACAATCTGATCGGCCTGCAGCTGTTGTGGGAGAACCCGGTATTCGGCGTCGGCCCCGGCAATTATCCGCAATTCTACGCGGGCGACGAATTCCGCTGGTATCCCGGGCGCGAACCGGCACCGCGGCAGCTGCACAACAGCTACCTGGAAGTCGCAGCCGAGCTGGGGCTGATCGGCCTGGCGCTCTTCCTTGGCGTGATGCTCAGCGCCATGAAAGCCGCACTGCAGACCGCGCGGGCCGGGATCCCTGGACTGTCGGTCTTTGCCAAGGCACTGGCCTATGGCTTTGCCGCTTTTTTGATCGCGTCGCTGTTCATGCCCAACGAGGACACTAAATTTATGTGGATCCTGCCCGCGCTGTGCGTGGCGGCACGGCATCTCAGCCTTGGGGAAGGCTCCGGCAGCGGAACAGCAGACAACGGCCCATCAAGGAGGGGCCAGGCGGGCAGCGGAGATGGGGGACTCTGACATGCGGCTGGCGGTGATCGTCACGGAATATCCGAAATTCACCGAAACCTTCATCCTGCGCGATGTGATGAAGTTCATCGAGTTCGGCGCCGAGGTGCGGCTGTACCATCTGGCGCCGTTCAACACGTCGGAAGTGCTGCATGATTTTGCCAAGCCAACTAGGGCCATCGCGAGGCATGTCGGGCTGGTAAGCCCCCGCACCCTGGCCAGCTTTGGGTCGCGGCTGGGCAGCATGGCCGGACCGCTGGCTCTGATCGGGGCGCAGCAGGGCGGCAAACCGGTGCTGGCGGGAAAATCCGCCGTGGTGTCGGTTGCAGCCAGCGCTATCGCCCGCGAACTGACGGAGTGGGGCGCCGACCATGTGCACGCAGAGTTTGCAGGCCACCCGGCCACCGCCGCCTGGGTGATCCACCGGCTGACCGGCATCCCCTATTCTGTGAGCTGCCGGGCGCATGACATTTTCCGCACCCAGCGCCTGCTGGCCGAAAAGCTGGGCGAGGCGTCTTTCGTGCGCACCATCAGCAACTACGGGCGCGACTTCCTGGCCAGCCATGTGCGCGGCCTGCGGGGCGAAGAAATCCAGGTGATCCACTCCAGCGTTGATGTGAAAGCCATTCCGCAGCTGGGGCCGCCGCCGCAGAAAGGGCCGTTCCATGTGGTCTATGTGGGCTCGCTGCAGGTGCGCAAAGGCGTAGACCTGCTGCTGCGGGCGCTGGCGGCGCTGGAAATCCCGGAGTGGCGCTGCTCGCTGGCAGGCGACGGGCCCGAGCGCGAAGCGCTGGAAGGCCTGGCAGCAGATCTGGGCCTGGGCGGCCGGGTGTCTTTTCTGGGCAAGCAGGATTTTGCAGCGGTCAGCAAGCTTTTTGAAAGCGCCAATGTGATTGCGGCGCCGTCGGTGATCGGACCCTCAGGGCGCACCGAGGGCATCCCGAATGTGGCGATCGAGGGGCTGGCTTTCCAGCGGCCGGTGATCTCGACCAATGTGTCCGGCATTCCCGAACTGATCCGCCCCGGCCAGACCGGCTTTTTGATCGAGCCGGGCTCGGTGCCTGAGCTGCTTTATGCGCTGGAGGCCGTGCATGCCGATCCGGGCGGCGCCTATGCGATTGCCAGGCAGGGGCGGGCGCTGGTGGAAGAGGAATTTTCGCTGGCGGTCAATGCGCAGCGTCAGTTCAATCTGTTCCGTGCCCATTCTGCGGCGGCGATGGGGAGGGCGGCGGAATGATCCTGCTGTTCTGGATATGCGCCGGGCTGATCCTGTTTTCGCTGGCCGGGTACGGGCTGCTTTGGTGCTTGCTGGCAGCCGTCGCCGGCCGCCGTGCGCCGCTGCCGCCCGAACAGCCGCTGCGGGCGACGGTGCTGATTGCCGCCCGCAACGAGGCCGCTGCGATCCGCGCCAAGCTGGAAACCATTCTGGCGCAGGACTGCGGGCCGCATTGGGTGGACGTTCTGGTGGTCTCGGACGGGTCGGAGGACGCCACGCTGGAGCAGGCGCTGTCGCTGAACAGCCCGCGCATCCGCGCCTTTCAGACCCCGGAGCATGGGGGCAAAGCCCAGGCGCTGACCGCCGGGCTGGCCCGGATCGAGGCGGATGTCGTGATCTTCTCGGATGCCAACAGCATGCTGGCGCCAGGTGCTTTGCGCCATCTGTTGGCGCCGTTCTCCCAGGCCGGGACCGGCGGTGTCTGCGGCCGGCTGCAGCCGCAGCGCCGTCAGGGACGCGGCGGCTGGCTGGCGCGGGCAGAGCGGCTGTTCTGGTCCTATGACTCCGGCCTCAAGG
This sequence comes from Leisingera sp. ANG-Vp, assembly GCF_000813725.1. Lineage (GTDB taxonomy): Bacteria > Pseudomonadota > Alphaproteobacteria > Rhodobacterales > Rhodobacteraceae > Leisingera. The sequence goes on from NZ_JWLD01000051.1 coordinate 26,205, forward strand.
CGGCGGAAAACCGGCTTGGCGGGGCGGTCTCGGCGCAAGGCACGCTGTATGCCATGCGGCGGCGGCTGGTGCCGGACCGGGTGCCCGGCGACGTGGCGGATGATTTCTATATCTCTGTGCAGGCCCCGGCGCAGCACCGCCGCCTGGTGTTTGAACCGCGCGCGGTGGCACAGGAAGCGGTCACCAGCCATACCGGCGACGAGTTCATGCGGCGCGTGCGCTCGACTGAACGCGGCTGGCGGGGCCTGATACGGATGCGGCATCTGATGAACCCTGGCCGCTACGGGCTCTATGCGCTGCAGCTGATGTTTCACAAAGGGCTGCGGCGGCTGGTGGCATTCCTGCTGCCGGTGATGCTGGTGCTGAGTGTGGCGGCAGCGGCAGAGCATGGCGGCATGTATACCGCAGCCCTGCTGGCGCAGCTGGCCGTCTATGGCACCGGCGCCGGTTCGCTGCTGCTGCCGCTGCTGGCACGGCTGCCGGGATCGGGGCTGTGCCGGTTCTTCGTGATGGGCCATGCGGCGATGGGCTTTGGCATCCTGCGGGCGATGGCAGGGGTGCGCAGCGTGCGCTGGGCGCCGGCCCGGAGGATGGCCGATGAATAACTGCGCTGCCATCCGCGGCGCCCCTAAGGCGGCGCTGGAGGTCCAGGTGCTGACCAGCTGGGCGGATCTGGCGGCGCGGGAGGCGGACTGGCGGGCGATGCACGACAACTGCCGCGGGCGGCTTTATTCTTCCTTTGACTGGCTGGCGGCGCAGCAGGCGGGTTTCGGGCCGCCGGAGGCGCTGCGGATTGTCACCATCTGGCAGGGCAGGGACATGGTGGCGGCGGCGCCGATGTGCCTGATCCGCAAGCGGTTCAGCAAGCTGCTGCCGCTCTACCGCCCGCGGGTTCTGTCCGGCTGGGTCTGCAGCTACACCGGCTTCTTCGAGTTTCTGGCCACCAGCCGCGACACTTTACGGGCACTGCTGGAGGCGGTCTGCCGCGAAGCTCCCAGGGGCGGGATCGAGCTGCCCACCTTCCGGCTGTGCACCCGCGATGCCTTTACCACCCGCTGTCTGCGTCTGGGCGGGCTGGATCTTTGGCAGGACCGGGCGCAGGGCGCCTCGATTGCCGAGAACCTTTGCGATTGGGACAGCTACTGCCAGAGCCGCAGCCGGTCGTTTCGCAAGAAGGTCCGAGTTAGCAGCCGCGAATTGCAGCGGGCGGGTGCAGAAGTTGAAGCCTTTCTGTCGGAGGCGGAGGAGCCGGTGCAGCGGATGCTGGCTCTGTCCGGGCGTTCGTGGAAGCAGCGCACGGGGACCGGTATCGCTGCCCTGCACGGCGGCGATGTCTTCCTGGCCGATCTGTGGAGGCGTTTTGCGGGCCGGGACAACGGCAGTCTGGTCCTGATCCGGGCTGAAAACGCCGATATCGCCTCTTTCTGCGCGGTACGCTGCAAGGACACGTGGTACAGTGTGTTTTCCGAGTTCGACGAAGCCTATGCCGGCATGGCTCCGGGCCGCGCCAGCTTGTACCAGGGTCTGCAGCAGCTGATTGCGAGGGGGCAGCCCGCGCGGGTGGAATTCGGCCGCAGGACGCATTTCCTGAAAGACTTCGAAACAGGCTCATTTCAGGTCCGGCGCGTGCGAGGAGTGCCGCGGGGCAGCGGCGCCTACTGGCTGCTCAAGCTGGAGGATGAGCTGCGCGAACTGACCGGCCTGCGGGGAATGCTGCCGCAAAAGAAACTGCGCCGGGCAGATGTGACGCATCATGGGGGCGGGGAGGCATGACCATGCTTGACAGGCTGCATTGCGAGTCCGCCGGCCTGCGGGTGCGGGTCCATGACGGCTTGACGCCCAAATCGGCGCGGCGGCTGCAGGACTTTCTGGAAGACTGCCCGTCTGCCAGCTGGCTGCAATGCCCTGAATTCACCCGGCGCTGCCCGCCGCCGGGCCGCCACCGCTATGTGATGCTGAGCGCGGCTGAACGCCATGGCAGGCTGGCGGGTTTTGGCCTGGCCCGGCTGTCGCGGCTGATGCCCGGGCGCTACCTGGCCAGCTTCCGCCGCGGGCCGGTCACCCGCTCGCCGGAGGACCTGGCGCGGATCCTGCCTGGCTTTGCGGCGCGGCTGCGGCAGATGGGCTGCTGCTCGATGCAGCTGAACCCGCGCTGGAGCGGCGCGGGGGATGTGGCGGAGGTCACAGGCATCCTGCAGAGGGCCGGGGCCCGGCAGCTTCCTGCTGGCGAGCAATCACTGCATGCAGCGACAGCGCTTGTCAGCCTGCGCGGCAGTCCGGACGAGCTGATGGGACGGCTGAAGCAGCGCTGCCGGCGGCAGATCCGCAAGGCGGCCAAGGCGGGGCTGGAGGTGCGCCCGGCAAAAAGCGAAGCGCAGGCGCTAGCCTTTGGCGGCTTGATGCGGGGCTTTTTCAAAGCCCGGGGCCTGGGGCTGGAGTCGGTGCCGCCGGTAGAGCGGCAATGGGCCATGACCCGCGAACGCGGCGCCTTTCTGCTGGCCTGGCAGCAGGACAGGCTGATGGGCGGCCATGTGATGATCGGTGACGGCGGCCGCGCGTTCTGGCTGGTGCTGGCCCGGGCCGAGGGGCAGCGGGCAGCGGCGCCGGCGGGGTATCCGCTGATTTGGGAAGCGCTGAAAACGGCGCAGGCGCAGGGATTTTCCGTCTATGACATGGCTGGCGCCCCGGACGGTGCCGGCGCTCCGGATGCCGGAGCACGCAGCCGGGACCAGTTTAAATCGGCCTTCAACCCGGATGTGACACCCTTGGTGCCGGCTCATGTGCTGCCGTTGCGCCAGCCGGACCATGCAGTTCTGTTCGGCCTTCGGCAGAAGGCGCGCGGCCTGCGCGCAGCCTGGAGGCAGCGATGACCGCACGCGCGCCCGTTCCGGTGTTTGTGCTGGGTCTGCAGCGCAGCGGCACCACGCTGGCGGCCAATCTGCTGGCAGCGCAGCCGGGCATTGCCGCAGTGGCGGCCAAACAGCACCAGGGAGTGCATGAGAGTGTGTTCTTCTCGCATTTCGCGCCGTCTTTGGAACCCTGGCCCGGCCCCGGTTTCCGGGCAGCGGCAGCCGGGGATTTTTTCGACAGCGCGTATTTTCAGCTTAGCGGCCTGGGGCCGGATTGGGGCAGGCAGGCTGCCGAGGCTGCTGCCAGTCCCGCCGCACTGTTCTGCAGCATGATGGAAGCGCTGGCGCAGCGGCAGGGCGCGGCGGCCTGGGTTGAAAAGTCGCCGCATCATACACTGCTGGCTGCCAGGATCGCTGCCCAGGTGCCGCGGGCGCGGTTTCTTTGCGTGATGCGCGAAACCCGCGGTTTCCTGCGGTCGCGGCTGTGGTCTTATGGGCGGCAGCCGCCGCCCTATCCGCAGCGCGCGGCGCTGATTGCGCGGGCCTGTGCCTCCAATGTGTTCCACCGCCGCTACATGCGCAGCCTGCCTGGCCTTCTGGGCAGGGACCGGGTGTTTCTGGCGGATTTCGAAACTCTGCGCGCGGCGCCGGACACCGCGCTGGCGTCGCTGCTGACGGAGATTGGCCTGAAGCCGGGACGGCTGCGGGCGCCGGGCTATGCGGCGAACTCCAGCTTTGCCGGCCCGGATCAGCGCAAGCGGGCACTGACCCGCGTTGATTGCGCACTGGCGAAGGCGGCTGAACGGGCAGCGGAGGCGGTTCCGCAGGTGCTGCTGCAGCATCTGCAGCGCCGCCTGGCGCGCCGCCGCCCGCGGGTTTTTCCGCATTGGGTATGGGCCAGGGAGGCAGGACCAGCCGCTTCCCGCTGCCATCTGAACCAGCAGGATTGAGAGGCTGCCGATGAAACGGGTACTGAGATTGGAAATTTCCGGCAGCCTTGAAGAATTGGAGGCACTGGACCGGCAGCTGGAGATGCTGGCACATTCCTGCACTGCCGGGGCCTTCGACAGGCCCGGATTCTTCCTGCCCTGGGCGCGGGCCGCGGTAGCCGATGGCCAGCGGCCAGCCTGCCTATGCCTCTACCGGGGCAGCGAGCTGACCGGATTCCTGCCGGTCTTCTTCCACTGCGACCGCAAAGCACTGATGGCGCAACGAGGCCGGTTTCCAGAGTTCGGTTCCTCGCCGGCCTTCGACCTGCTGCTGGCGCCATCCGAAGACGAGGAGGAAACCTGCGCCTTGCTGGTTCAGGCGCTGGACCAGCAGAATTGGCTGGATCTGACCTTTGCCAACCTGCCTGAGGACAGCCGGCTGGCACAGTGCCTGCCGCTGGCATGTCAGCGGCAGGGTTTCCAGGTGAACAGCCTGCCAGGCCTAAGCTACCACATGATTGACGGACTCAATGACAGCGCCACCTTCCTGGCGCAGATGAAAGGCCGCAACCGGCGCAACTGGAAACGCAAGGAACGCCACCTGCGCGAGACCTGCGACATCCACCATTTCACGCATGAGACCGACTATGTGTCCTGTCTGCCGATGCTGCGGGACGTTCTGGAAAACAGCTGGAAGTTTGATGACCGGATGCGCGGCATCGGCTTGCCGCTTTACGAGAACCAGGTGCTGGGCACCGCGCGCGACGGGACGCTTGGCATCTGGTTTGCCTGCCTGAAAGAAAAGCCGCTGGCATTTGCTTTTGAACTTGCCGACCCGCGGGGCGGCCATCACGGCTACTTCATGGCCTACAATGCGGAATACGCCAGATTCGGCGCCGGCGGGGCACTGGCTTTTATGGCAATCCTGAAAAGCCTGGATAGCGGCAACCCCAGATATGATCTCTGGTCAACGCGGGGGCATATGAGCCAGCTGGCCAATTGCGCCCGTGCAACAACGGTTCTGGAAGTCCGCCGCAGGGGAGCGCTGCCCCGCCTGCGTCTTGCGGCAGCGGAACAGATCAGGGCTGTGCGCCATGCGCTGCAAACTGTTAATCCCCGCCCGCAGGCATAGGCTGCGGACGAGGAAGATTTGTGTCAAACGGTCTGATTGCCGGGCAGGTCCGGCCTGCCCAAGCGGATCAGGCCAGGATGAAGTCGTTTGAGGACAGCTCGGCGTAGGCCACCCCTTCCAGCAGGATTGAATCCGCACCGTGGGAGATCAGCACACCGGCGTCCGCGCCGCCTTGCTCCTGGATCCGCACATTGCGCAGCTCCGCCGCGTCGAAGTCGAGGAACACTTTGTCGGCACCGGCCGCAAAGTCGATTGCCACGTCATTGCCGCTGCCCGAGCCGAACACAAAGGTGTCATTGCCCTTGGCGCCCTTGAGCGTGTCGTTGCCGCTGCCGCCGTCGAGCCAGTCATTGCCCTTGCCGCCGTTGAGGCTGTCTGCGCCATTGCCGCCGTAGAGCTTGTCGTTGCCCGCGCCGCCCATGAGCGTGTCGTTGCCGTTGCCGCCCTTCAGGCCGTCATAGCCGTTGCCGCCCCAAAGAGAATCGCCGTCCTCGCCGCCGTAAAGCGAGTCGCCCTGGTCACCGCCGAACAGTTCGTCCCGTCCGCCGCCGCCATAGACGGTGTCCTTGCCGCCGCCGGCGCGCACTGAATCGCTGCCGCCCTGGCTGCGCAGCATGTCAGCGCCCTGATAGGCGATCATCGCATCGCTGCCCGCGGTGCCGGTCAGTACGTCCTCTCCATCGGTGCCTGCCACCTTGTTGTATTCTGTGCTGTCCGCCGGGTCAGGATCCGCCGGTGCGGGATCAACTGGCTCGGGTTCAACCGGCTCCGGATCAACCGGGTCGGGCTCGGCCGGCGGCTGGTTGGGGCTGACCTCGTTCACATAAACCGGGTTGGCTTCGGTGCCGGTGCGGTAGATTTCCTCGGCAAACTGCAGCGAGTCCAGCGGATCCACTCGGTAGAAACTGTCGTTGGCGGTGCCTGGCAGATCGGTGCTGACCTCAATGTTGCGCACAGCAAGCGCGGCGTCATAGTCGTTTACGTTGGCTGTCAGGCCAACCTGCACCGTATCGATCCACGAGTTCGACGAGGTGGTGTCGACGGTCTGGCCGTTTTCATCGACGACCTTTTGGCCGTCCAGATAAACCCGCACTTCGCCGTCGTCGCCGCGGCCCGGGCGCAGTTCCACTTTGAGCGAGTACCAGCGGCCGGTCTCCAGTTCGTCCATGTCGGCGGGCCACAGTTCCTTGATGCCGATCTTGCCGCGTTCAACGCGGATGATGCCGTCGCGGACCTGGATGCGGACACCGGGATTGAAGCCGCTGCTGGCAGCTTTGCTTTCGATGTCGGCCAGATAGATGTGGCTGGTGGGCATCCCATCGGGGATCATAAAGTCGAATTCGGCGGTGACCACGCCGGAATTGTCGGTGGTGTTGATCGCGGTACTGTAGGTCGATTTGCCGACCTTGGAACCTGCCGAACCCGCCCGCATCAAGGTGACATTGCCGTCATCAGAGATGTCGATCCGGCCATCCTGCAGCTGGATCAGCGTCTCTGCATCGACGCGTTTGTAGTCGGTCTGGTACATGCCTGTTACCTCATACTTTGCACATAGCACTGTTGCGCTTCTTGTGGACTTGAGGCGGGGCCGAAGGAAAGCCGCCGGAGCGGGCGGTTCCGGCGGCATAGCGGGAACCTGCCAAGCGGCAGCGGCGGAGTTGGTGAAAAATTGCTGAAAATTCCCCTCAAACCGGCATCTGAAGCGGATCAGCGTCAGGAAATGACGCATTATGGTTGAGTGATAATTTTGCTAAACAACCTATGGGGGCTATTCCTGTCGGCGGTTTCCGGCCAGCAGTACCCGGTGGCCGTAGAAGGTCAGAGAACAAAGCGGGAAAATCGGCCGCAAGAAGCTCCGACTCAGGCCGCCGGGCGGGTTCGCGGCGTCTGATTTTGGGCGGTGGAGTTATTGGCTGGGGACAGCGAACCCGCCATTCAGGGCGCTGACAGCGGTGTCCGGCGCGCTGTTGCGGCTGGCCATGCGCTCCAGGTTGACGATGGTCGAAAGCATGATCCGGTCATGGCTCCAATCGCTCGGCCGCTGCAGCAGCATGGCTGTGGCCAGCACCAGCCCGGCCATGAGGCTGGAGACCAGCGCCCAGCCGAGCGGGCTGTGTGCTTGCGGCTGCGGTGCGGTTACCGCCAGAATGCGCCGCTGCAGCGAGGCGCCGCGGCGGGTCTCGCGGCGGTCGACCAGCGCAACTGCCGGGCTGCGGCGCATGAACAGCGCCGGGTTGCGGGCGGCATGGGCGCAAGCGCGGATCAGGCATTCGCAATAGGCACGCACGTCGAACTGCGGCCGCGCCATCAGCGCCTGATCGCAGGCAAACTCGCGCAGCAGCCGCACCTCGCGGCGCCACAGGTAGAATGCCGGGTTCCAGAACAGCAGCGGGCGCAGAATCTCCAGCAGGAATTCGCATTCGATGTCGCGCTGGCGGAAATGCTGCAGCTCATGGGCGATGGTCAGGCGCAGGTCGCGCGGGTCGTTCAGCAAAGCGGCGGGCAGGACAACATAGCGGCGCAGCAGCCCGCGGGTGGAATAGGCCACCCGGATGCTGTCGGATACCAGCAGCTCGACCCGGCCAATGCGTTTCCAGGTGAAGGCGGCAGCCAGGTTCTGACGCAGCCGGAAGACAGAAACCGCCACATGCGCGAGGCAGGCCACGGCGCCCGCGGCAAAGCCTGCGGCGAGGATCTGCGCCCACAGCGGCTGCAGAGTGGTCAGGCTGCGCACCGCGTCCTCGCGCAGGCCCAGCAGCGTTTCGAACTCGCCCGCGCTCATGCTGACGTTGCCCTGCAGATACTGCGAGACCAGCAGGTCGGAGAAATTCGGCGGATGCGAGATTATGAAGCGGGTGAAGGCCAGGATCAGTGCCGGACAGATGGCCAGGAGCACCGTCATCCCGTTCAGGAGCCGCAGCTGCGGCTGGTAGGCGCGGCCCAGTTTGCTGCGCGCCAGGGCCTTGCGCGCGCCAATCCACAGCGTGGCGCCCGCCAGCAGCAGGATATTCAGATCGATATAGGCATTCAGCAGAACATCAGTTGGCATTGTCCCCCAGCCTTTCATCCAAGAGCGCCCGCATCTCTTCGAGCATCTCGTCGGTCACATCCTCATCATCGACCAGCCGCGCCACCAGGGCGGCGGGCGCGCCGTTGAAAAGCTTGCTCGAAAGGTTTTTCAGAGATGTTTTCTGATACTCTGCCTTGGGAACGGCGGGGCGGTAAACCAGGGAGCGGTCCTTGCGCTCGCTGGTGAGGAAGCCCTTCTGCTCCATGATCTTGAGAACCGTCGCCACCGATGTGTAGGCGCGTTCCTGTGCCTTGTTCAGCTCAGCCAGGATATCGCGCACGGTGCCGCCGCCCAGGTCCCAGACCACGGTCATGAATTCCAGCTCAACCTCGGTCAGCAGGGAATTGTCCAGTTTCTTGCGCATGAGATCGGCGGTCCGGTCCGTTTTGGTTTCAGGCCATGCTAGGGGATGGCGGCCCATGTGAAAACTATTTTTTTAAGAGACGCGCGGCTGCGGGGCGGCTGTTGCCGAAATGTGCGCTTCCGCGCGAGTCTATGCAGCAGGGGGCGGGGCGCCATACCCTCTTGACGGTGGCGTCCGGGGAAGGGTCTGCGGTTCTGGCTGAGACGGCCTTGAAGGGCAGGTTTGCCTTCAAGGCCCGTGCCGATTGTGGTTTTGGTTCAGCGCGTCAAGGGCAAGCCGCCTGCGGCGGGGCCGCTGGCCCCCTTGACCCGCAGGGGCGGTGCTAAACCTGGCTGGTCCGCTGGCGTCAGACCTTCCAGAAGCAGAAAACGCCCCAGGCAACCGACAGCCCCAAGGGCCACCACAGCGGCATGCCCACCAGACCCAGCCAGGCCAGGAAGATGTAGGAGGTGCCAAGAAGGCTGATGAACAGCCGGTCGCCGCGGGTGGTGGTAAGGCCCAGCACGCCTTTGCGGGCGGCTCCGCCGGGGTGGCGGATCTCAGCGATGATCAGCACGCCGATGGCGCTGAAGATGCCGATGAACAAAAGGGCAGTGGGCCAGGTCCAGGCCATCCATGAAAGCATTTAAACCCTCCCCATCGCGAAACCCTTCGCGATGTAGTTGCGGACAAACCAGATCACGATGGCCCCCGGGATGATGGTCAGAGTGCCGGCCGCCGCCAGAAGTCCCAGTTCATAACCCGCCGAAGACGCGGTCTTGGTCATGGTGGCGGCAATCGGCTTGGCAGCGACGGCAGTGAGGGTCTTGGCCAGCAGCAGTTCCACCCAGGAGAACATGAAGCAGAAGAAGGCCGCCACGCCGACGCCTGCCTTGATCGACGGCACAAAGATCGTCGCAAAGAAGCGCGGAAAGGAATAGCCGTCGACAAAGGCGGTCTCATCCAGCTCCTTGGGCACGCCGCCCATGAAGCCCTCAAGAATCCAGACTGCAAGGGGTATGTTGAACAGGCAGTGCGCCAGCGCCACGGCCAGGTGGGTATCGAACAGCTCCACCGCGGAATAGAGCTGGAAGAAGGGCAGGGCAAACACCGCGGCCGGGGCCATCCGGTTGGTCAGCAGCCAGAAGAAAAGCTGCTTGTCGCCCAGGAAGCGATAGCGGCTAAAGGCATAGGCCGCCGGCAGGGCCACGGCGATGGAGATCACCGTATTGATCGATACGTAAAGGATCGAGTTGATATAGCCCCAGTACCAGCTGGGATCGGTGAAGATGGTCTTGTAGTTGTCCAGCGTGAAGGTCTGCGGGAACAGAGAGAAGCCCGCGAGGATTTCATTGGTCGTCTTAAAGCTCATCGCCACCAGCCAGTAGATCGGCAGCATCAGGAACAGAATATAGACGATGGGGACGATGGATCGTTTCTGCATCTGATCCCTCCCTTAGTTCAGGTCGTCTTTGGTCATCAGCGTGTAGAACAGCCAGCTGACCAACAGAGTGATTGCGAAATAGATGAGCGACATGGCAGCAGCGGGGCCGAGGTCGAATTGACCAAGCGCGATTTTCACCAGGTCGATGGACAAGAGCGTTGTGGAGTTGCCGGGACCGCCGCCGGTGAGCACAAACGGCTCGGTGTAGATGTTGAAGCTGTCCATGAAGCGCAAGAGGATGGCGATGGTCAGCACTGTCTTCATCTTGGGCAGCTGGATGAACCGGAACACCGCCCAGTTGGAGGCGCCGTCGATCTTGGCTGCCTGGTAATAGGCGTCGGGGATCGACACCAGGCCCGCATAGCTCAGCAGTACCACCAGCGAGGTCCAGTGCCAGACATCCATGGTGACAATGGTCACCCAGGCGGCAACCGGATCCTGGGTCATGTCATAATTGATGCCCAGCACATGGTTCAGGAAGTAGCCCAAAAGGCCGATGTCGGGCAGAGTGAAGATGTTCCACATCGCCCCGACCACGTTCCACGGGATCAGCATCGGCAGCGCCATGGTGACCAGGCAAACCGGCACCCAGAACCCCTTGCGCGGCATCGACAGTGCAATGGCAATGCCCAGCGGCACCTCGATGATCAGGATCAGGAAGGTGAACAGGAACTGGCGGCCAAGCGCTGCGTGGAACCGGTCCGACCGCAGGATCTGTTGGAACCAATCCAGCCCCTGCCAGAAGAACACGTTGTCGCCAAAGGTCTCCTGCACCGAATAGTTGACCACCGTCATCATCGGAATGAGCGCGTTGAAGGCGACCAGCACCAGCACCGGCAGCACAAAGAACCAGGCTTTCTGGTTTTCGGTTTTCATCAGGCCGCTCCTTGTTCGTCTGCAGCGGGGGAGGTGGCGATCCAGCCATCGACGTAAAGCCGGGTCATGTCCTGGCGGAAGGCCAGATGCACGGAACTGCCTTTTTCCGGCGCTCCGCCTTCGGTGACAGCATTGATGCGGCAGCCGCCTGCCTCGCATTCGACCACCGTGTGGCGGCCCACGTCAGAGACCTTGGTGACAATGGCAGGCAGGCCGTGATCCGCCAGCGAGACAAACTCGGGACGGATGCCGATTTCTGTCTGGCCATCTGCTGCGCCTTGAATGGGCCCCTCCAGCGGAATGGCCTGGCCTGCAAAGACCGCGGCGCCGTGCTGCAGCTCGCAGGGCAGGATATTCATGCCGGGTGAGCCGATGAAATGGCCGACAAAGGTATGGGCAGGGCGTTCGAACAGCTCAACCGGCGTGCCGATCTGCACCACCTCGCCCAGCTGCATCACCACCACCTGGTCGGCGAATGTCAGCGCCTCGGTCTGGTCGTGGGTGACGTAGATCATCGTCGCCTTCACCCGCTGGTGCAGCTCCTTGAGCTTGGAGCGCAGCTTCCATTTCAAATGCGGGTCGATCACGGTGAGCGGTTCGTCGAACATCACTACGTTCACGTCCTCACGCACCAGCCCGCGGCCCATGGAGATCTTCTGCTTGTTGTCAGGCGACAGGCCCGCTGCCTTCTGGTCCAGCATGTCCGTGACTTCTAGCATTTCGGCAATCGCCATCACCCGCTGGCGCACGGTGGCCTCGTCCCGGCCGCGGTTCCTCAGCGGGAAGGCCAGATTGTCGTAGACTGTCATGGTGTCGTAGATCACCGGGAACTGGAACACCTGGGCGATGTTGCGCTGATCCGGGGGCAGGGCGGTCACGTCCTGGCCGTCAAACAGGATCTTGCCTTCGGACGGGACCAGCAGGCCTGAAATGATATTGAGCAAAGTGGATTTGCCGCAGCCCGAAGGGCCCAGCAGCGCATAGGCACCGCCGTCGGTCCAGTCGAGGTCGATTTCCTTCAGCGCGTAGTCCGAGGCGGACTTCGGTGTAGAAAGATAGCTGTGTCGCAGTTTGGAGAGAGTTATTTTAGCCATTGATGCCTCACGCCGCGCGGCTGCCGTCGGGGGCAAAGAAGTATGCCTGCGCGGGGTCCATGTAGAAGTCGTGCAGCTCACCCACCCGGTAGGGGTGGACGCCCGGGGCCAGCGACACCCAGCTTCCTGATCCCATGTCGAAATGGGCGGAACTTTCGGAGCCTGAGAGCTCGGTCACCTGAACCTGGCCCGACAGCTGCACATGGGCGCCGTTCTTTGCCAGCGGAAGCACATGGTGCGGGCGGATGGCAATTGTGTAAGTGCCGTCGCTGAGGTTTGCGGCATCGCCGCTCAGCTCCCAGGTGACACCTGCGCCAAGGCGCGCCATGCTGCCCTGCTTGGTGATCTCGGCGGTGTTGATCGGCGGGTCCGAAAACACCCGTGCCGCATCGACGTTGCCGGGGTTGCGGTAGATCTCGGCGGTGGGGCCGAACTGGGTGACGCGCCCGTCGCGCATCAGCGCGGTCCTGCCGCCCAGGAGCAGCGCCTCCTCCGGTTCCGAGGTGGCATAGACCACCACCGCACCGCGGCCGGCAAACAGCTCGGGCAGCTGGTCGCGCAGCTCTTCGCGCAGCTTGTAGTCGAGATTGGCGAGAGGTTCATCCAGAAACACCGCGCGGCTTTCCTTGGCAATGGCGCGGGCCAGCGCGCAGCGCTGCTGCTGGCCGCCGGACAGCTCATGCGGGCGGCGGTGCAGCATCGGCTTCAGCTGCAGGATTGCCGCGGCCTCCTCGACACGGCCGGCGATTTCGGACTTCGCCATTCCAGCCACTTTCAGGGGCGAGGCGATGTTTTCGAACACCGTCATATGCGGGTAGTTGATGAAGAACTGATGCACCAGGCTGATGTTGCGCTTCTGGGTGCTGAGACGGCTGACATCCTCGCCATCCATCAGCACCTGGCCGCTGGCCATCGGGTCCAGGCCCGCCATCAGTTTAATGAGAGAGGTCTTTCCGGAGCCGGTGGCGCCCAGGAGGACATTGAAGTGACCGGGTTCCAGCAGCAGCGAGGTTTCCTTGATGTGCTGAATGGCGCCGACGCGCTTGGTCACGTCTATAAGTTCGAGTGCCATCTTGCTTTGACTTTCCGGCAGGCGGCCTGTTTGCGCCCCGGGGCCAGGGGCACGCAATCTTAGGGGGAAGAAGGCCCCGGAAGACGGGAAAGGGTCTCCGGGGCCTGTTTCAGCCCGGCCAAACGATGGGGAGGTCTGGCCGGACCGGGAGGAGTGCCTTACTGAGTTGCCCAGCGGGCCACCAGCTCGTCATAGTTGACGGTCTGGCCCTGCGGCTTCTCGTTCTCCAGCGGCGGCTTGGCGCCGCCATTGGCGTACCACCACTCCGCGTCTTTTTCCTCGTTCAGGCGCGGGCCGCAGCCGCCGTAGACATTTGCCTGCTCGTCTGCACGCTGCATCCGGGCCATGGTGATGTCCATTTCCTCGGCCAGACGGTCCATTGCTTCCTGCGGGGTGAAGGCGCCGGAGTTCACGTCACCGATCTGCTGCCACCAGATCTGGGCCAGCTTCGGATAGTCGGGCACGTTCACACCGGTTGGCGACCATGCCACACGGTCGGGCGAGCGGTAGAACTCGACCAGGCCGCCCAGCTTGGGTGCGCGCTCGGTGAAGCTTGCGTGGTTGATCGAGCTGTCGCGGATGAAGGTCAGACCCACGTGGGACTTCTTCACGTCGACGGTCTTGGAGACGACGAACTGGGCATAGAGCCAGGCCGCCTGCGCACGGTCCACCGGAGTGGACTTCAGGAAAGTCCAGGAGCCCACGTCCTGATAGCCGACCTTCTGGCCTTTTTCCCAGTAGGGGCCATGCGGGCTCGGCGCCATCCGCCACAGCGGGGTGCCGCTGGCGTCAACGGTGTTGTTGCCTTCGGACTGCGGCTTGACCATGTCGGCGGTGAAGGCAGTGTACCAGAAGATCTGCTGCGCCACGTTGCCCTGCGCCAGTGCCGGCAGCGACTGGTAGAAGTCATAAGACGCCGCACCCGGAGGCGCGTATTTGCGCAGCCATTCGTCCCACTTGCGGATCGCATAGACCGCCGCCGGGCCATTGGCCGCACCGCCGCGGGTCACGCTGGCGCCCTGCGGGTTGCAGGTGCCTGCATCCATGCGGATGCCCCATTCGTCGATCGGGATACCGTTCGGCTCACCCTTGGAGCCGGCGCCCGCCATCGACAGCCAGGCATCGGTCATCCGCCAGCCCAGGTCAGGCGCGCGCTTGCCGTAATCCATGTGGCCATAGATCGCGGTGCCGTCGATTTCCTTCACCTGCTCGCTGAAGAACTCGGCGATGTCCTCATAGGCCGACCAGTTGACCGGCACACCCAGGTCATAGCCGTACTTCTCCTTGAAGGCCGCTTTCAGGTCTTCGCGATCAAACCAGTCCTTGCGGAACCAGTAGAGGTTCGCGAACTGCTGGTCGGGCAGCTGGTACAGGTCGCCATCCGGGCCGGTGGTGAACTGGGTGCCCATGAAGTCGCCCAGATCAAGGCCCGGGTTGGTCACGTCCTTGAAATCGCCTGCCATCATGTCGGTCAGGTTATAGGCCAGCTGCAGGCGCGAGTGGGTGCCGATCAGGTCGGAGTCATTGACGTAGCCGTCATAGAGGTTCCGCTTGGTCTGCATCTGGGTCTGCACGGCCTGGACCACTTCGCCCTCGCCGAGGATCTGGTGGTTCACCTTGATGCCGGTGATTTCCTCAAACGCCTTGGTCAGCACTTCGGATTCATAGCTGTGGGTCGGAATGCCTTCCGACAGCACGTTGATCTCCATGCCTTTGTAAGGTTCCGCGGCCTTGATGAACCACTGCATCTCTGCAAGCTGTTCATCCTTGGTCAAAACCGACGGCTGGAACTCTTCGTCAATCCATTTTTTGGCTGCCATTTCATCGGCATAGCCCATTGTTCCCGCAACCATCGCGCAAACGGCAGCTGCGGAGAGAAGATACTTGCGCATCTTTTCCTCCCTGAAAGTCTGTAAGGCCAGTTATGCATCTGTCGCACCTGACTGCCATAGAGCTTTCATAGGTTGGAATATGTTGTCAAACTAATTTTTTAGTAACTGTTAGTGCGTTGATTATGAAAGTTAAAATCTGAGTTGGGGAGGCGTAAAGCTACCTGTTTTCGGGTGCCGCACCGCAGCATCTGCAGCTGTGACGCAACGGTACTCCGGCTCTTGAAGACGCCGAAAAAACGGTCGCCGTGCCTGCGCTTTGCGGCTAAGGAGGCGGGCATGACAGCTGAAAACACATTCGAGATCTTCATGACCGCACCGCCGGGGCTGGAGCAGGCGCTGCTGGCAGAGGCCAAAGAATTGGGCTTTGCCGCCCCCAAGGCGGTGCCGGGCGGGGTCACCGTGCAGGGCAATTGGTCCGAAGTCTGGCGCGCCAATCTCTCCTTGCGCGGTGCCGCGCGGGTATTGGCCCGGATCGGCGAGTTCCGTGCCTTCCACCTCGCGCAGCTCGACAAGCGGTCGCGCAAGTTCCCCTGGGGCGATGTCCTGCGCCCGGATGTGCCGGTGAAGGTCGAGGTTGCCACCAACAAGAAGTCCAAGATCTACCACGCCGGCGCTGCTGCCCAGCGGGTGGAAAAGGCGATTGCCGAGACCCTCGGCGCGCCAGTGACAAAGGACGCGGAACTGACGGTGAAGCTCCGGATCGAGGACAACCTCTGCGTCTTCAGCGTCGACACCTCGGGCGAGGGTCTGCACAAGCGCGGCCATAAATCCGCCGTCGGCAAGGCGCCGATGCGCGAAAACCTGGCTGCCCTGTTCCTGCGCGAATGCGGCTTTGACGGGAGCGAGCCGGTGGTCGATCCGATGTGCGGCTCCGGCACTTTTGTGATCGAGGCTGCTGAAATCGCCAAGGGGCTGCTGCCTGGCCGCAGCCGCAGCTTTGCCTTTGACAAGCTGGCCACGTTCGACGCCGCCGCCTGGGAAGAACTGAAACAGCAGGCTGCGCCACGCGAAACGGACCTGCTGTTCCACGGCTCCGACCGCAACGCAGGCGCCGTGGAGATGTCCGCTGCCAATGCCGGCCGTGCCAGCGTGGTGGAGAACACCCGCTTTGCCCAGGCCGCGGTCAGCGATTTGCAGCGTCCGGACGGCCCGCCCGGCCTGGTGATCGTCAACCCGCCTTACGGTGCGCGGATCGGCAACAAGAAATTGCTCTATGCGCTTTACGGTGCCCTGGGGCAGGTGCTGATGGAGCGTTTCACCGGCTGGCGCGTCGGCATCGTCACCTCGGAAACCTCGCTGGCCAAGGCAACCAATCTGCCGTTCCTGCCCTTTGGCGCCCCGGTCGCCCATGGCGGGCTAAAGATCCGCCTTTTCAAAACGGATCCGCTGCCCTGAGGCAGCGGGCCGGTGGTCACTCCGCTGGCAGCAATTCCGGCGCCACGCCAATTTTTTCAGCTTCAGTACCGCTCATCTGGATATGGCAGTGAATGACATGCCCGCTTTGCAATTCCTGCGCGGGCGGCACCACTGTATCACAGATGGACCCGATCCGTTTGGCGCAGCGGCGCTGGAACGGGCAGCCGGTGGCAGGCGGGGCCTTTTCACTCATGTCGTTCGCCAACAGAATAGGCGCCGTATCCGGATCCGGCTCCAGAACCGCGCCCATCAGCGTCTGGGTATAGGGGTGATAGGGCGGCGCATAGACCTGTTCTGCCGGGCCGGTCTCGCAGATCCGGCCCTGGTACAGCACCGCCACCCGGTCCGAGACAGCGCGCACCACCGCCAGATCGTGGCTGACAAAGATATAGGAAGATCCGTTCTCCTTCTGCAGTCGCGTCAGCAGCGCCAGTGCCGCCGCTTGCACCGAAACATCCAGCGCGCTGGTCACCTCGTCGCACAGAGTAACTTCGGGATTGGCGGCAAAGGCCCGGGCCACGCCGACACGCTGTTTCTCGCCGCCTGACAACTGTCCAGGAAAGCGCGGCATATACCGCGCAGGCAAGCGCACCGCTTCCAAGAGCGCCTCGGCCCGCGCCTGCGCCTCCGCCCCTTTGAGGCCGAAGTAGAGCTTCAGCGGTGCCATCAGGATCTCGCCGATGCTTTGGCGCGGGTTGAGCGAAGCATCGGCGTTCTGAAATATCATCTGCACCTTTCGCAGGGTCTCGCGGCCGCGGCCCGCCACCGGCGCATTCAGGCTCTCTCCATCGCCCAAAGTCACCGAACCCTTGCGGGTGCCCGCGAGGCCGGCAATTGCGCGCAGGATGGTGGACTTGCCGGAGCCGGACTCGCCGACCAGCCCCAGCGTCTCACCCTTTTTCAAAATGAAACCAGCGCGGTCCACGGTCGGCGCAGGCTCCGGCTTCTTCAGCCAGCGCTCCATGAGACCGGGCTTGTGATAGCTGATCGCCACGTCCCTTAGCTCCAGTGCGCGCGCCTCCTGCACCTGCGGCTCGCGCAGAGCGGTGACGTGCTCCGGCGCCGGTTCACCTGCAAAAGGGCAGCGCACCCGGACACCGCCGCGGCGCTCCAGTTGGGGCACGCCGTCCCGGCAGGCGGTGCGGGCCTGCGGGCAGCGGTCTATAAAGGCGCAGGCGGTCAGCTCGGAGCCGACAGCAGGCGGCATGCCCGGCATTGAGGCGGGAATGCCCGGTTCGCCCAGCCGCGGGATCGAGGCCAGAAGACCGCGGGTGTAGGGATGGTTCGGCGCCCGCAGCACCTCTGCCGTGGGGCCTTCTTCGACCAGCATCCCGGCATACATCACTGCCACCCGGTCCGCAGCACGGGCAATCACACCCAGGTCGTGGCTCACATAGATCATCGCCACGCCCAGCTCCTTGGCGAGGGAGCGCAGGAATTCCAGGATATGCGCCTGAGTGGTCACATCCAGGCCGGTGGTCGGCTCATCCAGCAAGAGCGCCTTGGCATTGCCTGCCAGTGCCATGGCAACAGCAGCCCGCTGCTGCTGGCCGCCTGACAGCTCATGCGGATACCGTTTGGCAATGTCCTCAGGGCTGGGCAGGCGCACGCGGTTCAACAGCTCCAGCACTTTGATGCCGCGTTCCCCGGCGGTCAGCGCGGTGTGCAAACGCAGTGCTTCGCCGATCTGCTGGCCGATCTTCAGCGTTGGCGTCAGAGCTTGGCCCGCGTTCTGCGGGATCAGCGCAATCGACGAGCCGCGCAGCCGCGCGCGCTGCTTTTCCGGCAGGGCAAACATGTCGTTGCCGTCAAACACCGCCCGTCCGCGGAACACCGAGAGGCCGGGTTTCAGATAGCCCATCATCGCCAGCGCCACGGTTGACTTGCCGGAGCCGCTTTCGCCGACAATGCCCAGGGTTTCGCCCGGCGCCAATTCCAGAGACAGCCCGCGCAGAATCGGCGCCTGGCGCCCATCCTTGGCGGTGAAGCCCAGGGACAGATCTTCGATCTTGATCAATGGTTCGGTCATTGCATTTCCCTCAGACGGCGGCAGCGGTTGCACGGTCCAGGCCCAGGGCCTTGCCCACGGCGTCGGCCAGCAGGTTTATCCCGATAATCAGCGAGCTCAGCGCCACACAGGGCCAGAACACGCCCCAGGGTGCGGTCGACAGAAGCCCGCGCTCTTGCGCCACCATCAGGCCCCAGTCCGGCGTTGGCGGGGTTGCGCCAAAACCCAGGAACGACAGGGAAGAGAAGGCCAGCAGCATCCAGCTCCAGCGCATAGCGCCCTCGACCAGCAGGATATCGGAGAGGTTCGGGAACATCTCGCGTGTCAGGATCGGCCACAGCGCTTCGCCCCGGGCCTTGGCAGCGGTGACAAAGTCGCGGGCGGAAATCTGCATCGCGGCACCGCGCACCACCCGCAGCACGGCAACGCCGTAGAAGAATCCCAGCGTCGGGATGATGGTCAGCGGCCCGGCGCCGCCGATTGAGATGATGAGGAGCAGGAACAACAGCCAGGGCATCGACAGGAAGGCATCTGCGATGCGCATGGAGTATTCGTCCACACGCCCGCCAACAGTGCCAAAGAAGATGCCGGCAAAACCGCCCCAGAGGGTGGCAACCACTGCGGCGCTGAAGGTGACCGCAATTGCCAGCCGCCCGCCATGGACCACACGCGAAAATACGTCGCGGCCCAGCGTATCAGTACCCATCCAGTGGGTGGCATTGGGCGGCAGCAGGATGGCGTCGGCGTTCTGCACGGTCGGGTCGAACGGCGCAATCCAGGGCGCCAGCACTGCCAGAACCAGATGAAACAGGGTGAGGCCGAGGCCAAGCGCGCCTGAGGGTTTCGACGCTATGGTTGCAATGAGTTTCCGCATATCAGTGCCCTTTCCGGCGCAGGCGCGGGTCCAGAGCGAGCGCGGCAAGGTCTGCCAGCAGATTCACGCCCACATAGATCACCGAGAAGATCAGCGCGATGGCCTGCACCAGCGGCAGATCGCGGTCATAGATTGCCTGGATCATCAGCGTGCCAAGCCCCGGGTAGTTGAAGACTTTCTCGACCACCACAACACCTGCCAGCAGCCAGGCGATGGTCAGTGCGATCACGTTCAGGGCCGGGATCATCGCGTTCGGCACGACGTGCTTCCAGATGATCCGGCGCTCCGGCACGCCTTTCAGCCGCGCCATCTGCACATAGTCCGAGGCCATCACGTCAATCACAGAGGCGCGCATCATCCGCATGATATGGGCGATCAGCACCGCGCTCAGCACGATCACCGGCAGGACGATATTCGGGAGCATCTGCAGGAAACCGGCTCCGGGCGACACGATCGTCACCGCAGGGAACCACTGCAGCGTGATTGCAAAGACATATATCAGTGCTGTGGCGGTCACGAACTCCGGAACCGTCATCGCCAGCATCGCGGCCCCTGATAAGGACAGGTCCAGCGGCCTGTCCCGCCTGACACCGGCGGCAATGCCAAGGAAGATGGCAAAGGGAATGGCCAAGAGCGCCGCCAGCCCGCCCAGCAGGGCCGTATTGCGGAAGCGTTCCCGGATCAGTTCGCTGATCGGTTTGCGCTTTTTCAGCGAATAGCCGAAATCGCCCTGCACGGCGCCTGCCGCCCAGTCGCCGTATCGCACCAGCGCGGGGCGCTCCAGCCCCTGCTGCTCAATGCAGCGCTCCAGCCGCGGGCCTTGGGCGAACCTTTGCAGGAAGGAGGTGCAGACATTGCCAGGCAGGGCCTCGACAGCGGCAAACATGACAATCGACACAAAACCGATGGTGAAGGCCGCAAAGCTGAAGCGGCGCAGGATCAGGGATGGCATGGGCTGGCCCTCTCCGGAAAAGAAAGCGGTGCGGCCTGCGGATCGCGGGGGGCAGGCCGCACCAGTTTGAAAGGGTGAGACGCCCCTTTGGCTATGACTTAGGAGCCGGACCCGTTCTTGGTCAGGTCTTCATAGCGGATCGAGAAGCCCTCGACCGGCGGCAGGCCGCTGATTTTGGAGGACAGGACTCGGGTGATGTTCAGGTGAACCGGAATGAAGGACCCGCCGGTTTCCCACAGTTCCTCCTGCAGCTCGCCGTAGAGCTTCTTGCGCTTGCCAAAGTCCAGTTCGGAGCGGGCCGAGTCCAGTTTGGCGTCGAAGTCAGCCGAGTTCCAGGCGGTCTCGTTCCAGGCCACGCCGGAGCGGTAGGCCTCATTGAGGATCTGGTCCGCGGGGCGCTGCGACCAGCCGGTGGCAAAGAAGGCTTCCTTCATCCACACGTCGCCCCAGTAACCGTCTGCCGGGGCCGGAACCAGTTCGATCTCGATGCCTGCGTCCTTGGCCTGGTTCTGCAGAACCTCGGCCATCTTCACGGCGCCTTCCGAAATGTCGGAGACGAACAGCTCAATCTCCAGGCCGTCCGCGAAACCGGCCTCGGACAGCAGCGCCTTGGCGCCGTCCACGTCGCGGCCGCAGTCGATCTCCTTGCGGTACTGGTCCCCGGTCCAAACCGGGTGGTCGCAGGACACAATGTAGCCGCCCTTGCCGTAAACCAGCTTGCCCAGGGCATCGCGGTCGGCAGACATGCGGATCGCCTTGCGGACGCGCGGGTCGCTGAACGGCGCTTCCTGGGTGTTCATCACCAGGCCGACCCAGCGGCCGGACGGCACCGACTGCACGGTGAAACCCGGGTTGCCTGCAAACAGAGGCACCTGCTCAGCGGAGACGGAGTAGACCAGGTCGATTTGGCCCGCTTGCAGGGCAGCGACGCGGGCATCCTGGTCGGCGATGGCGATCAGCTCCAGGTTTTCCACGCCGGCCCTGTTGCCGTAGTAGTTCTCGAACCGCTTCATGGTGGTCGTGCCAAGGGCGTCCAGATCGACCAGTTCAAACGGGCCGGTGCCGTTGCCGCTTTCGCACAATGCGTCCAGGTCGCCCCCGCAGGTTTCCGCATCCAGCATCTTGATACGGTAATCCATGGTCAGCAGCGGGAAGTCCGCGTGGCTGTCTTTCAGCACGACCTTGACGGTCTGCGGATCGACAACGTCGACATGGTCGATGATGCCCATCACGCCTTTGGTCGGGCTGTCAATGGTCTCCGACTGTGTGCGCATCAGCGAAAAGGCCACGTCCTCGGCAGTAAAGGCGTTGCCGTTGTGAAAAGTCACGCCCGGCCGCAGCTTGAAGGTCCATTCCTTGGCATCGGGTGTGGCTTCCCAGCTCAGCGCCAGATCCGGCGAAGGGCGGCCGTCCTCACCCTGGCGCACCAGGCGGGAATAGACTGTCTGGATGGCTTCATAGAAGCGCTGCGGTGAGATCGGGTCCATCGACTCGGAACCGCCAAATCCCAGCTCGTGCGGGATGCGCAGGGTTTCGGCGGTGGCGGCAGAGCTTGCCATGGCAATGGCAGCGGTAAGCAAAAGCGGCTTTTTCATCGGTCTACCTCGGGGCGTGGCCCGCTGGAATAGGTGGTGGCGTGATTGCCTGCCGCCGGAATTGCCGCATGCGGTGACAGATTTGTGACGGGACACGGGGGCTTGGAATGCTGGGGCGGCACGAAGTGTCCCGAACCCCTTGTTTTCAAGGCGCCGCGCTGTTTCAGGGCAGCTAAGATATTCAAAAAATTCACAAAAGCTTCACACGCACCCCCTGTCAAAACAGGGTTTGGCGCGAGTATTTTCATTGCCAGATGCGAAGTTTTTAATGGGACAGTCCGTGGTGTGGAGCGACTCGAATCTCAATCTATCGTGGCTGGCCGCCTTTGATGCAGCGGCCAGGCATCGGAACTTCACCAAAGCGGCCGAGGAACTGCAGCTGACCCAGGGCGCGGTCTCGATCCAGATCCGTAAGCTGGAGCAGGCGCTGGATGCTGCCCTGTTCGAGCGCCGCGGCCGCCATGTGGTGCTGACGGACGAGGGCCTGGCCTACCATCCGCATGTGGCGGACGCGCTGCAGGCGCTGTCGGTCTCCACCTCGCGGCTGTTCACCGGTTCGCGCCGAAATGTGGTCAGCATCGGGTGCTACTCTCCCACTTTTGCCAGCCTCTGGGTGATGCCGCGGCTGCGGCGGCTGATGGCGGATATTCCGCAAGCTGAGATCAGCCTTACCATCGATTACCAGGCCAGCGGCAGCCGGGCTGCACGTGATGACCTGGTCTTCACCTACGAGCAGGCCGCCGGTTCCGCCTTCCTGCCCCTGTTGCGTGAAAGCCTGCAGGCAGTCTGCGCGCCCTCCTACCTGGCAGAGCACGGGGAGAACTGGGGCCGCGGCGTGCTGATTGAGACTGCGGGCCCGCGCGGCACCTGGCCCGCCTGGCGCGCCGCTACCGGCGGCCAGATGCAGCTGGATGGGCGGGTGCTGCAGGTGAACTCGATGGCTGCGGCCCTGGACCTGGCCTGCACCGGCGCCGGAGCCGCGCTGGTGGCGCATCCTTTTGCCAATGACGCGATCGCGGCGGGCGAACTGCAGGAAATCCAGCCCGGCAAGCGCTTGCCGGGCAAGTTCCACGGGCTGCAGGCGATTGATTTGGAGGCGGCGCGCCCGCTCACCAAGCGGGTGGCTGCCTGGCTATTGCAGGACGCGGGGCAGGACATTCCAGCCTACCTGCTGCAAAAGTAGGATGAGGGCGCCCGAAGGCGCCCTCTCATGTCTGTGCAACGCTGGGCAGATCAGCCGAAGTCGTACATCTCACCAGTGCCGCCGCTGGCGCCGGTGCCGGGCATGGTGCCGCCCACCGGCTGGTTCATCAGCGCCATGATGTCCTCGGTGCCGGGCTCGGAGCTGCCGCCGCCGAACTGGCCCGCCAGATTGGCGTCATACCAGTTGCTGAGCCCGTCCCCGGTCACCCCGCCATTTGCATAGCCAGTGCCGGTGCTGGCCGCTGCGGCAGGATCATAGCCGCCCTCCAGCACCTGCTGCGAGCCGTCCGGGTTGCTCACCACCAGCGACATGCTGCTGAGGTCGATATCCTCAAGCGACAGCCCCGAGTCAGACCACAGGGTAAAGTTGGCGTTGGTGACCGTGCCGTCAGTGCTGTCCGGCACCTGGCCGAATTGCACTTTCGCATCGAAATTGCCTGGCACGGCAGGGCCGTTGTTCAGCGCATTGACCGCATTGGCGTTGGCCTCATGGCCGGTCACCGGCAGCGCGTTCTCATCCGGGAAGAAGTTCAGCCCGTTGAGCTTGGCTTCATTTGCGAAGTTGAAGAACACCCCGTCGATATCCGCAACCTCACCGTCAAAGGACGTCGGCGCCAGTTTGACAAACAGCTGGTTCTCCGGGGTTTGCAGCACTTCAACAGTCACACTCGGGTCGCCATTGCCGCCGATCTCGAAGAGGACCGAAGTCTTGTCGCCGCCGGAACCGCCGCCGCCGTCACCAGTTCCCTTGGTTCCGCCGGTGCCTTTCGTTCCGCCAGAGCCGCCGGAGCCTTTGGTGCCGCCGCTTCCTTTGGTACCCCCAGTGCCCGAGCCGCCAGTACCGGACCCCCGGGTGCCGGTGCCGCATCCATGGGTGCCGCCGGAGCCGCCAGAGCCGCGTGTGCCGCCCGAACCTCCCGATCCGCGTGTTCCGCCGGATCCGTCGTTCCAGTCATCCTCTTCCCGGTACCACCAGTGCTTATTGCCGTGATGGCCTTTGGTGCCGCAGCCCTTTGTGCCGCCGGAACCCCTGGTACC